>CALXLK010000007.1 GCA_944389175.1 uncultured Opitutales bacterium
CGAAAAACATCTACTCTACATTCCTTAAACCGCTTGTCTAACTCCTTTAGCTTTTATGCACTGGAGATTTTAATTCGTCCGCGAAGCTTGCAAACTATCAGGGCAACAACAACCTTTCATTTTATGCGAATGTAGCCTACGGGGATAAGTTCTTCTGGTACGATAACGAGTTGTCCTACAAAGTGGGGCTCAACTTCGGCTACGCAAACGGCGGCATGGTGAGAACCGAGGGCACAAATTATATAAATAGCGAGCTCTGGGGCATAAACCCCTACTTTACCGCAAAGTACAAGGGCTTTAGCATTATGCTCGAATACTTCTTGCAGCACGTCTCGCAAGGCAGTTTTAACGGCCTTGAAAACGCGACGCCCCAGGGCTTTAACGCAACATTGGCCTACAAGTTTGAAACCTCGAAGTTCGGCCAGATAGAGCCCGTTTTGAGAGTTTCAATGATAGCCACAAACGGCATGGGTTTTAACCCCGTAACCATGGGGTCATTCTCATACGATCCCTCTAACGCATCGGCAGTGTATGACAACGCGCAGGCTATTTACATAGGCGCAAATTGGTATGTCATTCCCGCCGTCAAGGTTTCGGTCGGCTATGAGTGGGGCGAATACACGGGCAAGGTCAACGTTCAAGCTGAGAACCGCACGCAGTCAAATACCGTTAGGGCGTCCTTGCAGGTTCTATTCTAGAGGCTTGCATTTAGGCTTTTCATTTGCAGCTTGGCGCGCTCGAGTTTTTCGGGCGCGTTTTTTTCGGAAGATTTTTGGGGCGGACGTATCGCTTGCTTTATTAGCCCTTATTTCCCTTTGTAACGTTGCTTTTTTGCCGGTGAAGCGCGGAATTTTGTAGTTTGCTTTTTTAGTTATTTTTTGCGCGGCTATGGAGAGAAATTATTTTCAACTGCGGGTTTTTTAGAGAGTGCGCAAAGGCTTATTGAGAGTTTAAATTTTGCGTTTGCTTTTACCGCGCTTGCGTTAGGCTTCCCTTGTCTTGCAAAGGCGTCTTTCTCCTTGTGCTTTTTATCTCCCGCAGAGTCGCGCTTTATTATCTAGAGAACCCCGCCACTCTACAATATTCGGGCGGAAAATTCGGAGTGCTTTATCGGCCCATAAAACTTAGTTTGGACTAACTTTTTTTGAAAAAATTTTCCCAACGTTTCTATTTAAACTTTCAACCTGATTGTATAACTACTTTATTTAAAATAGGTGGAAAATTTTTAAAAGGCGGTTTGAATGTTAGAAGCATATAACATTTTTTCTTGACAAACCCAAAAAATGCGATTTTCTTGCTTCTAAAATGAAAAATGGAAACAAGAGTTTGGCCGAAGCCAGAGAGGATTATTTGGAAGCAATTCTAATTCTATCTTCAAAGGCTTCCCGGGTTCGTCCGATAGACATTGCAAGGCTAAAGGATGTCTCAAAGGCTACGGTTTCCGTCGCTCTTTCCACCTTGGTTAAAATGGGCTATGTGCAAGCCGAAAATCCGCATTCGGTTGCTCTAACCCCAAAGGGGCTCGTGGTGGCGCAAAGCGTCTTGAGAAAACACGAACTCTTGCTTGGCTTTCTCACGGAACACCTGGGAGTTTCGGCTGCTGTTGCGCGCGAGGCCGCCTGCAAGATGGAGCATGCGATAGGTGCTCCTATTGCCGACAAACTCGCAAATTTCATTTCAAAACTAAAGGGCGCGGAGCTCGGAGACGGGACTTGCGCGCGGCTTTGCAATTTGGGCGGTGTGCGCTCGAATTGCTCAAAAAGAAAAAAGAGAAAAGTTTTTTTGCGCAACAAAGTTAGACTAATCTAACTTTGTTTCCGCCCGGAATTCCCGCAGTAATTTTTGAATAAATTTTTAGTAAAAAGTTAGACGAATCTAATAATTAAAACAATGCAAAGAAAAATGAATATGGAAAAAGTTATCGCAGCCGCCCTTGGCGGAGTGACAATATTTGCCGCTTGCTCTTTTGCGCAGGAGGCTTCAACGCAGCCCGGGGCTGAAAAACCCGAGACGTGGATGGATAGGGATAGCCTATTTATCGCTTCCGCAAGCGAGGATATTACAAAAAAGACGGGTTTTACGCCATCTTTGAATTGGACGGGGGAAGTCTGGAGCAATGTTTCGGACGGCAGGAATATCAGCACAATTGCGGACTCGCTCTTTACTCTTGGTTTCGAGCAGGACTTGTCTGTATTGGCGGGCAAAGAGGGCTGGGGCAGAATAGGGCTTAGCGCCTTCTACTACACCCAGACAAACGGCGGCGAGCTTGGCGGTTTCAATTCCTCGCAGGGCTGTTTTAGCAACATAGTTGCGGGCGATATGGTTAGGGTTTTTGAAATTTACTACGCAAACGAATTTGAGACCAAATTCGGAAACATAGGCTTTAGAATAGGTCAGCTTGCGGCGGACGAGGACTTCATGGGCATGGATTACTCAGACGTATTTTTAAATTCGTCATTCGGAGCCATGCCAAACGTCGCGCCCGGTCAATTATTCTCGCAGTATAACGTTGCGACATTGGGGGTGGTAATCTACTATTCGCAAGGGAACTTCGACGCCACCTTCGGCGTTTATAACGGCAACATAGGGCAGGATATTTCATCTAACAACGGCTTCGATTACAGCAATACTTTCGATACCGTCGCCCTGTGGTACCAGTTCGGCTACAACTACAAAATAGGCGGCCTTGCGGGGCGCGTGATGTTCGGAGGAAATTATCACAGCGACCCGAGTAAAATTAACTTCGACGCAATAGACGCGGGCAGCTTCTACTCCTTCTACGTGGGCTTGCAGCAGGCCCTGATAAACGACAACGAGGGCAACGCCAAATTCGGAGTTTACACGCGCATAGGTTGGGTTCCGAGCGGCAGAGCCTCCGACAACAACTTCTACGCGGATTTCGGCTTCAACTGGTTCGCGCCCATACCGTGCAGGGGAAGCGACGTATTTGCGGTCGGCTTTTCCGTGATAGAAAACGAGCGTGCGGCTCGCGCGGAGTACTCGCACTACGAGGGCGCGCTTGAAATTACATACCGCGTTCAAATCACTCCCGCCATCGCTTTTCAGCCCGACTTTCAGATATTCGTAAACCAAGGCGAAGACTCCGAGACTGCCTATATTGCGGGCGCGAGGCTTGAGATAAATTTCTAAGTTTTCCCTAAAAATTATTTTAAAATTTGTTTTGGTAAAAATATGAAAAGGAAATCCGCATACAAAGAAATCTGCAAATTAACATTTGCGGCTGCCGCAATCGGCGCTTTTTCGGCGCCGGCGGTGGAAGCCGTGGAAATAAAGGACGTGTTGGATAGCTACGTCGAAGCCACGGTGCTTCCGACCTATTCGCAGATGTCCGATTCCGCCATAGAGTTTAACAAGGCTGTTGCCAAGCTCAAAGAGAGCGCAAGCGACGAAAATCTCGCGAAGGCCGCCGCGGCTTGGAGCAAGGTTCGCACTTCTTGGGAGCGCAGCGAAGCCTTTTTGTTCGGGCCTGCTGTCTTTGCGAGCTTGGATCCGAATCTCGACTCTTGGCCGCTGGACCAGTCGCAGTTGGACGGCCTCATAAAGGCTATAAACGAGGGCAGGGTCGCGATAGACGCGGGCTATGTCAGGGGAGGCTTGGGCGCCGCCTTCAGGGGCTTTCACGCGGCGGAGTATCTCCTTTTTAGGGAGGGCAAGGTTCGCAAGGCCGCCGAAATGTCAAAGGGCGAGCTTGAGTATCTTGCGGCACTTGCGCAAGTTCTGACGGAGGATTGCGTGGCGCTTGAGTCTTGGTGGAAGGGCGCCGACAAGCTTTCGGAGGGCAAGTCGAAAATTCTTGAAGAGGCGGAAATTGAGACCGGCGGCTCCTATGCAAGCGAGATGAAAAACGCGGGCAAAGTCGGCAGCCGCTACGGATCGCAGAAGGAGGCGCTAAGCGAGATTTTCGACGGCTGCATAGACATAGCCGACGAATTGGCGGAGTCGAAGTTGGGCACGCCCGCAAAGACTCAAAATCCCCTCGAGTGCGAATCTCGCCACAGCGGGACGAGCTTGATAGATGCCGTCGACAACCTAATAAGCATTCGCAATTCCTACGAAGGCGCAAATTCCGAGGGGGCGAGCCTCTCGGCCTTGGTTGCCGAAAAATCCAAGGAGGCAGACGGGCGGGTGAGAGCGTCGATAGACGGCGCGATAAAAAGCGTGGAGTCTCTAAAGGCGCCGATGTTTAAAAATCTCAAGGAAAACGAAGAGGGCTTTAAAGTTGCCATAGCCGCCTGCGAAAAACTTTCGGAGGCTTTGGGCAAGGCAAAGGAACTTGTCTGCGAATAAAAAACTTCTTCGATTTGCTTATTGTAGGGAGGTTCCCCGCCAGAGGGAGAGCGAATTTCTCTCGGCGGGGAGCACTCCCTATTTGAGCGGAGTTTGTTTCGATGTTTACTTTATTTAGAAAGTCGATTTTAGCTCTATTTTTTTGCATGCTTTTCCTATGCCTTTCCTGCTGCGGGGGCGGAGACGGCGGGCTTGCCTCGGATGGGTTTGTGCCAAAGAAAGCTCGGGATTTGAAAATAGGCCACCCGAAAATTCCGCTTGCCGCCCTAAAGCCCGGAAGCAGCGGCGAGCTTGCGAAGTTTGGCGATATAAGGCCCGAGTTCGTGAGCTTCTCATGCGTAGCCTGCCATGTAAACGCGACCGTCGATATGCGCCTGCCCAAAACCAGAAATTCCGACGCAAGCAAGGGGCCCGCATATTATTTGGGCGGAGAGGCGGGCACTACTTTTACCTCAAACAGCAAGGCCTTTGAGCAGCCCGCGCCCGCCGTTGTGGAGGCGGGTTTGGAATCCGATTTCAAGCAGGGCGAGGCGATTTTTGAGGGCAACTTTGTAAGCGACAAGGGCGTGCCTTTTGGGGGACTCGGTCCTACCTACATGAAAACTTCGTGCATAGCCTGCCACCCGGGCTACGGGCGCGCCCGGCGAACCGACAACTTCGATTTGGAGTACGGAAACGGCTACATTGCCACCGTCCATAGGCCCGACGGAAGCGTCGTGGAGGGCTACACGGAGATGCTCCAGACAAAGTCCGTAAAACCATATTTGCCCTACGCAAAGGGCGTAAAAATAACTTGGCATAAGTTTGTCGATAAATACGGCAATCGCTATCCCGACGGAAGTTTATACAATAGCGGCAGGGCCGGCGAGGGCGAACTTGTCTATCCGAGCGCAGAGATAATAGAGCCGCTTTTGCCGCTTCCCAAAGACTACAAAGTTTCGATAGAGTCAACCATAGGGATTTACGGCACGGGGCTTCTCGACGCCATACCCGACGAGGCTATTTTGGCCGAGTACCGCCGCCAGCACGCGCTTGCGGGGCCCGTCAAGGGCATTCACGGAAATTGGATTTACGACCACAAGAGCAAGCGCAAGCGGCTTGGCAAATTCACTTGGCACTGCTCGCGCGCCACTCTCGACGACGGCCCCGGCTCAAACGGAATTTACAACACCACAAACGTCGCGCGCGCCGATAGAAGCGAGCTTTACGGAACAAGGCAGTGGCTTGAAAAACACGAGAGCTTGGGCATAGACGTAAGCGAGTTTAAGAGGGCGCAGGCGCCGGAATTTTCGATGGAGGATTTTGAAAAATTCATGGTCTGGCACCGCGGCTTGGCTGTTCCCGCCGCCAGAAATTTGGATAGGCCCGAGGTTCTTGCGGGGCGCGAAACCTTCTATAAAATCGGCTGCGCAAGTTGCCACAAGCCGGAGTGGACGACGGGCGAATACGCGCCTTTTAAGCCCTATTCCGGGCAGATTATCCGCCCCTATACGGATTTGCTAATGCACGACATGGGCGAGGAAAACAGGGGGAGATTCCGCACCTACCGCACGCCGCCGCTGTGGGGGCGCGGGCTTATGCGCAAGACCGCGGGGCACAGCGATATGTTCCACGACCTTCGCGCCCGCAACTTTGAGGAGGCCATACTATGGCACTTCGGCGAGGCCGAGTTTGCGCGCGAGCTTTTCAGAAATCTCACGCAAAGGGAGCGCGGAGAGCTCATAGATTTTTTGAAGTCGCTTTAAAGGTATGAACAAAACATTTGAAACTATGGAAATTTTTAACGCAAAAAAATTGCCTCTTTCGGGAGGAAGGCAAATCTATTTCTTTTCGGCATCGGCGGAGGGTTTGGAAGATGCAAAGGCGCATTTTGACGCCCTTAATTCAATTTCCAAAATGCGCCTTGTAGGGCCCGAGCTGTATGCGGCTTGCGAGTTGCCGCTCTTTCAAAAGAAGTCCTCGGGCGAATTTTTATTTTTGGGGACCGAAGTTGGAGGCGGCTATCGCGGCCTTCAATGTTGTTTGGTTTCGGAGGATATTTCAAAAGAGATTGTCTTTGAAGGGCGAAGAGTGGGGCTTTGCTTTGAGGACGATTTTGCGCGCTACGCGTTACTTGGAGGAATTTTTCCCGAGGATATTCGGGCGTGCAAAGAGGCTCAAACTTCGAGCGTTTTTGAGAGTATAGAGGCGGCTTTGGGCGGGGTCGGAATGGACTTTTCAAACGTTGTGCGCACTTGGTTTTACAACGACAATATTTTGGATTGGTACGAAACTTTTAACAGGGCTAGAGATTCCTTCTTTGAGTCGCGCAAGGTGTTTTCGGGATTGGTTCCCGCAAGCACCGGCATAGGTTCCCGCAACGCGCGCGGGGCGGCCTTGGCGGCGCGCGCCTTTGCCGTAAAGCCGAAGTCGGAGCTGGTGAAAATTTGCGAGGTTGAATCGCCCTTGCAGTGTTCGGCGCGCGATTACAAAAGTTCCTTCAGCAGAGCCGTGGAATTGGCGCACCCTAATTTCAGGCACTTAATTGTCTCGGGGACTGCGGGCATAGAGTACGGAGGAAGGACCGCTTTTGTCGGGGACTTAAACAGGCAGATAAATTTGTCGCTCGACGTCGTCGAGGCGATTTTAAAATCGCGCGGCATGGATTGGGGCGACACCCTGCGGGCGGTCGCATATATCAAGGATTTTTCATGCGCTGGCGAATTTAGAAAAATTCAAAAACTTCGCGGGCTTGAAGACTTGCCCTGCGTTTCAATTCAAGCCGACGTTTGCCGAGGCGACCTGCTCTTTGAAATGGAGCTCGACGCGGGGCTTGAGGTTTAGGTGTTTGCAATGCTTGCGCCGTTTTTGCAAATTTTGATACTGGCAGCGTGTTCGTTTTGCTCGCTCTTTGTCGGGGTTGCCGACATATCGCCGCTTGATTTGTTTAGTTTAAGCGGCGAGCAAAGTGGAATCTTTTTTGTCGGCAGGCTGCCCCGCCTTTGCAGCATACTTGTGGCGGGCTCAAGCCTGGCGGTGGCGGGGCTTATAATGCAAAGAATTATGCAAAATAAATTTGTGTCGCCGACGACGGCGGGCACGATGCAGTGGTGCAAATTGGGAGTTGTGATAGCCGTGGTTTGCCTGCCGGGCGCAAGCCCGATATTGCGGGTGGGCGCGGCATGCGCGGTGTCGCTATTGGGAACTTTTTTATTCTTGGCGATAGTAAACAAAGTGCGCGGCCAAAGCGCGGTTTTGGTTCCGCTCATCGGAATAATGCTCGGCTCGGTAGTGGATGCGGGCGCGACGTTCTTTGCCTACAAGTTCGACATAATTCAGAATATGGCCTCATGGCTTCAGGGGAATTTCTCGCTTGTGATTGCGGGCAAGTACGAGCTTTTATACCTGAGCGTTCCCCTCATGTTTTTGGCGTACTTTTACGCGGATTACTTTACAATAGCGGGAATGGGCAAGGGCACGGCCTTGTCGCTGGGGCTAAACCACGCCGCGATTGTAAACGCGGGGCTTTTGATAGTTGCGCTTGTAAGTTCCGCGAGCGTTGTGGGCGTGGGCAACATACCTTTCGTGGGGCTTATAGTTCCGAACGTGCTGGCAATTTTTAAGGGAGACGGCGTAAAAAATATCTTGTGGGACTGCGCATGGCTGGGGGCGCTTCTTGTGTTAATTTGCGACATCGCCGGAAGGTTAATAATATTTCCCTACGAGATTCCCATAGGAGTGATACTGAGCGTGGCGGGGGCTGCGGTATTTTTAGTTCTAATAAGAAGCGGGAGGCGCTATGCGTAGGAAGTCCTTTGCAAAAACTTTTGCGCTTCTTGGGTTCATTGCGCTAGGGCTTGCCGCCTTGTATCTCTTCGGCGGCCTGGGCGCGAGAGAGAACTGGGGCTACAATATTTCAAGGCGTGCCGACATACTCGTTGCTATAAGCATTGTGGCGGGCTCAGTCGGGGTCTCGTCCATAATATTTCAGACCATAACTTCAAACCGCATTCTCACTCCCGGAATAATGGGCTTGGACAACCTCTACCTTTTCACGCAAACTATCATAATCTATTTTTTTAGCTCTGGCGGTTCCGAGATGATAAGCGGCGGGCTAGACTTTTTTCTTACTCTTATTCTGATGCTTGCGCTTTCGCTTGGCATTTACCTTTACATATTCAAGGCAAATTCGGGCGACGTATTTTTTGTGGTTCTAACGGGGCTTGTGTTCGGCATAGCATTCGGGGGGCTGTCGAGCTTTATGCAAGTGATAATTGACCCGAGCGAATTTTCCATATTGGAGGGCAGAATGTTCGCAAGCTTCAACAAGATAAATTTGCCCATGATGGGCGTAAGCGGACTGATTGTGCTTCTTGCCTTTCTCTGGCTTTCCTCGGACTTCGACAAGTTTGACGCGCTCACCCTCGGGCGAAACATGGCGATAAGTTTGGGCGTCGAGTACGACAAAGTTGTGTTAAAGAGCCTAGCCGCCGTCTCGCTGTTTACCTGCGCGTCGACCGTATTGGTGGGGCCCGTAACTTTTCTAGGCATAATAATCGCAAGTATTACAAGATTTATATTTCCGACATACAGGCATTCCGTGCTTCTTTCAGGCTCGATTTTAGTCGGGATAATCGCGCTTGTTTTCGGAATGCTTGCGACAGAGCGCGTATTGCAATTTTCGGTTCCGCTTAGCGTAATTATAAACTTTGTCGGCGGGATTTATTTCATCTATTTGGTTCTAAAAGTTAAACGCGTATGATTTCCACTGAAAGTCTCTCGAAAAAATACGGGGATAAATTCGTGCTGAGGGAAGTTTCCGCGAGTTTGCCCGAAAACAAGATTACAGCCTTCATCGGCTGCAACGGAGCGGGCAAGAGCACGATGCTAAACATAATAAGCCGCCTCATACCGGCAAGCGAGGGCTGCGCCTTTGTGGACGGCAAAAAAGTTTCCGAATGGGACAGCCGCAAGCTTGCGCAAAATTTGGCGATACTCGGGCAAAATTCGCATAACAGCGCGCGCATAAGCGTCGAGGATCTTGTGGCCTTCGGAAGGTTTCCTCACTCTGGCGGAAGCTTGGCGGAGCGCGACTTTGAGATGGTTGAGCGCGCGCTTAAAATGACGGGCATAGAGGATTTGCGCGGCCGCTTTATCGACGAGCTTTCCGGAGGGCAGCGGCAGATGGCGCACATAGCTATGTCGATAGCGCAGGATACAAAGTACATACTCTTGGACGAGCCTCTCAACAATTTGGATATGTCGCGCTCGGTAAAAATAATGAAGCTTCTTCGGAAGCTTGCGCGCGAGGAGTCAAAGACGATTCTAATAGTAATACACGACATAAATTTTGTGTCGTTTTACGCCGACTACATCGTGGCTCTGAAAGACGGCAGGGTTAAGTACGAAGGCTCGAGCGAGGCCGTCATGAAGTCGGAAATTTTGAGCGACATTTACGGAATGCGAATCGAGATTGAGGAGTACAAGGGAAAGAAAATTTGCGTGTATTATCAATAATAAGAAAGGGGATATCATGAAATTGGAAAAGATAAAAATAGTAAAAATTACAATAGCGCTAGCACTTGGCATTGCGCTGGTTGCGATGTTTTTTAAGGGCGGCAAAAGTTCCGCAACCATAGGCATAGATGGCGGATTTAAACAAAGTCCCGCGCGCGTCGTCGTGCTTGACTACGGCACGCTCGATACTTTTGATGCGCTTGGCGTTGAGGCAAAACTTGCCGTACCAAAGAGCTATATGCCCAACTACCTATCCAAGTATAAGGCTGGCGAATACGAAAATGTCGGCGGCGTAAAGGAGTTTAATTTGGAGACCATAAACTCCTTCAAGCCCGATTTAATCGTAATTTCGGCGCGCCAGCAAGACTACGAAAATAAACTTTCGGAGATTGCGCCCGTTTACTTTGTAAAGACCGCTATCGTCCAAGACCAATTTGCCGAGACAAAAAAGAACATAGAATTTTTCGGAAAGCTATTCGGGCGCGAGGAGGCCGCTAAAAAAGCGATTTCCGAGCTTGAGGCGGCCGCGCGGAAAGTGCGCGAAAAAGTTTCTAAAAATCCGCTGCGCACGCTTGTTTTGATTGCAAACGACGGGAAGCTGTCGGCTTTCGGGTCGGGGTCGCGCTTCGGTTTTGTTTACGACGCCTTGGGCTTGCCGCAGGCCGACGCTAATATAAAAGTTGGGCGCCACGGGCAGCTTGTGAATTTTGAATACATAGCAGAGGTAAATCCCGATTTAATACTGGTGGTTGATAGATCAGCCGCGATAGGTTCGGGCGCGGACAACACAAAAATATTCGACAATCCTATTGTGGCGGGCACAAATGCCGCCAAGAGCGGCAGGATAGTGAGGCTCGATCCCGAGTGCTGGTACCTTTCGGGCGGCGGCATAGAATCTATGGGAAAGATGATAGCCGAGGTGGAAAGGGCAATTTCAAAGTAAGGTATTCGATTTGTCTGTCAAACGGGGCCGTAAGGCCCCGCAATTTTTTTGAGAGTCATTTTTCAACTTCTAATCGGGAGTTTTACTGGGCAAACATTACTATAAAGTAATGTGTTATAGGGCAATGCATATTGTTAAGAAATTCGCAACTCTTTGATTGCGTAAAAGCCGCTTCGGAGTTTTTTCGGCGGCTTTTATGTGTGTGCCTTTATGCGAAATAAATAGGCAGTGGAAAATCGAAATCCGACGAGCAAATTCTCTCGCCTAGAGGCCGTCTTGCGGCGCCTTGTTTCGGGGCGTTTGTATGCAAAGTTTGAAAAAAATATAACTTGGCGACGCCCGCTCCGGGCGCCAAGGCTCCGGCGCTTCTCAATCGCGACGCATTTTAGCGCAGGCGGCCGTTTACATATTGCGGCAAACTATCGGGAAGGCCTCGGATTTTTTGCGTTTAAGAATCGAAATAATCGGAATCGACGCGCTTTAATTTTAGCGTTTTGTAGGTGGAAATACCGACATCGTATTCTATCATTAGCTTCGCTAGCAAATCTCCATCTATCAAGATTACCTTGTGCGGAACCGATTTTGCGCATTCTATTGCTTTCGGACAAAATTTGGAAGTCGTAATAAAAACTCCCTTATTTGCGTTTTTTTCGGTTAATGTTCCTACAAAGTTCCGAATTTCTACGCCGCCGACATTATTTTGCCAACGCTTAGCTTGAATATATATGACGTCGAAACCCAACTTGTCTTGATTTATAACGCCGTCAATTCCACCATCGTTTGATTTCTGCGTGACCCTGCTGCCACCGTCAATTCCGCCGTAACCCATTGCTTCAAGTAAATCGAGAACCAAATGTTCAAATCTGTAAGGCGACATATTTGCTATATTTTCCCTCAACTCCGATGCAAGGCTTGCATTTATCTGTTCGTACGCGCTATTTATAGCCTCTTCCGCCGTTGCGTCGCAGTATAGCTGTTCTCGAAATTCACCTTGGTTTTGTGCGCATTTGCTTCTCAAAGCGGGATATTTTTCCAACATGTACGCGCGGTTCAGAAGCTCGGTATTTTTGGATTCCGCAAGCCCCGCTTCCGTAATCTTATAGACGCTTCTTGATTCCCGCGATATCAATCCGCACCAAAATAAATATTGTTTTGCCCAAGAGACTCTGTTTTCAAAAAGGCTCTGACGGCCGCTTGGCAAGATCTCCCTGCGTTGTTCTTTCGTAATATGAAAGTGCTTCGCCATAGCATCAAATATTTGAGGCATGGAGCGAGCTTGTTTGTCTTTCGCTAGAAAATCTAAAATGGGGCGGCAAAATTCAAAATATTTCGGAATATCCATATTGCGAACAGACTCGGTTGCTACTTAATATATATCGCACGGTGCAAAACTTAACCACGCCCCCACGAGGAATCGAACCTCGATTTGGCGTTTAGGAACAAATAGAACATTGTTATATTGCAAACAACTTGCGAAAATTTTTCGCAGTGGTAAGTCAATCCCTTACCAAAGCGCAATTTTGACAGGAAAGGATTTTGTATGAAGAACAGATCTCCTTCCTTTCCAAAAAAAGTTGCCGAGAAAAACCGCGAGCGCTGGGTCGTTTACTATTTCGACACAGACAAGCAAAAACGCTGGGCGCGCAGATTTTCCACCGAGGCCGAAGCGCTCGAATTTTTCCGAGAAAAAAATGTTTACGATGAGAAATTGGGCGTTGAGGCAAACCGCATTTCGCCGACAGACAGGCGCGAGCTTGTCGAGGCTAAAATGCTCTTAGCTCCCCTTCGCACAAGTTTGACAAACGCGGTATTAACCTACGTTAAACTCACCAAAGACTTGGAGACGCACGGCATAAGTTTGAATAGGGCAATAGAAGAATACAAGGCGCTTTCCAAGCTGAAAGAACGCTCCGTAAGGCTCGATTTTGCAATAGACAGATATTGCCTATCCCTGCAAAAGAAAGAGCTTTCCGGAGAGTATTTAACGGGCGTAGAAAGAATTTTATTTAGGTTTATGGAAAGCTTTGAGCGCGACAGGATTGTCTCGCTAATTGGCGGCAAAGAAATTTTCCACTGGCTTATAAATCTCAAGAAGCGCGAATATGCCGATAGCGACAAACTTCATGTGGACGGCCGCCCGATGAGGGTTTTAAGGAAACAAGCCAAGACTTGGGCGCCTATTCAAGAAACGAGTATCGCCGAACGCTCTACTCATTTTTTAAGTTTTGCAAAATGCAGGACTGGCTCGACAACAATCCCGTGGAGAAAGTCGAGGCTTGGAGAATCAGGGGCAAGACGCCAAAAATCTTCACGCCCGAAGAAGTGCGCAAAATTTTAGATTCCACTCCGCCTAAGAGCGAGATTCGCGCATACGTTGCAATTTCCGCCTTCACCGGCATAAGAAACGCCGAAATGCAAAGGCTTACTTGGGATAAAATCAAGCTAGAGGACAGGGAAATTATTCTCGATAGCGAAATCACAAAGACCGCTTCCAGGCGAATTGTAAAAATTCCTGAAAATCTCGCCAAGTGGCTCGAGCCGTACGTCTGGAAACTCGGAACTAAAAAGAAGATTCTAAACAAGGGCAAGACCACCCTTATAAATAAGCTTCACGAGAGCCTCGGCAAAGGCAACTGGATAAAAAACGGCCTGCGCCATTCAGCCGCGACCTACTACCTCGCTCTGACAAAGAACGCATATCTTACCGCCGAGCAAATGGGGCACGCAGTTGACGTTCTCAAACAGAACTACAACGGCCTTGCCCGCGAGCGCGACGCCATAAAATACTTCGAGATTCTTCCTGAAGAATAATGACGGGCATTCCAAAATCCGCACGCTTTTAATCTATGTGTAAATTGAGAATATGTCGATTTGTGAAACGTGGATAATCGCGCCATAACATACAAGCAACATACAAGTAGCGTACAAGCTATGACAACTTGCGAAATATTCTGGCAAGGGTTCGGTTTTCTTGCACTTTATTAAAGGCGTTGTTGATGTTTTCAGCATTCGCATCTCCTGATTCCGACTTGCCGTTATCCCTCGATTTAAGCTCTTTTAAAAACACATTCTGGATTCTTAGCGGCGCATAGGTTATTTTTCTGATGACTGTTCTTAAATCCTCTGTGGAAGTCTTTGCAAATATGCGCTTCATTTCTTCGGAATCTTCGCCCAAGGCTACAAGGGCTTGAACGTACATAAAGGCTTTCTTGTCGGCAATTCGGGACAATTTAAGCGGGATATGCCTAAATTCTACCGGTCTTGGATATTCAAACAGATCAAACTCAAATTTTTTGTTTGGACCAGTGCTTGGAAATACAAAATCGCCGCTTTTGTCTAAGCCAAAATACGCAAAGGTATCTGCTAGCGTCGGAAAAATCTTCCAAGAGAATCTTCGCGCTATGGCATTGGCAATGGATTGATGTTTTGGCCTATATCCATAGGGAAATTCTTTTGTGCAGATTCGCTTATAATATAGAGAATGCCCCAAAGCGTCGATTTTCTTTGCCAGAGTAAGACGCCTTAACGCCGTCCTGATTGTGTTTTGGTTTGCGATGTCCGCAAAATCTGTTGACGAAAACACCCTGCCGCTTTCCAAAAAACTGATTGATCTAAGTATTTGCTCCTCTACCGTACGTTTTATCATGAAACGAAAAATGTATAAAAAGCGTTTCAAGTCAAGCCGAATAATCCATTTATTTTTAATCCCATTACCATTTGATAATAGCCCATTTAAGAAATTTTATTTGGCTGTTTTTTAATAAGACAAATAAAGGCTCTGAAAAACGGAGCGCGCGGCAAATTTTGCGGAAAATGGAAGTTTATATCTTGGAATTCCCATTTGTATTACCAGTGAAACATTTCCCCCGACCAAGCAATTTTTGCCAAATTTTTTTGCGCCATATAATCCAAAATCGACACACTTTTATTTTGTGTCGTTTTTCCGTCTTCTTGGGAAACCACTTTCCCAACTATTTTTTACAGCCTTCCAATTTGATTTTTTGCGCAATTTTGCGGCTATTTATTTTTGAAAAATTTGACACGCGGACATTCTGCATGGAAAAGAAAAAATCCGCAATAACTCAAACATTAACGCAGCCTGACGCAAGCGACAGGCTTTTTACACGCGCAGAGGTGGCGGAGTATCTCAATATTGGCACAACCTTTATTGAGCAGCTCCGCAGACAGGGCAAACTGCCGAGCTACCGTCTTTCGGGCAAGTGCATTCGCTACAAGAAAAGCGATTGCGACGTCCTGCTCGACCACTGCTTTATAGTCCGCCCCGCCAAAAGCGCGAAGAAAGGAGAAATCTAATGAGAATTCGCACGATAAGCCAAATTTTAGCCGAAGAAAACGAGTCGATGTTTTCATTTGACGACGTTGTTATCGATAAAAACTTTCTGCGCAAGGGTCAAACGTGGGTGATTTCGGGCGCGACAGGAATCGGCAAAAGCGTTCTTGCCATGCAGCTTTCCCTCGGGCTCGCTTTTGGAGAAAAAACGCTGGGCCTTGAAATTTTTAAGCCCGCCAAAACGCTTTTGCTCCACAATGAAAACCCGATTATCGACGAGAAGATTTATTTTCGAGGGATTGTCTCGCAGTTTGCGCTCGATGAAAAGCCGAACGCTGACAGGCTAAACGAAAACCTGCGCATCTCCTGCAAAACAGGCCGCTACTATTCGGTGGACGAATTCATATCGAAACTGGACGCCTCTTTAAGCGCGGGCAAATACGATGTGGTAATTGTGGATTCGCTGTCGTCGTTTGTGCATTGCAACTTTTCAGACCATGCGGCGGTTGCCGACCTCTTTTGCAAAATAAATGGGCTAAAATCGAAGCACAACTTCGCAATGGTCTTGATCCACCACTTCGACAAGCCGATGTTTTGGAGTAAAAGGATTCACCCCGCAAAATGGTGCATGGGCGGAAAGGCAATCGGGGTTTACGCAAACATAATGTCGGCGCTCGTGGGGACGAAAGAGGAGTCGGTTTTCTCGTTCAGGCATTACAAGCCGTTTGAGGATTCCGAAATTTCGCAGACGCTCATCGCGCAATGCCAAAACGGCAACACAGCTTGGGGAGAGGTGGAAAATGTCTAGGTTTGTGGCACAAAAAACCCCGCAATTTTTTGCGACCATGGAGACGCTTTCGGAAGCCTACAAAGAGTTTTACGAAAGCGAATGCCCCATTGACGCATTTCCGAAAGCTATCCGCGACGTCGCAAGGACGTATTCCGTTGGCAGAAATCTGCCAATGGAGCTTCTTTGCTTCTGCGCCTGCGGAATTTTAAGCGGGGCTATGGGCAGAGTGTTCAAGGCGAAAAACGCAGTAAGCGGCGGATACACGCAAACAGGGAATATCTTTGTCCTCGGTGTCGGCGAAAGCTCCACCGGCAAAAGCGCGAGCATTCGCGCCCTTTTCTCCAATTTGGAAAGAAGGGTTCTGGACGAAATCTTCGAATACAAAAAGGAGCTTGAGAAATTCAAGAAAGCGAAGGCAAAGCTCATGCAGGACAAGCTTAACGGCGAGGACAAATTGGGCTTTGACGACGAAATTGCGGACACGCCCAAGCTCCCGAGAAACCCAGACTTCATCGTGAAAAATTCGACGTCGGAAGCCATGATAAAGGCGATGGAAGCAAGCGGCGGAGAAATTTTTTCGGTATGCGAGGAAGCCCGCGACAGCATCTATATTGTGGCGGGCAACTATCGCAAGCAAGGCGACGACACCGAAACGCTAAACAGCGGCTGGTGCGGCGAGCCAATAAAGCACAACCGAATTGTAAACGGAATTTCAAGCGTTCCCAACCCCTGCATTTCCCTGCTTTGGATGGTGCAAAACGACGTCATCGACACCATCGTCTCAAAGAACAAAGGCAGTTTTATAGGCAGCGGGTTTCTTGGAAGATTCCTCTACTGCAAAGGCGCGCCAAAGACCATTCCCGACTCGAAAGAAATTATCCCGCTTGACGAAGCCGCAATTCTCAAATGGGAAACGCTTCTTGCGGAGACTTACCAAATCCGCAAGAAAGGCCTGCCAGTATGGTTTGACACCGACCAAGACGCCTTCGAGTATTTTTGGGACTTCGACGCATTCAACACGGAACTTATGAACGGCAAACTACGCACGCAGGCTTCTTTGCTTGGCAAGGCAAGGGAAAACGCAATCAGGCTTGCGGTCATTTTCGCGCAGGCTGAAGGCGCGGACCGCATCACCGCCGACATCGCAAAACGCGCATGCAGGGTTGTGTCGTATTCAATCTGCGTTTCGGTTGTTTTGTTCTCAAGCGGAATGCTTCCAGATATAGAAAACGACAGAGCCAAAATGGACGCCATGATTCGCCAAAACGACGGCTTCTACAAAAAGATTAGCTTTTTCGATCAGTATTCAAGTTTGCGCAGCGAGCGAGTGGAATTTATCGTCCATACGTTCCCCGACCTTTACGAAATCGTCAAAAAAGGCAAAGGAAGATACGTCGTTTTGAAAGATAGACTGAACGACGCAAAACAGGTGCTTGGCATCGAAACCGACGATGACGACGATCTGTTTTAGCAAATAGGGAAAATAGGCAAATAGATAAATAGGCAAGATATTATGCATCAAAGCAAAAGCGTAAATGGGCAAATAGATAAAAAAGCCGCAATGAGTGTTAATACTTGAAATATAGTTGACTTTCAAGCGGCCATCTGGTCTTATGACTACTTTATCCCGCCCCTGTAGTTCAACGGATAGAACGAGCGTTTCCTAAACGCCAAATCGAGGTTCGATTCCTCGTGGGGGCGCGGGTATGTTTTTGTTAAGCAGCATATTGCCATTTTTGCACTTGCTGCTTTTTTTGTGGGCATAATGCCGTAAGTCCCTAGTAATTGACCTAAAATCTGTCAGAAATCCAGTCTAAGCCCTTACCATTTTGGCTTAACGATATGCCCCAAATGGAAGATTAAATTTCCACAATGGAAAAAATATCTATTTACCTATTTGTCTATTTTACCTATTTCCCCTATTTTGCCGGCAGTGGAGTTGCAGCCCGAACGCCCCGAAGGGAACAGGCGGAGGGCGAAACTTCACTTAGGCAAAATCTATTTCTAAAAAATTCTCTTTTATTCCACCTGTTCTATCCCTAGCAGGTTGTCCAACCATTTGGACAAGTTATCGGGTTCTATGAAATAGTCCAAGACGTTAAATTCACAAGGTTGGCGATATGCTTCTAGCCCTATGGTAAAGCGTTCGTTGGATTAAACCAAGCTCAGTTAGCGGACAAGTTTTATACCCCATGAATCCACTGATTGCAAGGCCTTCGGGAGATGTTAGCTATGGCGTGGTGAAGTTGTGAATTTAACCCAATTTCTATTTAACTTCACCAGTGAAATTAGGACTGTGAAGTTGGGGGTATTTTCTTTTTCACCCATCGCGCCCGTCTGTGGAGCTGTGAAATTAGGGGGAGATATATACCGTAGGTATATCCCCCAAGTTCACAACTTCACAAGGCGCGAAGGGCGCGGTTGGGAGGCTTCTTTCTTCTCTCCACAACTCACCGCTTCACAGACAGGTTCGCTATGATGCGGAGAAACGGGGAATATTATTTTCCCTATCGCACCGTTAGTGGGGAAACGGGGAAACAGGGAGAGTATATATACCCTAGGTATATACTCCCGTTTCACCGATTCTCCACAGGTGCGAAAGGTGCGGTAGGCTCATCGAGCTGACGAGATTCTCCATGCACCAAAGCAAAGCCGTTTAATGGCTCTATACGAACTCGGGGCGACTTATGAATGTCAAGACTCATATTCGGCAATAGAACACCTTTAACGGGCAAAAGACAGCGTTTATTGGCGGATTAAATTCGGCGTCATATACAGAGGGGGGTATGCAAGGAATCTATTAAACGCCGAGAAACGGCGGGGACGTTCGGCAGACCCGTTTCTCCTTGCGAATGGATTTTTTGAAATGTCCCATTTTTTTTCGTTTAGGCAGCCCACAATCTCAGTAAAATAGCGCATTCGCAGGCGTTTTTTACAGTGGAAAAACTATGGGAAATGTTCCGTCTTTATGCGGCGCAATCTCCTATTAGCTTAACAACAAGCAACTTGGGAAACGAAAGATTTCCACCCTGCAATTCGCAAACAAAACCAATACGAAATCTTAGGCAAAATTAGGAATATATATTGATAAAATATCACTTCAAAAAGTATCCGCCATTTTTGGGCGCACCCCTAAATTCGATAAACTCGCTTAACGATTTCAAGTATCGGCTAAGCGTTCTGACGGGAATATTCAAGGCCTTTGCAATATCGTTTGTGTTTGCGCCTTGGTTGTTTCGGATAAACTCAAGCACGTCATTTACTCTGCCATTTAGTCTGCCGTTTACTCTGCCACTTTGGCTTGTTTGGTGCAGTTTTAGAGTCTTTAAAATCTCGCCAAGCATAAAATCCACGAATATTCCCGAATCGTTTTTTGCGGAGCTATCGTTAATTGCCTCATAATAATTTTGCTGATTATTATAAACCATTGTTTCCACCGGCAAATATTGAAATAATGGATTGAACTTGGATAAAATTAAAGACTGCCAAAGCCTTCCCATTCTGCCGTTCCCGTCCGCAAACGGGTGTATAAACTCAAATTCATAATGGAACACGCAGCTTTTTATAAGCGGGTGGTCTTCCGAATTTTTCAGCCAATCAAATAAATTTTCTATCAATTCCGAAACCATTTCGGCTGGCGGAGCTATGTGGACGGCTTTATCGTCGTCAAAGACCCCGACGCCGCCCGACCTAAATTTGCCCGCTTCCGAGACGAGAGATTTCATCATTTCGGAATGCGCTTTCAACAAGTCTGATATGGAAAAAGGATCATATTTTTGAAAACTATCGTAAGCTTTAATCGCGTTTTTTACTTCCAAAATTTCCCTAAGAGGCGCGACAACTTTTTTCCCGTTTAAAATATCGCTAACTTGCTTTTCGGAAAGATTGTTTCCCTCTATCGCAAGCGAGGAATGAATTGTTTTTATCTTGTTGGATTTTCGCAGTCTTAGGGAGTCCTTTTCCATTAAAATCGAATGCCGTTCTAAGAGCGCGGAAATTTCGGCAATCATAGATATTGCTTTTGCGGACACTGTAAACGGCGGTTTCTTCATACGATTTTAACAAGCAAACATAGTAAGAATTTTCGTTCCCTTTTCAAGACTTTTAACGCCCAAAGTGCCATTTTGGCACTTTAGAAAATCTCTACATGGCACTTTGGAACTTTTAGTAATCTTCTGGAAAAAGTATAGTAGTAACGCTTCTGTCCCACTCGGTGATTATCCAGATTTTTTCGCTGTCTGGAAGCGTGTATGCGGACAGCAATCTTTCGCCTGTTTTAAGGGCTTGGTCGTTTGCTTTCTTGTCCTCTTGGCAAACATCTCCCCAATCACCTTGGGCGTGGCGGACAAGATATGGAAGCAATGCAAAGTTGTTCTTTTCACAATGCTCGAATAAATGTGTTGTTGATACGATTTCACCTAGGCGGAACTTTGATTCTATGAATACTCTTTCTTCCATGATTACGCTATGTTGAAGGTCGTTTTGATGTATTCCTTGCCTTTTTCGGTGAGCATTAGGACGGCATTCCTATTTCCAGACCTTGAAATGATGTAGCCTTTCTTGTTTAGCGAGGACAGCACTCCAGATCGTGTTCTTGCGTTAAGCCCTCGGGCTTTGAGATTGTCCGAAAAGGCGTCAGCCCAAAGTGTGGACTCCACCCCGCTATCGCAGAATTCGTCCTCGATATAGGCTTGCAGGACTATCTTTTCTTTCTCGGTTATCTTATCCATGGGATACCTCCTGCAGGTCGTCTATTTCAAAGGTTCTGCTCTCATCGATTTCGCTGCTCGCATCGTAGAGGTCGTATTCCCTTTGATTGTCGCTTACCTCTTGGCGGGCTTCGTCGGCATTTTCAGCTTCGATTTCAATCTCGCCAGTTTTGATTGTCGTTACGATGTATGTGTATGTGATTTTGTATGTATTCATTTTCGCCCTTTGTTGCTTATTGGTTGACTTGCCTGATTGGCGGTTTGTCTATGTTGCTGTTATACCATAATTTAAATAAATTTGCAACATTTTTATTTGTATTTTTTATTGCGTATCAGATACTTGCATATATTGTATGTGTAAATTTCTCTGCACGGATATAGCCGAAAATATTGCAAACAGGATATTGAATAAAGGCATTTTAAATTATTAAAAAAATAATTTTTACTTATAATCTAATGCCAATATAGGTAGCAGACGAAATCTTTCGTTCTTAGTAAAAACAATAATATAAAGACAAAAAGATGCGTCGCCTGTTTTTATTTCTTGCCTTTTAATCGTAGTAATATACCATTATGGATATTATTAATGTAATTATTCCGCATTATTTAATATTGAAAGAAACTAATATATGCTTAACGCCTTTCAATCAAAATACATCGCGCACAAATTGACTATTTTAGATAAAAAAAGTCAGTTATCTGTAATATCGCAAGGACTTATGGATGCGCAAGTGGATTTAAACCCGCATCAAGTAGAAGCGGCATCATTTGTATTAAAAAATCCATTATCAAATGGCGTTCTTCTCGCCGATGAGGTGGGGTTAGGGAAAACTATAGAGGCTTCAATCTTGCTATGCCAAATGTGGGCAGAAAGGAAGCGTCATCTTTTGATAATCTGCCCAGCGGCAATCAGAGAACAATGGCGGGCAGAGTTAGAAGATAAATTTAATCTTCCTGCTGTAATTTTAGAAAGAAAGAATTATTTGCCGAGTTTGCTTTCGTTAGATGATAGCATCATGATAATGTCATATAATTTTGCGGCAAGGATTTCAAATGACTTAGCGCACACCCCTTGGAATCTTGTTGTAATAGATGAAGCTCATAAATTGCGCAATGCATATCGCGAATCTAACAAAATTGGTCGAGCTATAAAATTGGCGCTCGATGGGCGTAAAAAAATACTACTTACAGCAACTCCTTTCCAAAATTCGTTAATGGAATTGTACGGATTAACTACAATTATAGACGAAAATATTTTTGGAGATGAAAAATCGTTTCGGGCGCAATATTCGTCAACTGACAAACAATATACATCTTTGAGAGAAAGATTGTCTGCATATTGTAAACGAACGCTAAGAACACAGGTCGCGGAATATGTGAATTATACGAAACGGAAAGCTATAACATTCCCGTTTTATCCATCAAAGGAAGAGTTGAATTTGTTTAATTCGGTTGCGCGCTTCTTACAGGATGAAAGTGTTTATGCGATTCCTCCAAAACAACGCCATTTAATCTCCTTGGTATTGTATAAATTATTGGCTTCCTCCTCAAATGCTGTAAACTCGGCGTTTGAAACTATTCTCAAACGATTAGAAAAAATAAAAACAGATTATGCAACCGCCAAAGGCATAGATATAAATGAGCTTATTGATGACGACGAGTTAGAAGATTTTTACTGCGATGAAATTGATGATTCGGAAGAGAACCGCCCTACTTCGGAAGAAATAGATATAAAAACGCTTTGTTCTGAAATTGAGCAAATTAAAAAATTTATAGAGCTTTCAAAATCTATTAAAACCGATAAAAAGTCAGAGCAATTACTTGTCGCGCTAAAAAGCGGTTTTGAAGAACTTTCTAAAATGGGGGCGAATCAGAAAGCGTTAATCTTTACTGAAAGTCGCAAGACCCAAATGTATTTAAATGAATTTTTATCGCAAAATGGTTATGCCGGAAAGATTGTTCTTTTTCATGGCGCAAACAAGTCAATGCGAAATGAGATTCTTGAAGAATTTAAAAATAACGCCCAAATATTAATAGCGACAGAGGCTGGAGCTGAAGGCTTAAATATGCAATTCTGTTCGCTCGTTGTTAACTATGATTTACCATGGAATCCGCAAAGAATCGAACAGCGCATTGGGCGTTGCCACCGTTACGGACAGAAATTCGATGTTGTTGTTGTAAACTTTGTCAATCAGGCAAATCCCGCCGACAAAAGGGTTTTTGACTTGTTGAGCTTGAAATTTAATCTGTTTGAAGGAGTTTTTGGTGTTTCTGATGAAATCTTAGGCGCGATAGAAGATGGCGTTGATTTTGAGCGTAAAATTTTGGCGATATATCAAACCTGCCGAACGGCTGAGGAAATAGAAGAAGCCTTTAATAAGCTCCAAGCCGAGATGGAAATTGCTATTGACGCTAAAATGAACCAGACAAAGAAAATGCTTTTGGCAGATTTTGACGCGGATGTTCACCAACGATTGCGGGTAAATTTTGATGAAACAAAAGTGATGTTGAACTCTCTCCAAAAAGCGTTTTGGGAGCTGGCGAAATCCATTCTAAATAATGACGGCATCTTTTCTGAAAAAGACTACTCATTTGAATTAACAAATTCTAAATTAGGGAAAATCCAAAAATATTATTTCTTAACACAAGATTTAAAACAGGAGAATATTCCAGCCGTACAAGTGATACGTCTTTCCCACCCGATTGGCGAATTTATAGTAAAGGCAGCCAAACAGGCAGAAACTCCATATAAAGAGTTAACGTTTGATTTATCTAATGCCTCGCAGAAATTTTCTTATCTTGATTCCGTAAAAGAGACTTCGCCGTATGGCATTTGCAAGATTTCATTATTGCGCATTGAAAGTTTTGAAACAGAAGAATATCTTATAATTTCCGGCATAACGAATACCAATAAAGAAATTCCTTCCGAAAATATGGAACAACTCTTTATGTTGGATGTTGTTTCCGAACAAAGCGTAGACTACTATAAGAGCTTTGCTTTAGACGAGGTTGTTAATAAAAATTTAAAAGATACAAAACAGCGTTCGGAGAATCGGAATCTTGAATTTTTCAAGGAAGAAAAAGATAAGATAGAACAATTTTTGGCGGACAAACTTTATTCAGTAGAACGCGAGCTAGCCTTGGTGAAAGATCGCATTAAATCTCTTGAACGAGAAGCGAACAAAAGTGAAGATCTGTCTAGGCATGCCGTATATCAGGAAGAAATAGCTACGCTTTCAAAGCAAAAAAGAAGATTGCGCGCCAAGGTTTTCGAAGTTGAAGATGAAATCGATTTGGAACGAGCCCGCTTGATAGAAAACCTTAAAAGACGCTTGTCAAAGACGGTCGATGTTGTAGACTTAATGGAATTTCAGTGGAAACTCGTATAAGGATTTAATTCTATGTCGGCTTTTGAAAATTTAAAAGACAAACTAAGGGAAATATTTCAGCTTGATAGAAACGATTTAGATTTTGGCCTGTACCGCATAATGAATCTAAAATCGGAAGAAGTCTCAAAGTTTATTGAAGAAGATTTATTGCCGCAGGTAAAAAACGGATTAGCTTCTTATGCTGCCGAAGATTCCGTAGCCATAAAGGAAGAGTTAGATAAAACCGTCGCATCTTTGCGTGCTGCAGGGCTTCCGGAAGAGCAAATCAACGTAACGCCCAAGGTTGTAGAATTAAACGAAAAACTGAAAGATGCCTTTTCGCCTGAAAAAGTAGAGAACGAAATTTATTCCGATTTATATAACTTCTTTAAGCGTTACTATAGCGATGGCGATTTTATGTCGTTGCGACGTTACAAAGAGGGTGTTTATGCCCTTCCGTATGAAGGCGAGGAAGTCAAATTGCATTGGGCAAATGCTGACCAATATTATATAAAGTCTTCCGAGACGTTTTCAAATTATACTTTTAAAATTAGAGGTAAGAGAATTCGTTTTGAGGTTGTTGACGCTACAACAGAGCAAAATAACAATAAGGACGATAAAAATAGAAGATTCCGTTTATATAAGGGAACAGAGGAAGAACCTAAAAATCCTGTATCGGAAAGGAATGGTGAATTTGTTGTAGCTTTTACATATTTGGCAACTGAAGGAAATGCACCTACTCAAAAGAATATAAATGAGGAAATTTTTGCGGAGCTTTGGGCTAACCCTTTGCTGGTAGATATTGCTGAGTCACTAAAGACTACAACTTCAGATAAATCACGCCTCCCAATTTTACAAAAGTACATTAACAATTTTACGGCAAAGAATACTTTTGATTATTTTATACATAAAGATTTGCGCGGTTTCTTAAATAGGGAGCTGGACTTCTTTATTAAGAACGAGATAATGCATCTTGACGATATTGAAAATGAACCTGCTGCAAAGGTGGAACAATATCTCGGTAAGATTAAGGTTTTACGCACGGTTGCCCATAAGATAATAGATTTTTTGGCAAGTATAGAAAACTTCCAAAAAAAGTTATGGCTAAAAAAGAAATTTGTACTGGAGACAAACTACTGCATAACCTTAGATAGAGTTCCGGAAGAATTGTATCCTGAGATTGTTGCAAATAATGCGCAGCACGATGAATGGATAAAACTTTTTGCTATAGATGAGATTAAGGGCGAAGAATTAGGAAGTGTGGCTTATTCAAATCCGCTCACTATTGAATTCTTAAAGGCAAATCCATTCCTTGTTTTAGACACACAATTCTTTTCTGCCGAATTCAAATACAAACTTCTTGCTTCTATTGACAATCTCGATAAAAACACAAATGGTTTGTTGATTCATTCTGAGAATTTTCAGGGATTAAACCTAATGTCTGAAAAATATAAAAATCGAATACGTACTATATATATAGATCCACCTTATAATGCTCCGAAATCCACTGTCCCGTACAAAAACAACTTTAAACATTCTGCATGGTTATCATTAATGGAAAACAGGCTAATAAAGTCTATTCCATTACAAACATACGACGCATCAATAGTTATCGCAATAGACAAGTGGGAAGAAAATTTATTACAGCGATTATTGAAAGAAAATTTTTCGGACCATGATATTGTTTCTGTAGCCATTGAACATAATAAAAAAGGCGTACAGGGAGATCATTTTTCTTTCTCTAATGAATATGCTGTATTTTGCATTTCAAATAATCTAAAAAAATTAAAAGAAAAAAATAGAAAAGAATCGGAATGGGAATATTCGAATCTGCGAAATTGGGGAGGAGAGTCTTTAAGATCCGATGCGGCAAATTGTTTCTATCCTATATATGTTGATAATAATTTAAATATTGTAGGATTTGGAGATGTTTGTGAAGATACTTTCCATCCATCATCTGCGAATGAATACATTGAAAATAATTCTATTTTGGAATTGGATCATGTAAATATAAATCAATTTCCGATCATAAGTATTTATCCTGTCTCAAGTGATGGAATCGAACGGAAGTGGAGATATGCCAGACAAACGATAGATCAAATAAGAAGTAGATTAAAGGTAAAAAAAGCTCAATCTGGTGAAATCTCTATAGAAATAGCAAAAATTTCAGATCCATTCAAAACATTATGGTCTGATCCGATTTATAATGCAGGAGATAATGGAACTACAATTATTACAGGGATGGGATTGAATTTTGATAATCCCAAATCTTATTACACAGTGGATGATTGTATATATGCTATATCTTCACAAGAAGATATAATACTTGATTTTTTTGCGGGATCTGGAACAACTGCACATTGTGTAATAGAAAGAAACAAATTGGGTTCTAACATGAAATATATCCTTTGTGAAATGGGGACATATTTTGACTCTGTTACAAAACCTAGAGTTGAAAAGGTTATTTATTCTAATGGTTCTATAAAAGACTATGAGAACGGTAAACCCAAATCCCGCAAAGGTTCATCGCATATGTTCAAATATGTGCGTCTTGAATCATATGAAGATTGTTTAGACAACTTAAAATATGACCGTTCAAAAGGTCAAGATGACTGGTTGGAAAAAAATCCATCCATTCGCGAAGATTACATGATTAAATATATGATGGATCTTGAAACAAAAGATTCTATCTTGGACATCAAAAAGTTTGAAACACCATTTGATTATCAAATAAACATAACTCGCGATGGCGAAATTAAGCAAGTGAACGTAGACTTGGTAGAAACTTTCAATTTCTTAATCGGCTTAAACGTAGACCATATTCAGACATTTAAAGATATATTGGTAGTTGAAGGCGTAACTAGGGAAGGAGAAAAAACATTGGTAATTTGGCGCAATACATCAAAAACAGATAGCGATGCATTGGATTCTTGGTTCAAAAAATGTAAATATTCAACCCTAGATGCGGAGTTTGATGTCATATACGTCAATGGCGATAACAATCTTGAGAATTTGCGCAGAGATGATCAAACATGGAAAGTACGCTTAATTGAAGCAGAATTTAATAAGCGCATGTTTGACGTCCAAGATGTAAAATAGGAGAGCTTTTATGCCAAGAGCAAGAACAACTGCTACTTCAAGAAAAAGACGCTCCAAACGTCAGCAATTCCGCTTTGACCAACAATTAGTCTTAAATCAATTCTTCTTGGAATATTTAGGCTTTTCAACTTTTGAAGAAGTAAAAACAACTTTAGCAGGAATAGAAGCAGGCGTAAACGAATCAGGTATTAGTAATTTTTACTACGCCATAACATCATCGAGTTCGTTTCTCAATAACGCAAAAATAGATGCCGATACGTTGATACAGTATGACGAAAATATTGTTCGCCAAACAAGTCAAATGCAAGGCACTCGCTCAACGCCTATTTCGTGGTTATATTTCCAATACATATGCCTACTCTTTGTTGAAATTTATTTAGATAAATTCTTTAGCGACAAAGAATCGTTCGTAACAGAATTAAACAATTTCCGAGCAAGTAAAATTAGTTATGTAGATATTCCAGATTATACAGAAAACGACTTGCGAAAGGTCGCGCTCTGGAATGCAACAGGCTCAGGTAAAACTCTCTTGATGCACATGAACCTTCTACAATTCCGTTATTACGCGGAGAAGTACAAGGTGGCAAATTCAATAAATCAAACCATTCTTGTTACACCAAACGAAGGGCTTTCTCGCCAACATATTGCGGAATTTCAAAAATCTAAAATAGACGCTGATATCTTCGATAAAGATATGTCGTCAGGTATCTTCAAAGGTAAGCGAGTTGAAGTTATAGAAGTCACAAAATTAAAAGAAGACGGCAAAGAAAAAACTGTTTCCGTAGAATCTTTTGAAGACAACAACCTAGTTTTTATTGATGAAGTCCATAAGGGTACTGGTGGCGATGAGTTTAAAAAGAATAGAGATTCTCTTTCCAAGAAAGGTTTTGCGTTCGAGTATTCCGCCACAATCGGACAAGCTGTAAAGGCGGCAAATAACGATACTATTACGAATGAATACGCAAAATCCACAATTTTTGACTACTCTTATAAGTACTTTTATAATGACGGCTATGGCAAGGATTACCGTATCTTAAACATTTCAGATGCATCATACACCACTCATTTAGAATTGTATTTAACAGGTTGTTTGTTGGCGTATTATCAACAAATTCGCCTCTATAAAGAGTACAAAGATTTGGCAAAAAAATTTCACGTTGAAAAGCCACTTTGGATTTTTGTTGGCAGAACAGTTACGGGGTCAAGTAAGTTAGATACGAACGATACGAGCGATATCCTAAGAATACTAAAATTCATAAAAGCGTTCTTGGAAGATGAGAATACATTTTGCGAGCATATTAATACATTGATAAATGGGAAATCTGGCTTAATTGATAATAATGGGAAAAGTGTTTTCTCAAATGTATTTACCCATTTGCCGCCTGATATGCTAGTAAAAGAAAATGTTTATGACGACATCTTAAAAAGCGTTTTCAATGCTCCAAGTAAAGGTGCCTTGCATATTGAAGATTTGAAAGGGACTTCTGGTGAAATCGCTTTGAGAATAGGCGACAATGAACCATTCGGTGTCGTAAACGTGGGAGATTCTGCAACCCTTATAAAACTTTGCAAAGAACAATATGCTGACGATTTTGTAATTTCAGACAAAAACTTTAGCGGTTCGCTTTTTGATAATATATCGGATAATGAATCTAGTCTTAATTTGCTTGTAGGTGCTAAAAAATTTACCGAAGGGTGGAACTGCTACCGAGTAAGCACAATGGGGCTTATGAATTTAGGTAGAACAGAAGGTTCTGAAATCATTCAGCTATTTGGTAGAGGGGTACGTTTGCATGGATATAATGGCACAATGAAGCGTTTTTCTGGATTACCTGAAGGAGTAAAAAGACCATTTGAGAAAAATCAAAGATCTGTTCTCAACGCATTAGAAACTTTAAATATATTCGGAATCCGAGCCGATTATATGAAAAAGTTTAAAGAATATTTGGAGGAAGAAGGCTTGCCAACAGGTGATGATAGACGCGAATTTACAATTCCAATTATCAGAAAACTTCCCACTACAACGAAGTTAAAAATAATCCGCCTAAAAGAAGGAATGGATTTCAAAAAATCTAAGAAAATAAGCTTAGAATATGTAGACGTATTTTCTCGTTTCCCAACAATATTAGATTGGTATCCTAAAATTCAGTCTCTATTAGCCAAAGGAGTGCAAGGTGGAAATTCCACACTAATAAAAAATGAGAATAAATTAAGTAAGTCTTTATTAGCTTTCGTGGATTGGGAAGACATATACCTAAAGTTGCAAGAGTACAAAGCGGAAAAAGCGATGTATAACTTGAATCTTAGTATTGCTGCCATCAAGAACATCTTTAAACATGACGATTGGTACACTCTGCTTATTGCTAATGAGGAATTGAATATTGCAAAATTTTCATCACTGAAATTGATAAGCGACATCGTTCTTGCATTAGGCAAAAAATATTGCGAACGCTTCTTCCATTATCAAAAGAGCGATTGGGAAAAGGATAAACTCGAGTACGTCGAAATTACTGAGAAAGATCCTAATTTCTATGATAATTATGAAATTTCTGTAAAAGAAACAGAAACCGATTTTATCAAGAAATTAGAAGAGCTGAGCTCAATTGTAGCTTCTAAACAGCTAAGAGATTTGGATCTTGGAAGCGGTTATGCTTTCTATTTTGATAAGCATTTGTATAATCCGATTTTGTCTATAAAAAACAACGAATACATTGAAGTAAAACCAGTCTCATTAAACGAAGGCGAAAGTAAATTCATAAAAGATTTACGTGCATATTTTGAAGCGCATAAAGATAAATTCCAAAATGCGGAATTCTATATTATGCGAAATCGTTCAAAAGCAGGAATTGGCTTCTTTGAAGAAGGCGGATTCTATCCTGATTTTATTCTCTGGTATGTAAAAGACGAAAAACAGTATATAGCATTTGTTGATCCAAAGGGAATATATCATTTGAATCCCAAGCACCCTAAACTCAATTTCTACCGCAGAATAAAGGAAATTGGGAAAAATATGCGGAATCTCAATATCAAGCTAAATTCATTTATAATTTCAGTAACACCTTTTGATAAAATTAACTGGAAAGGCAATAAAGAACAGTCTTATTTCGAGAGCAAAAATATTATATTCCAAGAAGATTCTTGTTATATAGAAAAACTAATGAGAAAGGTTGTCACAAAAGATTTTAAGGAAATCTCGGAAGATAATAAGCAGCTAACGTATGACATTTTAACCTATAATCTTGGCAGAAAAACACCTTTCACTCTAGATGATATGTTTACAAATGGAGCTACTCTGCTTCTTCTATCTTCAAATAAAGAATTATTTGAAAAGGCGTTTAACACCATAATCCTAGATCAATTGCCAAAATATAACGATACGAGTAAATATTCGATCAGAGACATATATGACTATTTGGACAATAGTGGGTATATTTCCGTAAATGGCGATATGATTTCAATAAATGATTCTGCCTTTGATATTATGAAAGGATTCAGAAAGCTTCCAGAAAATGTCTATGTGCTTATGGACAAAACAAAAGCTTTAATGAAATCCATCCATGACGAGACAAAAGAATTAACAGTTGATGAAAGAATTCTAATATCCGAGCTCAACTTATGCAGAGTATAAATAAATTTGGAGATATCAAAGCACTTGCCATAAAAAAACAACCGGTTGTTTTTATAAGTAAATTGGTGATTTATAAAAGTATTTCGCCAGTCGAAATAGTTCGTGAAATAAAATTTTCATTGGGCGTTAATATAATTTCTACACTCCATTATGACTCGAAAAACAACAATGTTGACATAATTGGACATAGCGTAGGAAAAACCACATTATGCCGGTTCATTAGGCATATTTTAGGAGAACCAACGTATTCTAATGAAGTATCTTCTCGTTTGATTTCTAAAAAGTTTCCCAATGGCTGGATTGGAGCCGAAATTACTGTTCATAATATTTCATATGCGGTGCTTAGACATATAGGCACGGGCAACTTTCAATCTAGAATTGTTCAGAGTATTTCATTGGAATCCCTAATATCAGAGTCAAATAAGGGGCCTTCAAAATTCAATGTCTCTCAAGAATCATATATTTCAAAGTTAGGATTAAATATTCCATATTCGTTTGAGAATCCAAGATGTTTGGAAAGCACAAATTGGTTGCAAGTATTAGCTTGGTGTTCCAGAGACCAAGAATCCCGTTATAAAAGTTTATACAGTTGGCGGGATCCTGAAAGCTTCTCTAAAACACCAATTTTTTCTTCAGCAAAAGAAGGTCCTTTGTATGTAATTCGTTATTTGCTAGGGTTTATAAACGAAGAAGAAACAAGATTAGAACGAGAAAATTTAAATATACAGAGAAGTATAGAATTTAAACGTGTTAGATTAAAAAACCTAGAAACAATTCCCAAAATACAAGCATCTCTTTTGACGAATGAATTAAAAAAGCTTATAACCAAAATTGTTCCCGATGTTAACTTTTCCGCAAAAAAAATATTAAATTCTCCAGAAGAATTACCTAACATTGAGGACTCAATTGAGAACGATATTAAAGAAGGAGGGCTATTAAATGAGGAATATAAAAAGAAATTGAATAATATTGGAGAAAGAAAATATAGAATAAAAGAAAGTTTAGATGTATTAGCGGAAGAATATCGTCAATTAAAAAACAAAAAAGATAAATATACGCTTTCCCTTTCAGTCAACAAGACCAAGAGAGAACAATCAAAAAGCTCCGATGATAAGTTTCTGGAAGAATATGAAGCAAAGAAAACATGCGAATGTACTCTAGGTGGATGCATTATCGAAAATTGCACTTACGTTATTGATAAAAAAGATGAAATAGACTCAAGAACTCTAAATAATAAATCTTTTAACAAATACCGCTCAGATTTAAACGAAACCGATAAGAATATATTAAATACAATAAAAGATCTAGATTCACATATTGAACGCATTAAAGAAGAGAAGAAATCTCTGGAAGCAGAAGATCATGAAATTACGGAGAAAAAAGTTCAAATAAGTTTGTTATGGACCCGCATTATCGAAATAATATATGAATTAAAGAAATATTCAAAAGAAATAGCTAATCCTTCTGAAAATATAGAATTTATTCAATTACAAGAAGAAATAAAAAATCTTAATATAAGCCTAGAGCGCCATAAAAATCGCTTAAAAAATCTTATTTTAATACATGAAGAGAACAAGGAAACATTAGCAAGTATATTTAATTTCTCAACAAGAAACATATTAATAGGTTCATCTTGCAATGGAACGGTTTCGTTCAAGGAAAGAAATATAAATTTTGCAATAAAACGAAATAATTTTCTCTTTGGACAGGCAATAGAAGTCCTTTCTGTTCTTTTGGCTGATATATCTTCAATCGTGTACTCCATAATAAATGAAAATTCGAAACATCCACTTTTCCTCATTCACGATAGCCCTAAAGAGGCCGATTTGGACGACAGGATTTATAGAAGTTTTATATCATTTATGGTGGAATTATCAAAAACTTTTGAAATACCACCTTTCCAATATATAATAACTACAACAACGCCACCTCCTTCAGATATAGATCCCAAGCTTGTTTTATCAACGGATGAAACACTTTTAAAGGTAAACATATTTGAGGATGAAATACAATCAACGTTTTTGTAAATCACCAACTATCTTTATACCTAAAAAATAATAAATAAAAACGTTGCGTATTTTGTCGTGATATGGTAGTATGGATACCATAACGGGACAAGGTATGATGATAAGCAAAACGAAGATTTCAACTGAGGGGTTTGAGAAGGTTGAGATTACTGCGGAGATGGCGGAGATATTCGGGCTTCCGAAGAAGGCCATTGGGAAATGGGCGGTTGTTGCTGAAGATGATGTTGAACATCGCTTAATGAAAGTTCGTTTAGACGGCTATTTTGCGGACGACAAGTACAACAATCATCAGCGCATTCCCAACAGAATTTGGGGGCAGATGTTTGGCAGGGTGCGCTGTGCGAAGTTTGAATTTTCCAAGCTATGCACGCGCAAGAAGAACTGGATATTGGCGCTTATTGACGAATTTGAAAAAATCCCCGAACTTGCCGTATCTCTGAGGAAGTTTAGCTTGGACGACATCGTTTTGCAAATTATAGACGACACGAATTCGAAGCGTCCGCAGGGCAAGGCGTACAGTTCGATTGCGAGCGCGATAACCTATTGGAAGTACAAATATGGAGACAATGGAAGATGAAAATCCGTCAAAATGATTGGTCAGAATTTGGTAAGGATTTTATCGTAAAAATGCGCAAAAATACAGGGTTTTTACCTTGTAATTATGCTTACCACATACGTAAATATGCGCAAAAGTTTTTAAAATCCGACATTTGCAACATCGCAAACATCAACAATATACAAAACCAAGAAAGCCCGAAAATGAATATAAACAGAAGGAGATTAGGAAACGCCCGTTCTATCCGTTGAACTACAGGGGAGGGAAAATTAATACTCGCGATAATGGAATTTTATGCGCATTAGTCAAACCTCATTTTATGTTGCCTATTTTTGTCGTCTCATGAAATTTTCTATATCGTTTTTCCGTTCCGTTTTTGTTTCCCCGATTGTCTTTTTCTCCGCTTCCGCACTACATACGCTGCCTCAAAAAAAAATGGCGAGATTTGTTATCAAGGTACGGAGCGCATTTAGTTCTCTTGCCATAGCGACTTTTTTAGCGCATATGAAAGTGCTTTAAATAGGAGGGTGCAGGGCATTTGTAGGCCTTTGGCACTCTTTCGTTGTATCATAATATACGCCATTTCCCCTTACTTTGTGGTGCGCGCCATTTTTTCTATAGCACTATAAAATTTATTTCTAAGGCGCTTCTTCCCGACGCGGTGGACATGGGTGGTAATAAGGCGCTGTGCAAGGCCCTAGCGCAATCTTTAACCCGCAGATGGCTACGCGCTTTCCGATATCATAGCCTGCTTGTTAAGTAGAATAAATCTTCGAATCTATTTGGCTATGTCTGTTTCTATTCGCACTGCTTTTTTATTAGCGATATTAGTCGGCATAATTCGTTTTAAGCGCAAAAAAAAACGGCGGGCAAAACGCCGCCGTCTTTGGTCGCCGTTAGTCTATTTTTGGTCGAGCTTGATTTCGTCCCAGGTGTCTATGAAGAGCTTGTTCTTTTCGCCCATGTCCTGGATCAACTGCCCGGTAGTGTACAGCGATTTCGGGAATAACATGTCAACGTCGAAGCCCTTTGCGTATTTCTTCGCCTCGGGAATGGGCGAGAAGTAGCATGTAAAGGCCATGTTGCGCGCCGCATTCTTGGGGTCGCAAACAAAGTTGATGAATTTGTATGCCAAATCCTTGTGCTGTGCCGTTACGGGTATTACGAGGTCGTCGCAGCTGATTGAAACGCCTTCGCGCGGTATCATCATATCAAGGTCTTTCGCCTCGGATATCGCCTGAAGGATGTCGCCGCTGTATCCCTGTACTACGAGGAACTCGCCGGAGGTTATTCCAATCTTGTAAACTTCGTTGTCGAATTTAGCCAGGTTCTTCTTCCATTTGAGTATCTGTTCCTTGGCCTTTTGCAACGCGGCGGGATCGACGCAGTTTATTTTGTTCCCGGTAAAGAAGAGCCCCGCGCCGATTGTTTCGCGCATGTCGTCAAGCAGAGTCATTCTGCCTTTGAGATCCTCTCTTGAAAATACGTTCCACGAATTGTCTATCTTGCCAAGCTTACCCTTGTTGTAGGCTATGCACGTGTACCCGAGCATGTAGGGAACGCTGTATTTCATCGTCTTGTCAAAGGCGAGGTTCTTTAGGTAGAGCTTGTCGATTTTCTGCGCGTTGGGAATCTTTGACAGATCGAGAGGTTCGATTAGCTTCTGTTCAAACATCAGCTTTGCCATGTAGCTTGTGGGCACTATTACATCGTAGCCCTTCGCCCCGGCCTTTAGTTTGGAATACATAAACTCGTTCGAATCAAACGTGTCTATGATGACCTTGCAGTTGTTTTGCTTTTCGAAGTCGGAGACGAGCCCTTCGTCAATGTAGTCCGACCACGAGTATACGTTGAGGACGGGCTGCGAAGGTCCGCACCCCGTAATTAGCATCGCAAGCGCCGCAATCGCGCCGGCCAGTGTTTTTTGTAGTGTGTTTTTCATCTTTGTTTCGGAATGAAATTTAGTTTTGAAATCAGTGCTGCGCCACGGCTCTTGAGGGCGAACTCTTTTTGCGCAGAAGAACATTGCCTATTATCGCAACGGTAAATGTCACTGCCATGAATACGACGGACAGCGCATTGATTATAGCCGGAGGCCCGTGTTTCATCATGCTGTAGACCTTGACGGGCAGGGTAGTACTTCCGGGCCCGCCTACAAAGAATGTCACGACAAAGTCGTCCATCGATAGGGTAAAGGCCATCATAGCGCCTGCTATTATCCCGGGCAAGAGCAACGGCAATATTATCTTTATGAAAATTCTAAACGAGCCCGCGCCCAGGTCCTGAGCGGCCTGTATCAGCGCAAAGTCAAAGTCCTGAAGGCGCGCGAGCACGGTAAAGGCCACGTAGCTGACGCAGAAGGTAATGTGCGCCAGAATGACAGTCGTCAGCCCCAGATCCACCTTGAGGCTCACAAACATAAGCAGCAGGCTTATCCCCATCAGAACGTCGGGAACTACGAGCGGTGCGTATATGAGACCGTAGTGGAGCCTTTGGACATTGCTGTTTTTGTAGGCGTTTAGAACCCACGCGGCAAGCGTTCCTATTATGGTGGAAAATATCGTAGCCATCAGCGCCACAAACAGGGTGTTCATCGTGGCGTTTATCACGGAATGGTCTCTAAACAGCGTCTCGTACCACTTCAGCGAAAATCCCGTCCATTTCCCGCCGTAGCGCGACGCATTAAAAGACATCGTCACCAGCATGACAATGGGCAGATACATGAATATTATGACGAATATCGTCACAAAAAGGGATGTAAAACGCGAGTTTACCTTTGTCATTTTACAAGCCCTCCTTCCACATGGCTCTTCAGCGCCGAGCCGGTCGTTTTTGCCACCCGCCTTTGCCTAAGCCACAGTACTATTATTGGAATTGTTATTATTATCGAAAGCATTGCAGCCAGCGCCGCCGCTTCCGGCAGATTTCTGTATGCCGAGGCTCTTATTGCTATCTTGTTGCCAAGCATTTCGCCGTTTACCCCGCCGACAAGGTCGGGAATTGCGTACGAGCCCATCGACGGAATCAGCACGACTAAAATAGCCGTTATTATTCCCCTTCGTATCCCCGGCAGAAAAATCGAATAAAAGGCCTTAAAGCGCGACGCGCCCAAGTCTTGCGCGGCCTCCAAGAGCGAATAGTTAAACTTTTCGGCCGCGGCGTATATGGGCAAAATTGCAAACGGCAGGCATGTATAAACCGTCACTATTATCACCGCTCCTATATTGTTTAGCAAAAAAACGTCCGAGGGTATGATACCCATTGCAATCAACGCGCGCCTTAAAAATCCTTCGGGATTTAGCAGTATTCGCCACGCAAAAATCCTTATCAGAAAATTTGTCCACAAGGGCATTATAAATATAAGCAGATACCAATACCTGTACTTGGGGTTCTGCCTCGATATCCAATAGCCTACGGGGATTGAAAGCAGCAGGCATATTACCGTCACGGCAACGCTTACCCACACTGTGCGCCAAAGCACCCATACATACTCGGGACGAAGCACATTCTTTATAGTCTCAAGCGTCCAGCCGTCGTCTATGCCCCCCGACGGGTCGGCGGTCCTGAAGGCTATCGCAAATACGAGCAGCGACGGTATCAGAAAGAAGAGCAACAGCCACACAACTGAAGGCGCGCTCAATGCCCATTCGGGCACTCCGTGTTTTATTTTTGAGAAGAAACGACCTATAACTGAGCGGCTGTCCATTTCACGAAAAGCTAATGCGGTGATTCCAACAGTGTGACGTCGTCCCGATGCCAAGCCACCCAGACTTTGTCGCCCCACGTGGGCTGTTTAAAGTCGAGCGAACAGCGGTTATGCTGCATGACGACGTTTATCCGGTAATCTTTGACCCGCACCCAATAGCGGGTTTGCGCCCCCTGGTAGACTATGTCTTCCACGACGCCCTCGCAATTATTCAGGTTGTCGCCGGGCTCTTTCATAAATATTGAGAACTTTTCCGGTCGAATGCTCACCGTTACGCGGTCGCCCTTTTCAAACTTTTTGTCGTTGTAGGCGGGGTATTCTCCAAGCCCGACCATGTCTATCTTTGTGTATTCCCTGTCTATGTTCTCGGTGACTGTGCCCTCAAAAAAATTCGTATCGCCTATAAACGAGGCCACAAAGCGCGTCTTCGGGTTTTCATATATTTCAGCCGGAGTGCCAATCTGCTCTATCTTCCCGTTGTTCATGACCGCTATGCGGTCGCTGAGGCTCATGGCTTCCCCCTGGTCGTGCGTTACGTATATGAACGTAGTTCCAACCTCGTCGTGGATTCGGTCGAGCTCCAGAAGCATGTATTGGCGCAGTTTCAAGTCCAGCGCTGCAAGCGGTTCGTCGAGCAATAATAGCTTCGGCTTGTTTATAAGCGCGCGCGCTATTGCTATTCTCTGCTTTTGACCGCCGCTTATGTTTGCAGGCATCCTGTCTCCCAGGTCCTTTAGGCGGATTATCTCGAGCATTTCGTCGACCATCTTTTCAACTTCCGCCTCTTTTATACCGGAGGTTCTCGGCCCGAATGCTATATTGTCGCGCACCGACATATGCGGAAAAAGCGCGTAATTTTGAAAAACGGTATTAATTTTTCTTTTGTTGGGGGGGAGGTTCGTTATCTCCTCGTTGTCCAGGAATATCTTCCCGCCGTCCGGTTCTTCGAAGCCGCCAATCATTCGCAAAATCGTCGTCTTCCCGCAACCGCTGGGCCCAAGCAGGGAGAAAACCTCGCCGCGCTTGACGCAAAAACTTGCGTCGTCTACAACGTGGTTTTCTCCAAAATATTTCTGTAGATTCCCTAACTCAAAAAAATCCATTTCTATTTTTGTAAAATCACCTCTGAAAAAAAACCATATCGATCTTTTTTAAAAGCTTTTTTTTTACTTTTTCGCCAAATAGCGCCGTTGCTTTCGAGGGTAAGGGCGTTTGGAGCGCGCGGCGTTTCTTTTAATCGCGTTTTTGGAAAATATCCCGTTGGCAGGCGCTTCGTATTTGACGGCGTTTTTTTCGGTATTGCCTAACTGAGGTTTCTCTTCCCTTTAGATTTCCGTTTGCTTTGGGCCGATGCGTAAAATACTGTCGGCACATGGCAGAGAACATTGGGCGCGCAAAATAGATCTAAAAGTCGTTTTCCTTTTTTCCCATATTCCTCTCTCTCCCTTTCCAACACCACACGAACACCGCACGAAATAAATTTTGTTTTGTTGCAGCTTAGATATACTCCCATTTTGCGCAACGGCCGATTATTCTGTTTAATGCGGCTACAAAAGCAGCTGTTTTTTCCCCTCCCCCCAATGTCTATTAAAAATATTCCTCTTAATTTTGCTTAGGGCAGGGGGCTCCCGGCATATATTTTTTTTGAAGTAAAAAGAGGGCGCTACTTGTCTTATTTTTTTGTTTTTTTTGCCCCGCTTAGGGATTCATTCTCCTTTTTTGTTCTTATTTATAGAGATTTCCCGGCAGTATTTTGCCGTTCGGCCTTTTGGTATGCGATAAGGAAGAATACATAACTGCAATTCTATGCGCGGCGTATCCATTTTTCGCAAAAAAAAACGCGCCTTGCGGCGCGTGTACAAAATTTAAAACTGAACAATGCTTACGTTTAAGCTGGGTATTTCTTTGTTTGAAGAGTCGTATATTAACATGAGAGAACGCCTGTCACGCTGGTATGTCATTCTGCTCCTATACGATATTTCCCACTTCCCCTGGACTTTTGCCGCTATTACAATCGGTTCGGACTGCACATTTCTTTTCCTCTGTGTAAATACGGCATTCGCGTAGGATCTCAGAAACTTTTTGTCTTCTCCAAACATTATCGCCAAGCCCCGTTTTGTCATGTTCATTATGGCGATTTTGCCCTTGGGGATTTTGTCCGGAGAGACGTTGATGGGATAGAAGCTGGCGGAATTGCCGGACTCAATCATCAACATGAATATCTCCCCTGCATTCGGCAGATCGACCCTCGATACCGCGCGGTAATCTTTGTCGTCGTTGCCTTTGCCGACCTTGCGGTAGAGCGTCAATGTTTTCGGGCCCTGGTAGCTTATGCGTATATCGTCACTTCCCGTGCTTCCAAAACTTGCCCATGCCGAGCCGTTTTTGTACCAGAATGACTGGTCAACGTCTTTCTTTGCCACTTGCCCGTGGGGGGAAAACGAGCTTTGCAGAGAAAACCTGTATATGTGAATCGTCGCGTTTATCTGCGCATGCGCAACAGCGCAGAAAACGCACGAAACTATACATAGTGTGAGCTTTTTTAGAAATGTAATTTTCATCTGCTATATTTCGTTTTCGTTCAACCATCTAAACGATACAATCTTGAAGCGGCGGCCGAGAGCCTGGTTTATCTTGGTCAAACCTCCATTCGTATCGTTCATTACCGTGTTGTATTCCTCTAACCCATACTGGTAGCCGAGTTCCTTTTCACGGCCATAGACGTCTTCGGGCGCGTTGCCGAACTCGGAATTATCCATGTATTCGGGCGTGCGCTGAACGACCATTTCGCACCATGCTTTCGCCTCGACAACTCCGGAAACGGGGTTGCGTATTTCTCCGTAGGCCCTAATCTTAAACGTGTCGGAGCGAACAGTAAGGAACGAACCTAAGCGCGCGAGTATGTCTTGCTGCATCAAGTATGCCGGCGCTCCCGTGGCTATCGGACCGACAGCGGCCCTCCAGTTTTCCCAGACATCCTTTGAGTCTTCAAAATACCTGTATATGTTGTCTCCCTGCCAGCTGCTGTTGAGGTCGCTGACATCTTTGCCGATTACGTAGCGGTTGTTGAAGTTGCTGTTTATCGACGTGGCGTCAATAGCCGCCTGCAGAACGCCCTTTTGGGCATGGCCTACGCGGTACGTCTCGCCGCCGGTTCTCATGAAAGAGCGCAAGTCAGACTCGGTAATCCTTCGCTGCTGGTTGTCCAGCGAAAGCAGATTTTCCTCCCTGGCTTTCTTGTATGCGTACTTTTCCTCGGCTGAATAATTTGCCGCAAGGCGGTTGACAAAGTCGCTCATCGAATAGAACGGCCCCCTGTCTTTTATGTGCGCGACTATCGACGAGGCCAATTCTTCAATCTCTTCATCGGACAACGCGCGATAGCCCGTAAACAGAGCCTCTTCCTGCGAGATGTTCGTAGAATTTGTGACTTTGTTGTTGGCCCTGAGCGGAGCCTGCCACCTATGGAAAGGCGCCGAATTTGTGTTGTCGCTCGTGCCTCTTTCGTAGCCTTCTATCGTCTGGCCGTAGTATGTCGAGAGGACCGCCTTCCAAGCGTCGACACTTACCGAATTTACGTTAAACGGACCGTTTATCCACAGTTTCGATGCATTTTGGTCGAACTGCTTGTCCGACTCCTCCTCGGAATACTTCATTTGGTTGACCGTCAGAACCCTGTCTTCCCTGTCGGTCGAAATGTATTGTATCCTCGGATTCAAAGGCGTGGCGTATCCGCGGCCCATAGAGAAGTTGGAGCCCAGATCGTTGTTCCTGTATGGAAGAGTCGAGAAGAAATATTCATCCCAAAGAGCGTCATTTAGATGCCACGACAAGTCGTAGACTACATTCTTTTCCTCGTATTCTTCGCGCGTGCCGTAAGTTTGCCCGTATCCTTTGCAAAATCTGTTCGGGTAGTTGTTGGCTGTTGAAGAGCCGTCGAGCCAAAGCACTTGGTACGTGTACTCGGGACATACCCTCAACGGGCAGAGCGAATTGCCTATTGCCATGCCCGCCATCAGAGCCTCGGGGCTGAAGAGGCCGTAAGAGTAGGGCCACGGACGGTTTGCGTCCTTTTGGCTCGCAAACGGGGCGTCGCCGCCGTTCCAGTTGGATGTGGCGTCCCACTTGCCCGTTCCAAAGTTGAGGTTCGCCGCAGAGAGGTTTGCTATGTTGTGCACGACTTCTTCCTCGCGCAATATGTGGTGCAGCGGATTTGTATCGGTGCCGCTTGTCTGGGTCAGGCCGACATACGCCGTCGAATCGCTGGGGCCGGGAATTTTATATCCCATCTGGCTAAGTCCGCCGCCGGGGGCCCTGTTGCCGCCGTCGTACGACTTGTTGTAATAGACAATGCTCGTTGCAATGGCGCTTTTTACCGTCATACCCCAGGCCCTGTTTCTCATGTCCTGCTTCGTATCGGATACTTCCTGCGCGTTGTAGTCTATGTTGTAGTATGTGGCAAGGAGCGTGCCATTGACAAAGAGCCTGCGGTTGTGAATCGGCTTTGCGCCCGGCTGCGACTCGTTGTCGTCGTCGGCATAAGGCAATCCAAACATATATCCATAGGGGATAAACCTGCACTGCTGGTCGGAAATTACGTTGGCTAAAACCGACGTGTAGTCGTCATTCGAGACTTGCCCAGAATTCAACAGCAAGTTGGGTGCCAGAGCCCTCGATCCGGGAAGGAAGTCTCCGGCCAGGCCCCTCGTTATGCCCGATGTGTTTGCCGCCGGGTTGTAAGGCCAGAAGTTTGCCGAGTGGCGGCGCGGATTTATCGGTAGCCAGTTGAGGAAGAATCTTCCGTTGAAGGCGTCTCTTGCGTCTTGCGATAGCGCATTCCATTTCTCAAGGCTGCTTTCCTTTATGGCCTCGAGCATATCCTCGCGTACGTTCTGGTTGTTTGCAAGCCACTGGTCGAGCCGCTCGTACATAAGGTACTGCTGGTCATTGCTGTAGCAGGCCAGCGGTGTGAGCGCTATCATGTTCCTCGGGCTTGAGCCGCCCCCGTTTGAGGGACGGATAAATCCGGCAAAATGCCAGTTGTTGTAGCGGTCTTCCTCCCAGTTGCTACCATGCCACCGGTACGTCATGGCGGGGTTCGGGAAACTCGGGTATTTCGAGCCCAAGAAGTTTCTCCTGCCCTTGAAGAATGCAAGCAGGGGAACATAGTCGGGGAAACCGTAGTTTAGGCGCCTATGCCAGTCTCCGGTCGGGTAGTCGCTTATGTTGCTAAACGTCATGCCCTCTTTCTTGTATATCCAGATTGAAAGCATGATTTCCGGATATGTATCTACGGCATTGCTCTCGTTGGTGTCGTAAGATGTGTGCGAACGCGACAGGCAGTAGGCCATGGGAGTGTCAAACACCCTCATATAATACGGAGTAATACGGCTGCCGTTGTTTTCGCAGTTGGGGAATACCGCAGTGTCCTCCATGTCTATAAGAATATTTGATATGCTTAAGCTTGAGGACGTCCTGCCATTGGGGTCGGTGTGCGGGTATCTCCTGATTTCATTCAAATCAAACAGAATGTATGGATTTGGCAACTGCGAATCGAGCTGGTTTTGCCCGATTACACCCGTGGTTACAATAGGCCTGTTGTTGTTGTACTTGGCGTTGTGCTCGAGCTCCGGATGGGGCACATCTATATAGAAACAGCCGCCCAGATTGCCGCCCTCGCCAATCGGCAACATCATGGCATTCAGCGTTTCATACGGCGATACGCTCTTGGAATCGTCCTCCAATATTCCGCTCGGACCATTGCGCGTTCCGTCGGGATTTGTTGTTCCGTTATTTGTGGGATTGCCCAAATAATTTATGGGCTTTCTCATGGCAAATACCTTTGATGCACCTGGATTTATGCCGCTTGTGTCCCTTGCCAGGAATATGAGGTCGGGCGTCTGGTGGTAGTCGAATGTCATGAGGTTGTCAAGCGACCTCGAGTCGACTAGCGTAGCCGCTATGCCTCGTTGCGCGTAGAAGAATATGTCGTGGCTGCTCTGCAGTCTCGACGCATAGCTTCCGTGGCAGAGGTTTACATAAAGATTGTTCAAGAAAAGCGGGATTTTTGCTATCCTTGCGTATCTGCCCAGCTCACCGATGTTGTACCCCCTTGAATAACTCGGCGTATTCTTCCTGAAGCTCCAAGACGACATCGTGCTGTCGGAGGCCGAAGGCACCATGTTGTCTTCGGACACTATCGAGCGCCAGTTCTGCGGCTGGTCGTCCTTGACGGTTGTCGGCCAGAACGTGCTCGTGTACTCGTACGAGGCCGAAAATCCGGGGAATCTGGTCTTGTCCAGCGACGAATTTAGCGCCATTCTGCTGTTTGCAACTTCGCCGTAACCAAGCGGCAGCCACGGGCGCGACCTCGTCGACAGCGAGTAAAACGGTATCGTCGACGACATTTTGTTTGCGTAGGCCTTGTTGCCGCGGCCTATGTTGCCGGCGTCTCCGCTCAACGGATCGTACTGGTGGTAGTACGCGCCACCGTCCCAGCTGCCACCGTAGCTGCCAGTGTTCGACCACATGCCCATGTGATAGGCATGGAAACCGTTTTTCTTCATGAAGTTGACGTTGCCGTCTATATTGTTTTCACCGTTTGCCCTGGGGCGGAACTGCACCTTTTCGGTGTACAGGTCTCTCAAGCACTGGAAATAGCTGCCAGTCTGGTAGCCGATTGCAAACCTGAACGAGCCTATCGGGTTGTGGTATTCTTGGAAGTCTCTTGCCGATACGCGGATTGCATAGTAGGCGTCCTCGCCTATCTTGGTGTCGTACGGATTCCACAAGACCAACGTGGGTATTATGTGGAGCCTCAAGCCGTATCTTTCCTGCCCGTAGTCGACGAGCGCGGGCACGTAGTGTACCTGGAAACGCTTGACGACGGGCTTTGCGCCGAAACGGTCGTCTGTCTGCACCCTCGCGCTGATCTCGGAGTTATTCGATTCGTTGGGAGCCCTCAAGTTGTAGTACGAGCGCAACTGGTCCCATAGGGCTCCGCCCGGGTCTTTCCACAACATCGTGTCGCAGAAAATCTCGTTCCAGTCGTTGACTGTGCCGTCGCGGCCGAACGACTGCTTGGGATGCTGCTGGTCTGCCGAGCCTTCAACTGCTATGTCTTCGCGCTCGAACATTTGCGGGCCAAATATGTGGCCGGAAAAATCGCGGTTGCCGATGAACTGCTTGTCAGTCAAGTACGGCTTCTTTTCGCGGCGCATTCTCCAGTCGGAGTCGCCGGTGACAAACTTAATTGGGTAGGCCGTCGTCTTTGTGAAGAAGCCAGACACGCCGTAGGGCCTCGGGAAGTATTCGGGTATGGTGCGGATCTCAGCCTCGGTTGTGCGAGCGTGCTCGTCGTCCAGCCCGTTCGTTTGGATAAGACCCAAAGAGAGGTCCTTCTTCAGACCGCCGTCCCTGACGTTTACAAGCAGGCCCTTTGTGTCGCAAGTGGCCGCATGGAAGAGGTATTTCGACGGGGGAGTGTCCGGCGATACGTTCTGCGATGCTGCAACATCAAGCATATCAAGAAAATACGCGCCGCGGGCTATCATCATACCCGAGGTGTCTGCACCGTCGTCATCGAGCGTGATGTCGTACATCTTGCCGCCGTTTTCCCCTACTGTCAGACCCTGGACACCGGAATAGAACGGCAGGCTCTGTACCCTGAACTTTACCGTGTCAGCTTCGCGCTTGAATTCGTAGGGGGCTATCGCATTCAAAGACGCCTTTTGTCCCTCGTCGGCAACCCACCAGGCTATTCTCGTTTGTATGCCTGTGTCGCGCTCAATCCCCTCCGAGTCGTTGGCGTCGGCCTCGAGCGTTACAAGCGGCGCCATGACGTCGTCGAAGGCGTCGTTGACTCCGTCTGAGCGCCTGTATGAATTCTGCGTGACGAGCTTTACCGAATTCGTGTCGGTTAGGCGCGAGTCCGGCCTGTATTCGACTTCCGAGCGCGTGCTTCCGCTTAAGACCTTGTCTTCGCAGGCAACTTCGTTTCCGGATACAAGCCACGTCATCGCCTTGTCGAGCACGGCGTCGACGTATCCAGAACGCGACTGTGCCCGCGTCTGCTTGTCGGGCTGGTAGCCGCGCTTTGAATGCCATACGCCCACCCAGTGGCGGTTGGCGTCGGTCGTCCCGGACGTGTCTTCGGCGTCGGTGCGGCGAATGCCCATGGGCGAAGACCACCAGTCAAAATCGGAATCGGTATCAAGGGCAGTTATCCCGGAAAATACGGACGAGGTGAACATGCCGGCGCTGGCCGTTATTCGCTGGTCGGGCCCCAGCGCCGTTTGAACCTGGGCCATCGCCTTATATGCCGAGAATTTTGCGGCCTGGCGCGCCTTAAAAGCGTTTACGTTTTGGCGACTGAGCCTCATCTGCATGCTGACCATCGTAGCCAGCGACACCGTCAGCAACACCATAAAGCCCATTAGCGCCAGTGCCAGCACGAGCGCAAAAGCCTTCCTTTGTTTCTTGCCAGTAATCATAGTAGATTTCATAGGGGTAAATCTTTCTTATATAAAAACCAGGGATAATTTGTAGCCAGAAGATAATCCTTCGCGCCTAAAAGAAAAGCAAAAAAAATGCAAAAATTCTTCCGAAAGATTTTAGCGTTTCTTCCGAAAACCCCATATTTTGGTTTCCCCTTCCAATGAGGCGCTTTGCCACCCCGCCGCGCCCGCAGGCATGCAGACCGTGGAATACCACGGACAGCTCTTTCCGGAAACTTGTTCCGCATTTTTACGAAAACACCCGTCGAAATTTGCTATTTTAAACTCAGAGCCGTCGTGAGATGCTTTTCTAAAGGCAAAAAAACACCCGCGGAACTTGCTACTTTACACCGATTGTATTTATAACCTCGTGTTCGGCAATCAGGTTTGCTATCGAGTCTATCTGGGAGGAAAGATTCGATACCTGGACAAAATCCTCCTCCGATACGGCGGGCTTATCCACCTGGGGGACAGGCATGAAAGCAACTACGAGGCAAGCCGCTGCCGCTGCAAACGACGAAAACGCAGCTATTATGCTTTTAAAAAGGGCGGGCTTTTCCCCGTCGACTGCGAACCTTAGAGCCTTGGCGCAAAAGTCGGAACTGGCGCGCACGGAATAGCGCCTCAGATTGCCGTTTATTATGGAGTCGACAGATTCGCTATAGTCGACAGATTCGCCGGCCGCCTCGCTTCCCTTAATGCGGGCAAGAGCGCGCGCGGAGAAATCGGCCGAAGCCTCGACCGTGCGTCTCTTTAATAAATTGTCTATCATCTGGTCTTGCATGTCTGTACTATCGCGTTTGAAATTCTTTTAGAGCGGCCCTGAGATATTCGCGGGCGCGGTTGATAAGAGTCTTAACAGACGGCACGCTCTCCTGCATCACCTCGGATATTTCAGCGTATGAAAGCTCCTCGCGAACCAGCAGGGAAATCGCCGTGCGCTGCCTTTCCGGAAGCGCCGCCAGCGCCCGCGAAAAAGCCTCCTCTATGTCTTTGCATTCCGCCACAGCGTCCTTGGGCGCCGGAACGTAAACGTCCTCGATGTCCGATGTTTCCATCGGGCGGGTCTTGCTCTTGCGAAATTGGTTTATGATTTCGTTTCGGGCAATTTTGAAAAGATACGTCGAAAATTTAGCCTGCGCCCTGTACGACCCGCGCGCGTTGTAAACGCGCGAGAACACCGTCATGGCTATGTCTTCCGAAAGTTGGAAATCGCCGGTCGAGGTATATATGAAATTTATTAGCGGATTTTTCCACTTTTCAATCAGCAAGGCCAGCGCCCTTTCTGAGCCGTCTGCAATCTCCCGCATAAGTCGGGCGTCCTCGTCTGGCGCGGCGTTGCCTTGTGCGCTCATCGTGTCTTGGGGTGCAATCTGCTTTTCAAGCATATCTTTTCACCTGTGAAATTAACGTGTTTCTCTGTTTAAAGTTTCAATTTTTAAAAAAATATAAAAAAAAGCTGGAAAGCCAGCAAAAAGATGCTACATTTCGATATTTAATTTTCTAAAAATTTATAAATAATACAAAAGATAACTGAACAGAAAGTATATATATGAGCGGACTCGTACAATGGTCGTCGTGCGCCAAACGCAAGCCTTCTAAGAAAGCTGGCTCAAAGCCAAATCCCCAGAGACAGAGAATGCTTGCCGCACGCAAACGCAAGCTTCGTTTGAGCGCCTATAAAGCCTTCAGAAGAATCGCTGAGGCGCGCCAGAAGGTTGAAGAATAACCCACAGTTTTTTTGAGGTAAAAAAAACTTGAAAACTTGCCCGGTATCCGTATGGTATCCGGCTTTGAATTTATAAATCACGAAGGTATTTTATTATGGCAAGAGTATGTTCAGTAACGGGAAAGCGCCCCGTAAGCGGTCGCAGGATTATACACAAAGGTCAGAGCAAGAAAAGCGGCGGCATCGGCTTGCAGCTCGTCAAGCAGACAAAGCGCACGTTTAAGCCCAATGTCCAGCGCATAAGGGTCCGCACGGCCAGCGGCGCAGTCAAGCGCCAGTGGGTAAGCGTTAAAGCTATTAAAGCGGGTCTGGTGGAAAAAGCTTAAGCATTGGCCCGAATAAGCGCCCCTGAATGTGGGGCGTTTTTTTGTCTCGGCGGACTTTCGTCTTGCTTGCATTTTTTTACTTTCACAACAAAATCGGGAAAAAAGCGGCGACTGTCGCGCCTGATGCGGATATCAGATATGTTGCTCTTTTCAAGCAGTCGGAGCCGTTCTTCTTTTTGCCTTTTCTCGTGCTTTGCTTTTTTATTCGGCCGTTTGCATACTGCAGCGCCCGCTATTTTTGCAGCATATTTTCAAAGGTAGGAGACCATATTTTTAATTATTAGCATTCCCTTATGCTACATTTTAAATGTGTGCGCAAGAATTGTTGCCATAAGAGGCTAAGAAGTGCATAGTGGGTCTAAATTGTGTTCGTTGCCCTTTCCTAGGGACAAAAAACGCAATGTCGTTTTTTTTAGAGCGTATTTGCACCATATTTGCCGATCGTTGGAGCCTTAGCGGTTTTTAATTTTATCGGCTGTCGTTTCCACTCTATTTTTCTGGCCTTTGTTCTGTGAAGATAATAGAAAAATTAAAGAGATTTTTTTACCTTTTGCCCGTTTTTAAGCCTCGTGCAGTGTTTCCGCGGGAATATGCTTAGATGTTTGGCGTCTCCGCGGTTTATTTACATGCAGTTTTGAATCCAACTCCGCAAATTGTCCGGTTTTTTTTGATCCCGCTTTTTTATCGAAAAGCTTTTTTTACGATAATTTTCTCGCAAAAGAATCAAATCTGGTTCTAATAGCCGACGACAATGGAAATATTTGTAGGAAACCTCCCTTTCTCTTTAACGCAGGATCAGCTCGCCGATTGTTTCGGCAAAATAGGCCCCATACAGAAGATTAGAATGATGTACGATTCCCAGCGTCGGTTTCGGGGAATGGCCTACATAGATTTTGAAGATCCCTCCAACGCGCGCGCCGCGGTGGAACAATTAAACGGGGCGGACCTTGGCGGCAGACCCATGCGCGTGGATTTTTCGCGCCCGATTAGGCCGCGTTTTACGGGCTTTGGCGCGGGTTTTGGCAATCAGAAAAAAAAGTTTTCCAAAGAGCCTGGCGATTCCAGGCCGCAGGGGCTAAATTGCCGCTTCCACAGAGGCGGCTCGGATATGGAGGAAAATGATAGGCCCGGCCGCCCGTTTTGCCAGCGCGTTAAGAATTCGGCCTTTAAATCAAAATCTGAAAATGGGGATTCTTTTGCGCGCAAAGCCCAAAAACACCCCTACGTAAGGGATAGATTTCGCGGCGATTTTGATTTCCAGGATTAAACCTCTACAGCATTCCTTTCGCGCTTTAGTCCGCGCGTGAATTTTTATCACGTCATATATTGCGCCTCTTATGCCGCTTTGTTATTGTCCCCGCTCCAGTTTTTTCTTTAGCGCGGGGGAAGCAGGCCGAGCTGAATGCGCGCGGAAATTTCTATTTTGCGCTATTTTTTACCACTACCAAAAAAAAGAAAAAGCGCAAAGCGTTACGCATTTGCGCCGCCTGAAAACGGATTTCTCGCGCCTTGGGAAAGGCGTTTTTTATTTTACGAATTGCACTGCGCTTGCGGGCGAATAATTTTGCCCTATTTCCAGATATGGGCCTATTTGCGCGTTTTCCGTGAGGAATAAGTCGGACGATGAGGTCATTACGCCGAGGGCTTGCCCGGTGCGCGTGAGCGCGACGTCGTTTGCCGAGGGCGAAAACTTCTTGAATACGGATTCAATTAGGCCGACATCGAGCTTTGCGTACTCCCTGCGCGTAAAATTCGCCATGAACGGCGTCTGGCCGTAGTATTTCGTCGAGGGGTTTATTACGATGCAATCGGTATACTTGTAGCGGTCTTTTGCGCTGACTGTTCTCACTGCTTTCGACTGGGGCACAAAGCCATCGGGCAGCTCTATCGAGAGAATTTTGTTCGATCCGGAGACTCTGTTTATGCGGTTTACGTTCCAAATCTTTCCGTACGCCGAGACGGTGGCCTCGAGCTTTTCGGGCGGGCGTTCGTTTCTGCTGAAATCAAGCGGGGTAGAGTCTATGTCGAAGAACAGCTCCACTTTCGAGCCGCGCAGGAACGGGAGGGCGTATAGCTTTTGCCGGGTGTTGTTTTTGCCCAGCAGCCCGCCCTCCGAGTATTTGAAATTGATTTCCACGAAAAGTCCGCTGATGTTTGCAAAGGCCTCCGAGGCCGTCAGCGGCCGAAGCTGGTCGATTGATTTTGAGAGGGTCTGCTGGTTTGTGGCGAGCTTTGAAACGTTTGTGGAGAGGCTCTCGGCGTGCTCTATTATTTTTTCTTTTTCGGCCTTTTCAATGTTTATCATGGCCTGGGCTTTCTTGAGGTTTTCGGCGTATATCTGAGTTTTTGTCGAGGCGACTTCAAGTTTTGTGGCCAGCGCCAATTTTTCGGCCTCTATTGCCCTGTTTTCAAGTTTCAGCTGTTCGCTTTCCCGCTGCAGGCGCGAAAGATTTTCCTTGTTTTGGCGCAGCTCCTCCTGCGCCTGGCGCAGTTTGTTTCTCGCGGTGGCGTCGCTTTCCCTAATGTGCCCGAGTTCCTGTTCAAGGCGTATGCGCTCGTCGGCCGATTTTTCCAGCTTCGACACCGCCGCGACGATTTCCTTCTGGAGGCTTTCGTTGCGCTTGTCGGCCGAATCGACTTTAGCTTCCAGCTGTTTGCTCTTTTGCAGGATTTCCATGCGCTCCTTTTCAAGATCGGCTTTTGCCTGGCGGATTTGCGCAAGTTGGCGCTCCCGCTCCTGGATGGTTTTTTGGTGCGTTTGGGCCTGGGCGCGCTGCTCTTGGGCCGTCTGCGAGAGTTTCTCGACGTCGCGCGACAAGTCGACGTGCCGCCGCTGCTCGGCTTCCAGGGCAGTTTTAAGCGTTTCGAGCATTTGGGTTTGCACGAACGTCTCCGACTTCAGCGCAATTTCCGATTCTTTTTTTTGGGCGTTTGTCTGTTTGGGCTTGTCGAAATTGGCTATGCTTAGCAGGCTAAGCAGCAGGAAGTCGCATATGACTATTAAGAGTGATTTGCTCATTTTTGTTTTTTATTTGCCTGGCGGCCTTTGCTTTTAAACAGGGGGTAGAGTTTTTCAGACTAACAAGGCAAATTCAAGATTTTTATTATTTGTTTAAAAAAGTGTTGAGTATGCGCGCGGCCTGCTTAATAGTGAAAAAAACGCCAAATTAAAAAGGTAGTCTAAGCATTCATGAAATCGAAAAACAGCGGCGCCCCCGCCGCGAAGACTCTTTACACAAAGCTGCTTACCAGCGACCAGGCCCAAAAGCTCGACAGCTGGCTCGACAGGAATTTATGGATTCCCTACGACGTTCAATACGCGAAATTCGCCTACAAGGACAAGTTTACGAATGTCGTGTGCTACAATTCAGGCAAGCTCGTGGTGCAGGGGAAGGGCACTGAAGACTTTGTGCAGTTTGTCCTCGAGCCGAAAATCACCGGGGTGGCCGAAATGGGCTACGAGGCCGTCTCCCACCCGGAATGGTTCGAGCCGCATGCTGGCATAGACGAAAGCGGAAAGGGCGACCTTTTCGGCCCGTTGGTTTCGGCCTGCGTAATTGCCGACGGCGATGCCGTGAAACTCTGGCTGGACAAGGGACTGAAAGAGTCGAAGCGCATTTCAAGCGACTCTGCGGCAATGGCTGCGGCAAAGATGATAAAAAATACCAAGGGAGTGGCAATCGGCGTTTCCTATGCCTCGATGGAAAAATACAACGCCTTGTACGTAAAGTTTGGTCGCAACCTCAACAGGCTTTTGGCCTGGTTTCACGCCAACGCAATTCGTTCGGCGCTTCAAAAGCGCAGCGTGCCCTGGGGCATGCTCGACCAGTTTACGAAACAGCCGCTGGTTCAGAACCAGATAAAGGACATCGACGGTTTCGAGCTTAGAATGAGAACCAAGGCCGAGGAGGACCCTGTCGTGGCGGCGGCCTCTATTATAGCCAGGGCCACATATATTTTCGCGCTTCAAAAGCTCAACGCCGAGGCGGGGTTCGACCTGAAAAAAGGCGCCAGCGCCGCAGTCCGCCAGCAGGCAAAAGACATCGTGGCAAAGTTTGGCGCATCGGGGCTTAAGCGTTTTGCAAAACTGCACTTCAAAACAGCCGCAGAGGCGGTATCCGGAGATTAGAAGGGCAAATGAAGGCCGGCAGAGATTCTCTAAAGCGCCTTGAAGGCTTTCGCGGCTTTGACGGCCAATTCCTCAACGGCCGCTCGTGGATTGTGGGAATCGACGAAGCGGGCAGGGGATGCCTCGCCGGGCCGGTGTGCGCGGGGGCTGTGGCAATTTCGGCGCGGCTTTATTCCGACGAAAAAAATTTGTCGCTGCTTAGGGGGGTCAACGATTCGAAGAAGCTTTCGCAGCCCGCGCGCGAGGATATATTTGAGCACCTGCAGCAGCTCAAACTCATGGGGCTTATCGATTTTGAGGCCGCATACGCCAGCGTGGAGGAGATCGAAAAATTCAACATACTCTCCGCAACGCAGGTCGCCATGGAGCGGGCGTGCTCGGCTTTGAATTTGCGCAACAACATGCAGTTGCGCAGAAAGGGCGATGTGGCCACTCTCTTTGGGGAGTCGGCGCTCGACTGTTCCCTCGCCGAGATCCTAATAGACGGAATTGCCATGAAGAAATTCCCCTACGTGCACCGCGCGGTAGTCAAGGGCGACGCGTCAAGCCTTGCCATTGCCGCGGCCTCGATTGTGGCGAAAGTCTCCCGTGATAAATATATGGCCGCGCTGCCGTCAAAATACGCCCACTACATGTTCTCCGTAAATAAGGGCTATGCCACGGCCGCACACTTGCAGGCTCTAATGCTTTACGGCGCAAGCGATATTCACCGCCCGAGCTTTCTCAAGAAACTTAGGGCGGCTCCAATAGAGCAAAAACAGCGCGAACTTTTTTAGCCTTGCCTTCAAAAATGTGTTTCGGCTCGGCTTTAAATAGCGGAGCGTCTTGGCCGTTTAAAACATAATCTCAAACACAGAGGAGCATCGCTCAATAGGCGCGGCAAATTTTTTTCTTTTTTTTTCTTACTTCTACCCCCCCCCACACACACCACACCATCACCATACACGCTTGCCTGATAGATTCTTGCGTTTTCTTTTCCGGGCGCCTCTCTCCATTTATTTCTATTTTCCAATTTTTTATCTTTTATTTTTTATTTTTCTGGAGCCTTTTCCCGCAACACACGGCATAGAGCCGCAAAAAAAACGCGACCGCGCCACTACAAAATAACCCACCACCTAAAAAAGGGAAAAGTATTCGAGCATTGCATGCAAAAAACGGCGCATTGCATTTCTTTATTTTTTTGCGTGTTTTCCAAGAAAACAAGATGGGGAGCCTTGCAGTCTCAGTTGCGCGTATTACATACGCTAATGGAACTATTGGTGTATTCGAAGGGTGCACGAATAAAAATGCGCGATGATTGCAGGCGGGATATGCAACAAGAGATTGTGGTTTTGCTCTGCAGGGTCTGGTTTTTACGGGCGGAGGCCCGATTGAAGATGATGTTTTTTTTACGACAAATCAAACACTGTCGGTGTTTATTTAATGCGCATGTGCGATGTCTTTGTCGGCAGATTTTCACAATACAAAAGGGCTGTCATATATGGCACGTCACGAGGGGTCGCAATTAATTGCGTTTTGATGTGCTCCCACCTCACCCACTATCTCGCCAGTTGAATTGATGGCGTTTTATGTGCAAGGAAAACATTGTAAGGCCAAATTTTTGGAAGCGGCGATACATGCATCGGGTGTGCGCGCGGGCAAAAAAGAGAGCGGGGCGTTTCAAAATTTGATCGAGTTCAAAACTCGGCCGGATTTGCCGCGCTAAAAAACAAGCCTTGCCACGCCAAAGGATAACACGCCGTTGTCCGTTTTGTTTTAGGCGCTAATTTGCCTTCACGTTGCTGTCGGGCGGCTCTATTTTTGCTATTGCCGGGTATTCGCGAATGAGCAGCTCCCGCCAAAGATCTTCCGGGGGGACGTCAAATATTATATTCATGTCTACGTTCGACAAGAACCAGTAGCCTGCGTTGATCTCGTCGCGCAACTGCTGGCGGCTCCAGCCCGTATAGCCCAAAAAGGCCATTGGCTTGCATTCAAAACGTCCCCTTATAATTTGCAGAAGCCTTTGCGGCGATACTCCGAAATGGAACTTGCCAACTTCGGCCTCTCCCATGCAAAAGGCGCCCAGTTTCAGCTCTGTGATGCCGACGGGGCCGCCTTCATAGACTTCCACCGCGCCGAGATCGGGATCTGTGACGGCGTCGGAGAATTCGGATATGCACTTGTCAAGCGGCCTATTTATTATGACGCCGTACGACGTTTCGGGCCCGTCCTCTACCAGAAAAACCACCGTGCTTTTAAATTCGTAGGCGGTGGATGCGGGAGAGGAGACCAGAAAGTTCCACGAAAGATCGCTGTGAAAAGTTCTCATGCCTTAAGCTGGACTATTTCCACCCCGGCTTCGGCGGCGAGGCTTGCAACAAGCTCGTCATTGTTGTAGTCGTGCAGAAATTTTATGGTTCTAATGCCCGAGGATATGAGCAGCTTTGCGCAGTTTATGCAGGGGTAGTGCGTGATGTAGGCAATGCCCCCGTTTAGAGACACGCCGCGCCGCGCCGCGTCGGCGATTGCGTTTTGCTCGGCGTGCACTGTCGCCATTTCATGGCCGTCCCGCACCTGGGAGCAATGGGGCGCGCCGGGCAGATAGCCGTTGTACCCTGCGGCAATTATGCGGTTTTTGTGTTCGCCCCCGCTTACAATGACGCAGCCTACGTTTAGGCGCGAGCAAGTTGAGCGCGAGGCTATCAATATCGCCGCGCTGATAAAATACTGGTCCCAAGTCGGCCTTTGTCCCTTCCACGAGCCGACGAGGGCGTCTATATCGCCTATTATATTCATAAGCCTATACGTTTACCACGCAAGAAAAGAGCACCGCAAAGAAATGCATTACCGTGCCCATTAGCACGAACAGATGCCAAATAGCATGCGAGTATGCCCAGTTTTTCTTCATGTAGAATATTACGCCGAAAGAGTAGAATGCGCCTCCCAGGGCCAAGAAGACAATCGCGGTTGTGGAAATTACCGAAAAGAGCGTTCCAGATATGAAAATAATCAGCCAGCCCATCGCCAGATACAAGCCGATGGACCACAGCTTCGTTCCCGAGGGATTCGCAAAAATCTTCAGTGCCGTGCCGACGAGCGCAAGCCCCCAAATTATTCCAAACACCCACCACGCCAGGCTCGAGCGCATTGGCACCAGCAAAAAGGGCGTGTAACTGCCTGCTATCAGGTAATAGATTGCTATGTGGTCGAGCTTTTTCAGAAAGGCCTTCCAGCGCTGAGACGAGCGCGGGACTGCGTGGTAGACCGACGAGGCTGTGTAAACGCCGAGCATCGACGCCCCGAATATGGCGCACGAGACTATCGACCACGCGTCGGCCTCGAACGATGCTATGGTTACAAGCACGCTTATGGCGCACACGCTAAAAAGCATGCCCATGACATGCGTGAGCGTGTTGCATATCTCCTCGCCCCGCGTATATGCCCTGTATGTTTTTACCATGCCTCCAGAGTAAATGCCGGGAAAAGGCGATGGCAACCTTTTTTTATTTTCCCAGGGGAAATTCTTTTTTGAGCTTTTTTAGAAGCTTTGCCAGTTCGGCCCTGCCCGAGCACGCCTTTATGAGCGCCTCTACATGCTCCCTTATGTCGCCCTCGATTGCAAAGGCTTTCGCCGGCCTTTCATTTACAAATATTACGCGGTCCGCCGGATTTTTATCCCCGCCTATGAGCTCGTCCCTCGAGACGTTAAAAAGACGCGCAAGCTTCGAGATGGAAGCGCCTTCCCTCGGCAGCCGTCCGCGTTTCCACGTGCTAAGCGTGCTCACGGGCACCTCTGTGGCCTCCGATATTTCCTTTAGCGTCAATCGATTTATAAACATTAGGCGGCGAAAGTTTTCTGCAAATCGCCTATTCGAGTATAGTTTCATGTCTTTTTTCATGGGCGGTGGATATGTAGAATAATTCTACTTTATAGTTGACAAATTAAAAATAATATTATTTAACCTTGCGGTAGTTTATTGTAAGAATAAACGCTAAAACATCAATGCAAATATAAATAAAACTTAAAATAAATTTTATAAAATGAAAAAGAGCGACAAATATTTTGAAGCGGACGACAAAGAATTGGGATATTTCTCAAATCTTTTACCCAAAGACCAGCAATGGTTTAGCCCGAAGGAGATTGGCGCAATTATCGGCCGGTCAGACCAGTACGTGCGCAATACTTTTTACAGCGGCAAGATATTCGGGCACCTGTCCAACGGCGGAGTCCGCAAAGGCGACGAGAAGAAGACGTATTTGCGCGTCCACCGCAATGCGATAGCCCTGTATCTTGCCCAGTCGGCAAATTATTCGACAGACGACATAGTCGAAACCGTCGTGCAGATAATCGGCCGCCTTTCCGATTATAACATAATGAGGGTATCAAATGCCATAAAAGACATTCTAAACGGCGTTCAGCCCAAAATTTGGCACCGCCAGCAGCGTTAGGCCGTTGTCGGCGGCGCCCAAATCGGAAATTCGAGCGTGAGCCAACGTTAGAGACTGTGTAAGGCGAGGCTTGGCGAAAGAGGGCCAGAATCCCCGGAAAATCGCAGCAGACCAGCTCGTAAAAGGCGGCGCTGACGTTCTCCACACAATTGGCGGCGGCGAGGCCAATACGGCCGTGGCAGATCCGGCATTGCCGGGTAAAATAAGGCTTTAATTATTTTTTTTATCTGTCATAAAGGGTGGCACTATGGAACTTACATACACAAACAAGACGGCTCTGGTCAGCGGAGCGGGCAGGGGTATCGGCAGGGAGATTGCCATGGGGTTGGCCAAGGCCGGCTGCACGGTGATATGCTCGAGCCGAAATCCGTCCTCCTGCGGGGCGGTGGCCGACGAGATAAACGCTTCGGGCGGCAAGGCTCTTTCAATTCCTTTCGACGTTTCAAAGCCCGAGGAAATCAGGGCCGCGTGCGTTGAAATGCTCAAGCAATTCGACTCGATAGACATTCTCGTCAACAACGCCGGCATTACCCGCGACAACCTCATGATGCGCATGTCCGACGATGATTGGCAGAGCGTTATAGCCACAAATCTCTCTTCGGCCTTTTATCTTACCCGCGGATTGCTGCGCCCGATGATGGGCAAGCGTTGGGGCAGAATTATAAACATATCTTCCCTCACCGGCCAGGCGGGAAACGCGGGGCAGGTCAATTACGCGGCGGCGAAGGCGGGCATGATAGGCCTTACAAAGTCGCTGGCAAAAGAAGTTGCATCTCGCAATATTACCGTCAATGCCGTGGCTCCGGGGTTTATTGAAACAGACATGACATCGGTTTTGCCCAAGACTGTCGTCGATGCGGTTGTGCCACTTATTCCCATGAAAAAGATGGGAAAGACCCAAGACATAGCCGCCGCATGCCTGTTCTTGGCAAGCGACCAGGCCTGCTACATCACGGGGCAGGTTATAGGAGTTAACGGCGGCCTATACATGTAGGCTTAACGGCCGCAGGCAAAACTTTTAGTTGCAGTCCCGCGTTCGCGCGGGATTTTCTGTTTTTTTTGCTTTATAATTGCGCCCGCTGGCGCCTTATTTTGGCGCTGCATGCCGGGAAAATTAGCCGTTTGAAACAATGTAGCCAATTCCCGCGCAAACATTGGGGGAAGCGGCCCGTGCCGTTGGGCTTGCGGGGTGCGTTTGCGCTGAATTTCTTTATGCGCTAAACTGCCGAATTGAAGCCAAAGCTTCTTTTTGCGGGGCGCGCGAAAGTGAAGCTATAAAAATTCTTGAGAAATCGGGTGCCTTGGCAACGCCTATACCCATTGCATTGAATACTGCGCAAATGAAGCTGCGCAGTATTCACGCGCAGCGCATGGTTGTTCGCTTTGGGAATAGGCGTAATTGCGTTCTCTAAAAAAAAGTTTACTGTGCCCAGTTACCTTGGGGTTGCCAATCGCATGAAAATACTTCACTGTGTGCCTTCGCCTTGACAATCTGACATTTTCGACAACGCCAAGAAAGAACGGTAATTGCCTATTCGGCTAAGTTACTGTCCCAAATTTAGTATGTGGTAGTTTATCGTGCGGTAGAGCAGGGTCTTGACAAGCACTTTCTGCTTGGTTCCCTTCAATTTTTTATATTCGTCTTCAACGTCGGCGCAGGTGTTTATTTTGCGCTTTCCTATCGCCAAGATTATTTCGCCGCCGGATATTCCCGCGAGGGCAAACGGATAGCCTGCCCTCACGTCCGACACAATGGCCGAGGAGTCGCACGAGAGCTTTTTTTCGCGCCTTAGGGCTTTCGTTATCTGGGTAATTTCGGCGCCCCAATCGGCCAATGCGTACTTGCGGCCTATACGGCTTTCCAGAAGTTCCGTCTTTACCGATTTTCGGAAAATATTTCCGCCTCTGAGAATCTCGAACTCGACCGGCGCCCCTATTGGCTTCTGCGATATTTTATGCATTATTGCAGGCAGCTGTTCCGGGTAGCGGCCGTCGACACTCTCCCCATCGATTTTGACAATTAAGTCTCCGGAGGCTATGCCTGCAAGATCCGCCGGAGAACCCCTGTCAACGCTCTTTATCAGCGCCCCGCGGGCCGAAGTTACGGAGGCCGACTCTTTTATGTCCTGTGCCGGCGTAAGCGATATTCCGGTGTAGGCGCGCTCTATCTTTGCGTCGCTTTTTAGCCTTTGGACCACGTCTTTTACCACGTTCGACGGAACCGCAAATCCGAGGTTGTTAGACATGATTGCCGCGCGCGTATTTATGCCTATTACTCTGCCGTCTGGCAGCGCCAGCGGGCCGCCGCTGTTGCCCGGATTTATTGCGGCGTCGGTTTGCAGCCACGTGTTAAAAAGCCCAGTTTCGTAGCCGTTGTCGTCTATCTCGCCGTCGAAATAGCGCTTGTTGTTTGAAATTATGCCGCGGGTGACAGTGCGCGCGCAACCAAAGGGAGTCCCGACGGCATAGACTTCGTCGGGGCTCTTTACGGCGTCGCTGTCGCCAAAATGCGCCCACTGCAGGGATATTCCGCGGTTTTTTAGCTCTTCGACATCCACCTTGATAAGGGCGATGTCGGTCCAATGGTCCCAGCCTATTAGTTTGGCCTCGGCGCGCTCGAGGCACGGCAGGGTGACGATTATCTTTTCAGCGTAGATATTTACCACGTGCGCGTTGGTTACTATGTAGCCGTCGGGCGAGATTATTACCCCGGAGCCCACCGTGTTGCCGCCCGAGGCCTCCGACGCCCCGCGCGGCGCCTCCCAGACGTCGATTTTGACGACGCTTTGCATCAGGTTGTCAAACCCGGTCTTGTAGTTCGTCCCGGTGCAGGCCCACAGCGTTAAAACGGCCGCCGCAATGCATGCAAATGTGCGCAACAGGGGCATGTTAAACATGTTCGGGCCTGGTGCCCTTTTGTGCCGTCACCTTTATTCCTATTCCGCCGCGCACGTTGAAGTCGCCCTCGACTTTGCACCAGACGGGATCGAGCGCCTTGACAAGGTCGTCTAAAATCACGTTTGTGACGTGCTCGTGAAAGCAACCCTGGTTCCTAAACGACCACAAGTACAATTTCAACGACTTGCTCTCCACTATCTTTTTGTCGGGCACGTACGAAATTTTTATCCGCGCAAAGTCGGGCTGTCCCGTCACGGGGCACAGACACGTAAATTCATCAGTGTAGAGCTCGACTAGATAGGCGTTGTCCGTCTTGTTCGGAAACACCTCCAGTTGTTTTGAAGGCTTGGCCTTGCCTTTGCGGCCTCCGCCAAGCAGCGTCAGTTCTTTTGTGTCTTTTGGCTGTGTGTTCATGCTAGAATTCCAAAACTACTTTGCCGTTGCGCGAGTTTTGGCATGCGCGCTCGAGCGCCTTTGATATGTCCTGAAGCTTGAAGCGCGAATCGACAGGCGCCTTGAGCGTTCCGTCGGCAATCATGCCAAAGACCTTTGCGTAAACGGCGTCCGATTCCTCTTTCGTGTGCGTTCTGCGCCAATCGTCCCACCAGAACCCCCTCAGGCGCAGGTCGTTAAAAATAAGAAAGCGCGTCGGGAAGCGCACCGGCGTTGAAACCATCGCCCCGACTGTCACGATTGTCGCCGATTTCCCCATCGCTTTTATCATGTTTGAGACGCTCTCGCCGCCGATTTGATTGAGCCCCATTTTCAGCTTGCCGCCCGTTAGCTCTTTGACTTTTTTTGCGTCAAACTGCGCCTCGTCGACAACTTCGTCGGCTCCGTATTTCTCGAGCATGGACCTCTTTGCCTCGGCGTTTCTGACCATGTTTAGAGTCTTTATTCCCCTGGCGTGGCACATCTGAATTAGAAAGAGGCCAAGAGCGCTGTTTGAGCCGTTTTGTATAAACCAGTCGCCCGGATTGAGCTTCTCAAACAGATCGAGCACGCAAAGGGCTGTTGGCGGATTTACGAAGGCCATGGCCGCCATGTCGAGGTCTATTCCGCGCGGGACGACTGTCAGCTTGCTAGCCTCGGCCACTTGATATTGCTGCCATGCGCCCGCCTCCGCCGACAGCCTCACGCAATCGCCAACTTTTAGGCACGAGCCTTTCCCCGCAGCGACGACCTCACCCACGCCCTCTCGGCCGGCAACAGCCGGCAATGTTTTAAGCGTTCCGTACGAGCCGCCAATCATTCCCAAGTCGGACGGGTTTATCACCGCTCGCAGAAACTTTATCAAGACCTGCCCATCGCCCGGATCGGGGACGTCCAAGGTTTGAGCCCTGACTACTTCCGTAGGTTTTCCGTATTGATTGTATACTGCAGCTATCGACTTCATATACTATTTCTCCAGAGACTTTTTCGACCTCTCTTCGATAGCCTTGTCGAAGGCCTTGTTTATGTCTGAAATTGTTTCGAGCTTTTGTTCTTGGGCTATCTGCTGCTTTGTGGGCTCCACGGGCACAGCACCCTCTGGGCGACCGGCATTGGCCTTTTGGCGCGCCCTCTCCACGGCGTTTTTATAGGCCTGTTGGCGCTTCTTTTCAAGCTCGGCTTTCAATTCCTGCTGCTGCTGGTTCTTTTGCTTGATTTCTTCGTCGGTCACTTTCGAAGAGCTAAACAGCGACGATATCGGATGCGGGTTTAGTTCCGGCGGAAAGTATTCGAGCGCCCACGTAACCTGGTTCTTCAACATCGCGGTGGTGATGTTGTTTGCCTTTGTCTGAATGGGCGAGAATCCGCGCCAGCCCCATCTATCGTCGCCCTTTAAGAAGGCCTGTATTTCAAGCGTCGCGCAGTACTGGTCTATGCCAAACGGCGTCGGGTTGTAGCCGCCGTTTTGCATAATGGCAAAATTGGTCATCTCCGCGACTTCGTCAGTCGATTCTATTGAAACACTCCAGACGGGCACAAATATCATTTGCGCCTGGCTCTTATCCGAGACTCTCTTGTAGCCCTTGTTTTCGAGATTCGACGATATCTCTGCGACTATAACATCGTCGCACTCCTTGGCGTTTGGAACTCTGTCAAAGAGTTGGCCGCCGTTTTTGGGGGCTTCCACGTAGAAAGTCTTCAGCCCTTCGAAGCTTACGTCGTCGCGCTGTATTTGCGGTATGTTGCACGCAGCAAGCATCGCCGCTGCGGCGGCTACTAAAAACAATACTTTTTTCATACTATCCTGCTTATATTTATCGGCGGTATTTTCAACACAAAAACCAATAAAGAATTCGGAATTTTTTCCCGCATATGTTGCGGCTTTTTTTGTTCGCCCGACAGATTGCGTTAGAAATTCCGAAATTTATTTCATAATTCTATCCTTTTCTGTTTGGATAGCGCCTATTATGAACGGGAATCGGCATTTATGCCCCGATTTTTTCTTTTTTTCTCTCTCTACCAAAAAGGCACACAAAGAAAAGAAAGCCCGCATGCGTTCTTCCTACGCCTTCTTCTCTATCTTTCTCTTTCTTCTGCACGCTCTTTCGCACGCGCGCGAATATGTATAGAATATATTCTATGCTTATTCTCTGATGTCTTTTCCCCTTTTTCCCCCTCCCTACACACAGCAAAAAAGCAAATAAACAAACACACATAATGAGTTCATGCCCCAACAACAGAGATTTCCCCTTGCAGAAACGATATATCCCATGTGATTTGAGATTCTCTTGGTGGCCTTTTCTCTTATCTTTCCCGCTCTAGACGCAGATTGGTTTCGGCGCGCTTGGAATATGCCGAAGGTTGCTTCGGCGCGTTTTGCGGGAGTTTTTTGTGTTGAAATATTTTTGCCGCATAGCATTATCTGGGGCATGTTAAAAATTAACGTCGAAGATATATGGGCGGGGGCGCTGAAAGAAGCAGAATCGGCCGCCAGAAATGAGCCGGTAATGTCGGCTATAATGGAGGAGGTTTTTCTCTCAAGAGACAATATCTTCGATGCAATTTGTTTTAGAATCGCGGCAAAATTGGAATCGCGCTCGCGCCAGAACCTGCATCTCTACAAGGCATTTTGCGACGCGTTCGAGTCGGATGAAAGCATTAGGGAAAATGTGCTAAAGGATATCATGGCAGTCCGCGAACGCGATCCTGCATGCGTTTATTGCATTGCCCCAATACTCTACTTCAAGGGGTTCCACGCAATAACCACACACAGGGTTTCCCACTGGCTTTGGGGCAGGGGCAAAATACACTCGGCTCTCTATCTGCAGAGCTTGGCAAGCGATGTTTTTGCTGTCGATATACATCCGGCGGCGCGCTTTGGCGGCGGAATACTTCTTGACCATGCCACGTCGTTTGTCGCCGGCGAGACGAGCGTCGTCGAGGACAACGTTTCGATTCTCCACGAGGTTACCCTCGGGGGCACCGGCAACGAGGTCGGCGACCGCCATCCGAAGGTCCGTTCGGGCGTGCTAATCGGCGCAGGCGCAAAACTCATCGGCAATATAATAATCGGCGAGAATGCAAAAATCGGCGCAGGCAGCGTAGTCTTAGACAATGTTCCCGCGCACACGACTGTCGCGGGCGTCCCCGCGCGCGTCGTCTCGTGCGCATGCGACGAAGAGCCTGCGCTTTGCATGAATCAAAAACTCAACTAAAGCCCCGTGTTGCCGTCTTTCCCTTTTTGGGGGAGGGCGGCGTCCCGTATTCTTTTTATGTGTTTTGGGATAAAAAGTGCGTTCCTTGCCGTTTTTTATCTTATGAGCCGAACGTCTGCTGTATTGCTTGGACTGAAATGATTTTTACTCCGCGTGGCGGAGCTGCTATGGAACACGCAGAGATACCGCACTGTTGAGGTGCGCTTCCCTTTGGCATATAGCGCGTCGAAACAAATCATTGTCTTGTTCTGACTGTCCTGCGCCTGCGCGATATTTCCACTTCGTGGACGGAAAATTTCCTTCTGGAAACTTTTTTCACCTTTTCACCTATCTTTTTTTCCCCCACGCATTCTCTACAAAAGATAATTTTTGGCAATGGCAACGATTGGTAAAAAACGTTTCCCTGCCGTCTCTTTGGTTCCGTGCGCGTCTGAATCTATTTTCATGCGTGAGCTTCTTCTATTTGCTGGAGCGGAATGGGGTTAAGTTTTTGAAAAACATCCGCTTATTTTAGCTTGTTTCTGTCTCGTTTTCGATGACAAGCTGCAACACATTTCAGCAACAGCTCCCGTCCGCCTGACTCCGGAGTATCCGTTCAACAAAAAAAGCGCAACTCTTTCAATTTTTGAGCGCGCCCGCCGGTCATTCTTAAAATCCCAGATTGAAATGCTCGTATTTGCGCTTTTTCTCCCTGGCTTTCTCTATTTGTTCAGCCAATTTTTTGCGCTTGTCTCCGGGGATAAAAATAAACTTGTCCGAGTATGGATTTGATATTCCTTCAGCGGTCAAGACGTACACCGGCACATGAACGTCGGACTCGACGATTGCCTCGACCAAATGGGCGGAATCGCCCAAGCTCCAAAGTATTTCTATCAGACGTGTTTTTGCGCGCTGGCTGTCGTCCTTGCCGCTTTGAATAGCCGACATGAGCACTTCAACCCCGTAGCGCCCGCGGCCTATGTCTTCGATCAAATCTACAAAGCTTATAATTCTTTCCTTGTCCGCGCGCTCGACAAATTCGCGCACTTGGTGCGATTTTTCGGTTCTTGCGGATATGTCGGAGGCGAAGCGCAAGTCGCGTACGATGGAATCCTGTTTCGGCGTCTTGCTTCGCGAGGCCAACTCTTCGATTATCTTAGAGGCTGCGTCGTTGTCCCCCAGTGAAAGCATCGCTTCGGCGGCTGCGGCCTGCATGGTGAACTTTAGGCTTTCGCTCATTGTTTCGAATTTTTCCATGCACATTTTCAGCGCCAAGCGGTCCTTGTATTTGCCGGCGCAGCGAATCGCTTTGAGTAACTTTACAGGCTTTGAATCCGCTATTAAAGTTTGGAGGATATCGTATTGTTTGGTTGATACGGCATTGTCAACTTGGGCCTCTTCGTCGAGATTTGAAAGAATTGATAGGCGCAGGGCATATTTTTTTGCACGCTCATCGCCGAATTCATTGCATATCTTTATAAGTATTGAGTAAAAACGCGACGGATTTTTAGATAGCCTTATACCCCGGAGAGTCCTTCCCAGAGCCTGGATTTCATTGCCCATGGCGATATCGTTGTAAATTGAAATCGTCTCGTATACCTCGCCGTCTTTTACTCCGCCTCTTTTTAGGGCATCGTTTGCCTCTTGCGCCCTGCCGTCGGCCAAGTACAAAATAGCCAAACATTTTGTGGCAAATTTCGATATTTTTTTGTCGGCGGACAACTCTTTTGCCGCGTATGAGAAAAATTTTATTCCCTCTTCTTTGTCTGTGGAGCCGAAGTATTTGTTGGCGTCGGCGAGAATTTTTAAGACTTTCTTATCCGTGACCATCCCGTCTTTTAACGCCTTTGAAAGCAACAGTATGGACTTTTTTGCAGTCTTTGGATTTCTGGCAAAAAGCGTGGCGGCAATAGATATGTAGTCGCCGTTTTTTTGCTTAAAGGCTTCTGGCAATTTTGCCTCAAGTATCATGGAGGCCTGTTCTATGTTCTTTAGCGAGATTGCGTGAATTGTGGCAAGTGTCACCCTCGCTTCGAGGTTGTTCGGAGAGCGGGCGACGCCGGCTGTCAGATTCATAAATCCCAATGAAACGTCTCCTCTGCTAAAATATTCCCGGGCCTTCCTTATGTTGCATTCTCCGACTTTTTGGCGGTATGTCGCCATATCAAACGGCGCCATGAAAGCGTCGGTTATGGTGATATCGTCAAACCCTTTTACAAATTTGGAAACGGAATATATGGCGCATACAACCAAAATAAAGGCGACAAACGCCAGCGCCGCCAAGTATGTTATTATGCGTCCCCAGCAAGGTTTGAGCGACCATCTTCGGGCATCGGGATTGAAGGATCGTTCAAATGTGCCCAAAAATACCCTATTCTTCGGTTCTGAGTATCTGTCGTTCATGGTGTTAAAGCGCGGTATGCATTGTTGCGACCCGAAATATGGCAGTCCCGCAGATAATTACAAGAATAAAAGAACTCCGCGGCCTTTTATATGCTCAATTTAATTTTGCGTAAAAAAATGGTTGATTTTTACAAGATAGGCGGTAGTCTAATACCTCATGAAACCTCGTAAATTAACTTTGTTATTTTCCTCCATCGCCGCTGCAATTCTCTTGGGCGCCTGCGCGTCCAACGATGATGTCGCAGATAAGGGCTTTAACTGCCTGGGTATAGTCAAGTATACCCCCGCCTCGTTCGAACCGGCTTCGCAATACAGCGCCGTTATCAGAACTCAGGACGTCTTTGGCTGTGAAATTCCCTCGGGCAATAGGCTCTCCATCCTTTGGGGTGCCGTAGTTGTTCAGGACTACTAATCCAAGGCCATATTAGATTGGTTTGCTTTTATATCTAAAGCCTTCCCTCCACGATTGGGCGGAAAGGCTTTTTTGTTTTGCAAATGCGCCGTTTTTCACTACGTATAGATAGCATTTGAAATATGCGTATATTTTGCATAGACATAGGAAACACCAGGACACATTGCGCCGCAGTTGACTGTCCCGACGCCTTTGGTTTCGATGTGGCCTCCGGCTGCGCAGGCGCGCCGCGCAACGGTTTGCCCGCAGAGCCTGAATGTTACCGCATCGAGGCTCGGGCAGACTATCCGAGCGACCGCTTCGCCGACATATTTTGCGAAAAAAATCTTTGCGACGGGGCGGACGCCGTGAGTTGGTGTTCGGTCGTGCCCAAATATTCCAAGGCGCTGGAGGGCAAGATGGGGAAAGGTCGGGATACGATGCAGCTTACCTTTGAGCGTTCGCCGATACCCCTTGACATTGATTTTCCCCAAACTCTCGGGCAAGACAGAATAGCCGATGCCGTGGGTGCAGGGGTCTTTATGCGCCCTCCCTACCTGGTCGTAGACATGGGGACTGCCGTTACGATAGACCTGGTCGACAAAAACGGCAGATACGCAGGAGGCGCAATAGCCCCCGGCATGGACGCCTTTTCCCAATACCTGAGCACGCGGACGGCCCAGTTGCCTCCGATAAACCCAGCCGAGGCCGACTGCGGGCTGGTCATAGGCAAAAACACTGTAGAGGCCATGTACGTCGGGTGCGCCAAGGGCTTTTGCCGGCTTATCGACGGGCTTATTGCCGACATCGAAAGGGAGTATTTCGGCGGTGAATCGGCGCAGTCTAAGACTATATTTACGGGGGGAAGCGTCAGTCTTTTGCCCAAGGAGTGGGTCGGCGCGCGCCTTGTCAACCGGGACTTGGCCTTTATTGGGCTTGCAAAATCGTTTTTAATAGACAGAAAAAAGATATGAAAAAATTTTTGACAGCGCTATTGATTTGCGTGTTATCTGCTTCGGCGTCTTTGGCGGCGGAGCCGCTATCTCCGGAGTTGCTCAAGCAAAAGGACAAGTTTTCGGACATAAAGCTCTTTGAGGCCAGGAGCATATATGCAAGCGAAAAAGCCAACGCCGAGCTTTTGAAGGACTACGCAAAGAACCCGGCATCCTATAAAAACGATCAGCTCTTTCCCATAGCTATTTGCTATCTCACCTTTAAAGATTTCACCAAGGCCTTGCAGACGCTGCAGAAACTTTCCGCGGCAAAGCCCAAAGACATTATAGTCTACCGCACGCTCGGCAGCGTTTACTTCCTAATGCGCGACCTGCCCAACAGCGTTGAGGCCTATAAAAAGGCCGTGGAATTGGGCGACAACTTTTCCGCGATATTTTGCGCGAGCGCGCTGATAGTCGATAAAAAGATGGACCAGGTAAAGCCCCTGTTGCCAAAGCTCGAGGAATTTGCCCCTGAAAATCTGGAGGCCATGAACATCATAATTTCCTACGCCCTTCAGACGAAGGATAACGCCGCGGAAAAAATGGTCGAGAATGCCTTTAAGAAGGCCAAGGCGCGTAAGTTGCTCGCTTCGGCGACGCCCCAGAGCATGGGGCTTGCCTTCAGCCTTTACCGCGCGCGTCCCGATTTATGGCCCACGGACATGCTCGTAATTCCGGCGAGGGCCGCGGCCTTGTTTGACCAGTGGCCAATAGCGCTGGATCTATACCAAAAGGTGCTTTCGGCGGATCCCTCCGACACGGTTGCCCTGCGCGGAATGGGGCTTGTGCAGTACCGCCTTGGCGATATTACCGCCGCGGCAAGGTACGTAAAAGAGGCCTATGATAAAGGCGACAAAGACGCTCTTGTCGACGGTGTGGATTTGTTCCTGCTTTCAAAATATCCTTTCATATGGGATATGTTTAAGGACAAAATCGACTTCGAAAACATGTCGGCAAACATGAGGGCCGGCTTGATTCAGTACGCGGCCGACAACGATAAAAATGCCGACATGTTCTATTCGGCGCTCAAGGGCAAAAACGTCGACGAACTCTACAGGGAGAAAAAATTTGCGGCCATAATAAAGCGCGGGCTCGACCGCTATGCGTCGGATCCGAGAGCCAGGGAAGTTGCGGCGGCCATGTACAAGGCCACCCAAAAATAGCCATGAAAAAGAACCGTGAAAAGGTCGACTACGAGGCCTTGGGAAGCCCCTTTATGCGAATTCCCAAGATGCGGGTCGAGGGCGCACGGGCACTGATGGATTTGGGTATAAGGGAAGTCTACGAGCTCCGCGGCCGCGATCCGCAGTCGTTGATGGCCGATTTCTCAAAGCTCAAGAAAAAAGAAGTCCCGCCCCAGATTTTAAACTATTTCAAGATCGCAGTCGATTTCGCCGAGTCGAATCCGTAATTGTTTTGCATGGTCGGGGTTTCGGCTAAATCAGGAAGAAGTAGATAGCCGCCGCCACGAGCGTCGGGCCTATCGCGCCCAGAAACAGTTTTGCAGGCGATATTGCGTTGCCGAATTGCGGTTTTAATATGGATGCGCCCGCGAGGTTTGGGGCGTTTGCAATCAGTGTGAGGCCGCCGCCTGTGACGGCGCCTGCCACTATTAGGTACTTGGCCTCGTCGGAAAAGTTCGGGGCCAGCGTCGCCAGATATGTGATGGCGGCGTTGTCGTTGAACGAGGTAAGGACAATGCTGCCTATGAATACCGAGACGTCGTTTAAGCTTCCGAGCACCGGTCCGATCCACCAGCCCTGAAAGCTGCCGTGTATGACAAGCGAGGCGAGGAAAATACACACAAGCAGCGGGTTCTCCACCTTGAATTTGTCTTGGAAGGGCAGTGTCACCTTTATAAGCCCCAGGAACATGAAGAATAGAAAGACTATAAATACCGTGTAGTGCATTAGCAATATGCTGCATATCAGGAAAAATACGTGGCAGACTATAAGCCATGCGGGCGAGCACTCCCGCTGCTCTTGGGCCTGAGCGGCCTGCCTTTTCTTCTGTTCGAGCAGTTTGAATTCTTTTCGGAAGAAAAACGCATACGCCATCACCGATATAAATATGCCAAGGATCGATTTCCACGCAAATGTTTCAAGCATGAACATAAAATCCCAGTCCCATGGTTTTTTTACCATGAGCACCGGAGGGGCTGCAAACGGGGTGAGGGTGCCGCCTATTGATATGGATACAAGCAACAAGCCGAGCGTCGCGTATTTGAATTTTGCGCTCGGTTCGTATTTGAAGAAGTGTTCGCACAGCAGGAGGGCGCAAATTGTTATGGCGGCGGGTTCCGTGATAAAGGAGCCAAGCAGCGATCCAACTATTAAAATGCAACACCACCAGGCCCTCACCGTATTGCCCCACATTCGCGCAACAACCTCTATAGCCTTTGAGGCCAAATCCACAATCGGCCGCGTCGCCGATATGCTCATTATAACAAGCACAAAGACCGGCTCGGCAAACCTCTCCTTCTCATAGGCCATTTCGTCGATGTAAGAGACGAGGCTCTCCCAGCCAAAGTAATACACGTATCCGATAAACAGCGGCAACAGCCACAGCGCAAATACAATCTCAACTTCGCTTAGAAAGCGCAGAAAGCGTATTGCCACCTCCCGAAAATTCCTGGCATGGTCTCCGACAACTTTTATCCGGTTAGACAAATACAAAAATTCGCCGTAAAAGAACGAATGCACTATCGCCAACAAAAACATTGCCGTTGCGAATAAATTAAAGTGGTTTTTCCCGACCGCATCGGCAAGCTGCGCCCACAAAGGCGCGCCAGACGCCTCCGCAGCGCCGCCGTTTGCGGCCGTCTGGGCAAACGCCGTTGCGCAGGCGCAAAAGATTGCCGCAGTTGCAAAAAATTTTTTTAGCGTCGAAACTCTCATTATTTATATATGCGTATTATTTATATAGTCGGAATATTTTAGACAAGAAAAATCGGCTATTTATCTTTATTCAAATATCTTATCAATCGCTAGTTATTATGTGATTAAACTCTATGGGCCTTTAGACAATCGGACTGCTCCAGGCCTTTAATTACCATGCGACTAAAATTCCTCGGGGCTTTTGCCTGTTTGGGTATGCAAGCAAGAGAAAAGAGATTGCGCGCGGCTAAATTGCCTTACGCCGTTTGCTTTTCAAGTCTCGATAAGCTTCACTTTAAACGTGCACGGCGCATATTTATATTACTTCGCAGGATGTTGCAGGCTTTGCCCGCCGGCTTTAGATATGTGCCGGGCAGGGGCAAAACAGCGCCTTTTCCATTTTACTTTTTCCATCTTTATACTTCTTCTGCTTTAACACTCTCTTCCTATTTACCTTTTTCTCTTTTCCCCCCCCCCACACACACCACCACACACACACATACACACATACACAGCTCTTTCTAACTATCTATGCGTACTACGCATAGATATATTCTCTCCCCCGGCTCGCCCTATTCTATATACATATAATGATGGCGCGCATGCGCGCGCGTTCGGATAGGCGGGCGTGCTTGCATATGTGTTGGAGGCGACCCAAATATATGTTACCTATTGCCGCTTTCGCCCATTCGGCGCCCCGGTGCGCGGGTGCGCTAGCTTCTATTATTAATGGAAGGACGGGTCTATATTTGAACGCTTATGGGCGCTCTCTGAGAGCAGGGAAAGTATGAGAAAGTATGTTATTGCGGCAAATCTGGTGCGTTTTTCTTTCGTGTAAGGGGCATGAGAGTGTCGGGAGGAACATGGCGATACTGTGTGCGCATTCGTTGCCAAGTAGTGCCAATGTGGGACGTTCTATGTGCGCGCCTGTGACATTTTGGCGCATAATTGTGCCCGTAAAGACAAATCCTTAACGGCCTTTATTGGCGCAAAGTTTCTAACTGGCTTATTTTCAGGGAGCATTTGCCGAGAATAAAAAAAATGGCACGGATTTTGCTAATGATAAAAAACAGAAGGAATTAAAACTATGAGTAAAATATTAGGTATAGACTTAGGTACAACAAACTCATGTATGGCTGTAATGGAAGGCGGCGAAAGCACCGTTATTCCGAACAGGGAAGGCGGCAGAACCACCCCTTCAATAGTTGCATTTGCTAAAAACGGCGAACGTCTGGTAGGCCAGGCGGCTAAACGTCAGGCTATCACGAATCCGGCGAACACCATATTCTCTGTCAAGAGGCTTATGGGCAGAAAGTTTGCCGAAGTTCAGGATTTGGCGAAGGCTCTACCGTACAAGGTTGTAGAAGGTTCAAACGGGGCGGCGGCCATCGAATGCGAGGTCGCCGGGAAGACTGAAAGGTTCACGCCCGAGCAGATTTCTGCAATAATATTGCAGCAGCTCAAGGCCGATGCGGAATCGTACTTGGGCGAGAAAATCACGGAGGCCGTTATTACGGTTCCGGCTTACTTTAACGACGCCCAGCGTCAGGCCACTAAAGACGCGGGTACTATTGCCGGCCTCGACGTCAAGAGAATTGTCAACGAGCCCACGGCTGCTTCTTTGGCCTACGGCTTGGACAAGAAAAACGACGAGACTATTGCAGTGTATGACCTCGGTGGCGGCACGTTCGATGTGTCGATTCTTGAAATTGGCGACGGCGTCTTTGAAGTAAAGGCCACAAACGGCGACACGCAGTTGGGCGGCGACAATTGGGATACAGCCATAATGAATTGGCTTATCAACGATTTCAAGGCTCAAAACGGCATAGACTTGCGCAACGACCCGATGGCGATGCAGCGCTTGAAGGAAGAGGCCGAAAAGGCCAAGATAGCGTTGTCTTCGGCGCAGTCGACAGACATCAACCTGCCCTTTATCACGGCCGACGCCACAGGCCCGAAACACTTGAACGTTACGCTGACGAGGGCGAAACTCGAGCAGCTCACCGACGATCTGGTGCAGCGCACGATAAAGCCCTTTGAGGATTGCCTGCGCGACGCGGGTCTGAGCAAGGGCGACATTGACGAATTGGTGCTCGTCGGCGGTATGACCCGTATGCCGAAGGTTGTCGAGGTTGCCAACCAGCTCGCCGGCAAAGAGGCGCACAAGGGTGTTAACCCCGATGAAGTTGTAGCCCGCGGTGCCGCTATTCAGGGCGGTGTTTTGCAAGGCGACGTCCGCGATGTTCTTTTGTTGGATGTTACCCCGCTTACGCTTTCCATTGAGACTGCAGGCGGCGTGTCAACGCCCATGATAGAGCGCAATACGACAATTCCTAAGAAACATTCGCAGGTGTTCTCGACATACTCCGACAATCAAACTGCAGTCGACATTCACGTCTTGCAGGGCGAGCGTCCGATGGCTAAGGACAACAAGCTCATCGGCAACTTCCGCTTGGACGGCATTGCTCCGGCTCCGAGAGGCCTGCCGCAGATCGAGGTTACATTTGACATAGACGCCAACGGCATTCTCAACGTCAGCGCCAAGGATAAGAGTTCCGGCAAGGAGCAGAAGATTACCATTACCAACTCCAGCGGTCTGAGCAAAGACGAGGTTGAAAAGATGCGTAAAGAGGCCGAGATGCACGCGGCCGAAGATACGCTCTTGAAAGAGACCGCCGAGACGCGCAACGAGCTTGACAACATGGTGTATTCTCTCGAAAAGCAGCTCAAAGAAGCAGGCGATAAGATTCCGGCTTCTGTCAAGAGCGCTTTCGATACCGAGATCGCCTCGGCTAAGAAGGTTTTGGATAACCGCGAGGCCAAGAAAGACGAGCTTGTGGCGGCAAAAGATAGCCTCATGAAGGTAATCGAGGCCAACGCGCAGAGTTTGCAGGCTGCCGCGCAGGCGGCTCAGGGCGCAGCGGCCCAAGGCGCTTCGGCGGGTTCTGCCCAACAGGGCGCTTCCCAAGCCGACAAGTCTGGCAAGGGCAATGTCCAAGACGCCGACTTTGAGGTTGTGGACGACGATCCCAAGAAATAGTGCTTGTGCTGGGAACGGCTAAAAAAGAGCCGTTCCCGGCTTATTTGTCTTTAAAAAAACGAAAAAATGTCCATCATAGTGTGGATAAACTTTTAACCAAATAAAGATAGGAAACACAAAATTATGGCAAAAATAAAGATTCAGCCGTTGGGCGATAGAGTCCTCGTAAAGCAAGTAGAGGAAAAGGAACAGGTTCGCGGAGGCATCATCATTCCCGATGCAGCCAAGGAAAAATCTCAGGAAGCTGAGGTTGTGGCGATTGGAAGCGGCAAGCTTACCAACGACGGCAAGCGCCAGGCCTTTGAGGTGAAGGTGGGCGACAAGGTTCTAATATCCAAGTACGGCGGCACTGAGGTCACCCTGGGCGATGAAAAGTATATGCTCATGCGCGAGGAAGACATCATTGCAATTTTGAAGTAATAATTAGAAAGAAGACATAATATTATGGCAAAACAGATAATTTTTGACGAAGCGGCTCGCAAGAAGATTTTGGCGGGCGTAACGGTTTTGGCGAAAGCCGTCAAGGCGACTCTCGGCCCCAAGGGCAGAAACGTAGTTATCGACAAGAAGTACGGTTCCCCGCTAATCACAAAGGACGGCGTGACTGTAGCCAAGGAAATAGAGCTTGAAGATCCCTTTGAAAACATGGGTGCCCAGATGGTTAAGGAGGTTGCCAACAAGACTTCCGACAACGCCGGCGACGGCACCACGACGGCCACTGTTCTCGGCGAGGCAATTTACCGCGAAGGTCTGCGCAATGTAGCCGCGGGGTCTAACCCGATATTCCTCAAGAGGGGTATTGACAAGGCTGTTGATGCGGCCGTCAAAGAATTGCAGAAAAACTCCAAGCCGGTTAAGGACAGGGAGGAGATCCGCCAGGTCGCCACTGTTTCGGCAAATTGGGACGCTGAAATCGGCGACATCATAGCCGAGGCCATGGACAAGGTCGGCAAAGACGGCACAATCACCGTCGAGGAAGCCAAGTCTATCGACACCACGCTTGATGTCGTTGAAGGCATGCAGTTCGACAAGGGCTATCTCTCGCCCTACTTCGTTACCAGCGCCGACACTATGGAATGCGTCTTGCAGGACGCCTACATTCTCATCCACGAGAAGAAGATTTCCAACTTGCAGGAGTTGCTGCCTATTCTTCAAGCCGTTGCCAAGACAGGCAAGCCCCTTATGATTATAGCCGAAGATATCGAGGGCGAGGCTCTGGCTGCGTTGGTCGTCAACAAGCTGCGCGGTACTCTCAGCGTATGCGCCGTAAAGGCTCCTGGCTTTGGCGACAGGAGAAAGGCCATGTTGGAGGATATCGCAATCCTTACAAACGGCCGCTGCATAACTGAGGATTTGGGCATTAAGCTTGAAAATGTCGAATTGGCCGATCTCGGTAGGGCAAAGCGCATAACCGTCTCGAAGGAGAACACAACGATAGTCGAAGGCGCTGGCAAGTCCTCGGCAATACAGGCTCGTGTAAAGCAGTTGCGCCAGGCTATTGAGGAAACTACCTCCGACTACGACAGGGAAAAACTGCAGGAGCGCTTGGCAAAGATGGCAGGCGGCGTTGCAGTCATCAATATCGGAGCTGCTACAGAGCCGGAAATGAAGGAAAAGAAGGCTCGTGTCGACGACGCTCTGCATGCTACAAGAGCCGCAGTTGAGGAAGGTATTTCCGCGGGCGGTTCGGTGGCTCTGCTCAGAACGGCAAAGGCCATTGACGCGTTGCAGCTGGAGGGCGACGAGGCCGTCGGCGCGCAGATTGTGCGCAGGGCTATCGAGGCTCCGTTGCGCCAACTCTGCGCTAATGCGGGCGAAGAGGGCGCGTTGGTCGTCCAAGAGGTTCTCAAGTCCAAGGGCGGCATGGGTTACAATGTTGCCACGGGCAAGTTTGAGGATCTTATCAAGGCTGGCGTAGTAGATCCGACCAAGGTTACGCGTTCGGCTTTGCAGAATGCCGCAAGTGTCGCGGGTCTGCTGCTGACGACTGAATGCATGATTACCGATCTCCCCGAGCCCAAACAGGCTCCCGCAGCTCCGGGCATGGACGGCGGAATGGGCGGCATGATGTAATCTGCGGCTAAATTTGTCCCGAAAGGGAAAAGCAAGGCCCGAGGGGGTTTCCCCTCGGGCTTTTTGTATTTATATCAACAGGGATTTTTTGCTAGTACATGAAAGCATTAAGTCTGCTTTTCCTAACGTTACGTATTTGTACGGGGGCGGCTATCTAAATAAAATTGCCGCCGCCGCGCGGGACGCGCGCCTATATATGATGCGATCGGCGCGCTTGAGGAAAAATTTCGCGGGCGGGTGGCGGGGCGGATCTAAGATATTCCAAAGATGGGCAAGGCGTATTTATTCTGCCGTTTGTTTTAGGGATTCGGGGTCAAACATATCCCTGGGAAGCGGCTTTGAGGGCGTCCAATACTGGTTGAGGCCGAAAAATAAAAGCTCTCCGCGAACGACGAGTTTTTGCAGTTTGGTGTCGAACCATACACGGCAACGGTATGTGCGGTTCGTGTCTGGATCCGTCACTTTGCCGATATATTTGTCCCCTTGCAAGACAAGGTTGTTTATAAAGTCGAATTTGCAGACAAAGGGGTTGTTTGGCACGCCCTTCGTCCTCTCAAGGGGGTTGTTTGCGGTATCGTCTATTTTGCCATTGTGGTAGACCGCCACCATTCGCGCCGCTATGGCGGCGTTTTTCTTGTAGAAATAGGCTATGCCGCAGGAGGCGTTGGGCAGATCCGGATCGGGCACGAAAAAGTAGCCGAGTATGTCAGTCTGAGCCCGTGGGCGTTCGGGCGCGGATTGTTCGGCGGCTTGCGACTGCGTCGGAACGGGGCTCTTTGCAATATACAGGCATGCAGCCGCCAACGCGGCGGCCAGTATTGCCGAATATATTTTGGATATTCTTCCTCTCATGTCTTTCCGCTCCTAATAGTCATATATTCGGCCGATTTGCGGTCAATTATAATTTTTAGTCTGCGGCTTTTTGGTGTGAATTTACGCTTGAAAAAGTTTCAATTAGGCGCTCTTTATTTCTACCGAGGTTTTTATGGAAAGTTCGTCAAACTTACTTCTAACGGATTTGGCGGCAATAACGATAGCCGCCGCCGTGTCCATGCGGCTATTCAGCTTTCTAAAGCTGCCCCAGCTATTGGGATTTATATTTACTGGCATGGTGCTCTCGCCCGTCCTGCACGTAATTGAAGACAGCGCGGCAATACGGGAATTGGGCGAGTTGGGAGTGATGTTCATGATGTTTATCGTGGGCATGGAATTCAATCTCGATAAGCTTAAAAAGGTTTTTTTGACGAGCTTTGTGGGAATGGGCGTCGAGGTGGCGGGCATGCTGATTTTCGGGCTAATAGTTGCTTCGTTTATGTCTATGAGCACGATGGCGGGCCTGTTTTTTGGCGGGTTGCTGTCTATGAGCTCGACGATAGTAATACTTGAGATTCTCAATCAGCGCAGGGAAATGGGAAATCCCTACGCGCAAATATCCACGGGCATACTCATAATGGAGGACTTGTTTGCCATATTCCTGCTGGTTTTGCTCGTCGGCGTTTCATCGGGAAAACCCGATTTGGCAAAGTTGGGAATGTCGACGCTGTCGATGTCGGCCTTCGTGATAGCGATATTTGTCCTCGGGAAGCTGGTAATTCCATACGTGCTAAAAAAGCTCGCCCTGGCGCGGAATCCGCAGGAGACTGTTATGTTTACGCTTTCGATGGTCTTGGGCTTGGGCTTTTTGGCGATGGAGTCGGGAATGTCGCTTGCCCTCGGGGCCTTTCTTGCCGGCTCCATAATATCGGGCACGTTTGCAGACCGCCACATAGAGCAGCTAATGACGCCATTTAGAAACTTTTTTGTGGCAATATTCTTTGTGTCGATAGGCACAATGATTAGTCCGGAGCAGATATTGGACATGTGGCTGCCGATTCTGCTGATAACTATCGGCATGATAATCTTTAGGGTTGCCTTTACCTTCTTGGGCGTAGTTTTGGCCGGAGAAAAAGCATCCGAGGCTTTCATGACGGGCATGTGCATGGCGCCAATAGGCGAATTTAGCTTTGTCGTGGCGGGGTTGGGCATAACGCAGGGCCTATTCAACCAGTCTGTCATGGTTATAACGATGGGCGTATCGTTTTTGTCTATTTTGCTCAATCCGTTTTTGATGGACATTTCTCCGGTCGCGGCGAAATTCCTAAAGAAGATTGCGCCGATGAAAATAAAAGCGCTATTCGACATCTATCATGACGGCGTTTCGGCGCTCTTTAGTGCGGCCGGGAAAAGTTCCGACTTGCAGACCCTCGTTCAGCCGATGGGAAAAATTATCGTTTACGCTCTGCTTTTTTGCGCGCTCATATTCACGGCCTATTTTGCCAACAATTTTCTTTTGCGCTGCGACGGCCTGGGCGCGTACAAAAATTGGGCCGTAATTGCCTCGTGGGCCGTGTTCACGGTGATTGCGGCGCCGATTATCACGGGCATGCTCGGCAACGTCGAGATTGCGGTGGAGAGGTTCTTTTCTCTTTCGGCTGTCGGGCTTAATAAAAAGCCTGAGCTTAAACACAAGGTTGTGCGCTTTTTTAGCGGCACGTTTTCGTTCCTAATAATAATAGGCTTTACCGTAGTTTACATGTTCGCCCTGGCGTATTGTTTGCCACTGGGAGACTTTTCCCTGTTGGGAGCGTTCGTCATTTTGTTTGCCTGCTTTTTAATGCGCAAAAAAATAATAGATATAAAGACTACGCTCGAGGGGCGCTTTTCAGTCGTTCTAAAGCGCGACCTTCAGAATGCTGTATCCAGCCAGCATGACAAAATGATTGAACGCCTTAAGAACAGCTACAAATGGACAGTCGAGGTTTCGGAAGTCGACATAGACGAAATGGCGAGGGTTGCCGGAAAGAGGCTTGCTGAGCTTGCTCTGAGGACTCAGACCGGCGCGGAAGTAGTAGCCATAAGGCGCGGCGGCCTTGTCTCCTACAACATAAACGCAGATACGCGCATTTTCCCGGGAGATACGGTTGTTTTGTGCGGAACCGCGCAGTCAAACGAAAAGGCCGAAGATCTTCTTTCGGCTTTGCAGCTTGACTACGACGAGCAGGAGCGAAAGGTAAATGACAACTACCAGATAGGCACGTACGTCCTCGACGAAGGCTCTCCTCTGATATCCCAGACGCTTGCGGGGGTTGACCTCAACAGGAAGTACGGCGTGAAAGTTCTTGCCGTTTCGAGGGGGCAACGCAGCCTTATGCCATCGGCGAATCTCGAATTCAACAAGGAGGATAAAATTCTGGCCATGGGCTCCGCCGAGAAACTTGAAAATTTCAAGCGCGAATTTAAGCTCGCATAGTTTTCTTGTTTGCCGCTTTCTCCTTGGCAATGTTTCTTAGGGCGTATTTTCTGCGGCGTGTGCGAGGATTCTAAAAAAAAACGCATCTTGCATTGTCTGCGAAAAAATTCCGAGGCGTTTTTTTATATTTTTATTCTTCCGTTCATTGCCTTGTTTGCGCCGCGCAAAGTGGCGGATTTGCAAAACGCGGCGCCGTTTGCGCGCTTTAATTGTCGGCGTCTGCGCTTTTACCCGGTGCCTATCGGCCAAGGAGGTTTATTTTGGGGATTAAAATTGTGTTGAAAAGACAATCAAAAATATAAATATCTCTTGGATTATGACACTTGAGGAACGTCTTCATACTTACTTGGATAAAACTCCGTCGATAGACCCGACTGCGTACGTCAGCCGCCACGCCGTGCTTATCGGCGACGTCACAATCGGCAAGAATGCCAGCGTATGGCCCGGCTGCGTGTTGCGCGCCGACATAAACTCGATAGAGCTGGGCGAAAACTCGAATCTGCAGGACGGCGTGCTCGTGCACCTTGCAAACGACGCCGGCGTGAAGGTGGGCAAGAACGTCACCGTGGGTCACGGAGCGATTTTGCACGCATGCGAGGTCGGCGACGGCTGCCTAATAGGCATGGGCGCCATTCTCCTTGATAAATGCGTTATTGGGAAGGGGTCGATTGTAGGCGCCGGGGCTTTGGTCACGAAAAATACCGTGATACCGGAAGGCTCGCTCGTTCTTGGATCCCCTGCAAAAGTGGTGAAATCCATAGACGCCGAGCGCCAACAGAAGCTGCTTGACCAAGCCCACAAATACGTGGAGCTTGCCCGCGCAAACAAGAAAGCCGAGGAAAAATGAGTCTGGAAGAGGCTCTGCAGCGGCGCGCACAGCGCATAAGAAACATCGCAGACGAGTGCGCGCCCCTGTGGGAGCGTTCAAAGAACATCACCTTCGAGATAGGTTGCGGCAAAGGGCACTATTTAAGCGCCTACGCTGCGTCCTTCCCCGAGCAGACATGCGTCGGAATAGACCTCATATCAGAGCGCGTGCGCGACTCCCGCAGGCGCGCCCAGAATAAGGGCGCTCAAAACGCCTTCTTTTTCAAGGCCGAGGCAATGGAATTCTTGGAGGCCATGCCGCGCGACGCCGTCTTGGAAAAGATATTTATCTTCTTTCCCGACCCGTGGCCAAAAGAACGGCACCACCGCCGCAGGTTGATGCAGGGCGATTTTTTGGACTATATCCGCCAGTTTTCCCGCGCCGGGGCCCGCATGTATTTTAGAACCGACTACGCCGAATATTTTGAGTGGACGCTAAATACAATAAACCAAAATTCAAACTGGGAAATAATAGCCGACAATTCCCTGCCTTTTGAGGAGGTTTCGCAATTTCAGCGCATATTGCCCGATTTTTCCACGCTTGTAGCCGAGGCGGTATAGGGGGCTTTAGACGAAGCGGCGCCGATTATTGGCGCCGCTTAATTTTTTGCATCTTATATTTTCTCTTACCTTGTAACGAGATAAGCCTTGTTTGATTTTATTTTATGCCGTTTTCCCCTTCCGCCCAAAGGAAACACAACTGTCGAAGACGCGCATGCGCGGTTTAAACTTATACGCCAAGTAAATAAAAAAAAGCAACGCTCCAATGCGTTGCTTTCTTTGTCGTTCGTTTTAGAACGGGAATGGCGAATTTGAAGTCGCCGGTTCGTCATACTTGGGCTTATTGACCCTCATCGACGTCTGAAATTCTTTCGCCTGCGCATGGACGCTTAGGCCTTGGACGACTATGGCCCTGTGGGGCCTCACCGGGCAAATGCTTTCGCACGCGCCGCAGCCTATGCACACACTTGCATGTACGTGGGGTATGTAGAGGCTGTCGCTTTTTTTGCCGAAGGGGACCATTTCAATAGCCTGCACGGGGCAGTGCTCACCGCATGCCGCGCAGTCTGTACCATCGGTTTTTACTATACACAAATCCTCGTTAAATACCGCCGTTCCAAGCTTTATCTTGCGCTTTTGTTTTAAGTTCACGAAATTTATCGCGCCTGTTGGGCATACCTTCGAACAGTTGTGGCAGTCAAACAGGCAGAAGCCCTGGTCGTAGTCCATGTACGGCTGCATAAAGTGCGACAGGCCCCATTGGCCGAGCGAGGGCTTGAGAATTTGCGCCTTGCATGCGGCGGTGCACCGCTGGCAGGCTATGCAATTATCGAGAAAATTCTCAATGCTTTTCGAGCCGGGAGGCGTCGTCAAGCGCTTGTCGTCCCTGTGCCCGGCAAGCCGGTACGGCGATATTTTCGCGCAGTTTTTGCCTTTTCCCGCGCAGCCTTTCCCGGCTCCCTCTCCGCCGCGGTATCTTTTCCGCTCTTGCGCGTCGGTTTTGGCTCCCGATATGAACAGAGCCGATATCCCCGCGAATATTGCGGGAAATTTTCTACGGCTTATCTTGCGCTCGAGCGCCGAGCCACGGCAGCTGAGTTTTGCGCTCTCTATCGCGCTTTCCGCACGCATTGCCGGGGCGGGTTCTGCTTTGAATATGCGTTTGTACTTGTCGTTGAGAGTGTACGATATTGCCTTCTTCGGGCAGTTCGCCGCGCAGTTAAAGCAGAGAACGCACTTTGAAAAGTCTATCTTCTTTCCTTTCGCGTCGGCGCATTCGCTTTTGCAAGCGCGCTCGCACATGCCGCACGAAACGCACTTGCCCTTGTCTATCGAAAGATTAAACAGGGCGAACTTCGACAGAAAGCCCAGCAATGCGCCCACAGGGCAGAGAGTATTGCAGAAAAGCCTTCCCCTGATAATCGACGCGGCCGAAATGCCGACCAAAACGATAAGCCCGAAGGCGAACGCCGCCAATGGCACCTGCGGGTTGCCGTTTACCGGGTCTATTACGTAGAGGCCCACCGACGAAAGCATGGCGCTTGTCGCGTCGCAGAGCGTCGCAACCACAGGGTGGACGACCGCCCCCATTGTCTTGCCGTATAGCGCGTACGGATCTATCAGCCCCAGCAGCGCAATCCAGCCAAAGATTATGCATATGGCGGCGATTGCAATCATGCAAGACTTCAACACGTTGCGCGCCTTTTTAAATTTCATCGTGGAGCATTTTTTCGCGAATTTTCCCAGCTTAGACTTTGCCAGAAATTTGCGGCTGCACAAATAGAAAAAAGGCCTGCGTATGGCGTCCATTAGCAGACCGAACGCGCAAAAGCTTGCGCAGTAGGCGCGCCCAAAAAGCAGCGCGCACACGCAGAATGTGATAAATGCCGCCCCCGATACGACCGCCCCTGTGGCGAGCCATTTCAACAGCGACGGCACAAATTGCGTCGCGACGACGTCGTATCTGTAATATGGCTTCGGCAGGGCGTGGTATATGTCGAGGAATTGCGCGCACATTAGCGCGAATACCGCTACGGCAACTGTTATCCTAATATATCTAAGAGCTTTCATCGAAATTTAGCTTGTCAATGAGATTCTCTTGACTGCTATCTTCGAAAGGTCGCTTGTGCCTACTCCCAACGCTTCGGCTTCGGCAATATATTTAATGTCGGAGAGCGAGAAAGGAGTCCCTTTCTTATGCAGCCTCGCCATTGCCGCGAAAATCTGAACCGATGCGGCGTCGGCTGCGACGATATCCGTGGAAAGAATCTGATATTTTGCAATCGGCGCATATTCGGGCGATCTTCCAATCGGGCCGTAGTCGAGCATGACCCTGTAGGCGTCGACAATTGTCAGAGTCGTCTTTTGGAATGTGGCGTAGTCTGCGACGCACTGCGGCATGTCGTGGGTGTGGTACCATTTTCTATCCCATACGCAGCCCATATAATTTTTCATCGCGCATGTTATTTTTGCGCCGCTGTGGTGCTTGAGAACGGGTATGTTTATAAAGACGTCGGGATTTATTGCGAGCCTGTGAACCTTTGCGTTTTTGAGGTTCTTCCCCTTGGGGATCTGGCATTCTTCATACATGGCCTCGCTGTTTCCGGCCACCATTTTCCCGCCGCTTGATATCACGGCGTTTTCTATTCCGCTTATCTTATAGCGGTTGTCCCAGTCGTTTCCGCACGTGTGGTCGAAGCAGAGCACCTCTTTGGCGCCCGCTTCGTAGCATTCTTTGACAACCGCGGCAACGAGGTCGGGGTTTGTGTTTGCCCCGAAATCGGGCGTTCTGTCCCAGCCGATGTTAGGCTTGACAATCACTGTCTGCCCTTTCGAGACAAACCGTTTCATCCCGCCCATCTCGGCGATGCCGCGCTTGAACATTTCAACGGCTTCTCCGCCGTAGATTGCCACCAGCTGAGGCGTGGCGCCGGTATTTGTCGCCTCTGCAAAAAGATTTTCCGGGGCTAGCATTGCGGCCGCGCCGGCCGAGGCTGCAGTTTTTAAAAATTCGCGTCTTTGCATATTTTTATGCTCCTTTTTTGTTGATAGGTTACGTTTGCGCTGCAAGTACTGTCAAAATGTCCGCTTTATTGCAAGTTTTTTTATATTAAAACTTCCAATCTTGAACGCTTGACAAAGCAATACTTGCGTAAAGAATCTGCCGGTTTTATGGAGGAGCTTTTTACACTTTTAGATTCCCCGGCGCGGCTGTCGATCGTATTTCTTTGCTCGCTGTTGATAGGAATGTCCAAGACCGGAGTGCAGGGCATTGCAATGATATCGGTTCCCATTATGGCCATCGTTTTCGGGGCAAAGGAATCGACGGGGGTCATACTTCCCATGCTATGCTTTGCCGATTTAATCGCAGTGGTATACTACAGGCACTCCGTTCAGTGGCGCCACGTTTTCGCACTGCTGCCTCCTGCAATCGCAGGTCTGTTTGTGGCAATCGCAGTGGATAGATTCGTCCCGGCCGAGGCTTTTCAGCTCATGATGGCTTTCTGCATATTGGCGGGCCTTGCCGTAATGGTTGTAAACGAATTTAAAAAGCCCGACGAGCATGCTCTTTGCGGCAAGTGGTGGTATGCGCCCATATTCGGCGTGCTCGGTGGTTTTACCACAATGATAGGCAACGCGGCAGGCGGCATTATGGCCGTGTATTTGCTTTCCATGCGCATGAATAAACTCTCTTTCGTGGGAACAAACGCGTGGTTTTTCATGGCGATAAACTACACGAAGATTCCGCTTCAGGTTTTTGCATGGGACAATATCGGACCCTCGTCTCTTGCCATAGACGCCCTGTGCATCCCGTTTTTGATTGCGGGCGCAATCGCGGGCGTTTGGTTTGTCAAAATTTTGCCAGAAAAAGGATACAGAATTTTTGTAATCGCCTCGACGTTTGTTTCAACTTTTCTGATGTTTTTCTAATGAAATTGCCGGCCCGCGCAACCTGACTTCCTTCATTCCTCGAACCGAATTGAGGCAGTATATTTTTTCGGCGGCTGCCAAATCGTCCGCATAGAGAATTCTCTCTGCGCATGCGCCGCTTTCAAGCAGCTTTGCCCGTATTATTCCGCCCAAAAGGCCGCACTCTTTGGGCGGGGTATAGAGCCGCCCCCCGATTTTAAGGACTATGTTTGTGCGGGCCCCTTCGCATACTTGCCCGAGATCGTTAAAGAATATTTCGTCAAAGATTTCCCCGGCGCGTATTCTGCGCATTGCCTCGTCGTACCATGGCCTCCACGTCGTTTTGTAGCGCAGATGCTCTTGAGTGCGGTCCAAAATAATCGGCGATACCTCCACGATGTTGTTCTTAGCGCCCTTCGCGCCAATCGTCTCTATTGCGTTTTTGTAGATTCTGTCTTTTAAAATCACCATTCTTTTTTGACTAAAAAAAACGCCGGCAATTTGTATTTGCCGGCGCAAGAGTGTACGGAATTATGTTTTGAAGAGTTACTCTATGTTTTGAACCTGCTCTCTTACGCGCTCCATCTCGTTTTTTAACTCCAGCGTTATTTTCGTGAGATTGAGGTTGTTTGCCTTGCTTGCGGTGGTGTTTATTTCACGCCCCATTTCCTGGCACAAAAAGTCGAGCTTGCGCCCAACGGCGTCTTCGGCGCCCGCCATAATCTGCCTAAATTGGCCGATATGGCTTTTTAGACGGGTTATTTCTTCGGCGACGTCGCAGCGGTCGGCGAAAATGCACACCTCTTTTAGCACCCGCTCGTCGTCGAGATCAATTTCAAGCCCGAGGCTTTCGAGCTTTTCCATCAGGCTTTGCCTGTAGTTTTTCGGGGAATTTTTCGCTTCTGCCTCGGCCTCTTCGACAAGATTTTCAATTCGATCAAGCCTCGATTGCAAATCCGCTTCAAGGCGGCCGCCTTCGGTTTCCCTCATTCGCCCGAGTTCCGCGCAGGCGGAGTCGAGCAGGGGCTCTAGCTTTTCCCAAGCCTCCTGCCAATCTACCGAATCCGCCGACGAGTCCTTAGCCAGATCGTTTATCTTCAGCAGCGTCTCCTGGTTCGGCAAAAACTGGGCTCCGTTTTCCGCGCATAGCCTTTTAAGCTCGCCCAAGGCCTCTTTTACGGCGCCCTCGTTTGCGAATATGCAGCCCTTTTGCCGCGCGAAAACAACGCTGAAGCACACGTTGAACTTTCCGCGCAGAAAGCGCTTCTTAAGCGCCGCATTTACGGTGGGCTCAAGCGCCATCCACTCGCGCGGCAGCGACACGAAAACCTCTATCCCCTTCTTGTTTACCGACGATATGTCGATTGTCGCCGAGAAGTCGGAGAAATCGGCGCTGGCGCGCCCAAAACCTGTCATGCTCTTCATTGTAAAATTTGGCTTTTGCGCGCAGAACGCGCGCAAAAGCCGTACGGGGTTATTTGTTTAGTTTCCTGACTGCGCCGTCGGCAGCCGAAGAGACAGACTGCGCATAGAATTCAAGCGCCCTCGATACATTCCTGTCGCGGATAGGCTTGTAGGCGGCGGGCCCTTTAGCCTGCATTTCGGCTCGGCGCGCCTGCATTTCACTGTCGGATATTTCAAGGGAGATTGTGCGGTTGGGGATGTCTATGTCGATCATGTCGCCGTCTTTTACAAGCGCTATATCGCCGCCGTCGGCGGCTTCGGGCGAGGCGTGACCTATCGACAGCCCGCTCGTCCCTCCGGAAAACCTGCCGTCTGTAAGAAGCGCGCACACCTTGCCCAGGCCCATGCTTTTAAGATGGCTTGTCGGATAGAGCATTTCCTGCATTCCGGGGCCTCCGCGCGGGCCCTCGTATATTATGACCACGACATCTCCGGGCGACACTTTGCCCGATAGAATCCCGGCGCTTGCGTCCTGCTCGGAGTGGTAAACCTTGGCCGTCCCCTTAAATTTTAGTATCGACTCGTCGACTCCGGCCGTTTTGACAATCGAGCCGTCGCGGGCTATGTTGCCGAAAAGAACCGCCAGCCCGCCGTCTTTGCTGAAGGCGTTTTCCACCGACCTTATGGCTCCGGATTTTCTGTCGGTATCGTTGTCCGGATAGTATTGCTCCTGCGTCCAGGCCTGCGTGGAATGGACTCCTCCGGGCGCGGCAGTGAAGAATTTCTTTGTCTCTTCGGAGCAATGCGGCGAGAGAATATCGTATTCGTCTATCTCTTCGGCCAGCGTTTTCGAGCAGACTGAGCCGGTCGAGGTGTCGAGCAGCCCGGCTCTGGCCAATTCTCCGAGGATCGCCATTATTCCGCCGGCTCTATGCACGTCTTGGACGTGCACCTTTTGCGTGCTCGGGGCGACCTTGCATATGCAGGGAGTGCGGCGCGAAAGGGCGTCTATGTCTTTCATCGAGAAATCGACTCCCCCCTCGCGGGCGATTGCCAGAAGGTGGAGAACAGTGTTGGTGCTGCCTCCCATTGCTATGTCGAGTTTCATGGCGTTTAGAAAATTTGCGCGCCTTGCTATCGAGCGGGGCAATACGCTTTCGTCACCGCTCTCGTAGTAGGCCTTCGCCATTTCGACTATGCGCTTTGCCGCCCTGTCGAAAAGCCCCTTGCGCGCCTTGTGCGTGGCAACGAGCGTTCCGTTCCCGGGCAGGGCCAACCCTATCGCCTCCGCAAGGCAGTTCATGGAATTCGCCGTAAACATTCCCGAGCACGAACCGCACGTCGGACATGCGTTTCGCTCCATCTTCAGGCTGTCCTGGTCGGATACTTTGGGATTGGCGCCGGCTATCATGGCGTCGATAAGGTCGAGTTTGCGCTCGCCGTCGCCAAAATCGCCGACTCCGGCTTCCATCGGTCCGCCCGACACGAATATCGCCGGAATGTTCATGCGCATGGCGGCCATCATCATTCCGGGCGTTATCTTGTCGCAGTTTGAAATGCATATCATGGCGTCGGCGCAATGGGCGGTGCACATGTATTCTACGCTGTCGGCTATGAGCTCCCTAGAGGGAAGGGAATAAAGCATGCCCTCGTGCCCCATGGCTATGCCGTCGTCTATTGCGATGGTGTTGAATTCGCGCGCGATGGCTCCGGCCTTTTCGACTTGCTCTCTGACATACGCGCCGACCTTGTCCAGGTGCACGTGTCCGGGGACAAACTGCGTAAACGAGTTTACTACCGCTATTACGGGTTTGCCGAAGTCTTCCTCTTTTACGCCCGTGGCTCTCCAAAGAGCCCTGGCGCCGGCCATATTCCTGCCGTTAAAACTTTTTTTAGATCTATATTCTGGCATATTCTTATATGTGATTGTCGGCTTCGATTAAAGCACGGAGGCTCAAATAGGTCAACAAATTGTGCAATCTATTTTTTGTTCTCAGGCGCTTTTTCAACGTAGAGCGACATCGACGGATACGCAAACGAAAGCCCCCTTCCTTCCACGAGTTTGATAATCTCCATGTTTACCAACGTGCGCGTGGCCATGTGCCAAGGGCGCTCGACGGCCTCGGTGTAATAGATTATCTCTATGTTCAGCGACGAGTCCGCAAACTCGCAGAATTCGGCCAGCACGCCCATGTCCTTGCTCACCCCTTCAACTTTTTGTATTTTTGAGCGCAGGTCGCCCAATATGTCTCGTATCTGATCCGGCTTGGAGTCGTAAGTCAGCCCGATAATCTGCACCACGCGCCTCTCCTCCATTTTCGACAGGTTTTCAACCGGTTCTTTCGCCAGTCCAGAGTTCGGAATCGTCACGAGCGTCTTTGCCGGAGTGCGGATCCTCGTCGAGCGGAATCCTATCGTCTCAACGGTGCCTTCGCAGGCTGAGGTTTTTACATAGTCGCCGACGATAAACGGGCGGTCTACTATTATGGAAACTGAGCCGAAGAAGTTCGCTATAGTGTCTTGCGAGGCGAATGCAAGCGCCATACCTCCTATACCGAGGGAGGCTATAATCGTATTAACATTCACGCCGCAATTTGTAAGAATTGAAAGAACTGCAATGGTGTATATGACCGCTTTTGATACCCGCCTTATAAACTCGAAGAGGTTTGCCGTCGAGGCCGATGACTTTCTCAGCCGTTTTGTGGCCGTCATGAAAAATGTGTCGGATAATATCCCTATGCACCAGAAAACGGCAATCCAGAATACAATTCCCGCGCCCCTTGCAAGCGTTACGATATTTCCGCTGTCTCTAAGCAGAAACACGAAAGCAAAATACAGGCCGACTATTATGGCCAGTATGTTCAGCGGCTTCTTTATCTGTTTTGCCAGTATCGACATGAACGAACTCTCCCCCATGATCTTCGTGGATACATACAGCAGTTTTTTGAGTATGAAGTTGAGCCCGTACTTTGTGAGAATGAACGTAAATAAGAGTATTGTAAGGGAAGCCAGATATTGCACGAGTCTTATGCCGAGATACTGGGTCTTTAACGAGGCGGCCAAATCTGGGTGGTTTTTCTCTATTCTGCCTATAAGGCTCTTTAGCATGAAGTGCATATTGCGCGCCTTGGCAACGGCTTCCCTGTCAAGTTCCGCTCTCCGGGCTTTTATGCGCTTGTCAGCCTCGCTTAGGGCGGCATCGGCGTCGTATTTTGGCTCTTCGATTTCCTTAGAGTGTTCGAGTTTATCGGGTCTGTCCCCTTTTGTTTGCTTTGCCTTTGCCTGTTCGGCAGGCGCCGCTTGAACCTGGGTTTCATTGGCCGTTTGGGCAAATATTTCCGCCGTGCCCAGGCATAGCAGTAATGCCGCAGAAACGGCGAGGCAGCTTATTATCTTTAATATTCGGTTTTTCATATCTTCTCGTGACGGATTTTTGTCCTTTCCCCCGCAGACTTCAACCATTTTTATTTCCGCGGGCATTGCGGTCTTTTATAAATCGGTTGGCGGTTTCAAACGTTAAAGCATGGCCGTGCCTAAATGCCCCAAATGTATTTTTTGCTAGTCTTAGGCGCTTTTGTGCCGTCTGTGCGGTGATTCAACGGACATCGAAACGCCACATCTTGTTTCCAATTTTTGTTGCGGGCCTCGGCGCGCAAAATGGCCGGCTATTGCCGCCGTCGAATTGAATTTTATTTCCCCCCTTACGCCGCGCGGAAGCTTCGAGCATTATCGGCGGCTTCTTGAGGCCGCGTTCTTTACCGCCGATTCGTATCGGACTATTCCGTTTGCAATGGCGTTTGCTATTTTGAGCCTGTATGAGGGCGTGGCAAGCTTTAGGCATTCCGCGTTATTTGACAAAAAGCCAATTTCAACGAGGCAGGCGGGCATATTCGTCGTCCTCAATACCGCAAAGCGCGCGCGGCGCGCGCCGCGATCGTCCGCCCCGGTTCTCTCCAGCAGCGATTTCTGTATGCTGTACGAAAGGTACTGGCTCCAATTGTCGGTGTTGTTGCCGGGATATTTCACGCCGTCGCCGGCCCGCAATCTCGAAGAGGAGCTCGACGGCAGCCACACCGGCGTAAGCGCGTATGTTTCAACACCCGAGACAGATTTCGTCCCGGTCGAATTGCTGTGGATTGATATAAACAAATCCGCATTGCGCCTGTTTGCTATAATCGGGCGCATTTCGAGATCAACATATACGTCTTTTGTCCGCGTATAGCTTACCTTGTAGCCCATTTTGCGCAGTATGGCCCCGAGCTTTAAGGCTACATCCAAGTTTATGGATTTTTCCTTTATGTTGTACTTGGAATTTTTTGCGCCATCGTCTTTGCCGCCGTGCCCGGCGTCTATTACAATATGGGTGGGTTTGCGAGCGTTTTTTAAAATTGCGGGGAAGACAACCGGATATATGTTTTTGTAGACGTCGCGCTTCGATACGTAAAGCAGGCCGTTCTTTACCGCCACGGGATGCCCGAGATTTACATAAACGCCGTTTATTTTCGAGGCCCTGCTGTTGACTTCAAATGCGATGCTTTGCCACTTGCTGAAGACCCTCATCTTCTTTCCGCGGACTACCGTCTTGTACTTCATGCCGGCCATGCGAGCAAACTCGTTGACGCCGACGTATTCTACGCCGTTTATGTTCAGCGCCATCGCCGCTTGCGCAAAAAGTGCAAAGACGAACGCGCAAAGAATCCTGAGGTACAAGACCGGGCCGCTCACTCTGCTAGCCCTCCTGGGAGTCGTCTTCGGGAATTTCGTCCGCGTCTTTTGAGTACTTGAGCTTGCGCTGGTTTTGCGGGACAGGCGAAAGCGTTACGGATATGTTTCTGCCCATGAGTTTCGGCTCGGAATCGGCGTGCCCAATATGCTTGAGCTCCTCAATCAACCTTTTGACGGCGTCGAAGGCCTTGTCCTTAAATTCCATTTCTCTGCCGCGCATCATCAGGGTTATTTTTAGCTTGTTGCCCTGAAAAAGAAATTTTTCGGCGTTGCGCGTCTTTGTCATGAAGTCGTTCTGCTCGATCATCGGGCGCAGCTTGACTTCTTTTACCTTCATGGGCGCAACCTTGTGCGACTTCTGCTTCTTGGACTCCTCGTACATGTACTTGCCGTAATCGAGTATCCTGCAAACCGGCGGTTCCGCGTTCGGCGAGACTTCCAAAAGATCAAGACCCGCGCGCCTTGCCATCGCCAGCGCCTCCGCTGGAGGCATTATCCCAAGCATCGAACCGTCCGGGCCTATCACCCTTATGCGGGGGGCTCTTATCCTTTCATTGCGCCTTGGCCCGAAGTTCCTTCCGCCCTTGTTCGGCGGCCGCTTTCCGGAATTGTTATTGTTGTTGTTTGCTCCGTTGAAGCTGTAAGGTCTGTTTTTTGTCATCAATATCTTTGTTTTACGAGTGTATTTGTAATAAAATACCAGATTTAAAAAACTTCAATCTTTAAATCTTCCCTTTATTCGGAATTTTTCAATCTCTCCACGTCGGCGCCGAGATTAGCAAGCTTTAAATCTATGTTCTCATATCCGCGGTCGAGGTGGTATATTCGGCTTATCCGCGTTTGGCCCTCTGCGGCAAGGGCGGCTATCACCAATGCGGCGCTAGCCCGCAAATCGCTGGCCATAACGGGAGCCCCGGAAAGTTTGCCGCGCCCGCTTATTATCGCGCTTGCGCCCTCCCGGCTTATTTCCGCGCCCATTCGGCACAACTCCGGCACATGCATGAACCGCTCGGGATATATGCGCTCGGTGATTATGGAAAGCCCGTGGGCCTGCGTCATTAACGCGCACAGCTGCGCCTGCAGGTCGGTAGGCAATCCCGGATAGGGAAGTGTTGTGGCCTCTATGGGCCTTATGTGCACTTCGGCCGCGTCGACCTCCATTGCGGTGGCGTTCTTGACGGATATTTTGCATCCGGCTTTTTCAAGCACGTCTATAAGCGCCCCCAAATGCTTTTTCTGCGCCCCTTTAACTAACACCTTTCCCCTCGAGGCAAATGCGGCTATAAGCCATGTACCCGCCTCTATCCTGTCGGGCAGAACGCTGTGTTCGGCCCCAGAGAGCTTGTCCACTCCGGTGACCGTTATCGTCGGGGATCCAGCGCCCTCTATTTGAGCGCCCATTTTTATTAGCATTTTGCACAAGTCGGTAATTTCCGGCTCGCATGCGGCGTTTTCTATTGTTGTTACTCCGGCGGCAAGCGTTGCGGCCATGACGACATTCGCCGTTCCCGTCACCGTGCTGCCGTAGCGCCCGCCGAGAAATATGTTCGCCCCCTTTATCCTGCGGGCGTCCACGTTTATGTATCCCTTGTCTATTTCGATTCCGCAATTTAGAGCGCGCAATCCCTTTATGTGCAGATCGACCGGGCGCGCGCCTATTACGCAGCCGCCGGGCATTGAAACAGAGGCCTTTTTTAGGCGCGCTGCCATCGGCCCCAACAGGCATATGCTCGCGCGCATCTTTCTAACCAGCTCGTACGGGGCAATGTTGGATACGTTCTTTGCCTGGATTTCCCAGACGCCTTTTGACGGATTTGATATTTGCGCGCCGAGCTGACCGAGTATTTCGGCCATGAAGCGCACGTCGCTTAAGTCGGGAACGTTTTTGAGCACGCATTTCTGGTCGGTTAGAAGCGCCGCCGCAAACATCGGCAGGCACGCATTCTTTGCACCAGAAACCGATACCTCGCCGTTGAGACGGCATTTCCCGTTTATCAAAAGACAATCCATGTTTTTTTTCGGGAATGCTAACTTTTGCGCATTGCGCGTCAACAAGAAAAGTATTGACTCTGCCGGGCTTCCCGACATCATTCATTCGTATGAGGAGAGTTGTATTTCTGCTTGGCGCCGTCATGTCGGTGTCGTTGTCTTTTATTTTTTCCGGGTGTTGCACGGGCGACATTCGGTCCGAAACGCCGCATAGGAAGATTGCATTGCACGCATATGTGTACAACAAGTGCGGCACTTTGGAGGACGTAATTGCCGATGCGAAGCGCATGGGCGCCGACGGCGTGGTTCTCTCCAATTCGATAACGATAGGAAAATATAAATGTAAAGTTTCTCCGTACCTAAACAAGGAGCAAAAAGACTATATCAAAAAACTTTACAACGATGCCGGCCTAAAGATTGCCTCGTACGGGATTTATCCCGGATTTAAAGATGAGGCGGCTGCGCGCGCCTACTTGTCTTTCTGCCGCGATATGGGTATTGAGTATTTTACCTGGGAGGGCAACTACAAAGACCTGCCCGAAGTCTCAAAGATTGCCAAGGAATACGGCGTAAAAATTGCCATACACCACCATGTAAAGCGCGCTAATAAGGAAAACCTCTACAATGTCCCCGAGGGCATGAGGCACCGCTGCATGCCTTTTGACAATGTTTTTGCCGTCATAGACAACGGGCATTGGGCGCGCGAAAGCACTGATATAGTCCGCGGCTACCGTACCGTCGGGGACAAAATTCGCATACTTCATTTTAAGGACGTCTCGCATTTCGGGGTCGACAAAAAAACCGATACGGCTTTGGGGGAGGGGTGTTTGAATCTTCCCGAGATGTTGCGCACTCTCGATGATATGGGCTTCGACGGCTGGTTCGTGCTCGAAAATGAGTCTGTTTTCAAGAATCCCACTCCGGCTATGGAGAAGAGCGTTAAGTACTTAAGAGAACATTAATTTGACGAAATAAGCGCCAGACTTCTCCGGCGCTTATTTTCTAATGTCTAAAGTTATGGCAGGGAGGTCTATGAATAAGTATTTGGTGGCATTAATTTTTTCTATTGCGCTATTGCCGGTTGCAGGATGTGCGGTTTCACCGCGGGCAGTGCCCGAGGGCTTGAGCGTGGGCGAGTTCTTCGAGAACCCGCTCGGGTATAACTTGGAAGACCCTTCGTTTTCGTGGCGGCTTCCCCAGCGCGACGGAATGAGGCAGAGCGCCTATCAGATAGTCGTCGCATCTTCCGAGGACATGGAGGAAGAGTCTATAGTTTGGGACTCGGGCAAGGTGGTCTCGTCGGAAAATACAAAAATTGCCTATCCCGGAAAAATTTCGCCGAGGCAGAGGCTATTCTGGAAGGTGCGCTTCTGGGACGGCGACGGGAAGTGCAGCCAATGGTCGGCAGTCAACAGCTTTGAGGCGGGCCTCTCCACTTCGGATTGGACTGCAAGCTGGCTGTCCTCCCCCGATACTCCGGCTCCCGCCGACAAGGAATTTCTTTTCATGGGCAAGAAGATGACGCTCAAGTACAGGAACGTCCCGCCCTCCTATTTTAGAAGAGACGTAGAGCTTTCCAAAGACAAAACCATAAAAAAGGCGCGTCTTTATTTTGCATGCCGGGGCATAGCCAAGGTGCGCATAAACGGGGAAATTGTCGGCGACGACTACTGGTCGACCGGCTGGACCGAATACTCCAAGCGCGTCCAATCCAACACGTACGATATTTCCAAGATGCTAAGGCGCGGAGAAAACGCCGTGGGCGTAGAGCTTGCCGACGGCTGGTATTGCGGCACCCAGGCCTGGTGCTACGTCGTAAGGGCGGGAAATCCGCCCCTTGAAAATTATAAGCCCGACTTTATTCTCCAGCTCGAGGTCGAATATGCGGACGGTTCCAAACAGGTAGTGGCAAGCGACCGCTCGTGGAAGTTTTCCTACGGGGCGCGCAAGTTTGCCGATATATACGACGGCGAAATTTACGACTCGCGCCTTGAGTTCGACGGTTGGTCTTGCGCGGGTTTCAATGACAGCGTGTGGTCTGCGCCGGCGGTGCAAAAGCGCGGGGCGCTCCCCTTGATAGAGCCCCGCCGCTGCCAGCCGATTCGCTGCACGGACGTTCTCGCCCCCGTATCCATACGCAAAACGTCGCCCGGGACGTTTATTGTGGACTTCGGCCAGAATTTTGCGGGCATTGAGCGGCTGAATTTTCCGTCTATGCCGTCGGGCACGCAGATAAAGATAAGGTGCGCCGAAATTCTCGACGACGACGGTTCGTTTTATACCAAGAACTACACGACCGCAAAGTCCACCGACATATACATATCGAACGGCAAGCCCTTCAAGTGGGAGCCCATGTTTACCTATCACGGCTTTAGGTATCTGGAAGTCAGCGGCCTGCCCAAAGACTTTTCACTTCAAAAAGAAAATATTTGCGGGCTTGTCCTGCGCACCGACGCCCCCATGGCCGGCGGATTTGAATGTTCCGACGCGCTCGTAAACAAGCTTCAAAGCAACATTCAATGGGGGCAGCGCAGCAACTTTTTCTCGACGCCCACAGACTGCCCTCAGCGCGCCGAGCGCATGGGCTTTACCGGGGATTGCCAGGTCTTTATGCCCACGGCGCTCTTTAACATGGGGCTTGAGGCCTTCTTCATGAAATGGACCACCGATCTCGACGACGCCCAAAGCAGCGACGGAGTCTATCCGTATTACGCGCCGAACCTGCCCAAGTATACTCCCCCGACGCCCGGCTGGTCCGACTGCGGCGTCATCGCCCCGTGGAAAGTATATCTGTTTTACGGAGACAAAAAAATACTCAGGCGCAACTATTCGGGCATGGTCAAGTGGGTTCTCTACCAGCAGCGCGCCTCTAAAAATTTGATTGCCCCGGACCGCGGCATAGGCGACTGGCTCCAGCCCAATCCCCGCCCGAAAAAGCGCATGCACGGCGTCCGCTACGCCCCCGACGCGCCCAACGACCTCATAGGCACAGCCTACTTTGTCAGGACGGCCGACATTGTTGCAAAGACTGCGAAGGTGCTTGGCAAAAATGACGACTTTAAAAAGTTTTCCAAACTTGCCGAGGAAGTAAGAGGCGCGTATGTGAAGCGGTTTGTCGGCGCCGACGGCACTGTCGAGTCGGACTGTCAAACGGCCTATTTGATGACGCTTTCGAACGACATCATAAGGGATTCGTCGCTGCGGGCTAAGTGTTTCGACAAATTTGTGAATCGCTTGGCCGCCGATAAATACCGCCTTAATACCGGATTCCTCGGCACTCCGCTGCTTAATCCCACGCTCTCGAAGTTCGGCAGAACCGATCTTGCCTACAGACTGCTTTCCAACCGCCAATGCCCGTCGTGGCTTTATGCCGTCACAAAGGGCGCTACCACAATTTGGGAAACTTGGGAGGGGCAAAAGGACATGTCGTTTAACCACTACGCCTACGGGGCGGTCGGGCAATGGCTCTATAAGGATATCGCGGGGCTGTGGTACGACGAATCGGCTCCAGGATTTAAAAATATAATATTTGCCCCGAAGCTCGACGGAGTCGGGCTTACGAGCGCCGGCGCCTATCACATTACACCCAACGGCAAGGCTTCCAGCTCGTGGCGAAAGACGGCCGACGGTTTGGAGTGGGATATACTAATTCCCCCCAACAGCACAGGCACCATAGAGCTTCCCTGCAAAGACGCCTCAAAGGCGACAATCGACGGCCGCAGGCCTTCTTCACTGTCGATATCCGGGGTCGGTAGCGGAAAGCACAAGATAAAAATATCAAACTGAAAATATTTTTTGACAATGCCCGCGTTTTGTGCGGGGTTCTCAAACGGAAAAATGAATCCTAAGATATACTACATACACGGGCTTTCAGGCAGCAGGGAATCGGCTACGTGCGTGGGGCTGAGGGAGCGCTTCGAGGGCGTGGAATGCCTTGAATATCCCTCTCAGACGGCTTCGTACGCCGAGAATCTGCGCATTATAACCTCGGCGTTTTACGCGCTGGAGGAGTTTTTTAAGAGCGAAAAGATCATAGTAGTTGGCACGTCGCTCGGCGGTTTTTTCGCCTCGAAACTCGCCGACGAAATTCAGAAGCGAGGGGGAGTAGGCGATGTTTCCTTTCTCCTGATAAACCCGGCGGTTTGCCCGTATGAGACTGCTCGGGGCAAGGGGTATGAAAGGGAGCTTGTCGACTCGTACAAGGGCCTGACGATATCCTACAATAAAATGTTCAAAACGCGCGCGGTGGTCACTCTCGACGACGAGCTGCTAAATCCGCGGCAGGCTATCGACATATTTGGGAGCGCATGCACAGTTTTCCCCTCCGGCGGGCATAGTTGTTGGAATATGCGCCAAGATGAAATTTCACAAATTATTAAAGATATGATGCGCTGATAAAAAATCGCATTTTGCTTTTTCTACTCTTTTTACTTCTTCTATCTTTTCAAATTTGCCTCTCGCGCATTTTGCAGTCGATTTTAACCGCTTGCCGCGCTCCAGCCATCTTTGTTATTTTGGCATATTGAAAAAAAAAGAAAAAGTTGCAGGCGATTTTTGAGCAATCTCTTATTGGTTAAGGCGCGCGTCTTTCAAGAGGGGGGAGTTGCGGCGGCTATTTGGCGCTTTATTATCTTTCTTATATTGCCCAGTTTCTCCGTACCCTTTCGCCGCGCGGCGGCGCAAATTTATAGGCTTGGAATTATCCGCAGGGTCGGGTTTTGCGGTGGCTAAACGTTGCGGCAAAATGCGCATTTTCCCTCATGCTGCACGCAAGCTAAATAATTTCGGCTTTTACGCATGAAGATTTTTTCATTTAAGCGTATTCTTTTTTTTTGGAAAAAAGGTTAGATTTTGCCTTTTGCAAAACGCTTAAAACGAGGGAAACGACACGGGGTTGATTAAGGGGGAAAAGCGACAGACAAAAATTATGCGCAAATAATAAAAAACGCGCCAAAAGGCGCGCCAACAGAAGTTCCCCGATAGGGATTCGAACCCCAACTATATGAACCAAAATCACATGTGCTACCATTACACCATCGGGGAGAATCTTCTTATATATACTTTTACGTATATACGGCATTCCAAATTGCACAAATGGGGCTTGAGTGCAAGAAAAAACAAATATCTTAATAATCCCGATTTGAAATTTCTTTCAGTTTTTCGGTCAAATCAGAGCAAAATTTCGCCCAGCGCCTGTTTACAGGAATCATCTCGAGGCCGAATTTAATCAAGCCAATAAGCAACGTGGGATATTTTTTTACATTTGCAAGCGATACCATTTTTAACGGTTCAATTGCGCCGGTGTCGGGATTTAGCGAGGAATCCATAACATCGGCCGGGAGCGGAGAATTGTAGGCGTCGCTTATGCAGCGCACGTGGGCGAATCTTGCCCCGGCGGCCTTCGCCGCTTGTTCGAATATGATGCTTTCCATGTCGACTGCGTCGAAACCTTCCCGCTCGAGTCCCAGCCTTTTTTGATCGTCGGCGGCTGTGGCGGAGCAGGCTATTTTCCCGGGGCGGGCGCCGAGGTTAGAAAATATTTCCATTAGGCTCTCGTCGGAGGTTTCAAATACTATGTCGGCGGGCTTGAGCTTTCTTGAGCATGCCCCGCCGAACCCGAGCAATACAACCACTTGCGGCTTGTATTTGCCAATCTGCACGCCAAGGCGCTTTGCCGCGGCGGCGCTTCTGGCTCCGGAAACAAAGGCCCGCACATTTCCCGCAAGATCCACCTCCGCGCCAAGGCGCGCTTTTGCATTGGCTGCTTTGAAAGTTGGGGCGGCTTCAAACGTGCTGGGAAATACGGCAAGTATCTTCATATCTGTCGAATGTAACCTCAAGGGCGCTCTTTGCCGCGCTTTCCATGGTGCATGGCAGGTCGGTCTGCAGCCAGTCGCCGACGGCGTTTACGTTTTCAAAGGCTCCGATTATTTCACTTTGGCGGGGCCTGGCACTTTGCGTTTTTGGGTCGGCGCTTATGGTGGCCTGCCTAAATAGCGACGGGAGCACCTGCTGTGTTTCAAACTTTCCAAAGACCTTTCCCAGTTCCCGCTCTATGAAGTCTTTTGAAATCTCCCATCCCGCCCCGCCTATCTCGGCGTCGCTTATCGTTATTGAATAGAGCCGCTTTTGGGCGGAGGCGCCCAGTCTGCCGGTGAGGTCGAAGAGCCAATGAATGGGCGAACCTATTATGCAGGCGTATTCGGAGGCTATGAGCTTTTTATCCGTCGTGAAATATGCGTTTGCTATGTCCGTAGTGCGCACGCTGCCAAGCTTTTCCGCAATTGGAGAATTTTTGGGAAGCAGGCGCTCAGTCGCCTTTGCGGGCAGCGCCAGCAAAAGATAATCGAATGAATGGGCACCAGATTTCGAGGTGGTAATTTCAGCGGCGCGCGTTCCGTCAAAGGCTATATGTGAAAGACTGTCGCCAAAGTTGACGGATCCGCCGCAGGCTTTTACGTAGACTTCAAAATGTTCGTACGCGTCGGCTATCGGGCGCTTGGCAAGGTACAGAAGGCCGGCCTCGCGCCCCTTTAGCAGGCTTTTTCTGAGAGTGTCCGCCATTAGGCGGGCGTCGGCCTCTTCCGGTTTCGTATTGAGGGCCGAGACGCAAAATGGCAGCCAAAATGTTTTCACCGTTTGTTCGGGAATTTTTTTGCGCCGAAGCAGTTCCGCGGCCGTCTCGCCCTCTCGAGGCATCATTGCCGCCTTTATTTCAAGCAGCAGCGCCATATTGCGCGCCGAGGCAAACCCCTTTATCTTTGCATATGAGAGCACGGAGAGCGCCTTTGAAAAAAGGTTGCCTTTGGGATATTTTACGGTTGTTGAGGCTGAGTCGGCGGATACGAAGTCCATGCCGGATACCGGGCTAAAAATATCGTTCATGTCCGCGCCGCAAAGGGCCATAGAGGCTCTGAGATTGTCGTAGCAGCCCATGGCCGCATGGGTCGCGTTGTCCAGCCGCGCGCCAAAGGCCGAAATTGTAGCAACCCTTCCGCCGCGCGAGCCGCGCGCTTCAAAGACGTCGACATCGTAGCCGTCAAGCAACAGCTTCAAAGCCGACGTCATGCCCGCTATGCCGGCTCCAACGACGGCGACTTTCCCGAAGCTCTTTCTCTCGCGGCTCGGCCGCTTTGAATACCTGATGGCTTTCATCGCGAGCCAAATTTTTTCCGGCTTGGAGATTTTAACCGACTTTTCGGTGATGTTAAAGCCGCTTTCGCGAATGCGCTCGAGAATTTTTTCGTAGATTGCCCACATTATAAACGCAGGCGCGAGCGCGCGCCTGTCCTCTTCGGCAATGAGGCGCCGCGCCTTGTTAAAGAAGTGCTTGGCGCGAAAATACATCAGCTGAAAAAGCTTTTTGCAGTTGGGATTTGACGACGGGTTGCGCAGGTCGCCATCCGTCACGCCGAAGTGGGCCATTTCGTCGGCGGGAATGTAGACTCTCGAGTGGCAGATAGCATCGCCTACGACGTCCCTGAGGATATTTGTAAACTGCAGGGCGTAGCCGAGCGCCTCGGCGAAGAGTTTTGTCTGCGGATTTTTGAACCCAAAAATGTATATCGAGGCAAGCCCGACAGCCGAGGCCACCCCGTAGCAATACTTGCGCACCTGTTCGTACGTTTGGAATTTTACCGCCTCGGTATCGGTTAGCACGCCGTCGATGATATCCTGTATGTACTCTTGGGGGATATTTCTGCGCGCTATCATTTCCCGCATTTCTTTGGCCAATGCAGTCAGGTCTTCCCGGCCTTCGTAGAGCTTTTTTATCTCCTCCTTCCAGAGCAGAAGCTGGCGCCGCCGCTCCTCGACGGGGCGCGTCTCTTCGTCGGCGATGTCGTCCATGAGGCGGCAGAAGGCGTAGAAGGTTTCCATGTCTTTTGCGCGGTCTGCGTCCATGCAGAAAAACGCAAAGGCGAGGTTCGACTTGCGGCGCTCCTGCGCGTTGTGCGCGCTCTCCGATGTCTGACTTTCCAGATCCTGGCTCATAGCAGCGATGTTATTAGGATTTTTACCTTGTCAAATTTCGATATTTTCGGGCGCCCCGCCAGAGTGTCGTAGTCTTGCGAGGCTATTTTTGAAAGTATGCAGCGCCCTCCGGCAATAGTCGCTCTTATCTCAAGCGAGAGCGGAAACGGCAGATATTTTGGCAGGCGCTCCCCCGCGGCAAAGAGTTTCTCCGTCCGCGCTACCTGAAATTTTACCACGTCCCTTACTGCCTTTGAGGCTTTGTCGGCAAAAAAGTCCGCCTCGGAAAGCCCGTTCCAATCGCTCATGGGAATATATATGCGGTTCTTGAGCTTGTCGACTCTCATGTCCTGCCAAAAATTTGCAAGCTGCAGCGCGGTGCAGATGTTGTCGGACATCTCGAAAGACTCGGCGCTTCTGATTCCGTGCAGAATAAGCACAAGGCGCCCCACGGGATTGGCCGACCTCCTGCAGTAGTCGAGCAGTTCGGGAAAGTCGGCGTAGCGCTTCTTTACGACGTCCTGCTTGAATGCGCTGACAAGGTCAAAAAAAAGCTGCTTGGGTATGTCGAATTCCTTTATTGTAGAATCGCACGCGGTGAAAATCCAACGCCATTTATCCTCGCGCAGGCTGTCGGGCTTGTCGAGCTGCGATTCGAATTCTTCGAGGTTTGCAATTCTCGACGGGTCGTCTTCGGCTATGCTCTCGTGGTGCTCGTCGGCGATGTCGTCGGCCGTTCTGGCAAATGCGTACACCGCGGCGACATGCTTGCGAAGCCCCTTTGGCACCATTTTTGCCACGGGAAAATTTTCATAGTGCGAATGTGCCAGTTCAAGGCATTTCTCGTAAGATTGTTCGATTGCGTCGCTCATTTTTTGTGCTTGTTATTGGATCGTCCACGCCGGGTTTACACTTAGCGTGGCATTTTTTGCCTCCTGCAGGTGGTCGGGGCGCATGAAGGCCGCAAATGCTATCATGGCGGCGTTGTCGCCGCGGTACTGTTTTGGCGCTATGAGAAATTTCGCCCCGGAGCGCCTCGCCATGCCTTCAAATGCCTCGGCAAATCTCGAATTGTTCGAAACGCCGCCGCTTATTCCAAGGCTCGCGTATTTGCCGCGCCTGGCAAAATATTCGGCGCGCAGCCTCAGCTGCTCTATCACCGCAAACTGGTACGAGGCGCATATGTCGGGCAGGCTCTCCTTCAGGCGCCCGGCATCGAGCTTCTCTATGTAGTAGCGCAGGCTCGTTTTCAATCCGGAAAAACTGAAATTCGGATCGTCCTCAATCTTGCGGTTTTTGCCACACGGGAAAAGATTCTTATCGACCCTGCCCGCGCGGGCGAGCCTTTCGAGAACCGGCGCCCCGGGATAGGCTATGCCCAGCAGTTTCGCGCCCTTGTCAAGCGCCTCTCCCGCCGCGTCGTCGATGGTCTCGGCGAGAACGCTAAGCTTCCCGTCAGTACATATCTCAAACAGCACGGTGTTTCCGCCGGATACCGTAAGCCCCAGATGCGGCAGCAGACCCTCGAATTCCGAGCGGAAATTTTCGGGATTTTGCGCGTGCACCTCTATGAATGGCGAATATGCGTGGCCGTCGAGGTGGTTGACGCCAAAAAGCGGCTTCTTTAGCATCATGGCAAGCGCGCTTGCCGCGGACACCCCCATCTCGAGGCAGTTCGGCAACCCGGGCCCGGACGTCGCCACTATCTCGTCGACGCCGTTTATATCGCATTCCTGTTTGGCGCGCCCTATCAGGGCGGGGAGCATTTTTAAATGTTGGGAGCTCGCCAAATCCGGAACCACGCCCCCGTAGAGTGCGTGCAGGTCTATCTGCGAGTGGATCAGCGATAGCTCGATGCCCTTGGCGGTGTCAAACACCGCCACCGCCGATTCGTCGCATGAGCTTTCTATCGACAATATTTTCATTGAAGGGAAATTCTCCTCCGCGGTTCGGCCGCGCCGCGCGAGGCGCGTTTCGATTGGGCGGGGCGCGCCTTTTGCGCGTTGGGCTGTTGGTCGTCTTCGTCGTAAAGGCAGTCGAAATGTCCGTCGCGCCTAAACGAGAAACAGGCCCCTTTGCCGACGATTACATGGTCTATAAAACTCAGTCCTATCGGCCTGCAGGCATCGGATATGCGCGTTGTAAAACGCAGATCCTCCGACGACGGGCGGGGATCGCCGCTTGGATGGTTGTGGGCTATTGCAATGCTCGAGGCGCCGTTTCTTATGGCAACTTCTATTATCCTTCTGACGTCTATGTTTGCCGAATTTACCGAACCTTCGACCAGGCGTATCGACGAGTCTCCTATGATTTTTAGCTTCGTATCAAAGCATATCATCTCCAATACTTCGTTGCGCTCGGCCGCTATGCGGCTCTTGAAATAATCTATTAGCATCGATATTGTAGTTATCTCGCGCCCGCCACTTTCGAGGTTGTCGGAGAGGTATATGGGTATTATTTCCCGTATGAACTGCAGCATGTGCGCCGAAGTCTCCCCCATACCCTTTACGCTTTCGAGCTCCTCCGGGTGCGCGTCGAGTATGCCGCGCAGCGTGCGGAACTTTTCAATAAGACGCTTTGCAATCGGCTTTACATCTATGCGCGGAATAATGAGCGTAAGCAGCAGTTCGACAATTTCGTAGTCGGCAAGAGCCCTCATTCCGCCGACGCAATACCTCTGGCGGAGGCGTTGACGGTGTCCTTCGCGCATGTCTTTTTCGGGCTCTTTTTCACTCAAACTCATCTGCTGGGAAAGTGGTTTATGAAACTTCCTGACCCCACCCTAACAGGATTTTCCATGCCCGCAAGAATATAGTTGCGTGCCCGCTCCACGGCGCGCTCAAGGCCGTTTCCAAGCGCCAGAAAGGCGGTTATGGCCGCGCTTAGGGTGCAACCGCTTCCGTGGGTGTTTACGCCGTCTACGCGCCGGCTTTTCCACGTCCTTGTCGGGCCGCCGCGCACGGCCAGAACATCGATTATTTCAGTGCCCGGCAAATGCCCGCCCTTCAGCAAAACCGATGTGCCAAATTTTTTCGAAAGAGAGCGCGCGGCGCTATCCATGTTTGTTATCTCTTCCCCTAGAATAAATTCGGCCTCGCCGAGATTGGGCGTTATGAGCGCCGCTTCGGGGAGGAGCTTTGCAGTCAGCGCCTCGACGGCGTCGTCTCTTAGAAGCTTTGCCCCGCTTGTTGAAATCATCACTGGATCCGCAACGAGTGTGCATTTTTGGCCTTTGAGCGCGTTCGCGGCGGTCTCTATGAGTTGGGCGTTAAATAACATTCCCGTCTTCGCGGCTCGGGGCGCGTAGAAACTAAATACAGCTTTAATTTGGGCTTCAAAGACTTCTGGCGAAACGGGCTCTATTGCCGAAATTCCGTTCGGGTTTTGCGCCGTAAGCGCGGCTATTGCCGACGTGGCGTAGACGCCGTTTGCCGCAAAGGTAAGCATATCGGCTTGAACGCCCGCGCCGGCGCCGCTGTCGCTGCCTGCCATTGTCAGCGCGCATGGAATTTTTCCCGAAAATTTCATTGTCGAAGCTAAAATTAGCCAATAGATTGCATTATTTGACAAAACTTTCAAGAAATGCTTTAATTTTTCGACTTAAAAAATATGGACGCTGACGGCGAATTGAACCTATTTCCGGAGCGGGGCGGCGGTGACGGCGGCTCCGAGAGCGCCGGTGTTTCAATGACGGCGCCCCTGGCTGTGAGAATGCGCCCGAGAAGCCTTTCCGAGGTTGTCGGCCACGAGCATATTCTCGCCCCGGGCTGTTTGTTGCCGCGCCTTATTCAGACCGACAGTTTCGGATCCCTGCTTTTTTACGGCCCGCCCGGTTGCGGAAAAACTACTCTCGCCGAGGTTATAGCCCACCAGACTAAGTCGAGGTTTGTCAAGATTAACGCCGTTCTTTCAAATGTTGCGCAGCTGCGCGACGAGCTCGCCTATGCGCGCCGTCGAAAGGACTCGCGCACGATATTGTTTATCGACGAAATCCACCGTTTCAACAAGGCCCAGCAAGACTTGCTCCTGCCCGACGTCGAGGACGGCAATGTGCGGCTGATCGGGGCCACGACGCAAAATCCTGGTTTCTACATAAACGCGCCGCTGCTTTCGCGAAGCCACCTCTTCAGGCTGGAGCCGCTTTCCTCTGATGATATTCTAAAGGTTTTGCGCAGGGCTCTCGAGGACACCCAGCGGGGCTTGGGCAATTTTAACTGCAAAGCTTCCGACGAAGTATTAAAGGCGCTTGCCGGCATCTGCGACGGCGATATGCGCCGCGCGCTAAACGCTCTTGAGACCATGGTCTTGGCCGCGGGAGGCAATTCCGAACTTACCGAGGAAGACGTAAAGGTATTTGCCAAGGAGAGGCGCGTGCGCTACGACGCCGACGAGGACGAGCATTACAACACAATTTCCGCGTTCATAAAAAGCATACGCGGCTGCGATCCCGACGCGGCAATGTATTGGTTGGCGAAGATGCTCTCAGGCGGGGAGGATCCGCGCTTCATAGCGCGCCGGCTGGTGATTTTGGCAAGCGAAGACGTCGGTCTTGCCGATTCGCGGGGGCTTCTCGTGGCGAACGCGGCATTCGATGCGGTTGAGCGCGTGGGGTTGCCCGAATGCGAACTAAACCTAGCCCACGCGGTAATATTTTTGGCGACGGCGCCGAAAAGCAATTCGGCGACAATGGCTCTCGCCAGGGCAAAAGAGATAGTCTCAAAAGAGGAAATCCGTCCGGTGCCTATGCATCTTAGAGATTCCCACACGTCGTTAAACCGAAAGCTTGGAAACGGGCAGGGCTACATCTACAACCACGAATGCCCGAACCACATAAGCGGGCAGGAATACATGGAAAAACCCGTCTGCATATACAAACCGACCAATTACGGGAACGAGCGTCTCGTGGCGGAGCGCCTGGCGTTTTATAAAAAGATAAAAAAGGAAATTCAAAATGGACAAAAATAACGCGGAACGTTCAGGTGCGCGGGTGAGGATTACGCGCCGCATAGACCTTAAGTTTTGGAAAAGCTGCGGTCTGATAGCTTTGGGGCTGCTCATAGCCGGCGCTACGTCGTCGGGGATAAGCTTTTCAAACGTGTTTTATTTCTTCCTGTTGGTATTTTTGGTCTGGCTTTTGAACTGCCTTATACGGCCTATTCTGGTTGTGTTTGCGCTGCCTTTTATAGTTTTGACTATGGGGGTGGGCATGCTGTTTATAAACGCCATAATAATCTATCTTGCGGCCAAGCTGATACCGGAGGGCATAACGGTATCCTCGTATTGGGCGGCGCTTTGGGCGTCGTTTTGGGTGTCGTTTTTGTGGTGGGCGCTCGAGATGTTTAGGGCCGAGCGCATTGCCACGTTTAAATTTCGCGGCCGCGCAAGCCGCGAAGAGGATCAACAAAAAAAGGATGACGATGTTATCGACATTTAAAAAAATTTTTGTAAGCGCGCTGTTGTTTGCCGCCGCGTGCGCGTGCGGCGAACCGATTTCGCTTTTTGACAAGACTTCCATTGCCGAGGCGTTTTTTACGCCCGAGCAGATTCTAAAGGCCTATGTCGGCAAGTGGAGCGGCAGGCAGGTAGTCAGGGTAGGGGAAAATTCGGCGACCGGCAGGATAGAGGTTACATACACCGTGGATGCCGATTCGCCCGATCTGCGCCTCATAGGCGTGGGCCGAATAACCTCCGACAGCGGCGATTCCGTTCCGACGACCTCATACATGTACATAGAGAACGGCCAGGCGATTCTTCAGATGCGCAACGAGCAGGGGCAGAGCTTTTACTACAAGGGCTACCCCCAGATGTCGAGCGTCATCTGGATGCCAATTTACGACTTTTTCCTGTTCGACTTTCAACAGGACTACTTTTATTCCGAGAACGGCAAGCGCTTTATGACGGCCGACGGCAAGCGCAATCTGGAGTACAGGGGAAAATGGATAATGGTAAGCATTTTCTCAAGTTTTGAATATGTCAGGCAGACATATCCCATAGGCAGTGTCAAGTCGTCGATAAAGCGCGATGTAAAGCCGAAGATTGAAAGCGGCGTTCAGTTTGGCGATTAATCCATGGAGTTGCCCGTAGAGCAGTTGCGCGCGGATTTGTTTGGCGCGTTGGACAGGGGCGCGAGCCGGTTTGTAATTTCCGCGCCCACGGGGTCGGGCAAGTCTACCGCGCTGCCTGTCATGATTCAGCGGCGCTTGGGCGGCCAAGTGTTCGTGCTTCAGCCGCGCAGGGTCGCCGCGCGCATGCTCGCCCGCTCCATAGAGAAAATGTTTTCCATGAAGGGCGAGGCCGGCTGGCACATACGATTTGAAAAAAACTATACTCGCGACACGAAAATAGTTTTCCTTACGGAGGGAATTTTGGCGCGCATGCTTATTTCGGGGTCTCTTCCAGAAAATGTCAGCGCCATAATTTTCGACGAATTTCACGAGCGCAATATTTTTACCGACATATCGCTTGCACTGGCTCTTAAACTTGCAGAAAAGTCGGGGCGAGACTTGAAGCTTTTTGCATGCTCGGCGTCGATAGACACCGGCGCGCTCGCCAGCTACATGAAGGCCGAGGTATTGGAGTGTTCGTCGAGGCTTTTTAATGTCGACATTAAGTATTCCGATTTGATGGGGCGAAATTTGCCTATATGGGAAGTCGCCGCGCGGGAGGCTGCGCGCGCGGCCGAGCGCTCTTGCGGAAACATTCTCGTATTTATGCCGGGCATATACGAGATTACAAAGACAATCTCAAAAATGCTGGAGATTCCGCGCCTTCGCAAAATGAGAATCCTTCCCCTTTACGGGGAGATGCCAAGCGCGGCCCAGGACGAAATTTTAAGCCCGTCGCCGCAGCGCAAGGTTATTGTTTCAACAAACATAGCCGAGACGTCGCTTACGATAGAGGGGGTCGACTGCGTCGTAGATTCCGGGCTTGCAAAAATACTCAGATACGACGCGGCAAGGGGGGTAAACACCCTGCTTGTCGAGCGCATATCGCTTGCCAGCGCCACACAGCGGGCCGGCCGGGCCGGCCGCCTGCGCGACGGCGCGGCAATCCGCCTTTGGCGGCCGTCCGAAGAGCGCGGATTTGCCGCCTACACCGAGCCGGAAATCAGGCGCGTCGATTTGTCGCAGACTCTGCTTTGGCTAAAGGCGGGAGGCCTTGAGGCCGGCGGGATAAACCTTTTCGAGCCGCCTCCGCCCCAGGCTGTTGACGCGGCGGAAAACCTGCTGAAGATGCTCGGGGCTGCGGACGAATTTGGAAATATAACGGCCCTTGGTGCAAAAATGGCGCGCTTTCCGTCGTCTCCGCGCCTGGCGAGGCTTTTTGCGGAGGCGGCAAAGCGCGGTTGTGCGGCGGATGCGGCTTTTATTGCGGCAGTCCAAGAGTCGGGCAGAATAAAGCTCGATATTGACGACGATCGCCGTAGCATGCAAAGGGCCTCCCTTTTGAGCGCGCCCAGCCAGCCGTTGGAAGAGGTTGAGTTGTCTAGGCTGGCCAAGGCCAATTCGTTTTCGGCCGACTTCTGCGGCGAATACGGTATTCATGCGGCAAATGCGCGCCGGGCATTTGTTTTTGCAGCAGACTATCTGCGCCTGTGCAAATCGGCATTTAGGGAGTTTTCCGACATGGCGGAGGTGTCGTTCGAGGACGACGGCGGGAAGGCCGTCTCCGAATGTGTCTTAAGCGCGTATCCCGACCGGGTATGCAAGCGCTTGAGCTCCGGATTGGTTTGCAGGAAAGTGGGAGGGGAAACCGCCCAGATACGGAAATCGGCGAAGGATTTTGCAAAGGATTTGTTTGTAGCGATGTCTCTTCAGCAGACAAACACCGCCTCCGGAGTGCAGCTAGTTGCCGACGATATTGTTCCCGTCAGTGTTGAAAGCCTTCGCGAGCTTTTTCCCGAAGACTTTTCCCATGTGCGCTGCGTCGATATAGACCAGAGCCAGCGGCGCGTTTGCGTAAGCGATAGGATTTGCTATCGCGATATTCCCCTAAGCCAAAAAATCTCCTACGACGTTCCCGCCGGTGAGGCTGCCGAGTTATTGTATTCGAAAATTCAGAGCGGGGAAATAAAGCTCAAAAATTTTGGCGACCAGGAGCGCGAATTCATAGAGCGCGTCAATTTTTTTGCGGCGGCCATGCCCGAAATGGGGGTTCTGCCGATCGACGACGAAGGTATGGGGCTGATTTTACGCCAGATGTGCGAAGGCCTGTATTCGTATTCCGAAGTGCGGAATGCCGACGTCATGTCGGCATTGAGGCAGTGGCTATCGGCCGAACAGTTGGCGGCCATGGATTCTTACGCGCCAAAAACCGTGGAGATATCGCCGAAGCGCAGGCCGGTAAAGATCCGCTACAGCGCCGCTCCGCTTAGGGCTGTTGTTTCGGCGTCGTTTAAAGACTTGTTTTCTTTCAATGCCGATTCATTGAAAATATGCGGCGGCAGGGTGAGGGTAACGTACGAGATTTTGGCGCCCAATTCGCGGCCGGTGCAGACCACACAAGATTTAAAAAACTTTTGGAAGACTTCGTGGGAGGGCGTGAGAAAGGAAATGAAGGCGCGCTATCCAAAACATTTTAAATCAACCGACCCGTGGTAACGGCAATTTTTTGTAACAATCGTATATACATTATGAAAATGATTAAAGATATAAAACTATGCGTAATGATGTTCCTGCAGTTCATGCTTGTGGCCGTATTCTGGGTGCAGCTTTCAAGTTATTTGGACAGCATGAAGATAACCGGGACGATGATGTCGCTGATTATGTCGAGCATGGCAATCGGCTCGATATTTTCCCCACTCGTCGGCGCGTTTGCCGACAGAATTGCAAACGGCGAGAAGGTGCTGGCTTTCCTTAATGCGCTTGTGGCTCTATGCCTTGTCTGGGCGTATTTTTCGACATCCGCGGTTTCGATTTTTGTTTCCATTACGCTTGCAATGTGCGCGTATATGCCTTCGTGGGGGCTTACTACTACAATAGCATTGCGCCACAGTTCCTCTGAAACTTTCCCCTTTATAAGAGTTTTTGGATCTTTGGGTTGGGTGTGCTCGGCGCTTTTTGCCCTGGCTGCAAAGCAGCTATTTGACACAAATATCGATGGCACGGCTATCCCCCTTGCTTGCGGCGCCGGTATCGCGGCCTTTGCGGCGGTTTTTTCCCTGCTATTGCCCCATACGCCGCCGGCGGACACCTCAAAAAAGATATCGTTGCCCGCCGTTTTGGGGTTGGGGGCGTTTTCGATATTGCGCGACCGCAACGTGGCTGTTTTGATACTCTGCGAAGTTCTCTACACGATAGCGTTTACAATTTACTGGATGTACGGTTCATTCTTGGCGTCGCTTGGCATAGCTGAAATAACGCCTATATTAAACGTGGGGCAGATATCCGAGATGCTGTTCATGCTGTTGCTTCCCGTTTCAATAAAATATTTGGGCATAAAAAACACAATTGCAATAGGCTTGGGGGCAATGGCGCTGCGTTATTTTGCAAGCATCTTCGGCGGGGATTATTCGGCAGGGTATTGGACTGCCATATGCCTGCACGGGCTCGTATTCGGTTTCTTTATCGTGGCCGCCCAGATTTATATAGGCAAAAAGGCTCCGGAAGGCATTCAGGCTCAGGCCCAGGGCTTTTTCTATCTCGTCTATGGGATTGCCCAGACGCTGGGAACGTTCTTTTCCGTGTGGCTTATAAACGTAAATTCGACTGTCGTAAACGGCGTTCGCTCCACGGATTGGGCGAGCCTATTCACGGTGGAGGCAATCTTTTCGGCGGCAATTTTGGTTTTGTTTGTGGCCGCATTTAAAAGCGAAAAAATAAGCTCCTAATATATTTCTTAGCTAACCTTTGGCGCGCGGTGCATGCCGCGCGTTTTTTTTGCTGAAGCAAACGATTGTCATAAGGCTTCCAATGCTTGTCATAAAATTTTCCTGAACTTTTTTACCGCGACTATTGTTTTGCCCAAAGGCGAACGCATAGTATATAAACATAAAACGGATCGTTTGCGCAGAAAATATGCTTAAGACATGGGCGCGCCTATTCGCGCATGTCCGTATGAACGAGGAGGCTGTACGCAATTTCTCTTCGGAATCGCAAGATGGGGGCTATCGGTATAAAAGCGAATTTGAAATAATTAAAGAACGTTGCAAGGCAGGATTTCTCTTTTTCTTTACTTCTTTTCCCCACCTCTGACATGCATGTAAATGAATACGGAGTCAATTTGTATCGGCTGAAAACAAAAAGGGCATTTTTGCTCTATACCCACTTTTTAGATATGCGCGATGGCACAATTAATATCGACGACATTGTAGAATAGCACATCTTTCAAAATATTTTTGTGTTAGCCGAATCGTCGGCGTGTAAGCTACGAGTTGCGCAAAACATTTTATTTCGCTGCAATTCTTTTTACGATGTGATGTAGCTTTCCCCGCAATGGAGCAGTGATCTTGTTTCTTTTTTATCCGGCGTGGGCTTTTAGCGTGCGACCGGCATGTGAATTACCGCGCGGCGGCAATTTTGTTTTCTCATTGAGGGCAAGCAAGCCGTAGGCCTTGAAAAAAGATTTTTGCTACAAAAAGGATTTTTATTCTCAAATATCGGCAGAGTGTGGGCGCAAAAATGGGGTTCCACTGCGGAAACCCCTTAAAAATGGTGGCCAGACCAGGAATCGAACCAGGGACACAAGGATTTTCAGTCCTCCGCTCTACCAACTGAGCTATCTGGCCATTTGAAAAATATTAGCCGACATTAAGCCGAATTCGCGCGCTTGCGTCAATACTTTTTTTGCTTTTTTTGCCGTCAAAATTCCACAGGCGAACTCGGCGCGTCAAACGGCGAAACTATTTCTATTCGCCTTAGCATCTCAGAGTCTATTCCGCTCTTGCCGAGCAATTCGGCTATGTGACCTACGCTGTTGCATTCGCGCGATACGTGCGTTAGATACACTTTTTTTACGACGGGCGGCAATGCTTTCAGCAGCGATATGGCGTCGGCATTTGAAAGATGCCCGCTGGTGCTTGAAATTCGGTTCTTTAGCCTCGGCGGGCGGTTGGATCTGGCAAGCATCAACGGACAATAATTGCTTTCAAGCACGAGCACGCTGCAATTTCGCGCGAAGTCCTGCACGGAGTTTGTGACCTTGCCGATATCCGTGGCGTACGTAAGCGCGCTTCCTTGATGCGTGAAAGAATATCCCACCGGGTCGGTGGTGTCGTGCGGTATAGTAAACGGCAGAACGTCTATGCCGTAAAAGTCAAACTTCTGCCCAGTCTCGAAAATTTGCCAGTTGGCGTTCTTTGTCTTGCTGTCCTTATAGCGTATGCATTCGGCCGTTCCGCGGTTTGCATATATCTTCGTGCCGGCCGCGGCAAAATAGCAAAGAGACGCGTAATGGTCGAAATGTTCGTGCGTGACAAATACGGCATCGATATCCTCAATATCTAGCCCGCGCCCGGCAAGGTATTTGCGGATTCTTTTTATACCCAGTCCCGCATCTATGAAAGCCTTTACGCCGTCGCATTCAAGATACGAACAGTTTCCCGAACTGGAACTTCCCAATACTTGAAAAAACATACCTATTTACCCTTGGTTCCTTTAGGCTGTTTAGGCAATTCCGCGGCCTTAGCGCTATTGGGCGCTTTCTCGCCGCCGCGTGCAGACTTATTTTCTGCAGATACTGCAGGGCTTGTATTGCCAATGGCATTTTTCTGGGGATTGCGCTTTATTCGGGCGTCGTTTATTATCTTATTTAACTCTTTAAGTTCCCGCCTGAGTATGCTGCTGCGCTCAAGCCGCGGCACAAAAATGTCCCCGAAGGCCCCGACCCTTATTGTCTGGTGCGGGTTTATAAACGAATCTCCGGCCATCAATACAGTGTCGCCGGTGAACCAGTACATCTCTGTGCTGTACGAATCCACAAAGGCGGTGAAGGGGATGTCGGTCACATCGCGCTTTACGGGTATTTTCCACTGGCCGATATCATAAATAATCCTTCTGGTGAAAAATTCGGAGTTTTTTATGTCGTAGCCAAATACGGCCGTTCCAACTTCAAATCTGACGGCGTCGGTGTCCTTGAGCTTGCGGAATATTCCCGTGTACATGCTGTAATTGCCGTAAGCGTTGGGCACTACGAACGTGTTTGACGAAAACGACATGTCACCGCCCGATGCGTCCATGGGCACGTTTATGTGCGCTTTAAATTTGTCGGGTACGTCGGCTCTGAGCTGAATTTGCCCGTCGGCCGTAGTGACAAAACGCAGCTCCCATGGCAGGCTGAGCGTATTGGCAAACTTTTGGCCCAGCGATCTCATTATGTCGGCGGGCTGCTGTATAGTAGCTGTGATGAGCGTCTGCGACTCGTCGGTATTGGCCCACGGCTGTACAAACGTTATGGTGCCCGCGAGAATATTTAAGGGCTTTTTCGTGATGCGTTTGAATTGCCTGCCGTCGAAATCTCCCACTATATATCGGCCATCCCCGGATATTATAGCCCACTTTGTCCCCCGGGCAATTCCTTCAAATTTAGCCTTCACCAAGACCGCGTTATTTTGGCCCAACTCGGGGAAATATTGACCCGTCTTTTCCCACTTTCTTAGATTCTTTGATACATATATGGCAACCGCCGCCGATTTCCCGTCGGCCGAACTTTCAGTGCGCAAAAGCGTCCACAATCCACTGTCTTTGTTGAAAAATAAATACGGCCATTGGCCAGTGCCGCCTATCTTTGCCTCTTCAATCACCTCGATGTCGAAGAAATTTTTACTGAAGGCAAAGAACGTCCTAAAGTTTTTGTCGGTAGAGGCCATTATTAGCTTTTTGTCTGTCGAAGAAAATAGGCCGCTGCGGTTTTCCGAGTCGACGCATACCGACGCTGGCGAGAAAATGGGGCTTTTTAAAAGCTTCGGGTTTTTTATGTAGCTCCAGTTGACGAAATCACGAGTCTGGGCAAGACAAAGGTTAAACATCCCATCATACACAAAAGATGCTTCATTTTGCAGAAAATATGCATAATAAGTATCCCCAAGCTTGAATAAACCGCTGGAGGAGCCCAATAGGCCGCTCGTAGCAGTGAGGTGGAATCTCGGGCGCCCGACGTCGGCTGCCCAATCGCGCTCAAAAGACTGGTCGCTAAAAAGAATAATTGGCGCGCCGATCAATTCTTTTGACGGGTAAACGACCTTGAGCTTTTGACCCTTGTATTTTGATACGTTAAACGGCGCAAACCACTGTCCCTTCCCGGTCGAAAGCATTACTGGCATGTTATGTATTATCTTTCCCCCAGCATCCAAAATGCAGACGTCCCTTAGCGGCGCCTTCGGGTCTATCGGAAGATAGAGAAAATCCGCATCTGCTTCGATTTCTTGAACCGTCATGGCCTGCTTCTTTTCTTGGCCCGCGACGGTCGCCGCTACGATTGTCAATGATAATAGCAGTAATGTTTTTAAACGTCTCATTTGTGTTGTCGATTTTCTTAGCAGACCAAATAGCATGCGGCTTGGCAATTAAATATTTCCCCGAATGCAATGATACTTTGTATAGACAAAAAAAACCGGATTAAAGAATCCGGTTTTTTTTGAATGAAGCTCTTTTTTAGTATCTGAGCGAAGCTTCAAACGATACAACGTGCTGGTTGTAGGATGCGCCCGCAACGTCGGAGGAGTTGTTGAGGTAGTTGTAGCTTACGCCGAGGTTGATGAATTTGTTCGGCCTGTACGAAACACCGACGCGCGTCCAGATGGTGTCGTCTTCTCTGTCGATGCCCTGGTAGCTCGTCTGCCTGTACTGCATAGAAGCCGTTCCGACAATTTTCGTGTTGAAGAAGTAGTTCACGCCGCCCTCAACAAATGTGTAGGTTGTCGAGTAGTTGGCCGCGCTCGTTCCAAAGTCTCTGGCTGCTTTCACGAATACGCCCATCTTTTCGGATACCTCGTAGTTGAGCGTGACTCTGCCCGAGAATGTCCAGTCGCTTACATCGCCCGTGAGGCAGTCGTACGACCTGTTGGATGCGCCTGCGTAGAGCTCGCAAGTGAGTTTCGGTGCCAATTCGCCCAAGACCGTAACGCCAACGAAGTTGTCCGTCCTGTCGTCGCCGAAGAGAATCAAACTCCGTTGCAGACCGTCATACATTTCGGTGTAGCGGTACATGTATGTAAGACCAACCGAAATCTTCTGCGTGACCCTGTAGTACACGCTCAACGGAACAGAGTACATGTTGTAGCTCGTGTATAGATCCTTGTACTGGTGGATGTACTCGAGTTCGTACCAGTCAAAAGCCAACGTTGCAAAAACTTTTTCCGTAAAATCGTACTGGCCGTTTACTCCGACCGCCCATGTGTTGTAGTCGACGAGTTTGCCGTTGTTTCTCATCGCTGCATCGATATCTGCGCTGTTCTGGGCATTCTGGTCAAACTTAAACTTGGCGCCAACCTTCCAGTTAGATTCAACGTACGATGCAGTCGCGGCAACGTGCGCAAGATTGCGGTTGAACGTCTTGTGGTCTACGTACTTTGTGAAGTCTTCGTAGAACTTGATATTGGCCTTGAACTTGCTGTTGCGGCCGTAGTCCGCCTCAACACCGAGCCTTAGCGTGCCACAGTAGTCTTCTATTTTCTGGTTCGGATTCGAAGCGTATGTAACGTTCGAATTATAACTTCCCATAACAGCGCCGTGGAAGAAAATGTCCAACTGGTCGCCGACTGTCACCAAGGGCGCGGCGTTGGCCGCCAACGCTATGGCAGTAAGCAATGATGTAGCGATTGTCTTTTTCATATTTTCTTTGGTAGTTTAAATATTTTTTAGCAAAGAGGTTTTAAATTGAACTGAGTCTCTACCTTCAAAATCTGCTTGTCAAGTCTTTTATGCAGTTATTTTTTATTTGCAGTTTCAACATTAGGCTTGAAAAACATCGAATCTGCATATTCTTATTTGTCCAACAGCTTTCCTCCCAATGGTTACATCGGATAAAAATAGTTCTATAGGCAATAAATATTCAGTTTTTTTTGGACTGGGGTACAGATTTTGCGACAGCGAGGGGAATTGGCACCTTAGATTCGTTTGGCGGAGGGTGTTTGTCCTCGTATTGGTTTTGGGTGTGCTTTCCTATGCCGCTTTTACTCTCGGACTGTACTTCTTCATAAAAAATTACAGGGACTATTCCGAAATGACTCTCGCCGACGCCGTGAAATTGCCGTTCCAGCGCAAGGCCTTCCGCGAGAAAATGGGCGATTACAATATTGCCCAGGCCAAGGAGTTCTTTAGAAACGGCAAATTTAGGGACGGGTATATGTCGCTCGTCTCGGGCTGCGCCAGAAATCCCAAAAACCTAGACGGTATCAGGCTGTTGGCGGAAATATATCTGGTGTCTTTCAGAAGGGCCGACCGCGCCATAGAGACTCTCGAGCACAGTCTTCCCTACGGCGTCAACGACATCGGCTACGTGCGCCTATATATAAAGATACTTATGGACAGGGCAGAAGACGAGCGCCTGGTTGGCGTTGCAAAGAAGCTCCTTTCCATGAAGAGCGTGACTTCCATAGAGGTGCGGCTCTATTTGGCAATGGCTCTTTCCACAATACACGCCTACCACGGCGACTACGACCTTTCGAAAAAGTACATTCAAGACTTCAACCTTTCAAAGACTCTCCCCGGCATTTTGCGCCTTTCAAAAAACCAGTGGGAGCAGGGCGACCGTGACGGCGCGATTAGAATTTTGGCCGAAAATATATCGTATCCCGAAAACAAGGAGGCCATTTATGCGCTGTTGGTCAACTACTACGTGTCGATGAAAGACTATGAAACGGCGCGCAAGTACTCGATGTTGCGCTCCCTTGAAAATCCGTTTTCCAAGGGGCAGCGCATGGAATATCTGGGCCTCTTGCGCAAGACCGGCGAAGTCGAGGCCATGAAGCGCGACATGGAATTGTTCTTCAACGAATACAACAACGACGACCGCAGCATGCTTTACTTTGCAAATTTCCTCGCCGACATAGGCGATCTTAAGTTTATGCGTCGCGTTTACGACAACGCCGTCAAAAAAGAATTTCCCATCGTCCCCTACTGCCTGCTGCTGCTCGAGACTACTATAGACCAGGGTCACTATAAAGAAGCCGTAGCCTTCATAGAGGAGATGATGCGCACGAAGCCGGTTTGGCGGACGCGCCACGAGGAGGTCATTTTGTGCCTTAGAGCCGTGGCGTATTATGCGGTTGGAAATACGAACATGTCGGGCGTTATTATCGGCGATGTCCTAAAGAAAAGCGATGTCTCCGAAAACGTCCTCGTTTCTACCGCGCGCATGTTTGAAAGCCTCGGCGCGAGGTCGACGGCTCTTAAACTCTTGGAGAGGGCCGTAGCTTTATATCCGACCTCCCAGATTGCCCTTACGCGCCTCATACAGCTCGAGCTTAGAATGGGCATATCCGCCGACATGAACAAGCACATAATGAATTTGCTTAAAATGAGGCGTCCCCCGCGCGAGCTCATAGCCGACGCCCGCAAAAGCATTTGCAGCGACAGATTTATATTTATAGCCGAACGCGATGCCATTATAAAAGAGATAGACTATCTCATGAACAAGAAGTCCTCCGTCTTTACAGACTCTTCCCAGCCCAACAATAATCTTCAGAATCTCGACAAGGGGTTGGATTTTTGATCTTGTTTCCAAAGCGCATCCTTTGCCCCGCGCATGCGGGGCTTTTTTATTTTTTTCACTCCTTGTAATATCCTTAAAAAAAACGCCTCTAATTTGTCTGCACAAATATCCGATTATTTCGGTTTCCCTAATTTTTTTATTTGAGCGGGAGTTTGAGTCTCATTGTATTCTGAAAAAAAGCGTAAGATACCAGTATGCGCCTTTTGCCCCGAAATTCTTTACAGCGCGGAATGCTTTTGATAGCGCTTTCTTCTACATCGATTGCGGAGTTTGCAAAAAAGGGGAGTGCTTAAAAAAATCAAAAAATGCGCGGCTTGCGCGCTTAATCTCTTCATCTTTGCGCCCAGGCTAATGCGCGCTCTTTTCGGAGATTTTCATATTTTTATTCTTTTGCTTTTTCTTTCAATATGCCGAATGCGGCGCCGTCTCGGCACAAAGTACCTATTTTTACCCATTTTTTCTTTTCTTCTCTCTCGTTGTTTGTGTCGGTTTGCGTTATATGCGGCGGTAAACACGGAGTGCCTGCCTTCTGCAAATTTTCGCAGCGTTATTTTGTTAACCGAGAGTTGGCAGGTGCCGTGTTCTGCGCAGGTATCCTACGTTTACGAGCGCATTTAAAGGCAAAGGCGGGTATTCGCGCCGCGGAGTGGGGACGGGCTTTGGCGCGCCAATTTTTTTTTGACTTAGAGGCCGAGGGAGAAGAAATGCCGCTAGGGGGGGAGGAGCGCGCCGCAAGTGTCGGGTTGCGCCGCGCGGCAGGCGGCGACTGCAGTGTGCGGAAATTTTGGCGATAGCGGTGGTTGGGAAATTTTGGCGCCAAATGTGGTTAGAGGCGCATTAATTATTCTGCGGTGGCGTCCATACGGGTAGACAAAGCTTTTTTGCGCAAAGGTGCCGGCGGCGTTAGATTTGAATGGAAAATTCAATAAACCTACCTTGCGCGCGGATGTGTTGCGTTGTGTTCTGCGACGAGCTTGCGCATGTTTAGGTGGGTGTAGATTTGAGTTGTCGATAGGCTGGAGTGCCCCAGCATTTCCTGGAGGGCTCGCAAATCGACACCCGCGTTTACGAGGTGGGTGGCAAACGAGTGTCTGAGCTTGTGCGGCGTTATATCCGAGGGCAGGTGGGTTTGGGCCAGATACTTTGAGAGTTCGCGCTGAATGTACCGCGGGTACATCGGCTTTTTGCGCGGCGTGTACAGCACGAAGTCGCCGTCTCCCTTGGCAAGGGCAAATTCGTCGCGCCAGCGCCGCAAAAGCGCTCCGGCATTGGGGCCAAAGGGGCAAAAGCGCCTCTTGTTGCCTTTGCCCAATATGTTGGCCGCATTTCGGGAAAAATCGATATCGCCCCACTTCAGCGCGCAGAGTTCGCTTATTCGCAGGCCCGCGCCGTACAAGAGCTCAAGGCAGAGGGCGTCGCGCACTGTTGTGATTTCGTCCTGCTCGTTGTTGCGCTCGTCTTCCCACGGGGCTTCGAGCAGCCGCGGCACCTGGTTTTGCGTCAGAAAAACGGGCAAATCGAGTTTCCTTTTGGGCAGTTTGACTCCAGAAAACGGATCCGACTGTGCGTCGTATGTTTTCATCAGGAATTTGTAGAAGGAGCGAACCGCCGAAATTTTGTTGCGCACAGTGGCGGCGTCGAATTTTCCCGACAACCACATGACGTACTTTCGGGCGTCCCTTCTAGTCGCGCCGCCAACGCCTATGCCCCTTTCAGCCAAAAACCCCAGCCACAGCTCGATTGCGTTTTTATAGTTGCGGCTCGTATATTTCGAATACCGCCGCTGGGCCGATATGTACGTTAAAAAATCTTCGAGCTGCCCGGTCATTTTGCAAACAAGAGCAAGAAAGAATCTATTATGGGCAGAACCCATCGCGAGGCGAAAACATATACGATGGCGCCGGCGGCAAGCCACGGGCCAAACGGTATCTCAAGCCCGAGCCCGCCCGACTGTTTCGGCTTTAGGCATTCCCAAAATACCAGCGGCAGCATCACCGCGCATCCTATTATACTGCCTGCAAACAGCGCGAATATGGCGCCCTTCCAGCCGCAGAAAGCCCCTATAAAGCCAAGCAGAATGACGTCGCCCTCGCCCATGGCCTCGCGCTTGAGTGCCTTTTCGGCAAGAAGCCTCACCCAATACAAAAAACCGGCGGCCGCCGCCGCGGAGAATACAGACAGGCCAAACCCTTTTAAATGCGATGCAAATGCCGGGAGGTCTGCCATGCGGGCGTCATGGAGTTCCGGGACCATCGCTGAGGCAACAACCGCGCAAACAGTTCCTCCGATCGTAGCCGCGTCGGGAATGGTCATTGTGTCTATGTCGTAGAACGTGCAGAAAATGAGTATGGAGGCAAAGACCATGTAGCAGGCCGCCTGCGCAGGTTCGAAATTTAACCAGAGCGCCAAAAAAACGAGGGCTGTGAGAGTTTCGACAAACGGGTGCCTAAATGAAATCCTGCAGCCGCAGCAGCGCGCCTTTCCCTTAAGAATAAACCACGACAGTATCGGTATGTTTTCGTAGAATTTTATGGGCTTGCCGCATTCGCAGTGAGATGGCGGGTACGTTATCGACTGCCCTTTTTGAATCCGAAACACGCAGACGTTTATAAAACTGCCCACGCACGCTCCGATGGCAAATACGGCTATCTGCAGTATCAGGGGAAATTCGTTTGCCGCTTCCGCAAAGCTCATAGTATAGCCTCCAGCATAACATTTTCAAGTTCCCCGATGTCGGCGCCCGTCCATATGTTCATCGACTTGGCGCCCTGGTAGGCGAGCATCGCCAGGCCGCTTTCGGCCCTTATTCCCTCCGCCCGCGCGGCCCTCACCGACGCCGTTTGGCGCCCCTTTGCGTAGGGCATATCGAAAAATACCGCGTCTTTGGGGAATTTTGAAAAATCGAGCACCGGGGCGTCTGAGAAGCCAAGACCTACGGAAGTCGCATTTACCACTATCGCCGAGTCCGGTATTTTTATATCGGGCGAGAGCGCAAGCCCCGCGCATTTGAACCCCGCCGCGACTATGTCGCCTACGAGCCTTTCGAGCCTGTCTTTCGACCTGTTTGCTATCGCGAGGCTGGAGCATCCCTGCTTTAGCGCGTAGAAGGCCGCCCCCCGCGCGGCTCCTCCGGCGCCCAGAATAACCACGTCGGCGCCTTTGAAACGCCTGCCAAAGGCCAGATTAAGCGCGCCCTCAAGCCCGTAGCCGTCGGTATTAAACCCTATCCAGCCCCCGTCGGAGGCCAACAGCGTATTGCAGGCCTTCGCCGATTCGGCAAGTCCGTCAATCTCTTTTAAAAACGGCAGGACGACCTCTTTGTGGGGAATCGTAAGATTCATGCCCAGAAACTTCTTTTCCAGAAACTGTCCGAGCGCATCAGGGAGCTTTTCGGGCTCGATGTCGAAGGCGTAGTACTTTGATTTCGCCAGATCGGGGCGGATTTTTGCCAGCATTTTTAGCGCGGCGTTTTGCATCTGCGGGCTTAGCGAGTGCGCTATCGGATGCCCGAAAACGGCAAACTTCGGCTCGGGCCCGGCGAATTCTTCAAGCGATAAATCTTGCGGACTATAAATCATTTTTCGGGATAAAATCTTTGCCCGTAAAGAAAGGTTCCTACCCTTATCATGGTGGAGCCGGCCTCTATGGCGCATTCGAGATCAGATGTCATGCCCATTGAAAGTTCGGGCAGGGAAACGCCAAAGCGGGCTTGAAAATCGTCGCGCATGGTTCTTAGAGTATCGAATGCCCTCCGTGCCGAATCGGGGGCTTCGTCCAGCGGGGCAATGGCCATCAGGCCTTCCACGGCTATGTTTTGCTTCGACAAAACAGCCTCCAGCAACGGCTCGGCCTCCTCTATCTCGGCGCCGAACTTGGCCGGATCGCGCCCCGAGTTTATCTGCAATAAAACCCGCTGAATCTTGCCTATTTTTTTTGCCTCAAAATCGATTTTGTCGGCGAGCTTGACGCTGTCGAGACTCTGGATTCTGTCGAAGTGCTCTACGGCCTTTTTCGCCTTGTTCGACTGCAGGTGCCCAATCAGCTCCCAATGCATTCCAGATGCGGTTGTCGACTCGGCCTGGGCCATTTTCTGCACAGCCTCCTGAACCTTGTTTTCCCCCACGCTTGCAAATCCCGCCCGCGCGGCGAATACGACGGCGTCGACGGGGTGGGTCTTTGTAACCGGCAAAATCTTTACGTCTTTTGGATCGCGCCCGCAGGCCGCCGCGGCCGCGGCGACGCGCCCGCGCAGCGCCTGCAGGTTTTGCTCGAATTGCCGAAAATCTACCATGGCTATTTCTTGTTGTCTATGCTTGCGGCTATTAGGCGCTTGCCGAATTTCCACAGCGCGCCGGTCGGATTGGCGGCCTCGGACAGCGTTTCGTCGAAGGCCTTTACGAAGAAGTCGACCTCTTTTTCAGTTATTATAAACGGCGGCAGGAGCTTTACGGCGTGGACTTCGTGGCTGGTAACCTGCGTTATTATCCTGTACTTGTCCATCAGCGAAGTGACAATCATCTGCGTAAACAGCGAGTTGTTCGCGGCCTTGAGCGCCCTCCAGGCGGCCTTCTGCAAAAGCCCTTTGGGTTCCTGAAACTCTATTGCTATCATCAATCCAAGCCCGCGAACCTCCTTTATGTAGGAGTGCTTCTGCTTTAACGCCTCCAGCTTCTCCTTGAGCAGTTTGCCCATCTTGGCGCAGTTTTCCACCATGCCCTCGCTTTCGATGACGTGTATCGAGGCCAGGCCGGCAACCATGGCCAGATTGTTTCTGCCGAACGTTGTCGAGTGCTTTACGCAGTTGTCGAGCGGTGAGAAAACGCTCTGGTGTATTTCGCGCGTGGTGACAAAAGCCGCCGCCGGAACGTATCCGCCGCTTAGGGCTTTGGCTATCGTAACTATGTCGGGCTCAAGCCCCCAATGTTGGAAGGCGAACATCTTTCCGGTGCGGCCGAGGCCGGTCTGGACTTCGTCCATAATAAAAAGCGCGCCGTACTTGTGGCAGAGTTCCTGGGCCTTCGGGAAAAAGTCGTCGGATGGAATATCGACGCCGTGCCCGATGACAGGCTCGGCGATGAAGGCGGCTACGTCGCCTTTTTTAAGCTTTTCTTCGAGGTCGGATATGTCGTTAAATTTTATCACGTCCGTATCGGGCATAAACGGGCCGAACCCCTCCTGAAAGTGCGGAGTCTTCGTTATCGAAAGGGAGCCCAGCGTAAGCCCGTGGTAGCCGCCGTCCATCGAAATTATCTTCGACTTCTTCGTGTGGGCCCGGGCGAATTTTATCGCGCCTTCGTTGGCCTCCGTTCCCGAGTTGCAGAAGAAAACGGCCGTGAGCTTGTTGTTTAAGAGCTTGACTATGCGTTCGGCCAACAGGCCGCTGAGTTCGGCGCAATCCAACTGCACCATGTTTGGCAGGTCGAGGTCGATGGCGTCTTTTAGGGCCTTTGCTATTACCGGGTGGTTTCTGCCCATGCCGTACACGCCGTATCCGGATATGAAATCAAGATACGCGTTGCCTTCGGCGTCGTACAAGTACGCGCCCTTTGCCGATTTATAGCACTTGTCAAAGCCTATTGTCTTTAGGACTTTCGCGAGAGTCCTGTTTACGTATTTCTCGTGGAGATCGTAATTTTCGCCAAAGCGCGAATCCAACAATTCTTTTAAATTGAATTCTTTCATTGATAAAAAAATAAAACCCACTAAGCATTATAGACAACAAAATTTTCTTCAAACTTTATTTTTATGGACAGATACGTCGTAAACTTTGACCCGTTTGCAATCCGCTTTCCCGACGGCTTTTTTCTCGAGGGCATACGCTGGTACGGCCTGGCATACATGGCGGGCTTTTTGATTGCCCTGTGGCTTTTTAACCTTTACTCCAGCAAGGGCAAGAGCCCGCTTTCAAAGGACGACAATTCCGTCTTTATGACATATCTGCTTTTCGGCGTAATCATAGGCGGGCGCCTGGGGTATATGCTCTTTTATTCGTTCGACGCTTTCGTGTCCAACCCCCTTCTTTTCTTTAAGGTTTGGAAGGGCGGCATGGCAAGCCACGGCGCGTTCATCGGCACTCTTATCGCCATAATTTTGTACTCGAAAATTTACAAGAAGCCGTTTGGGGCGCTTGCGGATATCGTCGTTTCTTCGGCCTCTCCGGGCATTTTTCTCGGCAGAATTGCAAATTTTGTCAACGGCGAGTTGTGGGGCAAAATTTCCTACGCGCCCTGGGCTATGATTTTCCCAAATTCCGACCAATTCGGCCGCCCTGTCGACCAAATTGCACCGCGCCACCCCTCCCAGTTGTACGAGGCTTTCGGCGAGGGACTGTTTTTGTTTGTGTATATGCAGTTTCGCCTGTGGAAGGGGAACGCGCCGCGCGGACAGCTCGCGGGCGAATACCTCATTTTATACGGAATTGTGCGCATAATTTGCGAGGTCTTTAGGGAACCCGACGTCGGGGTGGCGCTCATATGCGGTTTAAGCAGGGGTACGTTTTATTCCATCTTTGCAATATTAGCGGGCGTAGGTTTCGTCGTTTGGGCGAGGCTTGCAAATAGGCGCCCGTAATTTGCGCCTCCTTCGCGCCTTTTATCCTTATTATTTTGTTTTTTACCTTCCCTTTTTCCTGCGCGCGCCATACAATCCGCGCAAAAAAAACGCATTTTGCACGGGCGCGCTCCTTGCGGTGCAGCGCGCCTTTTTAATATTTTTAAGAATCTTTTTTTATTTCCGGTTGGAGGGGAGTGTGGGGCGCCCATTATCGGAAATTTTTCCGAACAATGGCGCGGTTATAGGGGTCAAAAAAGTCTTGACGAGGCGGGCGTTTTTTATGGATAATTGGCTACGTTGCAATCGCTTGAGTAAGGGGAGAGCCATTGCATGCTCGGTATCTATATTTGAATATAAAGGCACAGATGAAAAGAAGAGAATTTGTAAAGAATATTGTTAAAGCGGGGGCAGTGTTGGGCTTTCCAACCATAATACCCGCGTCTGCCCTCGGCAAAGACGGCGCGGTTGCCCCGAGCCAGAGGGTGACCATGGGCGTTATAGGCCTGGGCACGCAGGGAACAAGCAATACGCGCAATTTTCAGGGCGACAAGCGCGTGCAGTTGGTGGCCTTGTGCGACGTAAACAATTCGCAGGGGCGCCAGTACTACGGATACAAGAATAACGGCACGTACGGGCTTAGAAACGCACGCGAGCTTTTCGGCAAAGACATTCCCTGCTACAACGATTTCCGCGACGTGCTTGCGCGAAAGGATATCGACGTAATTTCCACCGCCACGCCCGACCATTGGCACGCCATAATAGGAATCGCCTGCGCAAAAGCGGGCAAAGACGTCTGGGGCGAAAAGCCCCTTACTAGGACAATTAGGGAGGGCAAGGTTCTGCGCGACGTCGTCAAGAGCTCTGGGATAATTTGGCAGACGGGCTCGTGGCAGCGTTCCGTTTCGGAGTTCGTCCACGCGGCCGAGATTGTGCGCAACGGCTATTTGGGAGAGGTTAAGCGCATAAAGATCGGGCTTCCGTCAAATTTCGAGTCGGAGGTGCTATCTGCCGAGCCCATTCCCGAAGGAATGGATTTCGAGATGTGGCAGGGGCCTGCGATGCGCAGCTATTACAATCCGCGCAAGACCTTTACCCGCTGGCGCGGCGTTTGCAATTACAGCGCGGGAAAAATCGCCGACTGGGGCGCGCACCATCTCGATATCGCCCACTGGGCGCTCGGAATAGACAATACGGGGCCGGTCGAGATAGTTCCCAGGCTTGTGAAGTGGGGCCGCGACGGCTTTTCCGACCAGCCGGCGAAATTCAACGTATCGCTCTTTTATAAAAACGGGCTTGAAATAGAGATATCCGACATGAACGACAACGGCGTCGAATTTTTCGGCTCAAAAGGGAGGCTTTTTGTCGGGCGCGGCATAATATATTCCGACCCCGTCGATATTTCTGGCAGGATAATTTTGCCTACCGAAGACAGGCTTTTCCCGATACGCTTCCGCAACCACTTTACGGCTTTCATCGACAGCGTTCTCGACCGCAGAAAGACCGTTACCGACATCGAAGTGGCCCACCGCACAAACACCGGGTGCCTCCTTGCAGAGATAGCCTACAAGCTCAACCGCCCGATAAGCTGGAACCCCGATACGGAGGAGATTGAGGGCGACGAGGCGGCCGCGCGCATGTGCGATCGCGCGTACACGGCGCCGTGGTCTTTGCAGGCGTAGATGAATTTCAAACACAGGATGGCAATTATGAAAAAACTTTTTTTTGCGGGGCTTTTAACTGCGGCATTTGCGCTTTTTGCCGACGAATATTCCGACATGGCCGCCTACGAGCCGGGAAAATCTCTATCATGGTTTCACTCCCTGGGCCAGAAGGCCCAGTCTGAGGATTCCGGAGCGGAGGTGGCCTCAAAAATTCTCGATGAGATTTCCAAGAACAGCGGTCTTTCCCCCGAGGCCTTTCGCTTGGCCTGCGCAATACTCAAGCCCATAGCCGACAGCGATTGCGTCGAAGTTTTGGCGCCCTACCTCTACGACGAGCTTCGCGCCCCCAGCGTCTGCGACGTGTTTTTAGGGATAGATTCGTCCTCCGTCGACGAGGCTCTCATAAAAGTTCTCGGGGACTCTTCCGCCAAGAGGCAGCTTAGGGAGAACGCCGCGGCGCTGCTTGCCGCCCGCGGAACCGGCAAAAAGCAAATGATAGAGGCTGCAAATTCCGCAGACAAGGATTTGGCGCTTTTTGCCGTTGGCGCCCTCGCGCGCTACAGCGACGACACCGGGCTTTTCTCCATATTCGACACCAGCGTAGTTTCGGCATTGGGCAAGATTGCCGGCATGTACGACTACCGCAGCAAGGCGGCGGTTGAGTCGCTGTGCCTCATAGCGCAAAAAGCCGCGGTAAACGGCGAGCCGGCATTGGCCAGAAAGGCGCTCGAGTTCGTGCCTTTGGATTGCCCGAACGCCGTGTATGCGCGTTCGGTTCTCATGGATGGCGAGGAGAGGGTAAAGTATCTGGATTCGCTGATAATCCAGGGAGGCAACCTCACTGCGGCGGCGGCAAAGGCCATGAACCAGGGGCGCACATTCGAGAACTCGCTGGAGCTGATCAAGCGCTTCCCGAATCTCAACAAGAAGGCAAAGCTCGCGGCGATGGGCAGCTTTATGATAGCCAACGACACCGCGTTTTACCAGGCTATCGCCCCCGAGCTCGACAACCCCGACAGCGATATTAGGGGGCTTGCCGTTTACAGCGCGCGTTTCCTATGCACCGACGACGCCAACATGCTAAAAATTTACAACATATACAAAAAGAATGAAGAGCCCATAAGCAGGTACGCCTACAACGTCCTGCTTGAAAACCCCAGCTATGCGGTTCAGAGGGTGCTCAAGGACAAGGCCGATTCCGGAGACATGGACGCCTTTGAGATACTCGTTCTCCGCGGCGACGAATCGTACAGAATGAAGCTATGGAACATGTTCTTTGACGAGGCCACGCGCACCCCGGCAATATGCAAAATGCTTGAAAACACTATAACTTCGGGGCAGATCAATTTGCTAGCCACAAATTATAAGCTCGACGATCCTGAGCTTTCAAAGGAGATAACAAAAATAATCGTCAGAAAAATGATGCATTACAAGAAGTCTCCCAGCTATATGGCTATGGCGGTAAAGACGGCTCTTGACGGCAACCTCAAGCCCGACGATCCAAACTACAAATTCATAGTCGAAAAACTCAGGATAAAAGACAAAATGTAGCACTATTTGGCATTGATGTTTTGCGCCCGCCTTTCGGCGGGTTTTTTTGCGTCTTTTTGCGCTTTTATGTGTGCTTGCCGTCGCGTTTTCCCCTTTGCTTGAGATTTTTTGTCTTGGGCTTTCTTGAGCGGTAAATTCACCACCGCCCGCGTTTGAACGCATGCAAAATTGCGCGGCATATAAATTCGGCCGCATGCGCAAAATTCCGCGTCGCCAACGGTAGGCTTTTTATTTTACGCGAATTTACGTCAAGGCGTTTTTTCTCTTCTTCTTTCACAGACCACACCGCAGAGAATTTTCCCTGTGGGAGACTTTGTGGCGGGGGGGAGGGTAAAATGTGGCGGTTGCAGGCGGCGGCGCGGCATAGAAAAGTCTCGACTTTATTTTTAGATTTTTTTAGTCTACAGGATGTTTATAAATTAACCCTTACTTATCGACATGAAAAAACTCACACTTGCTTTGTTGTGGACGCTTGCCTTTAGTTCGCTTGCGTCGGCCTACTATTCGGTAAAATCGCCCGACGGATCCCTCGAGGCCAGAGTGGACGTTGGCGACAAAATAACGCTTGGCATTTACTCAGGCGGCAAGCCGCTAATGGAAAACATTGAAATAGGCCTGCAGACCGACCGCGGAAATTTCGGCGGGGGATTGAAAGTTGTGGGCGTAAAAAACACGAGCGCCGACAAACTTTTGAAAACTGTCTACGGCGTCAACTCCGTCGTCCGAGACTTTTACAACCAGATTAGCATAGACTTTAAGAGTTTCAACCTCGTCTGCAGGGCCTACGACGAAGCCGTTGCCTACCGCATAGTAAGCCGGCTCGGGGAGGGACAGATGAAGGTTCTCGGGGAAACGCTCAATTTAAATCTTTCCCCCGATGCCGAATTGTTCGCGTCTTTTGCCCGGGGCGATTTGACCAGCTACGAGGAGCTCTATTCGAAGATAAAAGTGGCCGATGCGGCTAAAAAGCACAGCGCGATTCTGCCTCTGATTGTAAAGGCGCCTTCGGCGAAAGTGGCCATAGTGGAAAGCGATGTCGAATCTTACCCGATGCTGCGCTTTGTTTCAGACAAGGACGCCGGTTTAAAGGCGCGTTTTGTAAAGTATCCCAAGACGATGAAGATGAAAGGAAACATCATGCTCGGATACGATACTTTTGAAGACTTTATAGCAAAGACAGACGCCGACAGAGCCTTTCCGTGGCGAGCGTTCATAGTGGCAAAGAGCGACGCCGACTTGGCGGTCAACGACACCGTCTACAAGCTGGCGGAGCCCTCGCGCATAAGCGACGTATCGTGGATTGAGTTTGGACCGTGCGCGTGGGAGTGGTGGAGCGACTGGACGCTCAAGGGCGTCGATTTTAAGACGGGCGTCAACGAAAAGACGTACAAGGCCTACATAGACTTCGCCTCTGAGAATTCCATTCCCTACATAGTCTTTGACGCAGGCTGGCTGGTCGGCAGAGATGTCGGCATGGGGCCCGACATTCACGAGCGAATTATCGACGGCAAGCCTTATCTCGACGTAAAAAAGCTTATCGAATACGCCCACGAGAGGGATGTCAAGGTCGTATTGTGGTGCTTGGGGCAGTCTCTGAACAAGTACGGGGAAAAGGCCATAAAGCTGATGAAAAGCTGGGGAGCCGACGGCGTAAAGGTCGACTTTTTTGACCGCGACGACCAGACCGCGATGGATCTGTACTACCGCATAGCAAAGATATGCGCCGAAAATAAGATGATTGTCGATTTTCACGGTTGCGCGAAGCCCGCGGGACTGCAGCGCACGTATCCAAATGTCGTAAATTTTGAGGCGGTGCGCGGGCTGGAGATGAACAAATTCAACAAAATAGGCGATTCCGACCACGATGTAAATTTGGTTATGACGCGCATGCTTCAGGGGCCCATGGATTACACTCCCGGAGCTATGCGCAACGTCAGGCAGGGCAATTTCAAAACCAATTATTCAATGCCGGAATCGGCGACGACGCGCGCGCACCAGGGGGCTTTGTTCGTGCTTTTCTACGCGCCGCTTCAGATGCTTTGCGACAGCCCCTCGCGCTACGCCATGAGCCAGGATTTTACATCGTTTATAGCCTCCGTTCCCACCACGTGGGACGAGTCTAAAGCCATCTGCGGCGAACTCGGCGAATACGTGGTTGTGGCGCGCCGCAAGGGCGACGTATGGTATGTGGCGGGCATATGTTCGCAAAAGGGCAGGTCGATTGAAATTGACCTTTCGAAGATAGTCCCGGAGGGCGAGTACACCGCGGAAATACTCTCGGATACGCCGAACTCGGGGAAGGATCCCGAGGACTACCTCATTAAGGTGCGCGACGTATTTTCAAGCCAGAAGTTGAAGTTTGAACTCAAGAGCGGCGGCGGCTTTGCCGTAAAATTAATCCCCGACAAATTCCCGATATTCTCCGATATCATAAGGGCGCTTTTCGAAGAGTAGATTCAGTGCAATGCGACCATATATTAGTGGACGGGTGGAATGCAATCCACGCAGAGCCCGCGCTTAAGAGCATACTTTTGCGCGACGCCCATTCGGCGCAGAAGGCTCTTGCGGATTTGCTCGCGCCCGTCCACGACATGTATTCGGCGCGGGTTACGATAGTCTATGACGGCAGCGGGCCGTCGGTGAGCTTAAGCAGGCCCGACGACGCCGTCTCGAGCTTTGCCGAGGTCTACACCCCTTCTTCGATGACGGCCGACGAATTCATAGAGCGCTATTGCACATTGGCAAAGAACAAGTCGCGCATAGTGGTAATTTCAAACGACAACATGATATGGCAGACGGTATCGGTTCAGGGGGCCGTCTGCATGCGCATAGGCGAGATTGTTTCATACGCCCGCCGCGCGTCGGGCGACATAAAAAAACTTGCCGCAGAGATAAATTTTAAGTCGGATCGCATTTGGCGCCAGTCGGGCCAGTTGGCGAAGCTCGACGATGTCGAAATCGGCGGCGGCGCAAAATCCAATCTTTTTTCAAAAAAGAAAATGAAGAAGATGATGCGCCTATCGCGGGGCGGGGCCGACGCAAATTTCAAGGCCTCCTGCGCGCAATCGCCGAACATTTCGTATTCAAAAGTTGACGCTGCGGATAAAAACGGCGGAACTGCTGCAAAAAATTTAGCCTTTTGGGGCGTAGGTATAGGCCGGAGAAAAAAGGGCGCTGGGCCCGCCGCGGGAGGGGAGAATTTTGAGTCTATGGCTTCCCCAAAACAGTCGGCTACCGAAAGCGGAAAAAAACGGCGCATTTTGCCTTCCGCAGCTTCAGTCGGCGCGAAGTCGAAAAAGCATCTTGAGGAGCTTGCGGGAAAAAAATTGCCGCGGATATTTAAGGATTTTCAGGAGCTTGCAATGGCGGCAAATCCCAGGAAAAAACAGCGCAAGCGCTAATTGGCGGCATGCGTTGGCATTTTTATGCTTGCGCGCTTCTTCGCGCATATTGCACGTATAAGCGCTTGTATTTGTCGGGAAGGCCAATAGACTCGTTTGTGCAGGCATAAGCATGAGGCGGTGCTTTTCTGCGGGGATTTATATATGGTCAGCCATGCCGCAGTATCTCCAAAGAAAAATATGCACTGTTTGCACGTCGGGGGGGGGGAAGCAAAAGCACGGGCGTTTTCCCCGCCTAAAATGGACGGCTATATTTTTGTATTCTTTTTGCGCTTTGAAGATTTCAGCGCAGGGGGCGGGATATTCGTTGTCGCTTTTTTTGTGCCCTTTTTGCGAATTGCCGATTCCGGCGCAATGTTGGAGTTCCCGCATTTTTTTTGGGGGGGGTTGGGGACGGATTTGTGGGGTAAAAATATTTATTTGATGGTGGGCATGCCGCATCTGGGTTAGAGGTGGGAAGGGTCTGCAAAGGCAAAAAAGCGTTGCCGCATGCGCATGCAAGTATTCATGCAGTAAGACCTGCATACGGCGGACTTGCCATAGTATGACAGGGATAGAGGGCGCACGGCGGGGCGAGTCATTTTTGCTTGACGATAGGGAGGGGCGTTTTAGATTGGGTGGCTTAAAATCGGGTTGGAAAATAGTCCCACGATTTTAATTAAGATAATGAAAGTATTAGTAGCAGATCCCATATCGCCAAAAGGCGTTGAATTACTAAAAAAAGAAGGCTTTGAGACGGTCGAGGCTTACGGCTCGACCCCGGAGCAGATTAAAGAGCTCATTAAGGATGCCGACGCGGTAATAGTCAGGAGCGAGACGAAAATCACCGCCGACGTTCTCGACTGCGCGAAGAAGCTAAAGGCTGTCGGGCGCGCCGGAGTAGGCGTCGACAACATCGACATACCCGCGGCTTCTGAGAAGGGCGTCGTGGTGATGAATACCCCTACGGGAAACACCATAGCAACGGCCGAGCTTACGTTTACGCACATAATGGTTGGAACCCGCCCGATAACGCAGGCAAACGCCTCCATACACGAGGGCAAGTGGGACAGAAAGACCTTTAAGGGCACCGAGCTTAAGAACAAGACTTTGGCGGTGCTCGGTATGGGCAGAATAGGCACCGAGGTGTCGAAGAGGGCCATGGCTTTCGGCATGAAGGTAATTGCATACGATCCTTTCCTGACCGAAGCCAGGGCAAAGACGCTCGGCGTTGAGATCGTTCCCCTGGACGAGGCTTTCAAGCAGGCCGACTACGTGACTGTCCATATGCCGCTGACCGAAGCGACAAAATACATGATAGACGAACGCGCTTTTTCGCTTATGAAGAAGGGCGTAAGGGTATTTAACTGCGCGCGCGGCGGAATCATAAAGGAGACCGCCTTGGTCGAGGCGCTCAAGAGCGGTAAGGTTGCCGCGGCGGGTCTCGACGTGTACGAGTCTGAGCCGCTTGCAAAGGACAGCCCCCTGCGCCAATTCCCGAACTTGGTTCTTACGCCCCACTTGGGCGCATCGACAAAAGAGGCCCAGGAGAGCTGCGGCATAGAGGTTGCCGAAGTTATCGCCTCGGCGCTCAAGGGCGGTGCCATCCGCAATTCGGTGAACAAGCCGAGCGTCGATGCCGAGTCTATGAAGCAGATTTCCCCGTACATTCAGCTCTGCGAAAAGATGGGCACCTTTGCCCAGCAGGCTGCAAGCGGCAGGGTAAAGAAGATTGTAATCAAGTATTACGGCAAGCTTGGAAATCTCGACAACAAGCTTCTTACGATAGCCGTCGAAAAGGGCTATCTGTCGAAAATCACCGAAAATGCAAACGACCTGAATTCCCCGTCTAAGATGAAGCATCTGGGCATTGAAGTCGAGAGCATAAACACCACTTCCGAGGCCGACTATTCCGAACTTGTGGAGGTGGATTTGGTTCTGGAAAACGGCATTGTTGAAAATGTCGCGGGCACGGTCATGGGCAAGATGGCAAAGCCTGTTATCGTTCAGATAGGCTCCTACAAGGTCGCCGCCAATCTGACGAACAAGTGCGCCATAATGCTCAAAAACAACGACACCCCCGGCATGGTAGGCGTAATAGGCACGCTACTTGGCAAGCACAACTGCAATATCGCAAACATGACGCTCGCCAGAATGGACGGCGGCTTGGCTTTGAGCGTGTACGAACTCGACGGCGTTCCTTCGGCGGAGGCCGTGGCCGAGCTCAAGGGGTTGAAGAACGTCGACGCGGTTAAGGTCGTCGATCTCTCTTAGTCATGGAGTACGCACTGGCATACATAGCGACGGCGGTGGCGGGATACCTTCTGGGTTCTATCCCGTTTGCCGTCATTATAGCCAGTTGTTGCCGCGTCGATATTCTCAAAGCGGGCAGCGGCAACCCGGGCGCCACCAATGTCAAGCGCACTTGCGGCAAAATACCGGGAAACCTGTGTTTTGTGTTGGACGCCGCCAAGGGCTTCGCGGCGGCGTCTTTCCCCGTTTGGGCCGGGTATTTCGGGCTGAAGATGGCCGATACCCAGATCCTGGAATTCGTGGGGCTGGCCGCGGCGATTCTGGGGCACAGTTTTTCGATATTTCTAAAGTTTAGGGGCGGCAAGGGTGTGTCGGTGACCATAGGCGGGTTGTTGTTTGTAATGCTCTATCCGATACTCATAGGCCTGGCTATTTGGGTGGCCGTATTTTATGCCAGCAGGTACGTTTCTCTCGCCTCGCTTGCCATGGCCGTATCGCTGCCGGTATCGTCGTGGTTCATATTCGGCAATTCGCTTCCGTTTTACATGGCGCTTGCCATAGCCGCGGTAATATTTTACAGGCACCGCTCCAACATATCGCGCCTGATAAAGGGCACTGAAAACAGGTTTTAGCAATGGACGGCAAGAAGATTTTTAGAATTGGCTTCATAGGCATGGGCACAGTCGGGCAGGGCGTGTGGAAACACCTCTGGCGCGACAGGGACATTATGCAGAGGCGCTTCGGCGCCGAGTATGAACTTGCCAAAGCCTGCGTTCGCGACATAAACAAAAAGCGCGACATAGAAATTACGCGCCAACAAATGACCGGGGATCCGTACAGCGTTGTAAACGATCCGTCCATAGACATTGTCTGCGAGCTCATGGGGGGCACCGACAAGGCCCTCGAGCTGACCCTTGCGGCGCTCAAGCAGGGCAAGGTTGTAGTTAGCGCCAACAAGGCCGTCATATGCAAGCACGGCGCCCAAATATTCGAGACCGCGCAAAAATACGGCGGAAAGTACTTTTTTGAGGCCAGCGTAGCGGGCGGGATACCGATAATAAAGGTGTTGCGCGAGGGGCTTGTCGCCAACAGGTTTTCGCTCATATACGGAATTTTGAACGGGACGTGCAACTACATACTTACGCGCATGGAGCGCGAGAACGCCCCGTACGAGGCTATAGTCGAAGACGCGCGCCGCCTCGGGTACGTTGAGGCCGACGAGTCTTTGGATCTAGACGGCTGGGACGCCGCCCACAAAATTTCAATACTTGCGTATTTGGCGCACGGAGTGTGGGCCAACCCCGAAAAGGATATGCTTGTTTCGGGCATTCGGGGCGTAAAGCTCGAAGACATGCATTGGGCAAGCGAGAACGACGCGCGCATAAAGCTTGTGGCCGCGGCGCGCAGAACGGGCAATTCCTTGTTTGTTTCGGTTTATCCGGCGCTTTTGCCGATGGCCGACGTAGTGGCAAATGTCAACGATGTTTACAATGCTGTGGCCTTGAGCGGGGACGTCGTCGGGCGCACCGTGCACATTGGCCGCGGCGCGGGGCAGGACGCCACCGCAAGCGCCGTAATTGCCGACATCGCCGATGCGATAAAGTCGCTGGCCGTCTCTGCGCCGTGTTCGCTTTCCGTGGCAAAAGACTCAAATCTCCACCTGGCGTCTCTCGAGGAGGTCTCCGGCGAGTTTTACCTGCGGATGGAAGTCAAGGACGAGGCGGGCGTTTTGGCGCAGGTTGCGTCCCTGCTTGCGGGCGAAAATATTTCCATAGAGCTTCTCCAGCAGAAAAAACACGGCGTAGAGGGCAGGGTTTGGCTTTTGCTTACCACCCACGAGTGCACCGAGGCCTCGATTAATCGGGCGTGCAAAAAACTTGAAGATTCCGAAATTATATTCGGGAAACCGTTCGTGTTGAGGATTTTTAAGGGGCTTTAAGCGCCGATAAAGCCACTGATTATTTATGCCACCGCGGAAGGTACGCCTTCTCGGTGGTTTCTTTTTTGCGCAAATTTTTGCGGGAGCTGCGTGGGGTTGTGAGGGCTCAATATCGCCGTTTACATGCATATAATTTAAAGTGATTTTCTCGAGGCCTTAGCCTGAGGCGCGAATTGGTGAAATGGACGGCCGCGGCGCGACTGCAAAATTGAAAATTCGGCAATGCGCTTTTTTATTTCGGGTTAATAGCAAAAAAAATATAAAAAAAATCTTGACATTCGAACATCTACGGTTAAGCGTGAGTTCGAAATCACTTATTATTGCATATGAAAAGGTTAATATCATGTACCCCCCCCCCCCCCCCCCCCCCCCCCCCTACAAAATAACAATATAGATTCTCTTAAATGTTGTGTATTCTCTTGCACAAAAAAAAGAAAAAAAA
>CALXLK010000008.1 GCA_944389175.1 uncultured Opitutales bacterium
CTTTGAAAATTACAGATTGAGGGTCTTGGTTCTATGCGGCGTCTTTCATTAAAATCCACTCTCTTTGGTGTTGACCCTGAAAATGGGCTTGTTGCGCGAAATTTTAAACGGAGAGAGAGGGATTCGAACCCCCGGAGCCTTGCAGCTCAACGGTTTTCAAGACCGCCGCAATCGACCACTCTGCCATCTCTCCTTATCTTATCGCGCCTTTCAAGCACATGATGCTCCTCTTGGCAAGCTATTTTTCTCCCCCCTAAAATTTTCCCCTTTATTTTTTATTCCAGCCTCCGATACATCTGCTGGCACCCGCATACATGCGCGCGCCCCTAAATCGCATCAACTCCACCAACCACCCATACAACACATACTATATTAACAATCAATAAGGAGAATTATTATGGCAGTTGGCACTAGATACCCCACTTTGGCTTTTCACACAGGCGGCGCAGGGCAGGCCGTCGACGGCATACCACCGCAGCCCTTCGAGACTTTCTGTTACGATTCGGCCCTCCAAGAGGCAAAAATTGAAAACTTTAACATAGTCCCGTATACGTCGGTCCTACCAAAAGAACTATTCGGCAGAATCCTCCCCGTCGACAAAGTTTGCAAGTACTTTAAACACGGCGCCGTCCTCGAAGTCATTATTGCAGGCAACGGCGCCAGAAGCACCGAACACAGAGCCATAGCAACGGGCGTCGGCATTTGCTGGGGCAAAAATTCTAAAGGAGAACTAATCGGCGGTTGGGCTGCAGAGTACATCGAATATTTCGATACTTGGATCGATCCGGATATCGCAAGGGCCCACACGGAAATGTGGCTGAATAAATCCCTCAACCACGAACTCGATATCCGCGGCGTTAAAAAACACAGCGATTTCCAGATATACAACAACTTTATCAATATCGAACAACCTTTCGGTTATTGCCTGACAGCGCTGGGCTTCCTCAATTTCGAGTACGCCGATCCAGTCGATGTAAAGTAAGGAGGTCCTATGTCGAATTCTGACGGTTCCGCTTCTGCAGACAACTCAAAAAAGCTCGGCACGTTCGGGCTCGCAGCCATTGTCATTAGCTCGATGGTCGGCGGCGGCATTTACAGCCTGCCGCAGAATATGGCCGCCGGCGCGGGAGTCGGCGCCGTCATTATTTCTTGGATCATCACAGGCTTTGGCATTTATTTTATCGCCAATACCTTTAGAATATTGTCGGCGGCAAGGCCGGACCTTACCGCCGGCATATACATGTACAGCAAGGCCGGCTTCGGCAACTATGCGGGCTTTACAATCGCATGGGGGTATTGGCTGTGCCAAATATTTGGCAACGTCGGTTACGCCGTCATCACTATGGACGCTCTCGATTATTTCTTCCCGGGATACTTCACCGGCGGCAATAATATCGAATCCATAATCGGCGGCTCGATTCTGATATGGACATTTAATTTTATTGTCCTATCCGGCGTAAAACAGGCCTCCTTCCTAAACGTAATTGGAACAATTGGAAAACTCGTCCCGCTGTTTATTTTCATAATCGTCATGGTCGTGGTCTTTAACTGGGATAAGTTTACATTCGACTTTTGGGGCCATCTAAATGCAAGCGGCGAGCATAATCTCGGATCGCTTTCCACCCAGATTAAAAGCACCATGCTTGTGACTCTTTGGGCTTTTATCGGCATTGAGGGCGCAGTTGTGCTCTCGGGCAGGGCAAAGTCTCAGGAGAGCGTCGGCAGGGCTACAATTTTGGGCTTCGTCGGCGGTTTGGTGATATTCATGCTTCTGTCTATCCTCCCGTACGGATTTATGCCGCAGGATAAAATCGCATCGGTTGCAAATCCCTCGACGGCGGGTATTCTGGAGGAAGTCATAGGCCCGTGGGGAAGTTTCATAATGAATATCGGCCTTGTAATTTCGGTATTGGCCAGCTGGTTGGCGTGGACGATGATTACCGCCGAAATGCCTTACGCGGCCGCAATCGACGGCGCATTCCCGAAAATATTTGCCCGCGAAAATTCTAAAGGGTCGGCTTCGGTCTCCCTGTGGGTGACTAGCATACTCATGCAGCTTGCCATGCTGCTTGTATATTTCTCGAACAATGCGTGGAATACTATGCTTGATATTACGGGCGTAATGGTCTTGCCCCCCTATCTTGCAAGCACCGCATATCTGTGGAGGATTAGCGCCGATGAAACTCTAAAAGACAAGGCTCCAAATCTTAGAATATCGAGAAACACCGCACTAATATCGGGCATAATGGGCTCCATCTATGCTGTATGGCTCATATACGCTGCAGGACTGGATTATCTTATCGTCTCCATTGTGTTCCTCTCTCTGGGCATACCGGTTTATATATGGGCCAGAAAAGAAAGGGGGCTGTCTCTTTTTACTAAGCGCGAAGCCGTTGCGGCCGTTATCTTAGCACTCGTTGCCGTTGTTGCCATAATTCTTGTGGCCTCCGGTAAAATGAGCTTATAGGCGACTTTCCTAAACGAATCCTAAAAACTTCTTATTTTGCTTCCTGCATCTCGCCCTTTATGGGCGGGATTTTTTTATTTTTTCAAAAAAAAATTTTTTTTGTGCTGGAAAAACCATGTTTATTGTCAAAAATAAATGAAAGTTTAATTAATTCGAACATGCGCAAGAACTATCGGCTGGGTCTGTCCACTGAGGATGCGTTCGCCGGGGCTTGTAGCGCACCTTCAATTTTCACGACGATGAGCCTTTTTACCTTAATTTTCGGCGGGGCGGAAAATAAAAAGTTTCTCCGTACCGCGCGCGATGCGATAGTAAAAATAAACGACCTCGAGCTTGAGTTTCAGAGCCTCGACGAAAGCGCACTCCCGCAAAAAATTGCGGATTTGAAGCAGGCCATAGCCTCGGGAGCAAATCCCGATGATATTATGCCCCGGGCTTTCGCACTGGTCAAGAATGCGGCAAGGCGACTCTTGGGCAGGGAGATTGAAGTGTGCGGCTTGCCCGTCAAATGGGATATGGTGCATTTCGACGTTCAGCTTATCGCAGGCATAGCCCTTTGGAAAAACATGGTGGCGGAAGTTTCCACCGGAGAGGGCAAAACGCTAATTGCGACACTTCCTGCCGTAATGAATGCCCTTTACGGCAAAGGCTGCCACATCGCCACTGTAAACGAATACCTGGCGCGCCGCGACAGCCAGTGGATGGGCGCGCTCTACAATATGCTCGGTCTTTCGTGCAGCTGCGTCTATTCCCAACAATCGCCGTCGGAAAAGAAAAAGGCGTATCTGGCCGACATCACTTACGGTACGTCGAGCGAGTTCGGCTTCGATTTCCTCCGCGACAATTCAATGACTTCCTCAATCGACGAAAAGGTTCAGCGCGGTTTCTTTTATGCACTCGTCGACGAGGCGGACTCCATTCTCATAGACGAGGCCCGCACTCCTTTGATAATTTCCGGAGAGGACGACGACGGTGATTCCGACCCGTTTACGCCCGTGATTGCCCCTATCGAAAGTATCGTAAAGGCTCAAAACAAGCTCTGTTCCGATCTCATGGCCGAATTCAAAAAGGCGCTTCTAAACGGGGCGCCTTCGGAAAGCGACTGGCAAAAGCTCTACCAGGTATATTCCGGCGCTCCGCGCAACAAGGCTCTCGTGCAGTGTTTGCAAAATTCCGAAGTCCGCGCGCGCCTCGAGGCTCTAAAGAAACAGTATTGCGCCGACTGCAATAAGATAGAGGCGCACCGGCTCAAGTCGGAATTGTACTACGTGGTAAGTGAGCTTTCAAAATCGGCGTCTTTTACGGAAAAGGGGCAGGATTTCCTCGCGCGCTTCCACAATTCTTTTACAATTTCAAACGTCGACGACCAGATTGCCAAGGTTAGGGAAAGCCGAATGCCCGAGCAGGATAAACTCGCCGAGATAGCGCGTCTGCGCGCCGATTTTGCCGAAAGCTCGCTGAAGGTTTTCGCCTTGAATACCCTGTTGCAGGCCTACGCCCTCTACGATAAAAACGTGGACTACCTGGTAAAAAACGGGAAGGTCGAGATTATCGACCAAAATACCGGGCGCGTCTTGGAGGGGCGGCGTTGGGAGAACGGCCTTCACCAGGCCGTCGAGGCAAAGGAGCGCGTGGGCATCGAGAGTGAAAACACAACTTACGCGACCATCGGCCTGCAAAATTTCTTCAAGCTTTATCCAAATCTCGCCGGCATGACTGCAACCGCCATGACCCAAGCCGACGAATTTCGGGAAATATACGGCATGAAGGCCGTGAAAATTCCGACGAATAAACCCTGCATTAGGGAGGAGCTGCCCGACCTCATCTATCTGACAAGGCGCGAAAAATACAACGCCATTGAGCGCCAGATACGCATTGCAAACGCCAAAGGCCAGCCCGTTCTCGCGGTCACCCCGTCGGTCGAGGAATCCGAGGTGCTCTCGAGAATGTTGAAAATGCGCGGAATCAAACACTCCAAACTAAACGCCGTCAACGACGAGCAGGAGGCGCGCATAATAGCCCTTGCCGGGCAGCGCGGCGCGGTGACAATATCGACGAACATGGCCGGTCGCGGAACGGACATAAAGCTGGGCGAGGGCGTTGAAGAGCTGGGCGGGCTGCTTGTAATAGGCACGGAGCACAATCCGTGCAAGCGTGTCGACCGCCAGCTTGTAGGCCGAAGCGCCAGGCAGGGAGACCGTGGACAGAGCCGCTTCATCGTTTCCATGGAGGATTCCCTCTTTAGGCTTTACGCCGACACATCGCGGCTAAAAAAATCGATGGCAAAAAAACACATAGACGGTGTGGCTTTTGAGCATCCCGCCTTTAAATCCATAATCGACGCGGCCCAGGAGAAGGCTGAAGGGTACAACTTTGAGGCCAGAAAAGACCTCTTAAAACTCGATTTGCCCATGAACCAGCACCGCAAAATTGTTTACGCCATGCGTGACGAGATTTTGTCGACTGACGATCCTCTGCGGCTCATATCGCAGACTCTTCGCAAGGATTTTACCGAACTTGTCAGAAAGAATCTCGGCTATGGCCCAATAGATTCGGAGGCCGCCCAGACGGCCGACTTCTACGCGGCAATATCGCCTATTTTCGGCTTTAAGGCCCCGTCGGGCATTATGGGCTCAAGCACGGCGGAAGAGGCGCTTGATAAGCTGTGCGGCATGGCCGACGAGGCACTCGGCAATCCGGCGTTTACCGACCGGCGTTTTTGCCGATCTTTGATGTTGTATTTTATCGACAAGGCCTTTCGCGACCACCTCAGCAGGCTCGACTACCTCAGGGAGGCCATATACCTGCGCTCCTACGGGCAGCGCGATCCTTTCCAGGAGTTCGCTTTTGAGGCCTACAATTCCTTCGCCGAATTTAACAATTCCTACAACAGGGGATTGGCCACTGCTGTATTTTCGGCAATAGGCGCATCTGACGGGGGTTCTTCGACGCCCACAGTATCTATTTCCACGCCGAAAGTAAGGCGCAGGCAGGGAAGATAATCTTTAACAATAAACTAAATGGTAATTGCAAGATGATATCGGAATTGGTAACGGGAGAACACGTTTTGCTGGTGGGCTCGCTCATGCTAATATTTAGCATATTTGTCGGGCGCGCCGGCCACAAATTCGGGCTGCCGTCGCTGTTGTTGTTTATAGCGGCGGGCATGATGATGGGCGTCGACGGGCTGGGTATCCGTTTCGACAACCACTCGGCGACGCAGTTTGTCGGGATTCTGGCCCTGTGCATAATTTTGTTTACGGGCGGTCTCGACACAAAGCTCGAGTCGATAATTCCGGTATGGAAGGCGGGCGTTGTTTTGGCGACAGTCGGGGTGGCCCTCACGGCGCTTTTTACGGGCACTTTTATATTTTTTGCTGCGAAGCTTTCGTCCATAAATTTTTCCTTTGCCGAAAGCCTCCTGCTTGCCTCGATAATGTCTTCTACGGATTCGGCCTCGGTATTTGCCCTGTTGCGTTCAAAGCACCTGGCGCTAAAGGAAAATTTGAAGCCGCTGTTGGAGCTTGAAAGCGGCAGCAACGATCCGATGGCCTATATGCTGGCAATGGCCATCATAGCGTATATGAATACGGGAAGCGTCTCGGGGGGCGCGGCAGGGGCCTTTGTCGTTCAGATTCTTGTGGGCGCGGCGGTCGGCGTCGGAATAGGGAAGCTCGTCGTGCTAATAGCAAACAAAGTGAGGCTTGAAAACCAATCCATATATTCGGTCTTGGTCGTCGGGTTCGTATTCTTTATTTATTCGCTTTCCGACACTCTCCGGGGCAACGGATACTTGTCTGTATATTTGGCGGGGCTTACCATCGGAAACTCCAAGATGATATTTCGCAGAAGCATAACGAATTTTTTCGAGGATTTTGCGTGGCTGTGGCAGATTGTAATGTTTGTGCTGCTGGGCCTGCTTGTAAATCCCCATGAGCTTTTGGGTGTCGCCGCGCTCGGCTCCGCCGTGGGCGTTTTTATGATTATATTCGGGCGCCCGCTAAGCGTGGTATTGTGCTTGGCCCCATTTAGGCGCTTTTCGAAAAATGCGATAAAATACGTCTCGTGGATAGGCCTGCGCGGCGCAGTCCCGATAATATTTGCAACATATCTTTTCACGGAAGGCGTGGAAAGCGCCCAGACGATGTTTAACATAGTCTTTTTTATAACCATATTGTCTCTGGTGGTGCAGGGCATGACTGTCGGCAAAATGGCGCGCGTGTTTTCAGTTGCGGACGATTCTCTGGAGGAGGTCAATTCTTTCGGCGTGGAGATTCCCGACGAAATCCGCTCGGCAATGGTAGAGATCTTAGTCGACGATTCCCTCCTCAACGGCGGCGACACTCTATCAAAATTTCCAATGCCTGAAAACACTCTCGTTATGATGGTGCGCCGCGGAGACTCTTTCTTCGTCCCGAGGGGGGAGAGCAAAATACGTCCTGGAGACAAGCTCCTTGTGATATCCGATAATACCGACGCTGTATCTGCGGCACTCGACGAAAAGCATATACGCTATTACAAGCTGTAACCGCAACTAAGCCCAAGACCGCCGCATCCTCCGCCGAGGGGCGCATTCGGCTTTGAGGAGAGCCTCGCGCGGCCAAGAAAGCAGGCGCTAAAATATTCTGTCTGCGCGGCGGCTTCGCGGACCTCCGCGTATATAAATTTTTCAATTAAGGGGAACTCGGGTTTATTTTTTGCCCTTATAATTAAAAAAAAGCTTGATTAGGCGGCGCGAAAGTTGCATAAAAGTGCGCGTATTTACACGGGCCATAGCGCAGTTGGTAGCGCGTTCGCATGGGGTGCGAAAGGTCGTGAGTTCGAACCTCACTGGCCCGATTTATTTCGACATCGGAAAATAAAAGAGCCTCGAGAAAACACTCGGGGCTCTTTTTTCATTTCTTCCGGTTTCTCTTAAAGATAGACGGTCTTGCCCTCGCGCGCAGATTTGTCGGCGGCGAGCGCTATCGCCAGGCTGTTGACGGCGTCGGCAATGTGGTCGGATAGATCGGTATCGTCGACTATTGCATTGTACAGGTATTCCTGCTCGAGCCTGCAGAGCTCGTTATGGTCGGGCTCGCCGGAATTGTCGAGCCACTGGTCGGGCTTGGCAAACGAACCGTCGGGGTTTGTCTGCGAGCTGTGCACGCGTATTTTCTCGGTCTTTGTGTGCGAGTTTACGGTGTCCGATTCGGTGTCGGAATGCGCGTATTCGGCGCATATGCTCGCGCAACCCTTCGGGCCTATGACATCCTTTATGAAAAAGGCGTTCGTGGAAATCATCGGACCCCATCCGGCTTCGTACCAACCTACGGAACCGTCGTCAAAACGGATCTGAAGCTGGCCATAGTTCGACTTGTCGGCGGCAATTTCGTCGCTTAGACGCGCGTATATTGCGCTTACCGACACTGGCTTTGCGCGCGTCATCTGGCACATAACGTCTATGTAGTGCACTCCGCAGTCAACTATCGGGCTGAGACTTGCAAGCAGATTTTTGTGTATTCTCCAGGCCTCGCCGTGCGATTGCTGGTTGAGGTTCATTCGCATTACCAGCGGCTTGCCGAGAGTCCGCGCCACTTCGACAAACTTCTTCCAAGACGGGTGGTGGCGAAGTATATAGCCAACTACCAGCTTCTTGTTCGCTTTTTTTGCCGCCTCCGCCACAGCCTTCGCCTCTTCGACAGTCTGGGCTATCGGCTTTTCCAAAAACACATGGCAGCCTTTTTCAAAGGCCTTTATCGCGTAGGGGGCGTGGGTTTCGGTATATGTGCATATGCATACCACATCGGGGTTTGAGGCATCCAAAGCCGCGTAATAGTCCGTGTACACCGGGCAGGAGGCTCCTATCGATTTTACAAAGGCCTCTGCCTTTGCCGCCGAACGCGCCACAACGCCCACAAGTTCGTATCCGGGCATATTTTCATACGCCATGCCGTGCGAACCTCCCATATGACCGCACCCAACCAACAACACTTTTAACTTTTTCATACTCTTTAAAGCCACCTGTTCCATTCCGGTTTTCTATCGTAAACCCACTTGTAGTAGTCTGAAAGCTTCAAGTTCGCCGCCGCCGGTTCGTCTATTAGAAATTTTACATGGCGGTGCATTTGCAGGATGCTTGCGGGCGTGAACGCCGATACGGGGCCCTCTATGCTGGCGGCAACGGCGTTTGCTTTGTCCTTGCCGAAGGCAAGCATTAGTATGTTTGCCGCGTCCATAACCGTGCCTATGCCCATTGTTATGACGTGCTGGGGGACTTTGGACTCGTCGTTGCCGAAGAAGCGCGCGTTGCTTTGAATTGTTTCCCGCGTTAGCGTCTTGATGCGCGTGCGCGAGGCAAACGAACTCGTCGGCTCGTTAAATCCTATGTGGCCGTCGGTGCCGATGCCAAGTATTTGAAGGTCTATGCCGCCGGATTCGCGTATCTTGCGCTCGTAATAGTTGCAGAAGGTCATGACATTGTCGGTCATGCCGTCGGGTATGTTGACGTTCCGGGGATCGATGTTAATCTTGCTAAAGAGATTTTCAAACATGAAATAGTGGTACGACTGCGGATCTTCCGGCTTCAACCCCAGGTACTCGTCGAGGTTAAACGTCGTGACCTTTGAAAAGTCGAGACCGTCATTTTTGTGCATTTGCACAAGCCTGTTGTAGAGGTGCAGGGGCGTGCTGCCCGTTGCAAGCCCCAATACGCAATCGGGCTTTCTGGTTATCACGTCGGCTATGTAGCGCGCAGCCTTATCGGAGGCCGATTTTGCGTCTTGCGATATTATTACTTCCATTTCTTATTCCTGCCATTAGTTAGTTAACTCAGGGTGAAACTCCGAGCTTAATTCCGCCCCTCCTTTTGTCAACGGTTTTTTGAGGCTGCTACAGCGGCAGAAGTTCTGAAATCGGGTCAGATTCCACGTATTCGTTTCGGACAAGCCCGTCGCCGCTTGGCGGTGCCTTTGAAAGACAGTTCCGAAAACAGTAATTAAAAATAACGCAGATATACCAATCGCCACTTTGCCCGTTGACCCCGAAAGGGGCGGGGCTCTCTCGGCATGCCCCATTCAAGGAAATCTTACCCTGTTAGAGCAAAGCTCGCTCATTCTGCGCAAAAGGCGCGGCGTTTGTATTGCAGCGGATTGTCCACGCCCATTAGGCGTGCAATGCTTCATCTGCCCGGTCGGTTATTTTTAGAAATTTCGAAGTGTATATTTGCTCCCACTTGCCTTCTCTAAAGCGCACTGCGTTGTAGAGTGTGGCAAAATCAAAGCGCGGGGCGGCCGCGCCCTGTCCGCCGACAAGTTCCGCTCCGCGGCGGACGCTGTCCGACATCCATGCCGGCAGGCGCAAATGGTAGTCGTTTCGTTCAACCTCTTTTGTATGCAGCGAAAGAGCCTTCATTTGAGCGGCAATGTATCTTGGCGATGCTTCAACCATTAAATTGCCCTCTTTTAATCCTCCCCAATATTCGGTTTGAAATACAACTCCCCCGTACCGGGCGCGCTCGGCGGCATCGGCAACCAGGCGCGCCGTCCCTATGTGCGTGGCATTCCAGTCGTTAAAATTCGGCGCGAATATGGCATCGGGATTTTCCCGTTTAATCAGGCGGGATAGTTCCTCGACGTATTCATTCCACCTCGATCCGGCGTTTTCCCTATTTGGCAGCCTCACATTTTCAAACCCGCATATTTTTAGATCCCAGTTAAGGTACTTGCACGCCGACTGCAATTCGGCCTTGCGCTCCTGTTGCCTGGCCTTGTTTGAGCCGAGGGTGACGGCCACGTCGGTTATCTTCGCCCCGCATTCGGCCATCAGGCGCAGCGGCAAGAGCCCTATTATACATTCGTCGTCGGGGTGGGGGGCAAAAACAAGTACATTCAGCGGCGACGTCTTTTGCGTCTGTGGGCACTTTAACATTTCAAACACCCCGGGTTGGTCTCCAGGGGCTATTTGTGAACCCTCGGCAAACGTTTCGGCGATTCTCTCGACGTAGTCCAAATAATTTTTCATCTCTTAACCTTATACTATGAAAATGCACTTCAGCGCCGAATTGTAAAATGCAATCCCAAATGATCGCGCATTTGCCCCATTCTTGTTGCCGGTGCTTTTGTCCTAAATGTTTCGCGCAGTATTTGGCAATCCAACCTGCACCATTATCCCTGTACGCTTGCATACTTTGCGCAAGATGTCGAGACAAAACCGGACTATATCGTCCTTATTCAACGCGCGCACCGAGAGTTTTAACGCGATAAATGCAACTCTTATTTCCCCTCATCTATTCGCTTTCGGCCCACAGCGCGGCTTGCTCGAGCCTATGCGACATGGGCGCTTTTGCGCCCACACATGCTAAAAATCAACCAAGCAACGCTAAAAAACAAGCAGATTGCTTATCGTTTCGGATTTTAGGCTTTCATCAATGCCCGATACTTCAATATCGAGGGCTATTGACACGCGCTTCTTCGCATCCAGGCTCGATGCTTTTTTTGCAAGATTTCTTAGATTCTCGGCCTCGTCTTTATTGCCGCTTTCGGCTCCTTTTAGAGATATTTTTACCTCCAGCGTAAACGCGTTTGAAAGAGATTGCCGGGCGATAAAGTCCTTTGCGGCATCATACTGGGCAAGCTTTGTGTAGTTGTCTATTATTAAGGATGCTCCCTTTGATTTTTCGTCGAATTTTTCGTCGGCTTTTTTCGTGAGCAGCATGGCTATGTTTCGGTTTTGGGGAAGCGTCATTTTAGCGAGATTGGCAAGCAAGTCGGATCCGTTCCTCGCGTCTATTGGTACGTCCGCATACCCGACGAATTCATCGAGGCACTCCAAGCTCGATACGTCGAGCTTAGACACTGCCGATATGAAATTTTTTGAGTCTTTGCCCTCGTACGCCGCCGCTGCCACTTTGCATAGGGCCCTGTTTCTTTTTGCCTTGTCCTTTATTTGCGAGCAAATGCCTATGGCTGCCGTGCGGTTGCCTTTTTTTGCCATGTTGCAAACGAGTTCGAAGGTAAGGGCGTCGCGCTTGCCCACATCGGCTATCTTTGATATCACCGAAAGGGTTGCCGGGTATTTGTCGGTGCTGCCCAATGTGGCCGCGAGCGCGGGGAATACCTCGTCGAGGGCTCCTTGCCCCTTTATTTTTGCTATGGTATCCAGCGCGAGCGCATTGTCGCCTATGTTTGCCGCGGCGGCCGCGAGCATAGAATACGACTTTTCCCTAAGAGATACTATGCTTATCGTCGAGGCTCTCTTTATGGCGGATTCCAAAATCTTTGCAAATTCTCCCGAGTGCGCCGCGTCTATTTCTTCGGAAATTTTTAACAACTGTTGCGCCTTGTCGAGGTCCGTAAAGCGCGAGGCCTTTAGCGCATCCTTTAGCATTTCTTTGTAGGCCGATTGCGAATGCGCCGTTTTTTTTGACTTTGATTCCGACACTTTTTGCGCCTGGGGGACACCGGGCGCCTTGGGGACCGAATCTGTCACCACGGGCAGGCTCTTCAATATGCCATTTTTTACTTCCGCGCTAATGTCTGGGGTCTTCAATAGACTTTCGGCAAAAGCCTTCAGCGCTTCGTCGGGATTTTTCGAGAGCGAGGCCACCAGGAACGTCCGCCTGAGAGGCTCCATTTGTTTTCCCTGTGCCGCTTTTAACGCGGGGATTACCTTCGCGTCCACTTCTTCCACCCTAAACGGGCCCAACGATATCGACCTGTCGGAAACCAATTTTAAGGCTATGTCGCTTTCAGGGTATTTCTGGGGTATGGAGTTAAGAAGATTGCTTACGTCGGTGAACCCCGAAAGGGCCTTGTCGATGTCGAATTTGAGCAGATCGTCCTTGGCTTGGAGCGCCATTAGGGCGGCTTTAACGTATTCGGCATTGGCCGATTTATCGGGTGAGTCGGAGGCTTTTGTGCACGAAACAAATACTGCGGCAAAGCCCGCGATGGCGGCAAGTAGTGTCTTTTTCATATCTTTAATCGGCGTTGTTTTAGCGTCTGTCGTTGTTTGCCATTGCAAGAAGGTACAGCAGCCACCCAAGCGACGATACAAACGCTGCGACGTACGTAAACGCGGCGGCTCCCAGCATTTCCGATACGCCTTTCTCTTCCGAGGGCTCTATTATGCCCAGCCCGGCCAAATATTTTTTTGCCCTTCGCGAGGCGTCGAATTCCACCGGGAGCGTCACCAGTTGAAATACCGTAAGCACCAGATATATCGCTATTGCCACATATATCGTGGTTATGCTGTGAAAGAGGAAGAAGCCTCCGAGCATCACAAACGGAAGAAGCTGGCTGGCAAAGTTTGTTATCGGCACAAGCCCCATGCGCAAGTTTAGCGGGGCATACTGCTGCTTGTGTTGCACCGCGTGCCCGGCCTCGTGCGCGGCTACCCCTATGGCCGCAAGGCTCGTGCCCCTATAGTTTTCGACGCTTAGGGCGAGCTCCTTGGTCGAGGGATTGTAGTGGTCTGTCAGCCGGCCCGGGATTTGTATAATCCTGACATCGTTTATGCCCGCGGCTCTGAGCACGGCTTCGGCGGCGTCGCGCCCAGTCAGCCCGTTGCGGCTGGCTTTTTCCGAGTAGGTTTGATACGCCGAGGACACCCTCATCTGCGCGTACATGCCCACAATTAAAGGAACTATTATAAGTACTAGAAACTCCATAGACTATTTCGACACTCCCAAGCCGCTTTTGTTCCTCGATACGTATTTTACCACGTTGAATAACTTTCGGCGTTTTAGGGTCTTTGTTTTTTTGAATAGATGGTTTATTTTTGGGAAAAAAACATCGCCGCGCGGCGAGAATTTCACCCGGGTAAGGATCAGTTCATCGCAGATGGGCAGGGCCGCGCGGTATAGCGCCGCGCCGCCGCAAATCCATAATGTGCGGTCGTCGCCTTTGTAGGCCTTCAGGCATTTCTCCAGGCTGCAGAAGGCCCTTGCATTGACTATTCCCGACGGGTTCGACGTTATTACGGCATTTTCCCTTCCCGGCAACGGCTTCTCCCCGAGGCTTTGCCACGTCTTGCGCCCCATGACGACCACATGGCCAGTCGTCGTTTTCTTAAAGTGCTTAAAGTCCTCGGATATGTGCCACGGTATGTTTAGCCCGTTCCCGATTACCCCGTTTAGCGCTACGGCTGCTATGGCCTTTATTTTCATGTCTTCCTTAAACGGCTATGGGCGCCTTAATTGCGGGATATGGGTCGTATCCGTCTATCTTGAAATCCTCGAATACGAAATCTTCGAGATTTTTGCGGTCGGGGTTTAATACGAGCTTGGGCAGGGGTCTGGGGTGCCTTGAAAGCTGGAGGTCGACTTGCTCGAGATGGTTTAGGTATATGTGCAAGTCGCCAAAGGTGTGGATAAACTCTCCCGGCTTGTATCCGCACACTTGAGCGACCATCATAGTGAGCATGGCGTAGGAGGCTATGTTGAAGGGAACGCCCAGGAACAAGTCGGCGCTGCGCTGGTATAGCTGGCAGCTAAGCTCGCCGTCGGCCGATACGTAGAATTGAAACATGGCGTGGCAGGGCGGCAGCGCCATCTTGTCGAGCTCTCCGGGATTCCACGCGCATACTATGTGCCTGCGCCCAAACGGATCTTTCCTGAGGCCTTCAACGATGTTTTTTATCTGATTTACGCTTCGGCCGTCGCTCGTGCGCCAGTCGGTCCACTGCGCCCCGTATATGCGCCCCAGATCCCCGTTTTCGTCGGCCCATTCGTCCCATATTGTGACTTTGTTATCGTGCAGATACTTTACGTTTGTATCCCCCTTTATAAACCACAGAAGCTCGTGTATTATCGAGCGGGTGTGGAGCTTTTTCGTAGTCAACAGCGGAAAAGAATCTCTAAGGTCGAAGCGCGCCTGCGCTCCGAATACGCCAAGCGTTCCCACTCCGGTGCGGTCCGAGCGCTTCTTGCCCTTTTGCAAAACCAGCCTCAACAGATCAAGATATTCTTTCATTTGATCCGATGATGCCGAACTTTGCCGTAAATGCAACACTTTACTGTTTCCTTTGAAAATAGTTTCTCGAATCGAGAAAAAAAACTTAAAAACAGTTGAAAAAGAACGGGGGTTTGCTTGAATGTCGGGCATGGAATCAATCGAAGTCGGCAGCGTGAAACTTTACACTATTACAGTTGGGGCGTCTACGTACATAGTATGTTCGCGGGGGGCGCGCCTGCTCAACTGGTTTTTGTCGATGGCCGACGGCTCGAGCCGCGACGTCATATACATGCCGCCCAATATCGACGTGGCCTCGGCCGACATGGCCTCCTTGCATTGCGGAATGCCCGTGCTCTTTCCCTTTGCCGGCGCCTCGTTTGTCGACGGCAAAGAAGGCTTTTGGAAAACGCCCGAGGGGAAAGTGTTGCCCATTAGAAAACACGGCTACGCCATGGGCGCCGATTTTCAGATTGAAGAGGTAAGCCCATCTTCGCTTAAAGCCGTCTATATCCCGACTCCCGAGGCCCGGGCGGCGTATCCGTATTCTTACGAATTTAGCATCGTTTACAGATTTAGCGAACTATTTTTCTCTTGCGAGCTCACCCTGAAAAACAACGACAAGACGCCTATACCGTGGGGCGCCGGGCTTCATCCGTACTTTAACCTGCCTTGGCGCGGCCTCAGCCGGCGCGACTACCGCTTGGTCTGCGACGCAAAAAAAGCCTACCACATAAAAAGCGACGGTTCGCTCGTCCCTGCGGATCTGCATAAAAACTCTTTCGGCGACGACGACATGCAAAACAGAATCCTGACCAAGTTTTCCTCAAGCTTGGTCAAGTTCGGCCCGAAAAACGGAGAGGAAGACGTGACCGTCAAGATAGGCTTCGGCGACTCTTCAAACATCGCCGCCACGTTCGTTACGTGGTCGGAAAGCCCAGAAGCGCCGTATTATTGCGTCGAGCCGTGGATGAACATGCCAAATTGCGCGTCTAAGCCCGTCCATTTTGTCGATCCGGGAAAGATCGGGTCTTTTATTGTGGAAATTTCGCTATTGTAAGGCGCCAGGCTCTTTCGCGCTATCTCTAAATCTTAAATACGCCGCAGCGGCATCGCTATTCGGCGCGCCCGAGTAAGATAAAATTACCCCGCAGACCGGTAGGCAGTGCCTTTGCGCCGCAGCGGCGCACTTCCTATCCACGCGGTTTCACGGCGCGCATTCGCGTCGCTGCGCCCCTTTTCATTGGGGCTATTGCAAAAAAAAACGCCCGAAAGAACGGGCGTTTTTTTTGCGCGCAGGCGCTTTTATACGACGGTGTTTGGGGGGATGTTTGCGTCCTTCGTTACGATGAGGACATTGTCGCGCACGTAAAGGCCTTCGACGGCGTCCCACCTGTCGGGTTTGCCGTCGGGCGATAGAACGCAGTTGTCTCCGATGTAGGCGTTTTTATCGACAATTGCATTTCTTATCCTGCAATTTTTCCCAACGCCTATTTTCGTTCCGTTTTCGTGTCCAAACGGGTATTCGTCGGCGCCCATCATTATTACATTTTCAAGGTTGGAGCCCTGTCCTATGATGGAGCGGACGCCTATGACGCACCTCTTTAGCACGGCATCCTCTATTATGACGCCGTCTGATATGTTGCAATGGTCCACCGAGCAGTGGCATATCTTTGCGCCCGGGAGAAAGCGGCTGTGCGTGTAGACGCTCATGTTTGGCTTGTAGAAGTCAAACGGCGGAACTTCGTCGGTTGTCGCCAGGTTGGCCTCGAAGAATGCGCCTACGGTGCCAATGTCTTCCCAGTAGCCGTCGAATATGAAAGCGCAGAGCTTCTTGCGGTTTAAGAATCCCGGTATGACCTCCTTGCCGAAGTCCATTTCATTGCCAGACATGGCCTCTTCGAGTATCCTCTGCGAGAATACGTATATGCCCATCGAGGCCAGGCAGTACTCATCGTTCGGGTTCTTTAGCCCGCTTTTGAGCTTGTCGCCGATTAGAAGCGAATCTATTACCGCGGGATCTTTCGGCTTTTCGACAAATTCGGTTATGTTGAGGTTTTCGTCCACCCTCATTATTCCGAGGCTGGGCGCCTCCCTCTTTGGCATGGGCTTGGCCGCTATTGTTATGTCGGCGCCGCTTTTTTTATGGGCCTCTATCAATGTGCGAAAATCCATCTGGTAGAGTTGGTCGCCGGAGAGTATCAAAAAGTAGGAGTCTTTGCCGTGGCGCCTGAAATGGTGCATGTTCTTGCGGACGGCATCGGCCGTGCCCTGGTACCAGTCGCCGCCGGAGTCGGTCTGCTCGGCCGCGAGTATGTCGACAAAACCGCGGCTAAAATTGTCGAACTTATACGTCTGCTGAATGTGCTTGTGCAATGAGGCGGTGTTGAATTGCGATAAAAGGTATATTTCGTCGCACCCGGAATTTATGCAGTTGCTAATCGGAATGTCGACTAGCCTGTATTTGCCTGCAAGCGGCACTGCGGGTTTGCACCTGTACTTTGTAAGCGGATACAATCTCGTACCGCGGCCTCCGCCCATTATTATGCTTATTACGTTCTTTAGCATTGTCTTCCTTTTATTTCGGCGCCTATTATGCGCCTATTTCCATTCTTCATTATTGGTAAAAAATCAAAATAATCCAGCTTTATTTTTAATACGGTCGGGCTTTTTTCGCGTCTGCCGCCCTCGTCCGTTGCGGCAACTTTAGAACTGCCTTTCCCCCCCCTTTGACGGGAGCTTTTGCAGGCTGCGCCGAAACCTTGACAAGGCTTTTTAACGGCGTTGTCCATTTTCGCGCCGATTGTAATCGCCATTTGTTAGCAGAGCATTAGCCGCAAGATAAAAAGTTGTAAAAAAACGGCGGCCTCCGAACGTCTTGCAGTTTCCCCATTGCGCAAGGTACCTTTATATGGCCTTTGCCCCCACACATTGTGCGCGTTTCGTCGCGGGCGTTTATACCCGCCCCCAAATATCGCCGCGCTTCCCAGGTAAAAATCATGGAAAAACAAATGCTTGCCTTTATTCTTGAGCGGTGGATAATGGGCGGCCGTATTGTTTTTATGAACCAGATAGATCTTTTTGCACAAAATTCCGAAGTGTTTATCGGAGCCGATGATTTGAAGGAAAAGCTCTCGCGCGGCCAAAAGCTCAGGGTTAAGCTGGGCGTCGACCCCACAAGGCCCGACCTCACCTTCGGACACATGGTGGTTTTTAACAAGCTTCGCCAATTCCAGGACTTGGGGCACCAGGCGGTGCTTATCATAGGCGACTATACCGCCTGCATAGGAGACCCTAGCGGGCGCAGTAAACTCCGCCCGGTTCTCACCAGGGAGCAGGTCCTTCAAAACTCCGAGACATACCTCGACCAGGCCTTCAAGATATTGGACAAGTCAAAGACCGAGGTCCGCTTCAACAGCGAGTGGTTTTCGAAGATGTCCTTTGGCGACACCCTCGATCTGGCGCGCAAGATGACTGTCTCAAGAATGCTCGAGCGCGACGATTTTGCCAAGCGCTACGCCGCAAAGACACCCATATCGATAGTCGAATTCCTCTATCCGCTCGTCCAGGGGTACGACTCCATAATGGTAAAAAGCGACGTCGAGCTCGGCGGAACGGACCAGCTTTTCAACAATCTGGTTGGCCGCGACCTTCAGAAAGACGCCGGTTTTGAATTCGGGCAGGCGGTCATTACCATGCCGTTGCTCGTCGGCCTCGACGGCGTGAAAAAAATGTCCAAAAGCTACGATAATTACATAGCCTTTAACGACAATCCCAAGGACATGTTCGGCAAGATAATGTCGGTAAGCGACGAGACAATGTGGAAGTACTACCAGTTCCTCATGCTCTATTCCCCCGAACAGATAGCGGCCCTAAAAAACGAGCACCCGATGGCCTGCAAAAAGGCACTCGCGCTGAAAATGGTGTCGCGCTTCTACGGCGACGATGTCGGCGCTTCGGAATTGGAAAATTTTGAAAAGGTTTTTTCAAAGAACGAAATTCCCGAGCAAATGCCCGAGTTTAACTGGAGCGAGCTTTCCCAGGCCGACGAGGACTCTATCGTCAACGTAATGGCAGCCACGAATCTTTTCCCGAGCAAGAAGGAGGTTCGCCGGATGATAGAGCAGGGCGCCGTTAAGATGGACTCCCAAAAGATAACCGACGTATTTGCGCGGATATCGCGCAAGCCCGGGCAAAGCGCCGTATTGCAGTCGGGCAAGCGCACATTCTTTAAAATCGTCTTTTAACGCGGTTTGTCGGCGCCCGATTATAAAAGCGGGCGCGATTTGTCTATGGACGACTGGCATGTAAAAATTTTAGGCACCGCAAACATAGCGCAACTTATGGTGCGCTACTGCGTGCCCACTATGTTGGCAACTTCAATACAGGCCTGCTACAACATAGTCGACCGCATATTTGTCGGCAGGGTTTGCGGCGAGGACGCCCTTGCGGCCGTCACTGTATGCTTTTCGCCCCAGCTGCTCTTCTTGGCCATATCCATGATGATAGGCCAGGGCAGCGCGGCCCTGCTTTCAATTAAGCTCGGTCAAAAGGATTACGACGGGGCTTCGCGCGTCTTTTCCCAGGCGGCTTTGCTGTTTGTGCTCTTTTACATCGGAGCGCTCTGCATATTGATGCCTTTCATGCGCGAGATTCTCGAATTTTTCGGCGCGACCCCGAAGATTGTCGACGACGCCCAGGCCTACTACACGATAATCGTTTTCGGCCTCATTTTCGAAAAAATATCCTTTGGAATAAACAATCTAATCAGGGCGGAGGGGCGCCCGGCCTACGCGATGTCGACAATGTTTGTAGGCGCCCTCTCAAACATAATTTTGGACTACGTTTTTATGTGCGTATTCGACATGGGAGTCCGCGGAGCCGCCTACGCGACCGTCGCGGCCCAGGCGCTCGGGTCTGTTTGGGTGATGCTCTTTTACGCGGGCGGGCGCAGTTGCCTAACATTTAGGCTATCCGACGTCAAGTTTCATAGGGACATAATCGGCGCGGTTTGCTCGGCCGGATCGCCTTCGCTTATCATGCAGCTGCTTGCGGGTTTGGGCGTTTCGCTATATGTAAAACAGGCCTGCGAGTTTGGTTCCGAGAGCACCATAGCAATTGTGGGCGTCGACTTCGCGTCGACTACCATAATGTTTATGCCGGTAGTGGGGCTTTCCATGGGCGTGCAGCCGATAATCGGATACAACTGGGGGGCGAGAAACCCGGAGCGAGTGGTAAAGACATTCTACTATGCGCTCGCGGCGGCTACGGCGTTTTGCACGCTTGCTTTTGTGTTGGCCCAGCTGTACGCCGAGGTTATATTCATGCTTTTCTTCGGAGAAACTTCGAGCCTTATAACCGAGGGTGCGCGAATAATGCGCATACTCGTCTGCTGCACGCCGTTTATCGGGGCGAATATAGTTGCATCGGGCTTCTTCCAGTCGACAAAGCGGCCGGCCTATTCGGTGGCCGTAACATTCATCAGGCAGGCGTTGTTTTTGATACCGCTACTTTATCTGCTGCCCATATACTTCGGCCTTGACGGCCTGTGGGCGAGTTTCCCATTATCCGACTTCATGGCCTTTCTGGTGACGCTGGTCTTTATTTTGTTGAAAATTACGCCCGCCCGGGTAGAAGCGGATATAAGATCGCTAAAAACATAGTTGCAAACGATGCCAAACCGACAGACAGTATACAGCGTAGTGTGCATGAAATGGGGGAAAAAGTATTCTCCGGAGTACGTGAATAAGCTCTACAACATGTGCAGGCGCAACATAAGCTTAAAGTTCAACTTCATCTGCTTTACCGACGATCCCTCCGGCATAAAAGAGGGCGTCGAGATTAAGCCGCTGCCCAAAATGAAGCTCGAGGCCGGGCCCGAGCGGGGCTGGCTGAAGCTTTCGATGTTTTCGCCCGACGTCGACATCCCTCCGGGGCGGTGCCTGTTTATTGATTTGGATACCGTCATCGTCGACAATATAGACGACTACTTTAAGGTCGATGGGGATCTCGTCCTGGTAAAGCACAGGAATCCGTCGGCCACCCAGGGCGAGGGCATGACGAGCGTCTTCCGCTTCGAGGTCGGCGCGCACCCTCAAATATACGAGAACTTTATGCGCAACAGCGCCTCCATAAAGAGACAGTATAGGCACGAACAGGCCTACGTGTGCGGTTTTTCAAAGGCCCACAATTTCCTGTCGTTTTTCCCCGAGCAGTGGAATCCGAGCTTTAAGCATAACTGCATGCGCTTTTTCCTGCTGGGCCTCTTTCTCGAGCCCAAGATACCAAGCGGGGCAAAGATGATAATTTTCCACGGCAATCCAACTCCGGACATGGCTCTAAAGGGAAAAATAAAGGGGATAAAAAAACTCTTTAGGTTCGTAAAACCCCCAAAATGGCTCGCGGAATATTGGCGGTAAATTTTTTTAAAATTTTTATTGACAAGTCGAACATGCTGCTCGAGCATGTGCCCGATCGAGTTGGAGAAGTTCTCGATAAAATAAAATATCTGAATGAAAAATTGGTGGCGCAGTCTATGGTCGTGAGAGTTTAAAAGATTTTTTAAACTTTGGCGGCCATTTGTCTGGTCGCCTTTTTTTTTGACCTAAACAAAATGACACCAAATAAAGAACAATTCAAAAGTCTCGCCGCCCAGGCGAACGTAATACCGGTATATTCTCAGGTTTTGGCAGACATGGAAACGCCGGTTTCCGTGTTTTCAAAACTTGAAAGTCGCTTTGACGACTGCTTCATGCTTGAAAGCGCCGAGAACGTCGACAACTGGGGGCGGTACTCGTTCTTGGGCTGCAATCCCAAAGCGGTATTTACGCTAAACGACAAACATTCGGTGCTGAAGTTTGCCGACGGGCGGGAAATAAAGTCGACGTCGACTGAAGGCCTCGACCAAATAGCGCCGCTGCGCCAGTATTTGGCAAGCAGAAAGCCCGCGAGAATGCCGGAGCTTCCGTCTTTTGTCGGCGGCGCCGTGGGCTACTTCGGCTACGAGTGCGTAAACATGTTCGAACGCCTTCCCGAGCCGAAGGGTCCGCGCACGTGGGACGATGCGCGCTTTGCGCTCTACGACGATGTCATCATTTTCGACAACCTGCGCCACACGGCAAAAATAGCCGCATGTGTGCATATCGACGAATACGAGAATTTGGACGAGGCGTACGCCGCCGGAGAGCGGCGCGTGGCAAATCTGACGGCGCTATTTAGGGCCGAACGCCCCGAGAGAAAGGTTCAACCCTGCCAGATTGAGCTTAAGTCTAACATGACAAGCCAGGAGTTTTGCGCCATGGTTGAGAAGGCCAGGCAATACATAATAGAGGGCGAGGCCATTCAGATTGTCCCTTCCCAGAAGTTTTCCACCGACGCAAAGATAGACGCCATAGCCGCTTACAGGGCTTTGCGCCTAATTAATCCTTCGCCGTACATGTTTTTCATAAAGGGCGCGGGCAGATACTTGGTGGGCTCGTCTCCCGAAACGCTCATACGCTTTAAGGATGGCACCGCCAGGGTAAGGCCCATAGCCGGCACGCGGCGCCGCGGAAAGGACCTTACCGAAGACATGAAACTGGCCGACGAATTGCTTTCAAACGAGAAGGAACGCGCGGAGCATTTGATGCTTGTTGACCTCGGAAGAAACGATTTGTCGCGCTTCTGCAAGACGTCGACGGTTATGGTGCGCGAATTTATGAAAATTGAAAGGTATTCGCACGTCATGCACCTTGTTTCCGACATAGGCGGAATAGTGCGCGAGGGCATCGACGCCTTCGACGCACTCAAGGCAGCCTTCCCCGCGGGGACACTCTCCGGCGCCCCAAAAATCAGGGCGATGGAGATAATAAACGAGCTTGAACCCGAACGCAGGGGGCCCTACGGCGGTGCGACGGGATACATAGACTACTCCGGCAACATGGACTTGGCAATTACAATCCGCACCTTGCAGATAGCCGGCGGAAAGACGTCGGTTCAGGCTGGGGCGGGCATCGTATACGATTCAGTCCCGGCCTTCGAGTACGAGGAGACCCGAATGAAGTCGCGCGCGGTGGCCAAAGCCATAGAGACCGCGCAAAATTTGGAGGACGCCGACGTGGGCGGACTTGTCAGATAAGGAGGATTCATATGGTACTTTTGATAGACAACTACGATTCTTTTACGTTTAACCTGCTCGACTACGCCGCGGCTCTGGGAGCCGACGTAAAGGTTGTCCGCAACGACGAGCTCACAGCGGACGAGATGTTCGCCCTAAAACCGGGGGCGGTCATAATTTCGCCCGGGCCCAGCAATCCGCAGCACGCGGGTGTGTGCGTCGAGTTTATCCGCAAATACGCGGGGAAAGTTCCCATGTTCGGGGTGTGTCTGGGAATGCAGTCGATGGGATATGCCTTCGGCGGCGACATAGTCTCGGCAAAGCGCATAATGCACGGTAAAATCAGCAAAATTAGGCACACTGGCAAGGGCGTTTTCGAGGGAATGCCGGAGAACCTGTCGATGGTTCGCTACCACTCGCTGGCGGTGAGCGCCGACACTATGCCGGAGTGCCTCGAGATAACCGCCGTCGCCGAGGACGGCGAAGTAATGGGGTTGCGCCATAAGAAATTCGACATCGAGGGCGTCCAGTTCCACCCGGAGTCGGTCTTAAGTTACGGCGGAAAGCGCCTCATCGAAAATTTCCTGCGCCTCAGCGGAGAGATAAAATGAAAAACACTCTAAAGGCATTGTCAGTCCTGGTAAACGAGCGCCGCAATCTCACCCTAAAGGAGTCGAGCGACGTGTTCGACGAAATTATGGACGGGCGGGTTTGCAACGAAATATTGGCGGCCTTTCTTTCCGCGCTCAAGTACAAGGGGGAATGCGTCGACGAGGTGGTCGGTGCGGCCACCGCCATGCGCGCGCGGGCGACTTTCATAAGCTCCGGGGAATCGTCCCCGATAGACACCTGCGGCACGGGCGGAGACGGCTTGAATACCTTCAACATATCGACCACGGCCGCATTTATCACGGCCGGCGCAGGCGTCAGCGTGGCAAAGCACGGCAACAGGGGCGCCTCGGCAAAGAGCGGCTCGGCCGACGTGCTCGCCAGGCTCGGGTTTAACTTGGACGCCGACACGGCATTGATGGAGCACTGCCTGCAGGAAAACGGCATAGCGTTTCTTTTTGCGCCGAAGATGCATCCTGCAATGCGCTATGCGGCCCCGGTCAGGAAAATGCTGGGCTTTAGGACAATATTCAACCTGCTCGGGCCGCTCGTCAATCCGGCGGGGGTTCTTTCGCAGATAATAGGCGTCTTCGACGCCTCTTACACGGAGCTGCTGGCCTACAGCCTCAAATGCCTGGGATCGCGCAGGGTCATGATAGTCCACTCGGCCGACGGCATGGACGAGATTTCGCCGTGCGCGCTCACGAGGATAAGCGAGCTTAAAAACGGCAGCATATGCACCCACGAGTTTAATCCCGGCCAGTATCTCGACAGGATAGGCAGCTTCGGCGAATTGCGCGGAGACGACGCCGCATACAACGCGGAAGTCACCATGCGCATCCTTGACAACAAAGACCACAGCGCCGCGACAGACGCGTGCCTGCTAAACGCCGCGGCCGGCATATACGTGGCCGGAAAGGCGGACGATTTTCAGACGGCCTTAAAAATGGCCAGAGAATCCCTCTCAAGCGGCGCGGCCAAAGAAAAGCTGGTAAAGCTCATAGAATTTTCAAAGAAATAGCGTATGCAAACAAATTCAATATTGGACGAAATTTGCCGGCGCAAACGCATCGACTTGGATGCTGAGAAGGATTTGCTAGGTTTCGACGAGATATATCGAAGGGCCTTGGAATCTCCCGCGCGCGCGTCGTTTAAGGCGGCTCTCTCCAAGCGGGGAATGGTTCCAAATGTCATTGCCGAGCTCAAAAAGGCATCGCCGTCGCGCGGCCTGATTCGCCCGGAATTCGATGTGGCATCTTTGGCTAGGGGGCTTGAGGGTGCCGGGGCGTCGGCTTTGTCGGTGCTTACGGAGACCCACTACTTCCTGGGGGGCGACAAAAACTTGGAGATAGCCGCACAAACAGTTAAAATACCGCTTCTTTGCAAAGATTTTATATTTGACGAATACCAGATATGCAAGGCCAGGCTGTTGGGGGCGTCGGCGGTGCTGCTTATAGTTAGGATGCTGGAGGCTTCGTCGCTGGAAAGGCTAATGGCCTTTGCAAGGGGGCTGGGCCTCGACGTGCTTTGCGAGACCCACAACGAGTCGGAGATCGCCGCCGCATGCGACGCAGGCGCCGACATAATCGGCGTTAATTGCCGCAATCTCGCCTCTTTTGAAACCGATTTCGGCATTGTGGAGCGCCAGCTTTCCAAGGTGCCAAGCGGCGCCGTGAAAGTGGCCGAAAGCGCAATCGAGGATGCCCGTATGTTGCTACGGGCAAAAAATGCGGGGGCCGACGCGGCGCTAATAGGCACGGCGCTCATGTCAAAGGCAGATCCTGCCAAGGCTCTCTCGGAGATGATTTCGCATGGGCGTTAAAATAAAAATTTGCGGGCTAAAGAGCGTTGCAGACGCGGAAGTGGCGGCCGCCTGCGGGGCCGACTTTGCGGGGGTTGTATTCCACGAAAAAAGCCCGCGCAAAGTTTCGGTTGAAACGGCGCGCCGAATCGCCATGGCATCCCGCGCCGCCTCGGCAAAGCCGATAAAGCTTGTCGGCGTATTTACCCGGGGGGATTATTCGTTTATAAGGCAGACTATGTGCGAGGCCGATTTGGATATAGCGCAGCTTCATTTTGACGCCTCCGACGATCTAGTCGAGCGCCTTATGAAAGACTGGCGGGTGTGGCGCGCGTTTTGGCTTTCATGCGAGGCCGACGTCGAGGCCGCGCTCTCTTCAAAAGCCGACGCCGTGCTGCTCGATTCCCGGAATTCGATTTTGCCCGGAGGAACCGGCGAGCTTTCAAACTGGGAATTGGCCGCGGAAGTTGCCCGCAAACGCAAGGTCGTCCTTGCGGGGGGGATTTCCGCCGAGAACGCCTTAGAGGCGGTATCGGCGGTTAGGCCCTGGGCTATCGATGCAAACAGCGGCGTGGAAGTAGCACCGGGCCAAAAGGATCCTTTGAAAATTCGCAAACTTTTATCTCTTAAATTATGAAAGAATACATAGACACAAAACACGGAAAATTCGGGCAATACGGCGGGCAGTACGTCGCCGAGACGCTCATGAGCGCCCTTAAAGACCTCGAAGCCGAGTTTAACAAGGCGCTAAAAGACGAGTCCTTCCAGCGGGAATATCTTCAGTTGCTCAAGGATTACGTCGGGCGTCCGACCCCGCTTTACTATGCGGAACGCCTCAGCAAATATTGCGGCGGGGCGCGCATTTATCTAAAGCGCGAAGATCTAAACCACACCGGCGCCCATAAAATAAACAACGCCCTCGGACAGGCTCTACTTGCGCGCAGAATGGGCAAACGGCGCCTGATAGCCGAGACTGGCGCGGGCATGCACGGCGTGGCAACGGCCACGGCGGCCGCCCTCCTGGGGCTTGAGTGCGACATATTTATGGGCGCCGAGGACATCAGGCGCCAGGCTCAGAACGTATCGCGCATACAGATGCTCGGCGGCAAGATGGTCAAGGTGAGTCTCGACGATGTAGAAGCCACGCTCAAGGACGCCATGAACGAGGCTCTGCGCAACTGGGTCGCCACGGTGGAGGACACTTTCTACGTCATAGGCACGGCGGCCGGCCCGCACCCGTATCCGCTGATGGTCAAGGAATTTCAGTCGATAATAGGCAGGGAGGCCAAAAGGCAGTTTATGGAGGCAAACGGAGGTGCGCTGCCCAAACAGGTCATAGCATGCGTCGGCGGAGGCAGCAATTCCATAGGCACATTTGCGCCCTTCATAGGCGACGATAGCGTGGCTCTCTACGGGGCGGAGGCCGCAGGAGCGGGGATTGAAACCGGCAGGCATTCGGCCAGCCTCAACGGCGGCTCGGTTGGCGTTCTCCACGGAAATAAGACGTACCTTTTGCAGGACGAAAACGGGCAGATACTAAACACGTATTCGGTATCTGCGGGGCTCGACTATCCAGGGGTCGGCCCGGAACACGCCTATCTGCACGACACCGGCAGGGCAAAATACGTGCCGATAACAGACGCCGAGGCGGTGGACGCCTTTGAAAAACTCTGCCGCTACGAGGGCATTATTCCGGCGTTGGAATCCTCGCACGCGCTGGCTCTGGCGATTAAAAATGCGCGCGATATGTCGAAAGAGGACAGCATTATCGTAACGCTCTCGGGGCGCGGCGACAAGGATATGCAGTCGGTTTTGGAATATTTGGAGGCAAATAAGTAGATGAAAAATCTTTTCGCAAAATTAAAGGAAGAAAAACGAGCCGGTCTGGTTATTTTCCTGACCTGCGGCGACCCGTCAATGGAGTTTACGGAAAAGCTCGTGGAGCGCGTCTGCAAGGCGGGCGCGGACGTCGTGGAGCTCGGCGTGCCGTTCTCGGATCCCATGGCCGACGGCAAGACGATTCAAATGTCGAGCGCGCGCGCCATCAAGGCGGGGGCGACTTTTGCAAAAGTCTTGGATTTGGTCGCGCGCCTCAGGGCAAAGGGGATAGACAAAAAATTCGTCCTCTTTTCGTATTTTAATCCGATATTCCACTACGGGACTGCCCGCGCCGCCAAACAGAGCAAGGAGGCGGGCGTCGATGCGTGGCTGGTAGTCGATGTGCCGATGGAGGAAGGCGACGAGATTCGCCAATACACAACCCCCCTGGGCATAGACTTCGTGCCGTTGGCAGCCCCCACATCTTCGCCCGAACGCATACGCGAAATTTCCGAGCACGGCAGCGGTATGCTATACTATGTGTCGGTCGCCGGCGTGACGGGAGCGCGTACGAAACTTCCCGATGGCTTTCAGAGCCGCATGCAGGCCGTATGCAAAGCCTCTAAGCTCCCCGTCGGCGTGGGCTTTGGCATATCGACACCCCAGATGGCCTCGGCCGTGGCGTCCGTCGCCGACGCGGTCATAGTGGGCAGCAAGTTTATAGACACCGTTTATAAAACTTACGTGGAAAAAGGAGAAGATGCCGCTCTGGAGGCCGCAGAAAATTTTGTGCGCCCACTGGCGGCGGCGCTTAAAAAGTAGTCTCTTAACAATCCGCGTTTTCCCGACCCTCCGCCCATGGGTGGAGGGATTTTTTTTATTCTTTTTTTGAGGGAATCTTGTGTTGGAGACTTTCTAAGGGCGGATTTTTTTGTTTTTGTCTGCCGGCGTCGGCGGCCTGCTTTTTTGGGAAAAGGGATTTTGAGTGCCGCGTCGAAGCCATTCTTTTTTTTTGGGGGGGGAAAAGGGCATTGCCCGATAGTATCGGCGGGTGGCTACCTCGAATTTCATGAATGTCTTTAGTTCTTTTAGGGGCTTGCAATCATCGGGAAAGATGCGCAAGTAAGAATGAATGTCTCCCTCTTTTTTTTTGGGGGGAGGACGGGTTTGCAATTTACTTTGGAAAACTATTTTTTTTGCGCCATTTTTGCGGCGTTTTTTCTTTATGGAGAGTGGCGCGGGGGAAGGAGGGGACAAAATGGCGTTTCGACGGGATTTTATCGGTCATCTCGTTTTAAATTTGATTTATTTTTTTTGCCTGCTAGTCTGTGCGGCAAGTTTAAAAAATGAGGTTTTTAATTGCAGTTTTGGGGTGGTCGTTTGCAAAGATGCCCGAAGTTCTTTTGCGCGGTATATGTTGCTTTGTGGCGCGCTTTATAGATATCGTCCTCAATTCGAGAATGCGCGTGGGGTATTCCAACCTCTCGCATTGCTTCCCGGAGCTTTCGGAGAGCCAAATACGCAAGATTGGGCTCGAGTCCGCGCGCAGAATGGTGGAAATGGCGCTCTTTGTGTTGGCGAGCCCCCACATTAGCTTGGAGAAATTAAGGCGGCGGATTAAGGTTGACGGGTATGTGCTTTCGGAGCTTTCAAAGACGCTGGAAAATCCGAGCCCGGTGATACTGGTCATTCCGCATTTTTGCATGATGGAGTCTATAACGCTCCTGCCGGCACTTGTGGACGAAAAACTCCCGGAGGTCGGCGTCTTTTACCGACCGTTCGACAACGCGGCGATAGAAGATTGGGTTTTGAAGTCCCGCCAGCGCTGCAAGATACACCTATTATCGAGGAAAAAGAGCACGAGAGTGGCGGTTGACTTTCTAAGAAACAACGGCTGCGTGGCCATGCTATTCGACCAGAATGCCGGCTTGAGCGGCTCTTTGGGCCTATTCTTCGACAGGCTCGCCTACACGACAGAATTGCCGAGGATTTTAGCCCAGCACGAAAAGGCAAGGGTCGCCTGCATATACGCCAAGCGCACCGGTTTTTGGCGGGCGCAGATATGCGGCAACTGGCTGGAGTACAGCAGTTACGACGATATGTCGGCGGCGATGAATATGTGGCTTGAAAACCTTTTAAAGACCGATTCCGGGCTGCGCTGCGACTGGCTGTGGCTACACCGCCGCTGGGCGCGCGGATATTATTTTGGCATGCCCAAATTCCGCGCAGGAGAGCTTGAAAAGTGCCTCGAGGCTTCCGGCGGCAGCTTTAAGCGCGTCTGCAGAATCTTAATTACCCTCCCGGCCTCCCTCAGGGAAACTTTTGCGGCTATCCCGATGATTAAACAGCTAAGGAATAGCCGCTCCGACGCTAAAGTTACCGCCGTTTGCCAGGATAAGTTTTTTGGCGTGCTGTCGGCGTTCGATTTCGCAGACGAGCTTTTGAGCGCACCGAATGTCGACTCTCCGCTCAAGCGCATTGGCTTTTTTGCGAGCTTGCGCCCGCACTATTTCGACTTGCACGCCGTGTTGGAAAACAGCATGTGGGCCGATATCGAATCTGTGGCGGCGGGTTCGTCGGAGAGGGTCGCAATACAGTTTCCGTCGCGCAGGCGCCATTTTATAAAAAAAGTTTACAAGGCCGATTTCGCCTCCGATGCCGAAAGCCTCGCCAGCGTTTACGAGGGCTTTTTCAGAAAATTTGGGCTGACCGGAGAGCTAGACTTTTCCCCCATTGGCCCCCGCCGCGAACGTCCGTCAAAGACGCGCATTGCCATTCTTTGCGGCGGCTCCGGGGAGCACGCAATGAGCCCTCAAAAATGGGGAGAGCTAATCAAGCTGCTCGACAGGAGTCTCGACGAGGCCGTATTCGAGGTCTACGGCGACGAGCCCGACGCGCGCGCGGCCTACGCAATAACCGCGCAGGCCGAATACGCCGAAATTAAAAACTACGCGGCGAAGCTCGGCGATGCCGAAATAATCAGGCGCATAGGCGCCTGCACCGTGGCAATAGGCACAGACTGCCGCCTAACCCACATTGCAAACGCGCTCGGAGTGCCTGTGGTGGCGGTCTACGGGCCGACGAATCCCATTCGCAACGGCCTTGTCTACGAGGCTCCCCGGGCGGTGGTAAGGCCCAGAAATTCTCCGCCGCAGGGCGGGGTATTGGTGGAGCTTGTCGATGTCGGCGACGTGGCAAGCGAGGCGTTAAAATTTATCAAGGAGTAATATCATGACTAATATCGGAACAGTTTTTAAACCCAATGCCACAAAGGCCATGCTCTTGGGAAGCGGAGAGCTTGGCAAGGAGGTCGTCATTGAGCTCAAGCGCCTGGGCGTGGAAGTCGTGGCGGTTGACAAGTATGCGAATGCGCCGGCCATGCAGGTCGCAGACCGCAGCTATGTCATATCAATGCTCGACGCCTCAAAGCTGGAGGAGATTATTCTGAAGGAGAAGCCCACCTACATTATTCCCGAGGTCGAGGCCATTGCCACGGGAAAGCTCTTAGAGATGCAGAAGCGCGGCTTTAACGTGGTTCCGACAGCCGAGGCGGTAAACTTTACCATGAACCGCGAGGGAATAAGAACGCTCGCGGCCGAAAAACTCGGCCTTAAAACGTCGACGTACGCCTTCGCTTCAAATTTCGACGAATTTAAGGAGGGGGTGCAGAAGATTGGAATCCCCTGCGTGGTAAAGCCCGTAATGAGTTCGTCGGGACACGGCCAGAGCCTGATAAAGAGACCCGAAGACATGCAAAAGGCCTGGGAGTATTCCCAGACTGGCGGTCGCGCCGGAGGCGGAAAGGTCATCATAGAGGGGTTTGTAGATTTCGACTACGAGATTACCCTTTTGACGGTGCGCCACAGCGGCGGTACGTCTTTCTGCCAGCCCATCGGGCACGAGCAGGTCGACGGCGATTACCGCAGGAGCTGGCAGCCCCAGCCCATGAGCGAGGCCGCCCTGCAAAAGGCCAAGGAGTACGCAAAGAAAATTACCGACGCCCTCGGCGGATACGGCATTTTTGGCGTTGAAATGTTTGTCAAAGGAGACGACGTTTTGTTTAGCGAAGTCTCTCCGAGGCCCCACGATACGGGAATGGTGACCATGATTTCCCAGAATTTGTCGGAATTTGCCCTTCACGCGCGGGCCATACTTGGCATACCCATTCCCGAGATTCAGCTATACTCGCCCGCGGCGAGCCGCGCGGTGGTTGTCGAGGGCGACTGCGACGAGCTGATGTATGCAAACATAGACAAAGTCCTCTCGAGGCCAAAGACGGATATGAGAATATTCGGCAAACCCGAGGTTCGCGGGCACAGGCGCATGGCCGTTTTGCTTGCAAAGGCCCCGACAATCGAAGCCGCCGACGCATTGACGGCCGAAATGTTGGCAGACTTAAAAATAGAAAAAATAAAATAGTCGGCCCTTGATGTTTGCCGTGAGTTTGAGCCCCGGAGCTGCCGCGCGCGCGCCGGGCTCGTTTTTTTTTGCAATTGAATCCGCGGGGGAGGCGCGCGGCAAGTCGTTGCCTTTGCAACGCGCGCGTTTACTTGTAGTTGTTTTTTGGCTTATTCGCGTGCTATTTTTCTTTAGACGCGCTCGACTCCTTCGCGGTTTTGCGCTTTTAAGCGCTATAATTTTTGCAATTTGTCCCCGCTTAAAAAATACTTAAGATTCAAGGGTCGCCGATTTACTTTCGCGTTAAAAAAGTCTTAAGACTCAAGATTTTCCTTGGCGTTAAATAAAACTTAAGGGTCAAAGTGAATATTCAAAGGCGCATTGTCTTTTACAGATTCTGATGGCCGAGAAACAGCCATTGCATGCATACAAAAAGCCCCGTACTATTTTCGTACGGGGCTTTTTGCGCATATGATGCGCACGTAAGGAAATGAAGGCTATTTCTTGATTTCCCTGTGGAGAGTCCTGCGCTTGAGCGAAGGATTGTACTTCATCTTCTCTACTTTTTCGGCCTGCTTTTTAAAATTGCGCGTCGTCATGTAGCGCGAGGGCGATTTGCCCTCTTTGCGGGCTTCCGTGCATTCGATTATAACTATTTCTCTTGGCATTTTGTTTCCTTTTTAAAAGTTTAAAGCGCGTATAATGCCATATTTTGGCCAAACTTCAACATTTTTTTTAAGCGTTGTCACGATTAGAGGGGAATCTGCTGTGTCAGAACAGATTCTGCCATCTGGTAGTCGCCGACTTTGGTTGCCGGACCGCTCATTGTTATAGAGAAGTCCGGGGCTATCTTTATGGAGAGGTCTCCGCCGGGCATGTGCACGGTTATGTCGCCGTCGCAGAGGCCGAGCTTGTAGGCCACCGACGCGGCGGCGCTAGAGCTGCTGCCCGAGGCCAGCGTGTATCCGGCCCCGCGCTCCCATATTTGGATATTTATGTTGTTTCGGTCAACGACCTGCAGGAACTGGACGTTCGTGCGGTTGGGGAAGCGCGATGTCATGTTTTCCAAAACCGGGCCCACTTTGTGGGCCAACTCCGAAGATATCTTGTCCATAGGCACCACGCAGTGGGGGTTTCCGACGGTTGCGCAGCAGTAGCGGTACGTCACGCCGTCTATTTCCACCTCTTCGTTTATAACTTCGCGCTTCGGGCCGACCACCGGTATTTTCTCGGAGTCAAAGCTGACTTTTCCCATTTCAACGGTGATAAAATCGCCGCCCTTTGAGACTACGCAGCTTACCACGCCGCCGAGAGTGTCCACGGTAAATGGAACGTCAAGCTTTACGCGATTCGTGTCGAAAAGGTACTTTGAAAATATCCTAAGGCCGTTGCCGCTCTTCTCGGCCTCGCTCGCGTCGGGATTTAGAATCCTGAGCTTGAAATCGGCCTTCGGGCTTTTTTCGGGGCCGTAAAGAATTCCGTCGGAGCCGAGGCCGAAATTCCTGTGGCAGATTTTAACTACGTCGAGCCCCTCGGGACACGTCGGGGAATCGACGGGATCGAGCACGAGATAGTCGTTGCCCAGTGCGTGGTATTTTGTAAATTTCATAATTGCCGTTATTCTCAAATTTTTCGCGGGTCTTTTTCAAGCTTTTTATGGGCTTGCGCCAGTTTTATTTTTGACATTTGCCGCAAAAAAATGGAGAAAGTGGGGATTGTTTTTAAGCATAGCCGGAGCCCTTGAATTCTTGACAGGGCCCCGGCGCCTGCTTTGAATTTACAAAAAGGAAATTTATGGACAACTACGCTTTTGACGGCCGCCGACCCACGTACAGCCAGCTTCTGGATTTGGTCGAAAAAACGCCGCTTGAACAGCTTTGCAAAATCGCAAACGCGCTTCGCGAAAAATATCTGGGCAACTTTGTCGACACCTGCGCCATAATGAACGCACGCTCCGGCAGGTGCTCGGAGGACTGCAAGTGGTGCGCGCAGTCGGCGCACAACCCTACGGGCTGCAAGGTGTATGCGGCTGTCTCGCCCGACGAGGCCCTCGAGTTTGCAAAAAAGGCAAAGCAGTGCCGCGTGCGCAGATTTTCGCTCGTGACAAGCGGCCGCAAACTCTCCGACGAAGACACCCAAAAAATGGCGGAGGCCTTCAGAAAGATGTCGGAACTGGGCGGCTTGGGCCTGTGCGGCTCGTTCGGCCTTCTCACCAAGCAGCAGTTTCAAATACTCTACCAGGCGGGTATGAGGCGCTTTCACTGCAACCTCGAGACGGCTCCATCGTTCTTTCCAAAACTTTGCTCCACGCACACAATAGACGATAAAATAGCATCAATTAAAGCCGCAAAAGAGGTGGGAATGAGCGTATGCAGCGGCGGAATAATCGGCATGGGGGAATCCCTCGAACAGCGCGTGGAGCTGGCATGCACGCTGGCAGATCTCGAGGTAGACTCCATTCCCCTAAACATTCTCCAGCCCATAAAAAATACGCCGCTTCAGGATATGCGGCCCCTCTCAAAGGACGAAATATTGCAGGCGGTGGCGCTGTTTAAGATTGCAAACCCGCGAGCCCATCTGCGCTTTGCCGGCGGGCGCTCGTGGCTTAGGGGCTTTCAAGACGTCGCCCTAAGGTCGGGGGCAAGCGGGTTCATTACGGGCGATATGTTGACAACCCACGGCTCGGCGGTGGCTGAAGATTTTAAAATGCTTGAAAGCCTCGGCTATGAATTCTAACCAGATACTTTCTTACGACAGGGAGCACGTTTGGCATCCGTACGCTTCGATGAGGAATCCCTCGGCCGTATACGAAGTAACCGGCGCGCGCGGCGTGCGCATAAGCCTGGAGGGGTACGGGGAGGTAATAGAGGGCATGTCGTCATGGTGGGCCGTGGCTTACGGATATAACAATCCGGCCATAAACGCGGCAATAGAGGGGCAAATGCGCAAATTCTCCCACGTGATGTTTGGCGGGCTGACCCACGAGCCGGCGGTGCGCCTTGCAAAGAGGCTTGTCGATATGACGCCAAGCAGGCTGCAAAAGGTCTTTTTTTGCGACTCGGGATCGGTTTCGGTCGAGGTTGCGATGAAAATGGCCCTGCAATACTGGCGCGCGCGCGGCGTTTCAAACAAAAATAAATTCGCCACCATAAGGGGCGGATACCACGGCGATACGTGGAATGCGATGTCGGTGTGCGACCCCGTCAACGGGATGCACACTATTTTTTCGGGAGCGTTGGCAGTCCACTATTTTGCCGACAGGCCAAAATGCAAGTTCGGGCAGCCTTTCGATGCGTCGGATTTCGATTCTATGGGCGATATACTGGAGCGCTTCGGTTCGGAGATTGCAGCCGTTATTCTCGAGCCCGTGGTGCAGGGGGCGGGGGGCATGTACTTCTACCACCCAGACTACCTGCGAATGCTTCGCAGCGCTTGCGACAAGCACGGCATATTGCTTATTTTCGACGAGATCGCCACGGGCTTTGGGCGCGCCGGCATGACATTTGCCTGCCAGTACGCCCAAGTGGAACCCGACATTATGTGCCTTGGCAAGGCTCTGACGGGCGGGTATATGAGCTTTGCTGCAACCTTGGCCTCGGACGCCGTCGCGGATACGATTTCGGACGGCGGGGTCGGCCTTTTTATGCACGGGCCTACGTTTATGGCAAACCCTCTTGCGTGCGCGGCGGCCAATGCCGCATTGGACTGCTTTGAAAGTTTCGACGTCCCCGCGCGCACGCGGCGCATAGGCGAAATTTTGGCCGATAAGCTCGGACCATTGGCCGGTTTGCCTACGGTAGCCGACGTTCGCGCCCTAGGCGCGATCGGGGTTGTAGAAATGAAGGAGCCCGTCGACTGCGCGCTCGTCCAGCGGCTGCTTCTTAAGCATGGCCTTTGGCTGCGCCCGTTCGGTAGGCTCATCTATACCATGCCCGAATTCGTCATTTCCGACGAAGACTTGCTTTGTCTTTGTTCCGCAATGGTCGCCGCCGTGGAGGAAATTTCAAAATGAAAACGTTTGAACAGGAGCTTGCCGAAATAGCCGAATCCGGCCTGTACAGGCGCCTTTGCCCTTCGATTAGCCGCGGAGAGCGCATATTTGACATAGACCGCGGCAAAGATCTCTACAATTTCGCCACAAACGACTATTTGGGAATATCAGGCGACGTCGAATTCCAGGAGGAGTTTTTCTCCGCGCTTTCCAGTAGGTTCGGCGGGGAATTTCTTATGTCGGCCCTTTCTTCGCGCCTGCTAGGCGGAGACAATCCGGCCTTTGGCGCCCTCGAAAACTATTTTCAAGACTTATACAGCAGCGTTGTATGCCCCAAAAGCGCGCTCCTTTTTAACGGCGGCTACCACGCAAATACAGGCGTGCTCCCGGCATTAGCCTCATCTTGCGATGCAATCTTTTGCGACAAGCTCGCCCATGCGAGCATCATAGACGCCCTGAAGCTAAGCCGCGCGAAATTTTTCCGCTTTGCCCACAACGACTGCGCCCACTTGGGGCGTCTGCTGGCCGAGAACCGCGCGAAGTTCGAGAGGGCGTTTATAGTAACCGAGAGCGTATTTAGCATGGACGGCGATTTTGCCGATTTGCCCGGCCTAATAGAATTGAAGAAGAAATACCAGTGCATGCTCTACGTCGACGAGGCACATTCGTTTGGCCTATTCGGAGAGCGCGGCCTGGGGTGGTGCGCGGAGACCGCGGCAGCCGCGGACGTCGACATAATAATGTGCACTCTCGGCAAGGCCGCGGCTTCTTTCGGCGCGGTCGTTTTTACCACACCGGATCTGCGCGAAATTCTGATAAACAAGGCGAGGACGTTTATATTCACCACGGCAATGCCCCCGCTGTGCGCGCTGTGGACGAGATTTATTTTTGAAAAAATAGAGCGCATGGACGACCGCCGAAAGCACCTGCGCCAAATATCGCAATTCTTCCGACAAGAGCTTCGGCCGCTAAATACGCTGGGAGCCTCGCAAATTGTCCCGATTATCATCGGAGACGAGTCAAAGACTATCGCCGTCTCCGGGAAAATGCTTGAAAAGGGGTGGTGGCCGAGCGCGGTGAGGTATCCAACGGTCCCGAAAAATTCGGCGAGGCTCAGGCTCTCTCTGAACGCGAAGATGCAAAAATCCGATCTTGAAATATTCGCGTCGGAACTTAAGAATACGCTCAAACATGAAATTTAAATGGCTAAAAAAATCGCCGTCTAAGAGCGCGGTGGCGTTTTTCGGGGGATTTGCCTGCGATGAACGCCTCCTGTCGGCATGCCAGCTTCCGGGAATCGACGTGTGCATCTTGTACGACTATCGCAGCTTCGACATGCCGGTGGATTTTTCCGGGTATGAAAACGTCTACGTAGTCGGCTGGTCCTTCGGGGTGAAAGTCGCCGACGCGCTCTGCGCCGGGATGAAGAACGTAAAGTTGCGCACGGCCCTTTGCGGCACGGCGACTCCCATCGACGATAAATGCGGGATACCGGCCAAAATTTTCGATTTGACTCTCCGCTCGTTCGACGAGCGGGCCTGTGAAAAATTTCTGCAGCGCGTGTGCGGGGCGGAGGCCGAAAATGCGGTTCTGATGTGCCGCCGAAGCGCCGTCGAGCTAAAAAACGAACTCACTTCCCTTGCCGATTTCTGCGCGAAAAATCCGCGCCAACTATCTAAGTGGGACTACGCCTTCGCCTGCCAGGACGACAAGATATTTTCGCCGGCGGCGCTTTCTTCGGCTTTCGAGAATGTTTGTCTTTGGACTGGCGCCCATCTGAATCCGCGCCTATTTTCCTACGCCCTTTCCATTCCCCAGACGGGCGGGCGTTTTGCGGGCGCCTTTAAAAAGGCGGCTTCCAACTATGCAAAACATTCTGTCGTGCAGAAGAACGTGGCTTTGTTTCTGCGCGAAAAACTCTCCTGCGAATTTCCCAACCGCAGATTTAAATGCGCGTTCGAATTCGGCTGCGGCACCGGGTTTTTATCGGCCCAGATAAAAAAATATATGGCCTGCGAGAGTTTCGTGCTCAACGACCTGAGCCTCGAGATGTGCCAAGGCGCGGCCGCCAGTCTTGGCGGCAGGTACAATGCAGGGCCGATTTCTGAAATAGCGCTGGATTGTTCGCCCGATATAATATTGTCGGCCTCGTGCCTGCAATGGCTTGACGATAAGCCTGCGGTTTTTAAGAAGCTTTACAAGGCGGCCTCGCCGGGCGCGGTTTTGGCTGTGGGGTCTTTCGGCCCGGAAAATTTTGCGGAGTTTTCAAAATTCGGGCATTCGCCGATAAGCTACGATACTTTCGACGAGTTTTGCGCCCAGATTTCGGGGGCGGGCTTTAAAGTTGTATTCAGCCAGAACGACGTCTTCAGATTTCTGTTTAAAACCCCGCGCGATGTTCTCAGGCACGTTCGCGACACCGGCGTAAACGGCGCGAGCGCCGAGTTTTGGACGCCGCAGAGGCTGCGCGCCTTTGAAAAGGCCTATGTTCGGATGTATTCCGACTGCGGCGGTGTTCACCTGACGTACAACCCAATGTGCGCAATAGCAATTAAGGAGAAATGATATGGTTTATTTTGTAAGCGGAACTGATACCGATGTGGGCAAGAGCGTCGCAACGGGATTTTTGGCCAAGAGGTTCGCGCAGTCGGGCGCGAAAGTGATTACGCAGAAACTGGCGCAGACGGGCTGCCAGGGCATTTCAATAGACATAATTACGCACAGGAAGATCATGGGAATCGATCTCCTCCCCGAAGACCGCACGGGCGTGACGTGCGCCGATGTGTTTGACTTTCCCGCTTCGCCCCATCTGGCCGCAAAAATGCAAAACGCAAGCATAGACATACCCGCCATAGCCAGGCGAACCGAGGTCTTGGCCCAGCATTACGACGTAGTGCTCACGGAGGGCGTCGGCGGTCTTATGGTTCCCCTAAAGGACGATTTTTTGGTCATCGATTACATAAGCAAGTATTCCCTTGGCACATTTTTGGTGGTTTCCTCCAAGCTGGGAAGCCTAAACCATGCGCTGCTTTGCATAGAGGCGTGTTTGCGCAGAAACATATCCATAGCCGGCATAGTCTACAACACGTTCGCCAAGGCTCCCAAGGAAATCGAGGAATCCACCGCCGAATACATAAAGGGGTATCTTTCAAGGTACTCGCCGCACACGCAGTTTATAACAATGGGAAGGGTGGAGTTTTAAATGGCCCCCTCGAAATTTAAAGGCGCGCTTTTTGATCTCGACGGCACTCTCGCCGACAATTATTCGGCGATACACCTGTGCACGTGCGAGGTATTCAAGCGCCACGGAATACCTGCGCCGACGCGCCAAAGAATAGTGTCGACTGTGGGCGGGTCAATACTGATAACGATGAAGCGCCTTTTGGCGGGGACTCAATTTGCCGATAAGTATGAACAGGTGGCCTCGGAATATCTCGACATATACGACAATTTCGTATTCTGCGACTTGCGCGCGATGCCGTATTCCGGCGAAATACTCAAGGCGCTGAAGGCCGCGGGGATTAGGTTAGGCTGCTTTACCAACAAACAGGAGGAGGCCGCCGAGAAGGTGCTTGAGCGGCTCGGGTTGAGGGAGCACCTTGACTGCGTCGTCGCAACAACTTTACATTCGCCGCGCAAACCCGACCCCCGATACACGCAGATGGCGCTGAGGGCTCTGGGGGTGGAGGCTTCCGACGCCGTTTGCATAGGGGATTCCCCCTTCGACTACAAGGCGGCAGATTCCTGTTGCGTGGCGTGCGCGCTCGTTTCTACGGGAGGCGATTCGCGCGAGAGCCTCGTGGAAAACTGCCCGCGCGCAATCGGCGTTTACGATGATCTGCGCGCATTGGCAAAGGGAGTTTTTTCGGTCGAAATATAATGGCAGATGGCGGCAAAGTAAAAATATCGGGCGTCGTGGAGAGAATTGTCTTCTTCAACGAGGAGAATTTCTATTGCGTGGCCCAGATGCGCACCGCCGGCGAACCGAAAGCACAAAATATAACAATAACCGGCATAATGCCGTCGCTGCAGTGCGGCGAGACCATAGAGGCCGAGGGAGAGTGGGTGCGCCATTCATCCTTCGGCGACCAGTTCAAGGTCAAGTCTTTTCAATCGAGGCTTCCCTCTGGCGTCTACGGCATAGAAAAATTTTTGGGATCCGGCCTGATAGACGGCATAGGCCCGACGTACGCCAAGCGCATAGTGGAGGCTTTCGGTGAAAAGACGCTGGAAGTCATAGATACCGACAGCGCCCGACTCTTGCAGGTGCGCGGCATTGGCAGGGAACGCCTTGCCCGCATACGGACTTCTTGGGAGGAGCAGAAGGGGTTGCGCGATATCGTCATAGCGCTGCGCGTTTACGGGATAGGAATGTCGCACTGCGTGCGCATCATGAAGCGCTTCGGCGCCGACGCGCCCAGAATAGTCCGCCAAGATCCGTACAAGCTCGCGCGCGAAATAGACGGCATAGGCTTTAAGACAGCCGACATGATAGCCCTAAACAGCGGATTTTCAAACGAGTCCAGGGAGCGCGTTTGCGCGGGCGTGCTGTACGCGCTGTCGGAGTGCGAGGAGGAGGGGGCGACTTGCGCGCTGGTCGGAGAACTCGTCGCGAGGGCCTCGTCGCTGCTTGAAGTCGATGCGGCAAAGTGCGCCGAGGCGGTCTCCGACTTGGCCAAGGAAGGTCTTATAAAATATGTCGGGGAGGCCATCGTCCAGCGCGACGCGCTCGACTACGCCGAGCGCAGAATTGCAAACAATTTAAAGAGAATCGCGGTTGCGCCGTCGGCTCTGCCGCCCATAAAAGTCGACATTGCAGTCGATTGGGCGGTCAAGCGGGCGGGGTTTGAGTTCGCCCAGGAGCAGCGCGACGCCGTCGCCCAGGCACTCAGAAGCAAAATATGCGTCATTACCGGCGGCCCCGGCACCGGCAAGACGACCATTCTGCGCGCCCTTTGCGATATCCTGAAGGCAAAAAAAATCACTCCCGTGCTGGCGGCGCCTACCGGCAAGGCGGCCCAACGCATGGCCGAGAGCACCGGCTCCGAGGCAAAGACAATTCACAGGCTGCTCGGCTACGAGGACGGCAAATTCGTTTACAACGAATACAAGAGCATTCCCGCAAAATTTGTGATAGTCGACGAGTCGTCGATGCTCGACACCAGGCTTGCCGCGTCGGTAATAGCCGCGGTTCCGAGTTCGGCGCACATGCTGTTCGTCGGCGATATCGACCAGTTGCCGAGCGTCGGGCCGGGCAATGTGCTGCGCGACATTATAGACAGCAACCGCTTCCCTGTCGTGCGGTTGAAGCGCATCTTCAGGCAGGGCAGCCGCAGCCAAATTGTTTCGGTGGCCCACGCCGTTCTCGACGGCGATTCGACCATGGCGGGCGTATCGTGCGCCAAGCTCGACTATGTAAATCCAGCGGACGATCTCGTCTTTATCCCCGCCGACACCCCGGAGGAGTGCATAGGCACTTGCGCGCGCCTTTTAAAGGAAAAAATCCCCCTGTGGTTTGGAATGGATTCCATATCTGACGTTCAAGTGCTTGCGCCCATGCACAAGGGGACCGCGGGCATAGCCAGCCTGAACTTGTCGCTTAAGCAGCAGCTGAATGCAAATACCCAGCACCTCGTTTACGGAGGCACCACTTTTTCAGTCGGCGACAAGATTATGCAGACGCGCAACAACTACGATCTTGACATTTTCAACGGCGACATGGGCAGGGTCACGGCGATTGCAAGCGACAAAGCTTCCCTGTTGGCAGTTTTTGACTCGCGCAAGATAGCACTTTCAAAGTCGGATCTGGCCGATTTCCAGCAGGCCTACGCCATAAGCATCCACAAGTCGCAAGGCAGCGAATTCCCGATTGTCGTCATACCGCTTATGCGCCAACACTTTGTCATGCTTCAGCGCAACCTCTTGTACACGGCCATAACGCGTGGGCGCAAAAAAGTTTACGTAGTGGGCAACCAGAGCGCGTGGGCCGCGGCGGTGAAAAATTCGCGCAGCGCCGAACGCAGGACGTATTTAATTCCGAGACTTTTGTCTGTATGAGCATAAAATTATACAACCTTATAACACGGGAAGAGATTTTCGAGCGCGTGCCCGCCGAGGCGTTCATGCGCTTTTTGTACGGCAATCCGGCGGGATCTCTGGCGCTTTGGGCGCTCTTTAAGAGGGCGCTGTTTTCAAAGATTTGCGGAGCGTGGGCGTCGTCTCCGTCCAGCAGGAGGGCGATAGCGGCATTTATTGAAAAAAACGGCATAGACATCTCGGACGTCCCGCAAAGCTCGTTCAAGAATTTTAACGAGTTTTTTACCAGGGCCCTAAAGCCCGGCGCGCGCGCCCCGCAGGAGCCTCTAAACGAAAACGCAATTTCCTTCCCGAGCGACGGGAGGCATCTGCTCGTGCGCGACGTGCGCTCGTGCGACGTTTTTTACGCCAAGGGCTCAAAATTTAACATATCCGCCTTCCTGGGCGACAAGTCTTTGGCGGAGACGTTCGACGGGGCCGATATGCTTATCTCGAGGCTTGCGCCGGTCGACTACCACCGCTTCCATTTCCCGATGTCGGGCGAAATAGCCGCGCGCAAATCAATAGCAGGAGACCTCTATTCTGTCAGCCCCATAGCCCTCGCGGGGCGGCTGTCCATACTTTGGCAGAACAAGCGCGTCTTAAACATGGTTCAGACGCCGAAATTCGGCTTCTACGCCTTCGTTGAAATCGGCGCCACGAACGTCGGTGGGATTGTCAATACCAGAAGGGTAGGCGATTTCGTCGCCCGCGGCGACGAGGCGGGATATTTTAACTTCGGCGGCTCGTGCATAATAACCATTTTGCCAAAAAGAAAAATAATTTGGGACCAGAGCCTTGAAAAAATGAGCTCATCGGGCATTGAGTGCTACGCCAAGGCGGGCATGAAGGCTGGCGAGTTTGCATAGGGGAGAGCCATCGAACCGACCGGCGCAACATGGAGAATCCGCCGTTTTTTGTCAGCTTTGGCGAGTCTTGTTTTTTTGCGTTTTTTTTTGGTCGGCGAGGCGGCAAAACGTGCGGTCACGGCCGCGCGCATCAAAAGCGGTTCCCATTTATGTTTGCCAGGCGCAAAATTTTGTGCAAACTGATCTTAGATTTAAAAATTTAATAAGGAAGATAGATGAGGAAAACATTTACAATAGCCCTCTGCTACGATTTTGACGGCACTCTTTCCCCGGCGAACATTCAGGAGTACGCCTTCATACCCCAGCTTCAGAAACAGCCCAAGGTTTTCTGGAACGAGACGTGCAAGCTGGCAAAAAAGCAGGACGCCGACGAAATTTTAGCCTACATGTATTTGATGTGCAACCAGGCTAAAAAGCTCGACATAAAAATCAGGCGCGACGATTTCCTCAGATTCGGCAAGAAAGTAAAGTTTTACAGCGGTTTGACTTCCCCCAACGGCAAGGATTGGTTTTCGACGATAAATTCCTACGGAGAGTCGCTCGGGGCGACCGTGCGCCACTACGTGATTTCATCGGGCATAAAGGAGATGATAGAGGGCACGTCAATAGCGTCGAATTTTCACAAGATATACGCCTCCAGCTTTATGTACGACATATACGGAGTTGCCATGTGGCCGGCGCAGGCGGTAAATTACACAACTAAAATGAACTATCTCTTTAGAATTAACAAGGGCATTTTCAACCTGCAGAAGTCAATAAACAACTACATGCCCGAAAAGCAGCGGCCCGTGCCTTTTAGCAGAATGATTTACTTTGGCGACGGGCTTACGGATATTCCGGCCATGAAGCTTGTAAAGACCCAGGGCGGCTATTCCATAGCAGTGCATAACGGTTCGGCGACAAACCGCAAGATTTCCGAAAAATTGCTAAATGAAAACCGCGTCGATTTTACCGCAAAGGCCGATTACCGCCAGAATTCGGAACTCACTGCCCAGGTAAAGCGCGTAATAGACAAAATAGCAGCCGAGTATTACTTGGAACAAAAAGAGCAGGGGCAACTGCGCCGCAAATAGAGCGCTTGTTATTCTCCCGCAAAACACCGCATCATCCCGGACAATTTTTTGAGGGGGAAAAAGCGTTTGCAAATTTTTCGGCGGCGTTGCGGCGGCGCCGAAGGCCTACTTAGGTAGGCTATTGTTAGATATTTTCGTTGACAGGCGTTTTTCTCTTCCCAGTATCCGTCGACACTATGAAGAGATTAATAGCACTTGTCTTAACGTCGTTTTTTACCGTCTGCGCATGCGCGGAAAACATTTCGGTCGACCCGCTGGTGGGCTTTTACAAGGGGAAGCTTGAATGCGCAAAATACGGCTATCCGCTAAAGGGCGACAATACCGTCTACGCCGAAGTTTTTAGGGGGCCGCAAGGCTACAGGGTAAAGTTTCAGCCCGCCATTTTCGCCAGGGCTGAAACGTACGGCATGGCCGACAATCTCAAGGCCTCCGGCGGAAAAATACTGCTCTCGAAAGTCGGCGGCGGCGAAAAGTTCAAGGATTTCCAGGGGTCGATTACCCCGGAAGAAATAGATGTAAAGCTAGCCTACATGGGGTCGGAGGCGCGCATGAAGCTCGAAAGGATAAATGTGGAATCGCCGACGATGGGTCTAAAGGCTCCCGAAGGGGCCCTCGTGCTCTTTGACGGCAAGGATTTAAGCAACTTTTGGGGCGTGTGCGGCGGAAAGAAAATAAAGCCGAATTGGACGGTCAACCCCGACGCCTCAATGACTATTGCGCAGGAAAAAAATTCGAAGGGGAAGAAATTGCGCTACGTCGACTTGGAGTCGAAACAGACATTCGGCAAACTTGTAATGCACCTGGAATTCAAGTTTCCCTGCCAGTATGAAAAGCTCAGACAAGCGCGCAGCAACAGCGGCGTAATTTTCGGTGGGCTCTACGAACTTCAGATTTTGGATTCCTTTGGCGCCGAGGGCGCGTGGGACGAATGCGGTTCCGTCTACAGACAGGTTCCTCCAATGGTAAATGCATGCATTGAACCGGGGAAATGGCAGACCTACGACATAGAATTTACCCCGGCCGTTTACGACGGCAAAAAACTTGTCAGCCTTCCGAAAGTCTCGGCATGGATAAACGGCATTCAGGTTCAAAAAGATACACCTTTTAAGTATCCTACGCACATGCAGCCAGTCCAGGGCGCAAAATTCGACCAGTCAAAACACGCAGAAAAAGTCTTTATAAAGCTTCAAGACCACACCGATCCGATTTCTTTTAGAAATATCTGGGTGAAGCCTCTGAAGTAGTATGGCGTAGTGCTCAATTGAAGTTTTTTTGTTTTTTTTGCCTTTTTTTTGTAAAACTGCTTGACTTGTGGCAGCCCATCTTTAATTTTCATTGTGAACCTATGAAGTTGCCTATGAATAATAAATCTGTTTTTTATAACCGCGGATGCCCCTTCGGTATCAAAGGCGCCGTTGCATTTTCGGCGTTTTTGGCTGCAACCGCGATAGCGTATGGTCAAAATCTTTGGCCGCGTACACTCACAGAAAGCGTTACGGGAGTAATGGAAAGGGTCGACTACACTATAGCCGCGCCCGATTTGGTGCTCACCCACAAATACGACGCCGCCAGGCACTATAACGCGACGATAAATCTCAACGGGTATTCGGCGACATTCCTGGCTGATGTCCATACGTCGAGTCCGTCAACTGATTTCTTCGGCTTTGCCGGAGCTACATTTAAAGGGACAGGTCCTGATAATGTTCTCGACATAGGCATTGTTGAGGGATCTGACCCCATATGGATACTTGAATCCGGATTTACCGTTGACAATGCCACGGTGAACATGGATTTAGGTACGGGTTCCAAATATCACCACGGCACTTTCACCGTAAACGTGGTTAACAACGGCGTGTTAAACTGGACGAACGCCACCCCGGCTGTAGGGAAGAGCCTGATTTTGACAATAGGCAACGGTGCGGGCGACAACGCGCATGCAAGTATTTCGTATGCTGAGCAGGCATGGAATAACGCTTCCAATAAGATTACCGTTAACGGAGGCTCGTTTAATTTCAATGTCAAGAGCGGGCGCATGCAGTTTGCTGAGATGACGGTCAATTCCCTCTCGGCAGATTCCTACATCGATTCGGGTTTGGGCATAAATAAAGACGGCGTTTTGGAGATAGCCAAGGATGTAGACCACAAGATAATAATGGGCGCCAATTTGGTGTTCTACGACAACGCTACATACAGAAGCTACATAAGCGACGTAGTCGTATTAAAGACCGGGTATGCCAGAATAGAAATAGCCGCATCTGCAAAGTCTATGAACATGGATTTGCACGCCGACCATACTTTTAGTATGGTTCAGGTTAATGGGACTCACGCCCAAATGAACTTGAACTTGAATGGCAGCGTGCTGACGTTCGAGTCGTTGGATTTTACCAAGCTGGACATAGTTATCGAAGATTTCGAGAACGGTTTGTTCCGCTGGAAAGATGGAACGGGATATGACGCTTCAAAAATATCGGCTACGTGGAACGGCCAGATTCTCGACGATATAGAGGCCGTTCTAAATGAAAAAGACGGGTACACGTACCTGTTTTCTGCGACAGTGCCAGAGCCCGCCGAGGTGGCGGCCGTATTTGCGGCGCTGGCGCTGGCATTTGCGCTGTATCGCAGGCGCAAGTAGTTGCGGCGGTATCAGTAGCTTCAAGACAAAAAAAACCGGGAAAAATCCCGGCTTTTTTGTCTTTTACAAGCTTAGGTAAGTGGCGAATATTGATTCTTCGCCTAAGCGACGTAGGCTAGCTTACAATCAGCGATTTGCCAGTCATCTCCTGCGGAACCTTTAGGCCCATAAGCTGCAGGATAGTCGGGGCTATGTCTCCGAGATTTCCGCCTTCCTGGCGCAGCTTTAGGCCTTCTAGCCCCTTGCCGTAGATTACTACCTCCACCGGGTTCATGGTGTGGCGCGTGTGCGGAGAGTTCGTTTTCGGATCGAACATCTGGTCGCTATTGCCGTGGTCGGCCGTTATCACCATGGCGGCGCCGGTCTTGTCGGCGGCCTCGGCAATTTCTTTGACACCGCGGTCCACGGCCTCGATGGCCTTGATAGCCGCAGGCAGGTTGCCCGTGTGCCCGACCATGTCGCCGTTTGCAAAGTTTACGACAATGAGAGCATACTTGTTTTCCTCAACGGCGTGCGCCACGGCGTCGGCAACTCCGGGCTCGCTCATCTCGGGCTTCTGGTCGTAGGTTTGAACGTCCCGGGGCGAGTCTATTAGTATGCGGTCTTCGCCGGGGAAGGGTTCGTCGCGCCCGTCGTTGAAGAAAAACGTCACGTGGGCGTACTTTTCCGTCTCCGCGCAGCGCAACTGGGCAAGACCCAATGAGCTTATATAGCTGCCCAATATGTTTACCATCTTCGGCGGTTTTGGGAAGAGAATATTCGGGCAAAGCCCCTCTTTGTATTCGGTCATTGTGGCAAAGAATACCTTGGGGTGTATCTTGCGCGCAAAACCCTCGAAGTTGTCCTCGACGAATGCGGCAGTCATTTCGCGCGGGCGGTCGCTGCGGAAATTAAAGAATATTACGGCGTCGCCGTCGCAGACTCTCCCGATGGGCTTGCCGTCCTTTTCAATCCAAGTAGGCGGTATGAATTCGTCGCCTTTCATGTTGTCTTGCGCGGGGTGGGCGTAGTAGTTGGTAAAGGCGTCTTCGGGCTTTGAAACGGCGCATACCGTGCCGGCGCCGACCAGGCAGTCATACGCCTTTTCGACTCTGTCCCAGCGCTTGTCTCTGTCCATGGCCCAGTATCTGCCAATCACCGAGGCGACGCACCCGGTGCCGTACTCGGCCATCTTTTCCTCGACTTGTTTTATAAAGCCCAGCCCGCTTTCCGAAGGGGTGTCGCGCCCGTCGGTGAAGGCGTGCAGGTAGACCTTTTTGTAGCCTTTTTTGCCGCAGATTTCAAACAGCCAGTACAGATGCCTGAGCATCGAGTGCACGCCGGCGTCGGAACAGAGGCCGAACAAGTGCAGGGCGCCGCCCTTGTCCATAGTCTGAAAAACTTTCTTTAGCACCGGGCTTTCAAGTATGGCGCCGCTCTTAAAGCCCTTGTCAATCCTGACTATTTCCTGGTCGACAACCCTGCCGGCGCCTATGTTTTGGTGGCCGACTTCGCTGTTGCCCATTATGCCATCGGGCAGGCCAACTGCAAGTCCGCAGGCCGAGATCTCGGTGCGCGGATACTTGGCCGAGAGGCTTTTGCAAAACGGCGCGTTGGCCAGTTTTATGGCGTTGTATTTGTCGAGAGAGCTGTCGTGGTTTTCGCCCCAGCCGTCTCTTATAACTAATATTACAGGTCTTCTAACTCCGTTCATAACTATTTATAAAAATTTAGAGCAGTATTATTTCAACGCGCGCACATTTCAACCTTTATTTTACCGGCCGCCAATTTTGGCGACAATCCTCCCCGTGACGATGGCACAGACCCTTGTTACGGCTTTTGTCCCGGCGCGGAAAATCTCAGTTATCCAGGGGCGGAAAATCTAAGGGCTGCTATTTTTTTCTTGCAAGGGGCGCGACGTGCAAGTTTAATATTCGGCTTATTGAACATTTTGTTGAATATGGAAAACATTATATCTCTAATTGCACAGGAATCCGCGCCGGCTCCCCAGGGTGGCGGCGTCTCGATGTTGTTGTTCATCGTGATTATGTTCGCGGCGATGTATTTCTTGATGATCGCCCCGCAGCGCAAGCGCCAAAAACAGCACCAGGCTATGGTGAAGGCATTGCAGTCGGGCGATAAGGTCGTTACAATCGGCGGAATTATCGGTACTATTACAAACGTTAAGGAAAAGACTTTTATATTGAAGCTTTGCGACAACACAAAGGTTGAATTTCTAAAGTCGGCAATCAGCGAAAAGCTCTCCGACGAGGAAAAGAGCGCAGAGAACAAATAGTCTTTATAAAAGCGCGCCGTACATTAACGCACGGCGTTTTTTGCTATTTAATACAACTTAAAGGACGCTAAATGTTAAAACCTGCAATCAATTCAAATTCGGGGATATTGTGGAAATTCGTGCTGACGGCTTTGGTTTTGGCCTGGGCGGCGTTTTCCATGTTTCCGGTAACCGATACGCCGTTTGAAAAGTACATTCTCACTCGCGCGACGGCCAACCAGGCCGAGTTTACGCAAAAAATTCTTCCGGCGGCCGAGGCGCGCGTGGACAAGGCAAACTACAAGAATAATCCTGACAAGTCGCCGACGCTCTACATAGCTTTGAGAGACTACGCCAACGCCAACGATATCGACCTTTCCAAGTATTTTCCGGACATAAGGGTATCAGATATAAAGATTCTCAAAAAGCGCAACGACATCCTCCTTAAGGAGCTTTACCGCCAGAGCAAGGGCGCGCTTAAGAAAGGTCTAGACTTGCAGGGCGGCGTATCGTTCACGCTGCAGATCGACGACAAGAATCTCGCAGGCGACGAGTATTCGCGCAAGGGACAGCTCGAGGACGTGCTCACGGTTATGAATAACCGCATAAACGGCTTGGGCGTCACGGAGCCTACAATCCGCATAATGGGAAGCAATTCTGTCGAAGTTCAGATGCCAGGCGTCTCTCTAAAGGACAATCCAGAGTCTATTGAGGAGCTTTCGCGTCCGGCAAAGCTCGAGTTCCGCAAGGTGCACAGGAGCCTGCGTCCCTCATCGGCAAAGCCGCCGCTCTCAGAGATCCCCATGGGGTACGAGGTAATGATGATGGAAAGCGAAAGGGGAAACCAGGTCGTTCAGGTTCCCTATTACGTCAAGATCCGCCCCGAGGCTTCGGGAGAAATCATAAAGAGGGCGTACCCGGCAATGGAGGATTCAAACCGCTTTACCGTGTGCATGGAGTTTACCCCGGAGGGCTCCAAAGTCTTTGAGAGAATCACGCGCACGATTCTCGATGAGGACAGACAGACCGGGACGAAGCAGCCCCTTGCAATAGTGCTCGACGGCCGCCTCATGAGCGCTCCGAACATCGTAAGCGTAATTAGCGACAGGGGGTCTATCACCGGTAATTTCACGCGGCGCGAAGCGGTGGAGCTTGCCAATGCGCTCAATAACCCGCTTTCTGTCGGATTGAAGCGCACATCGCTTAGCGAGGTAGGGCCATCCCTGGCTGATTCCGCCAAGCAGAGCTCTTTCCTGGCGGCGGGAATAGGCACATTCTTGACCGTCGCTTTCATGATTTTAGTTTACAAATTTATGGGGGTAATCGCCGTTATTTCGGTTTTTGCAAACATATTTATGATAGTGGGCGTGCTGGCGAGCTTCGGCGCGACGATGACGCTGCCGGGCATTGCGGCTTTGGTGCTCACCCTGGGCATGGCGGTCGACTCCAATATTCTGGTATTTGAGCGAATGAGGGAGGAATCTCTGTTGGGCAAGAGCCTGTGGACGTCGCTTATGGCAGGCTACGAAAAGGCGTTCTCGGCAATAGTTGACGCCAACATAACAACCCTTATCTCGGCATTGATATTGTGGAAGTTTGGCACGGGTCCCGTGAAAGGCTTTGGCGTGACTCTTGCAATAGGCATATTTACGACGCTTTTCTGCTGCTTGGTATTTAGCCGCGCAATACTCGAGTTCGGAGTAAAGTACAACATAATAAGAACGTCGCTTAAAAAAGGCATGCTAAGCGGCTGCAATTTCGACTTCTTCAAGTATGTCAGAGCTTCGTTTATAATATCGTGGACGATAGTTCTTTTGGGCGTTGCCGTTCTTTTCTACCGCGGCGACAAGACCCTTAGCATCGACTTCACCGGCGGCGATATTGTAACAATAGCTTTCAATCCCGACAAAAAAATTCCGATCGAAAAGGTGTTGGCTTTGAGCACTTCGACAGGCGAGGGCAGTCTCGGCGAGGTGCAGGCCTCGTACCAGGTTGATATCTCTTCCAAAGACGAACACCTGGTGCTGCAGGTCGAGAGCGAAAAGGGGCAGAAGGCTTTCGATATTCTGAATAAGAAGTATCCCGAGGCGCAGCTTAAGCTCGTTGGGCAGACGAGCGTCGGCGGTTCGGTCAGCAGCGACATAACAAGGGATGCATTTATATCCATAGCCCTCTCCCTGCTTGCAATATTGGTGTACGTGGCCTTCAGATTCGAATTTAGCTACGGCATAGGAGCTCTGGTTGCAACCTTCCACGACGTCGTCATGTGTATAGGCTTGTACGTAATACTGGGCTTGTTTGGCGTCGGCAGCGGACAGTTCTCCGCGCCGATGGTCGCGGCGGTTCTGATGGTAATGGGATACACCATCAACGACAAGATCGTCGTATTCGACCGAATAAGAGAAGAGCTTACGCTTAAGCCGAATCTTTCGTTGAAGGAAATAGTCAACCTCTCAATCAACGTCACGCTTTCCCGAACGCTGCTTACAAGCGTCAGCACGTTCCTGGCCGCGGGCGCCTTGTTCCTATTTGGCACCGGCATAATTGTGGACTTCTCGCTGATGTTCCTGGCAGGTATAGTAGTGGGCACATTCTCCTCGATATTTATCGCCAGCCCCGTATTCTACTGGTGGAATAAGGGCAGCCGCGAAAAGGTCGAAAAAAGCTCCGAGACATTGCAGGAGCGCAGTTGGGAATAAAAAACTCATAGAATTGCACAGAAAGACCTCCGTGATTGGGGGTCTTTTTTTTTGCCGCAAAAAAAACGTATTTGCAATTGCCGCGCCGCAAAAACGCGCAACGCAGTATTAATTATGCGCCGCATCATGCGCGAGTAATCTTTGTTTTTGCAGCCATAGGGCAAAATTGAAATCTGCGCCGAAAAAATTTTTCGGCGCAGACGGCGCATTTGCGTAATTTTCTTCTCGCCAGTGGCACATGCGCGCAAAATTTTATAAAAAACTTGACCGAATTGCACCTTGTGTTTTACAAGGTGTCCTATGCAATGGGTTTTTTCCGAGTATGACAAGAAGTTGGCGGCCGATTTGGGCGCGTATTTGGGCGTATCGCCGCTGTTGGGCGCGTTGGTGCTCGAGCGCGGCTATACAGATCCGCTAAAGGCAAAAATGTTTCTTAGGCCAAAACTTGCAAATCTGGAAGACCCGTTTAGCGTCAAGAATTTGCGCGAGGCGGTATTGAGGATAATAGAGGCTATAGACAAGCATCAAAACATCCTCGTATTCGGCGACTACGACGTCGATGGAATAACAAGTACCACGCTGTTGGTAAGCATCTTGCGTTGTTTCGGAGTTCAGCCGAGCTACTTTGTTCCGCGCAGGATGGAGGAGGGCTACGGGTTGAGCAAATCCGCCCTCGAGAGGGCCCTTTCTCCCCAGCGCCCCGATTTGTTGATAGCCTTGGATTGCGGCACCAATGCCGTTGAGGCAATCAATTACATAACAAACAAAGATATCGATTTAATAATTGTAGACCACCACCAGGCAAAAGAGGCCGTTTCAGGGACGGGAAAGCATATTTTGATAAACCCGCACGTATTCGACATAGAAGGCGCGCCGTGGCGAAATATGTGCACGGTGGGGCTCGTCTTTAAGCTTGCCCACGGCATAATAAAGGAAATGCGCCACCGAAACAACGAGGTCGCATGGAACATAAACCTTAAAGATTATCTCGACCTCGTCGCTATGGGCACCGTCGCCGACCTCGTGCCTTTGTGCGACGAAAACCGCATATTGGCCAGATACGGAATAAAACGTCTAAAGACGACTCGTCGCACGGGTATTCAAGCGCTCGTGCAGGCCAGCGGAATATCGCTTGGCGAAGACATAACCCCGATAGATATTTCCTTTAAACTCGGTCCGCGCATAAACGCAAGCGGGCGCTTGGCCGACGCGTCTTTGCCTCTGGACATGCTCCTAGGCGACGATTTCACGACGTGCTACCGCGCCGCTTGCGAGTTAAACGATATCAACAAGGAGCGCCAAGACATAGAGCGCGGCGTCTTGGAAGACGCCATAAGGCAGGTAAAGCAGTATAATCTGGACAAGTTCCCATGCATTATCGTCTTTGATCCGTCGTGGCACCCGGGAGTGGTGGGCATTATTGCCGGAAAGTTAAGCAGGGAGTACCACAAGCCGGTGATTGTTTTTGGCGAGATTGACAACGGCTTTACCAAGGGATCCGGGCGCAGTGTTGCGGGGGTTGATATGGTTGAATGCCTGCAGTCGTGCACCGATTTGCTCGGCAGCTGGGGCGGGCATCCGATGGCGGTGGGAGTCTCCGTCAAGGAGGGCAAAGTCGACGAGTTCAGGGAGCGCCTGGCTGAGACCATAACAAAAAAATACGGCCCCGATTTTGATTTTTCGCCCAAGGTAAATATAAACCTGACCCTTGATTCAGGCGACGTCGGGCTGGAGCTTCTCGACGAGCTCGAGCTTCTATATCCTTTTGGCGAGGGCAATAAAGAGCCTGTGTTTGCCCTAAAAAATATAAAGCTTTTCAAGGAGCCAGAGCCTTTTGGCGGCGGCCAGAATTTCCGCTTCCAGATTCCGCTTGCAAACGGCAGTTGGATAAACGCAGTGGCATGGCGCTTCGGCGACAATGTTCCTCCGGTAAATAAGCCGCTGGATTTCGCAATTAAGCTTGGCTGGAACAGATGGAATAGGAGAAAGACTCCGCAGGCCACTCTTATCGATTGGCGCCTTAGCAAATAGCCTTTTCCACTAAATAGAGGCAGCAATCGGCGCGGAATATGTCAAAGTCGCTTCTTTTTTGCGAAATCACGCTCCCACTTGTAAGACGTGCATCTTATTAGATGTGTATTTGTTCGGTCTCCAGTAGGATTTTGTCGCTGTCGGCGCGGCATTATTTTGAGCCCGGCATATCTTTCATCGGGGGAAAAAGATAAAAAGTGCTTATCCGTGCGGGGGGGTGGGCATGCTGTTATCGTAGGGTATTATTCTGGATGAAGGGTTGTAGCAGTGTGCCTGGATTTATCTTTTATGCGGCGAAATTCCGCGCAAATAGTTGGAGTGCCTTTTTATGGTTTTTGTGCCTTGCAATCGGCCTGCGGGGCTCTTTATAGTTGACTTTAGCGGGGCTAATTTTATCAAATTCTTAAGACATGAATATAGCAATAGTTGGTACCGGTTATGTGGGGCTTGTTTCGGGGGCTTGCTTTGCCGAAATGGGAGTTAACGTATTTTGCATAGATATTGACGAAAAGAAAATACAGCGCCTCAAAAACGGCGATATTCCGATTTACGAGCCGAATCTCGACACGCTCGTGCGCGAAAACATAGAAAACCAGAGGCTTCATTTTACGAGCGATTTAAGCGCTATTTTAGACAAGGTCGAAATCGTGTTTACGGCGGTCGGAACGCCTCCCGACGAGGACGGCAGCGCCGACCTTTCCTACGTATTGAACGTCGCCCGTACGATAGGCAAAAACATGAAAAAATACGTGCTCGTAGTGACAAAAAGCACGGTTCCCGTGGGCACAGCCGAGAAGGTCAGGGCGGTAATAAACCAAGAATTGCAAAAACGCGGCGTAAGCGTGGAATTCGACGTGGCCTCCAACCCCGAATTTCTAAAGGAAGGCTCGGCCATTGAAGATTTCTCGAAGCCCGACCGCATAATAATAGGCGTCGACAGCCCGAGGGCAAAAAAGCTTATGACATCCCTTTACAAGCCCATTCTGCTGAACAATTTTAGAGCCATCTTTATGGACATAGCCTCTGCGGAAATGGCAAAATACGCCGCAAACGCCATGCTTGCAACGCGCATTTCCTTCATGAACGACATCGCAAACCTCTGCGAAAGGCTCGGCGCCAATATCGACATGGTGCGCGAGGGCATAGGCTCGGATTCGCGCATAGGCTCAAAATTCTTGCGGGCCGGCTGCGGCTACGGCGGATCGTGCTTCCCCAAGGACGTAAAGGCATTTCTTAAAACCGCGAAAGACTCGGGCTACGAGCTGAGGGTTCTCGACGCTGTCGAGCGCGTAAACGAAGCCCAAAAACACATCTTATTTAAAAAGTTCACCGATATATTCGGCGCCGACGTAAAGGGCATGAAAGTCGCCGTGTGGGGGCTGTCGTTTAAGCCCGGCACCGACGATATGCGCGAGGCGACCTCGCTTGTGCTTATCGACGAGCTCCTCAAGGCAGGCTGCGATATTACCGCCTGCGACCCAGCCGCGGTGCCCGAGTGCAAGCGCAGAATCGGCGCCGACACTATTAAATACGCAAAAGATATTTACCAGTGTTCGGCGGGCGCGCGCGTAATATTTCACGTTACTGAATGGAAAGAGTTTAGATTGCCAAATTGGGCGAAAATAAAATCCCTAATGGCAGGCGATCCCGTGCTAATAGACGGCCGCAACGTCTTCGTGGACGCGGATCTATGCGGCATAAGATACGAGCGAATAGGCTGCAATTCCCAAAAATAGCAGCCCTTTGAGACCGCCTTGGCCTGCGTCTGCATCGTTTGCACCGAGGTATTTATTTCTCCCATAAGCGCGGCATTTTATGCGGCAGTTATTAGCGCACCGCAGCATTTACTCGAGAGGCATTGGCAGGCTTTAGGCTTCGAAAATGTAGAAGGCGCCCAATACAAAGCGTGCCGGATATGCGCTATTTTGCTTTTGCAACTTTTTATGCAGAGCCTCCAAAGCGGATATTTTTATTGCGCGCCCGCCCCGCCGCGCGTGGCGCGGAGGCTTCTTTTGTGCGTTATTTGCTTTTGAAGCCGACGCGGTTTTCATGTGTACTTTCTTATCGCACATGCAATAAGTACGCAAAAAAAAACATAAATTATTTCGCATCTTTTTTAAGCGGTCTTTTATGAACAAAAATATTTCATAAAAAGCGAAAAAAAAGCGACCGGCAAACCTGGCGCTTTTTGCTTTTTTTGTCGTTATTTAGAAAGGCAGGTTGCAGTGGAATTTGCTACTTCTGCTTTACTATCTTGTTTCCGCGCACCGCGAGAGAGCCCGGTTCGTTTGTGATGACGCCTATTTTATCCGGATTTATAAGGGGGCTATCTATGTAGGTGTTGTCCTCTATGAGGATGTTTTTCGAGTTCATTACGAAGAATCCGCCCCTGTAGTCGCGCTTTGCTTTTCTCGGAAGCGTGTTGATTATTTCATTGCCGACAAAGGAGACGTTTTTTGCCGACGATATTACCGCCAACGCCCCGTACGCGTTTTTAAATACGTTGTTTTCAAAGCGCACGTTTTTTATTATGGGCTCATCAAGCATCACTTCCGACGGATCGTTGCGCGCGTAGGCGCCTATGTAAATTTCGCGCTCTATGCCGAAATTTGTGTTTCCCCTTATATTGCAAGAATCGAAAACATTGTTGCGGATCAGCACGTTGTCGACGCCGTAACCCTCGCACCAGAGCGTCATGGTATAGCCCGTCTCAAGTTTTATTGCGCCCATCTCGTTCCCGTAGAAATAGCAGTTTTCAATCGTGACGTCTCTTGCCAGGATAAGCACGCCGCGGGCGCGGTTATTGTGGAACTTGCAGTTGCGGAATATAACGTTGCGTGTGCCGTATTTCGTGTTGAGGGCTATGTACCCTTCGGTCTTCAACGGCGGCAGCGGCTTGTCGAATACGACTTCGGGCACCTTATCTTTTTCGCCGTTTAACTTGTGGGCGACAACTTTGCCGACATAGCCTGTTTTAGTGTAGTCGCTGTTGAGCAGTTCTATCTCTTCGCCAACCTCGAATATATAGCTGTTGCGGTTTGAAAGGGGCTTTATTGATTTGTCGGAACGGCGGCTTGCAAACATTGTGTTGTCGTGGACGTTTACGCAGTCGTCGGAGCCAAAGCCGAAATCGCAATTTTCAATCTTTATGAAGCCCGAGGAGCGCGCCATTATAAAGTGGTCGGCCGTGGCGCTTATAACGCGCTTATTGTCGCCTTTGGGCACGGTTATGTTGACTGTGTCAAGCCACAGATATTTTGTCGTTCCCGTAACCACAATGGCTTGTCCGCAACACGAGTATATGTTGACATTTTTTAGCGTTGTATGCTCCGAGGAGTCTATAGCCATGCAGCCCTGGTGGTAGTATGCGTGCTGGAACCTGTAGTATTTACACTCGAATTGGCGCGCCTTCCTCTCGAGCATTGTCATCCTAACCGTGTTGCCCGAGAGCCATTGCAGTTTCAACTTATAGCCGGGTCTCCCCGTGCCCATATTAAACATATTCGAGTTAGCCGACTCAAGCCCGATTCTTTTATTCTTTATATCGTAGGGGACGAATCCGCCTGTGTAAAAATCTTTGACGGGGTAGTCTTCATAGTCCAAAAATTTTATGTCGGCGTACGAATTCGGGCCGTCAAACTTAGTGCCCATTACTTGCACAACCTCGGCAAGCGGCATCTTTTGCCAATTCCAGTCGATATTTAGATTCACTATCTTCAGGCGCTTGCAATTTGAAATCTGCATGTTCCTTTCATTGCTCTTGAGAAATAGGAATGTGGCTCCGTTGCATTCAATCTCCAGGTTGTTCAAGCCCTCGAAGTTAATGCTCTTGTTTGTGGTGAAATTGTAAATTCCGTTGTCTATTACAAGCTTGCCCGCGCCGACTTTTTTGCAGTGCTCCAAGGCTTTTGTAAGGGCTTTAAAATTGTCCGGCGAGGCTTGGCTAAGGCCAAAGTCTGCGGCTTTTACAACGGGTCGCCCGTCCGTTTCCGGCGCCATAACCGTGAACTCTTTTGAACCCGTGACTTCGGGCAGGGGCGACTTTATCGTGTCGTAATCGGCCGTTATCCCGACAAATTTTTGAGCCGTGCCCTCGCGCAGGCTAAAGTTCGAAAGTTGCGCCGATACGCCGCCAAAGGCCCTGAGTATCAATCTGCAATACGCGTCGCTTCCGGTGTTAAAGCCGTATCTTATCTTGCGCGGATCTTTTGACGATTCCAACAAGCAGCGGCGAAGTTGCTTATGGTTGGTGTGGGGCTTGTCGCCGCCGGTGACAAACAATCCAAGATAGCTGTCTATGTTTGGGGTGTGGGTCGTCTTATAGGTGAATTCAAGTATGTAATCGGTATTTGGCTTGAAAAATTTTGGCCCTATTATAAAGATGTCGCGCCCTTTGCCCTTTTTTGACACGTCGGCGGGCTCTATTGTCAGATACTTCTTGTCCGAGGATACAGCGCCTTTAAGCCCGGCGAGCTCCTTCGAGCCGAAGCCGTATATGGCGGAGGATTGGTGCGAATTCTGCGCCATAGATTTCGTTTGAGCCTCGCACAAAACAAACGCCGCAATACATGCAAAAACGCCTATCGACAGTCCTATTTTCCCCAACATATATTCCGCCTTTCGTGTAGTTTTTACTTTTATTAGTCGACTGCTATTCCGGCTGCAGTGAGCTTTTCCAAAAAGGCCCGGTCTGCGCCGGAGTCGGTAATGACCCTGTCTATGACGTCGATCCCCGCAAAGAAACGGGTGCTTCGAACCCCCAGTTTTGACGCGTCGCAAAGCAGGATTCTTTCGTTGCACAACGGCAGCACGTTTTCCTTGAATTCGGCTTGGATTTCGGCAACTTCGCTTGCCCCGCGCTCAATATCAACGCCGTTGCACGAGAAGAACGCCTTGTCGACGGAGAATTTCTTTATCATAGACCACGTCGAGGCTCCGGCATAGCTGTGGCTGAAACGGTCAAGTTTGCCGCCTGTTGCAATCAAATTTATCTTCGGCTTTTCCATTATCGGGCCGATGCAGTCGTGTGCGTTGGTTATCACGGTCAGCGGCATGTCGGGCAGGGCTTCGGCGAGAGCCAACACTGTGGAGCTGGCGTCGAAAAAGATTGTCTGCCCCTCCTTTATGTATTTGAGCGCCTTCTGCGCTATTTCGCGCTTTTGCGCGCGGTTTGCCTGCAGGCGTTCAAGCATTGGCTGGGCGGTGTCGCGCCTTTCTATTCTGAGCGCCCCGCCGTGGGTGCGTATGAGTTTGTTTTCGGCGTCGAGATACTCCAAGTCTCTGCGTATTGTTTCGTCGGTTACGTCGAAATGTTTTGCCAGCTCAATCGTGCGCAGGCTCGGTTGCGTCTCGAGCATGCTCAGGATTACGCGTTGTCTTTGTCTTGCCAACATTGTTATTTCCTTGTTTGTGTGGTTGGGCGCGTGCACCTGCCAACGTCAACTTGACTCGCCATCCGATTCGCCGGCAGCCGCGGCTGCCGGCCTTCGGCCGACATCTCTTTGCAGTTGCACAGCCTTGGCCTCCATTTTCTTTTTTGAAAACCAATTTATTTAATAGTTAACATCCCAGGACTGACTCGTCAAGCCGAGACTTCTTATGCATATAATTCTTTTTTTTGAAAAAAAACGACAAATTTGATGTTTTTTTGCATAAAAATGTACAAAATTGTAGTTTTGTAAAAAATGTGGTTAAAACGGCTTGACGTGCAGTATTTATCGGCAATCATGGCGAACATATTTTTAATCCAAAGCAAATAAAAGGAAAAATAATGAACAAATATGTAGCAAAAGTTATGGAAGATCTCAGGGCGAAACAGCCTTGGGAAAAAGAGTTCCTGCAGGCAGCTGAAGAGGTGTTGTCGTCGTTGACGGCAGTGCTCGATGCCGACCCCGTTTACGAGAAGAACAAGATTCTCGAGAGAATGGTCGTTCCTGAAAGGGTAATTCTATTCCAAGTACCGTGGGCCGACGACAAGGGCGAAATCCACGTAAACCAGGGCTATAGAGTGCAGTTTAACAGCGCTATCGGACCATACAAGGGCGGCTTGCGCTTCCACCCGTCGGTGAACTTGAGCATTCTCAAATTCCTCGGTTTCGAGCAGGTATTTAAGAATTCCTTGACGACGTTGCCCATGGGCGGCGGCAAGGGCGGTTCTAATTTCGACCCGAAGGGCAAGACCGACAATGAAGTCCGCAATTTCTGCAACAGCTTCATGCGCGAGCTTTACAGGCACATCGGCCCCAACACAGACGTTCCCGCAGGCGATATCGGCGTAGGCGGCCGCGAAATCGGCTACCTCTTCGGCCAGTATAAGCGCTGCAGAAATTCTTACGACAGCGTTCTCACGGGCAAGGGCCTCGAATGGGGCGGCTCGCTCATTCGTCCGGAGGCCACCGGTTATGGCAACACCTACTTCGCCCAGGAAATGCTCGCCACAAAGGGCCAGAGCTTTGAGGGCAAGAGGGTTCTCGTTTCCGGATCCGGCAATGTCGCCCAGTACACGGTAGAAAAGCTTATACAGCTCGGTGCAAAGCCGTTGTCGATGTCGGATTCCAACGGCACGATAATCGACGAAGACGGTATCGACGAAGAAAAGTTGGCCTTCGTATTCGACCTCAAAAACAACAAGCGCGGCAGAATTAGCGAGTATGCCAAGAAGTTCCCGACCGCCAAGTACTATGAGGGCAAGCGTCCGTGGGGCCTTACAAAAGCCGACGTTGCCATGCCTTCGGCGACCCAGAACGAAATCGACGCCCAGAATGCAAAGGATCTTATCGCCAACGGTTGCACGTGCGTTTCGGAAGGCGCAAACATGCCTTCGACGCCCGAGGCCATCGAGGTCTACAAGGCCGCAAAGATTCTCTATGCTCCTGGCAAGGCCTCCAATGCAGGCGGCGTTGCGACATCTGGCTTGGAAATGTCGCAGAATGCTATCCGCCTGAGCTGGACGCGCGAAGAAGTCGACGAAAAGCTCCACAATATCATGCGCAGCATTCACAAGAACGCCCTCGAGGCCGCTGCCGAGTACGGCACGCCCGGCGACTATATGAACGGCGCCAATATCGCAGGCTTCAAGAAAGTTGCCGCAGCCATGATTGCTCAAGGCTTCTAATGCTTTTTTGAAAAGTTAGGTTAAAAGACTAAGCCGCTATTTTTAGCGGCTTTTTTTTGTTTATTTACCTTTCTCCGTCCGTCGAAATTTGTGTATAGAAACACAAATAACGGGCGTTTTAGAGGCGTGCCATTTTTTTTTGGTGAAAAGCCCCGCTTTTTTATCGGGTATAGGCATCGGGGAATTTTTACAATGACTCTCTGCCGAAAAATTCCCCTTATGCGAAAACACAAAAGCTTTTCATACATTTTGCCTGCGGGCTAAAAGAGGAAAATATCCCAAAGGCAATGTTTGTTTTCAGGCCGCAAATAGGAAGAGACAAAACGCCGCGCAAAAGAATCAAAATTTTGGACGCGTGGAAAAGAAAAAAACGCAGACAAAAAAGCGGTGGCGCGCCTGGAGAGAGTCGAACTCCCAACCCTTTGATCCGTAGTCAAATGCTCTATCCAATTGAGCTACAGGCGCAACACCGCTTGATTTAATAAGAGAATTATCTTGTCTCTTTCGCCTTTAAAATCAAGCTTTTTTTTAGTTTTTTTTCAAACCTAACCTGCCGAATTGTACTCTGCTACATATCTAACAGCGCCGCGGCAAAATAGAAAAAAACGAAATCGGCGTTTTTTTATAACGCGCTTATGAAAATTGCATTGGCATCCCGAGCTTCAATGTTGTTCATGTAGGGGGAAAACTTCGCCCGACAATTTAGTCAATATACCATTTTATTTAATTGATTTATTCAAAAGAGGCGTTAGTGTTCCGGCATGAATTTCATCAGATTTAAAACGTTTTATCTCGAGAAAATTTGGGGCGGCCCCGAATTTGCTTCTCTACTTAATCGCGGGCTCGACAAGAGAGGTTCAATCGGCGAGAGTTGGGAGATATCGGATAGGCCCGGCATGGAGTCGGTGGCAATAGGCGGGCGCTTTGACAATCTCGACATTTCGGAAATTCTAAAGACGCACACCGAGTATTTGATGGGTTACAAGTATCGGGGGCGGTTCCCCGTCCTTGTAAAATGGATATACGCATCTTCGCCGCTAAGCATCCAAGTTCACCCCAATGAAGCCTCCGCCAAGATATTAGGCGCCGAGCAGAAAAGCGAGAACTGGTTTGTGGCCGCCGCAAAACCGGCAGCGGAGCTGGTTGCCGGCTTCAAAGAATCGGTAAAGGCCCTTACTGCGGAGGAAATGCAATCGAAGTGGATGAATGAGAATCTGCGCAGAATAAATGTGGCGGCGGGGGATTCCGTATTCATACCGGGAGGATGCGTCCACGCCATAGGTGGGGGAATTCTCATACTCGAAATTCAGGAAAATTCCGACACGACGTACCGCCTCTACGATTGGGACAGAAAGGGGCCCGACGGGAAACCCAGAGCCCTCCACATAAAAGAGTCCGCCATTTGCGCCGACGTTTCCATCAGGCCCCAAATTGTCAAAACGGGAAAGTCTGATTCCGACAAAATAATATGCCAGTCCCAAAAATTTGACATAGAATTTATGAGCTTAAAAAAAGGCCAAAAGCTAAAAATTAGAAGCGGACGGGCAAAGATTATAAGCGTAGTCGGGGGGCGCATGGCCGACGGAACGGGCAACGAGATCCTCTTTTCGGAAAACGTCCTCGTCCCGGCGGTAATAGATGACGATTTTACCGCCCTCGAGGATTCTCAAATTCTATTAACAAAAATTAAATAAAATTATGTGCGTTGATTATTCAAGCGAGAGCAGGGTCGTTTTCACACTCGATGCGGGCGGCACCAATTACGTATTTGCTGCGATGGTGGGAGGAAGGAAGGTGGGCCGTTGCGTAAGGCTCGATCCCGAGCCTTTAGACCTTCAGAAGAGCATATCCAACATAAAAGGCGGGTTTAATATGCTTCTTAAAGAGACGGGATTGAGGCCCTGCGCTATAAGCTTCGCCTTCCCGGGGCCTGCCGACTACGAGAACGGGGTCATATATAATATTGGAAACATTCCCGCCTTTTCCGGAGGAGTGCCCCTTGCGGGCATTCTCGAGCACGAATTTGGCGTGCCGGTATTCATTAACAACGACGGCGACCTCTTCACCTATGGCGAGGCCGTCGCCGGGGCGCTGCCGCGCATAAACAATATAATGCAATCAAACGGCAATCCGAAGCGCTATAAGAACCTCTTCGGGATAACGCTTGGCACGGGTCTTGGCGGGGGTTTTGTCGTCGACGGCAAGCTGTACACAGGCGACAATTCAAACGCCGCGGAAATTTGGCTTATGACAGACCGCCGCAATCTCGACGGCTTTGCCGAGGAGCAGGCGTGCGCGAGAGCCGTCCAAAAAAACTACGCCATGTTGGCAAATATTTCAGACTACAGAAAATATTCGCCCAAAGACATAGAGGATATCGCCTTGGGGAAGATCGAGGGCGACGCCGCGGCGGCAAAAGAGGCGTACAGGCTCATGGGTGAGTCTCTCGGAGATGTCCTTTGTGAAATTTCGCGCATAGTAGATTGCCCGATTGTCATCGGAGGTGGGCTTTCGTACGGATATCCACTCTTTATCGATGCCATCGTCGACTTCATGAATTCAAAGATCAGAAATGCCGACGGCAGGGAGTTCCCTAGGCTCGTGCAGAAAGTCTACAATCTTGAAGACGCCCGCCAGGCCAGCGATTTCGCCTCGGGCGGCGTAAAAGATATTCAAATCCCGGGGACCGATAAAAAAATTGCGTCGGTTTGCCAGAAGCGAATTGGCATTTGCATTTCAGAATTGGGCGCAAGCAATGCCGTTTCCATAGGGGCGTATGCGCTGGCTCTTTCGCGCATAGACGGAGAAAAATAAAAAAGGGAAGATAATGAAGAGAATATTATTGTTGATAATTGCGTCCGTGTTGATGGGCGCGTGCGTTTCAAGCGAGGGCGGCGCGCCGGAGGTAAAGCCCGGAGAGCGCATAGCTTTGAATTGGAAGGTCGGCTGGGCGGCTTCGGCCGAGGCGCCGTGCGGAGAGTTTGTGGATGCCAGCATACCCGGTTCCGTCCAGCTCGACATCGCCAAGGCAAAAAATTACCCGGACTACAAATTCGGCACAAACGCCGACAAATTCCGCTGGATGGAGGATATGTTCTATACCTACAAGACCGTATTCGAAAAGCCTTCAGCAAAGGCCGGCTCGCGCTTTGTTTTAAACGGCAAAGGAATAGACTACGACTACAAAATACTGGTAAACAAAAAGCAAGTCTACGCCCATGAGGGCATATTTAAGGGCTTTCAGGTCGATATTACAGACTTTCTCGTACCAGGAAAAAATACAATAGAGATAAAAATTAACCCCGTTCCGAAGGCGTATCCCGAGAAGAAGTTCGGGTTCCACAGTTACCGCACGAACGCCAACCGCGTCGCAAAACCGCCGGTTAGCTACGGTTGGGACTGGTGCCCGCGCTTGATACCGCTAGGTGTATGGCAGGATCTTGATCTCGAAGTGCGACACCCCAGCAGTTTGACCTACTCGGCGCTTACATACGCGCTTTCTGGCGATCTGAAAAATGCCAGCCTCTGCGTTGATGTCGAGGGATTCAACCTAAAGGGTTGCAAGTATAGGTGGCGCCTCACCGACGAATCGGGCGCTATCGCGGCATCGGGTTCGGGCGCTCTGGAGGGCGATTCTTCTAAAATACCCGCGGGGGATTTTGCCAATCCCAAGCTTTGGTGGACCCACGACCACGGCGGCCAATATCTTTATACTTGGCGCTTTGAGCTCCTCGACGCAGATGGAAAAATTTTGCAGGCGTCAACCCAAAAGGTCGGCTTCAGGAGAATCAGGCTGGTTATGAACGAGACAGCGTGGCGCAAAAAATTCCCGCATCTGACACTGGTGAACCAATGCGCCGAGACACCCATGCAGATAGAGCTAAACGGGAGAAATATTTTTGCCAGGGGGTCGAATTGGGTAAATCCCGAAGTTTTCTTTTCGTCGATAACTGACGGGCGGTACGAAGAGCTTATAAAATTGGCGCGCGATGCGCATTTTAACATATTTAGAGTCTGGGGCGGGGCGATTGTAAACAAGGAGAGCTTCTTCGACTTGTGCGACCGATACGGAATACTTGTCTGGCAGGAGTTCCCCCTTGCCTGCAATAATTATCCGGACGATTCCCATTATGTAAATGTTCTAAAAGACGAAGCCATTGACATCGTCAAGCGCGTGCGCAAGCACCCAAGCATCGCGATATGGTGCGGCGGCAACGAGCTATTCTGCAGCTGGTCGGGCATGACGCCCGAGTCGGCGCCGCTGAGAATGCTCAATAGCGTCTGTCTCGAGCTGGATCCGCATACGCCCTTCATGTACACCTCTCCCCTCATAGGAGTGGGGCACGGGCCGTATTTTTTCATGCCAAATCAAAAGGATCCGTCGCTTACGGCCATGAATATTTTTGCCAAGAACGACATGGTCGCCTACACCGAATTCGGCGTCAACGGCATAGCCTCGCTTCAGGCGCTTAAAAGCTGCATACCCGAAAACGAGCTTTGGCCCATAAGGCATACCCCGAGTTGGGAGGCGCACCACGCCTTCAACGTGTTCGACAAGTACGGCTGGCTAAGGCAGAGCAGCGTGGAGTATTTTTGCGGCAAGGCTACTTCTCTGGAGGATTTAATCAAAAAGAGCCAATTCTTGCAGGCCCAAGGCTACAAAGCCTTCTTTGAGGAGGGCAGGCGCCAGAAACCGCATTGTTCAATGGTTATAAATTGGGATTACAACGAGGCGTGGCCTGCCGCCGCGGGCAACGCCCTCATAGAGTATCCCAACCGCCCAAAGCCCGCGTATTGGGCGGTGAGGGAGTCTTGCAGACCCACTATGCTAAGCGCCCGCTTCGAGTCCATCGTTTATAAAAGCGGCGATGAAATAACAACCGACATTTGGCTCTTTAACGACACTTATAAAAAAGTGGATTCGGGAAAGGTGAGCATATATGTGGTAAACGGCGGCAAAAAAATACTCGCCGGCTCGTTCGACCGTGTTGAGGCCAAGGAAAACCGCCATGCAAAAGTTGCTTCGGCAAAGATAAAACTGCCGAGCCTTTCGGGCGAGCGCTTTAGCATACTGCTTAGCTCGGATTCAAACCCGAAACTCAATTCCGAGTATACTTTTGTCGTGGGCAAGCAAAAATAGCAAAATTGCCCGATTTTAAGGCCCCGAGTGAAATCGGGGCTTTTTTGTTGACATGCCTTGCGACTGCGGGCACCATGAGGCTGTTTTTGCGCAAATGAAATTACGGCGCTTGCATTGTGCCGATAATAAAAAATGCGGGAGATTTTTTGTATGGACTGCGGATATAAATCGCTTTTTAAAATCACGTTGCCTATATTTTCGTTTCTACTGGTAGAAAATATCATAGCCTTTACGGATACGGCGTTTTTGGGGCGCGTCGGGGAGGTTGAGCTGGCGGCTGCTTCGATAGCGGGGCTGTATTATGTTTGCGTGTTTATAATCGGGTTTGGATTTTCGATAGGCTCCCAAGTCCTAATGGCTCATAGAAACGGGGAGGGGAATTTCGGGAAAGTAGGCGACATATTCACGACTTCTCTATACGGCTTGATGGCCTTGGCTGTGGCGGGATTCATTCTCACATGGCTTTTTTGCGGGCCGATTTTCTCGGCGATGTCGCACGATTCGGCCGTCGTCGAAAGTGCGATTGGCTATATGAAATGGCGCCAATTCGGCTTTCTGGCTGTTTTTGCGATAATAGCGTACAGGTCTATGTATGTCGGCGTCGCAAAGACCGAGATTCTGGCCTATTCGTCGTGGGCCATGGGCGCGGTAAACGTATTGCTTGACTACGTTCTTATTTTCGGAAAATTCGGATTCCCGAAAATGGGTGTCGAGGGCGCAGCATTAGCCTCGACATTAAGCGAAGTTGCAGGCCTTGTAATCTTTGCGGTTTATACCGCGAAAAAGTTCGACACAAAAAAGTATAATTTGGGCTGGAAATATCCCGATTTTAAATTGCTTAAGAACATATTTAGGCTTTCTTCCTGGACTATGGCGCAGCAGTTTGTCTATGTGGGAATATGGCTGCTGCTGTTTGCATTTATCGGCAATATAGGCAGGCACGAATTGGCCCAGTCTAATATTTTTAGAAGCATTCTAATGTTTTTGTATATGCCGATGTACTCGTTCGGTTCGGCCGTCAACAGCATTACGGGAAACCTAATCGGGCAGGGGCGCCCTGGGGAAATTTTGCCGATGTGCTTTAGGGTCGGCGTAATAGAGTTTTCACTGGTCGTTCCCGCGTTGATTTTATGCGCGCTCTTCCCGTATGAAATTATGGGCGTGTACACCGACAGCGCCTCTATTCTTTCGGGCGCCAGACTTCCTTTTTACTGCGCGCTTTTTACTGTGCCCTTTTCCGTCCCCACAATTATTTTAAGCAATATGATACTCGGCTTTGAGCGGACAAGGGCGGCCCTTGTAATCGAGGCTATATCAATGATTCCGTACGTGGCGGGGTTGTATTTGTGCTCTGTGGTATTTGGCAGCTTTGCCGCCATTTGGACTATGGATGCATGGTATTGGATTATCGTGCTTTTGCTTAACATTCTCTACATAAAAAGGCGCTTGAATCTCCGGGAAAATCTGAAGGCCTAAAATAGGGCGCTTTTGTCTCTTGGCCTCTTGCTATCGTTTTTGCCGGGAACCGGTAAATTGCGGGGGAACCGGTAAAAAACGCGCTTATGCGCGCTTTTTACCGCGGCCTTTTTGTTTACAACTTTACCTCAGCTCTTTTAGGGATGGGCGTGAAAAAAGCAGCGGTAATATGTCGTTGAAATGTAGCCGCTGATGGCGGCTAAATAAGAAAACTTGCCGACGTATCGGCGCGTTTGATCGGGTATTTGTAGTGAATATATGGGGTATGCCGTAGGTGAATACAATCTAAAACAAGTCTGTTTTTATTAAAATAAGTCTATTTTTTTTATTGGAGAAAAAGATTTTTTTTTATAGAATCCGCTTGGAGTTTCACCCTTAACCTAAGGAAATATATGATTGGAAAAAAAATATCTATGGCAGTTGCTCTACTCTGCGCAGTTGGGGCGGCGGCCGAGGACATAGTTCTTTTTGACGCATCAAAGCCGGCCGACAACGCGTTTGTATTTAATCCGCATTCGCGCGATATGAGGCCTGTAAAGCGCGATTCTTCGGGACGCATAATTTTAGAAAACAATTTCAGAATAGTCGGGGATTTCGACCTTTCTAAGAATACCGACATAAAAATAGACTACGATTTTGAAGACAGCGATTACGAAAATGTAATATCGCTTGATTTCTATCCCAAGGGCGTGAAAGCGTCGCGCGAGTACAATAGGGCTCTTTCGGCCGTTCTAAACAGGAAAAAATCGAGCGTCGTAGTGGAGGGATACCAGAACTTGGCTTATCCGCAGATATTGGCTCAGATGAAATTGATGCGCACCGATCCGTTTAGGCGCGGAGACAGGTCGGGCAATGCAGACATGTCGAGCGTATCGGCGGTTGTCGTGCATAGGTTTTATGCAAACACTGCCCCAAAAAGTGCAAGACCCAAGATTTATATAAAAAAAGTCACCGCACTCGATACTTCGGATAAGAAATTGCCGGCATGGTATTCCATGAGCCCCGAGGAATTTTTCCCTTTTATAGACAAATACGGGCAGTTTAAATTTAAAGAATGGAAAAATAAGGTACATAGCGACGCCGACTTGCAGAAGTTTAAGGCCGAAGAAGCCAAAGATCTGGCAAATAACCCCGGGCCGAAAAATTGGGACGAATACGGCGGCTGGAAAGGCGTCAAGCTAGAGGCTACCGGCAGATTCAGGGTGCAAAAATACGGCGGAAAGTGGTGGCTTGTCGATCCGCTCGGACACTTGTATTGGTCGCATGGGGTGGTGAGGGTGACTCCGTCATCGGCGGTGACTCCGCTTGACAACCGCAAAAACTATTTCGAAAGTCTCCCCGAAAAAGGCGACGAACTTGCATTGTTTTACACTACCAATGATGAACTTTTGGCCTCCTACTACACAACGCGCGGCATAAAAGAGACTTTCGATTTTTCCGCGGCGAACATTTTCCGCAAATATGGCAAAAATTGGCGGGAGGCCTATGCCGATATATCGCACAGGCGCCTTCGCAGCTGGGGCTTGAACACTATTGCAAACAGTTCGGATAGCTTCATCTTCTCTCAGAATAAGACCCCGTATATTGAAAGGATTGAGACGCGCGGTCCTATTCTGGAGGGAAGCACCGGAGCGTGGTGGGGTATTGTCGATCCGTTTTCAGAAGAATTTGTATCGCATCTGAAATCGGTTTTGGAGTCCCGCAGAGCCGAGTTTAGCAATCCGTGGTGCATAGGATTGTTCGTCGACAACGAGCTTAAATGGGGAAAGGACGGCTTTCTCGGCAAGTGCGCCTTGGCATCTTCCCCCGATTGTGCGGCAAAGCGCGAATTTATAAAAGACTTAAAAGCCAAATACGGCGACATTTCCAGTCTAAACAAGGCCTGGAATTCAAAATATAAAGACTGGAACGATGTGCTTTCAAGCAGGGAAGTGCCCGCCGGCGCAAATAAAGGCGACTTGGAGTCTTTCAGCCTTAAGATTGTGGATAAATATTTCTCCACGATTTCCGCTATAATCAAGCAATTCGATCCGAAGCTCTTGTACATGGGGTGTCGCTTTTACGACAGAAACCATAAGATAATTTCCATCGCGGCCAAGTATTGCGATGTGGTTAGCTTTAATGCGTACAATTACAGGCTCGATTCCGTGGGAATGCCGCTTGGCATAGATAAGCCAATAGTAATCGGGGAATTCCATTTCGGCGCGACTTCCGATACAGGGCTTTTTAATCCGACACTCTGCTACACCGAGAATCAAGACTGCAGGGCGGAGGCCTACAAGCGCTATCTCACAGACGCCTTGCAAAACTACCATGTAATCGGAACCCACTGGCACCAGTTATCCGACCAGGCAACGACGGGCAGGTTCGACGGCGAAAATTTCCAGGTGGGCTTTACCGACGTATGCGATACGCCGTATTCAGAGACAATTGAGGCCTTGCGCCAAATAGGCGATTCGATGTATGAGACACGCCTGTCTTCGCCCAATAATAAGCCTGTGAAGATTAAATAAATTTTTGTTTGGATAGTTAGAGTCGCCGCGCGGGGTTAACCTGCGCGTTTTTTTTTATTTGCGTATATATGTTGCCCGCCTTTTTCATCGGAGATGTATGCAGTTAAGAATCTAATTCTCCCAGGCTTCCCGGTTGTTTTCACTGCTTAATCGGCTTTGCGGGACATGGTTAGCCCGTCTTTTATGTGTTTCTGGTTAACTAGCCAACCTCCAGCAGGTGGGGCTTGGTGTGCGCTTTATGCCGCTATACATCGCAAGCATTGTCGCCGAACGTTAGTGTATCTTCACTCTGCTAATGCGCGCGGTATCCTTTTTGTATAAACAAGGATATGTTGCGGAAAAACGGACTGGCGGAAGGGAAATGGGCAATTAGGTGGGGGTGAAAAAACGGCAAGAGAGGAAGCGCGGTGCTTTTATGCGCGCGTGTGCGCAAACGCAAAAAAAACGCAAATAAGAAAGTTATTTGCGCCTTTTTATAGTTAGCTTGCTTTTGTTATTTTGTCGGCTTCAGCAGGAGGTAGTCTCTCGCTTTGGCCACGCCGCCCTTGTACGAGTAGTCGGCAGTCGTGTAGTTTGTGACAACTTCGCTGCCGTCGGAATAGCGCGTAAGGTACACGCCGGGGGCAAGCTCTTTGTTCTCTTCCATAAACTCGACTTGCAGGTACTTTAGCGGCTGGAATGCGTCGTACATTTCCTTATATCTGGCTATTGCAGCGTCGGTGTACGAAGACGAATAGAACATCGGGCGCCCGCCGAATTCGATTAGACGCAGATGGTTGGTAGAACCCTTCGGACGATAGCCCTGAGTGAACTTGTCGGGATTGCTTAATACTATGCCGTGGAAAACAATTTCCCAGAGGGGGGCAACCCTATCTATCATGGGATTATAGTGGGGCTTGTCGTTCGGGCCGGCGTTGAATCCGAACTTTCTGTCGCCTTGGCCTTCGCCATAGAGCATTGTGCGGCCGAGATAGTTGACATAGTCGAGATTGTGCAGGCAATGCTCAAAACCGCATTCGCTGGCGGCTCCGCCAAAGACTTTGCGCGCGTACGAAAGAACCTTGTTTTGAGCCGCCGCCTGTTCCTTGCGGTTTAGCTTGTGCCTGGGATCAAAGCACTGGTCCGGCGGGCGGGCGCTAAATACGTCTATGTAGTATATGCCCTCGTAGCCGAGCTTGCGCGTTTGGTCTATCTGGTCCTTTATGAAAAGCTGCCAAGAGCGCTCTATGCATATGTAGTACATCCAGCCGCCGTTTAACGTGGTTACCCTAAAGAGGCTGCCGTCGGCTTTTTTGCAGACGTAGTCTTCGTCCCACATATCCGAGCACGTGTAGGCATCGGTGTGGTTTGCGTTGCAGCACATCTGGTAGCCGAGCGACTGCCCGTATTTTACGTATTCTTCGAGCGCTTTCTGCCCGCCCGCGCACTTTTCAATGGGCAGTATCTGCGGGCAGCGCCCGTCGTAGCCACCGCATTGCCAGCCGGCGTCGCAGAAGTGGACGTCTGTCATCCCGGCAGCCTTAAATGCGTCGATAAATTTTTTGCCGTCGGGGAACGTAAGTACCGGCTTAACTTTGTCTATAACATCAGAGGGCTTTAAATCGAAACTGAATCCCTTGGGCGCTTTCTTTCCCCGATATCCGAATATTGCTGTGTGCGGCTCTATGCGGTGGGGCATGGCTGTGGCAATTTGCTGGAGCGCCTTGTTGTTCTTCATTCTCTCCTTGAAAGGCTTAAAAAGGCCGCTTTCAAGCTTCAGCTGGCGGTATTTGCGCCCCATGCCCGAATAATTCGCATCGTCGCCGGTAAGCGGATAATAGTCTACGACTATGTCTTCATAGGGCATATAACCCATGTGCTTGTATTCCCAGCGCGGAAATATGCTATACATGCCGTTGACGGCAGTCACCATGAGCGCCGGCTCCCACTGCAGCCCCGTTATTGCCGCCATGAAGGTCTCGCGCGGATTCTTCATTCCGAACATCGGCAGCTGCGGGTATACTCTGTACTTGCCGTTATCGAGCTTGAATTTGCCCATCTCGCCGCGGCCGAATATCCAGAAGCCATCCTCTCCTTTCATCGCCGTGGCATTGTCGGCTATAATATCAAAATATACAAAACCCTCCGGTATCTCTTCCTTTGGAACCCTTATGCGGGCCGAGCCGTCGCTGCGCTTTTGCGCGGGAATTATTTTTGAAACTACAGTCCCGTTTTTTAACTTTATGTTGAGTGTGGCGTTCTCCACGGCAAAAGCCGCCGACAGAAACGACATCATCGTTATTGCAAGTACAATCTTTTTCATAGGCGCACACACGGTATATGTTATGCCCAGGCGATTCAAGAACAAAATATTTTAATGAATCTTTTATTTTAGGCTTTTCTTTTTTCAAGAGGGGCCAACGCATTTACAATTAATGAGGCCGCCGCAAACATTATGCCAGAGGCCGCCACGCCCGTCCAGCCCCAGTGTTGCCAGCAAAGTCCCCCAACAAATGTTCCAAGCGCCCCGCCGACAAAATACACGCTCATGTATACCGTATTTATGCGGTTTATCGCCGCAGAATCCAATGCTACCACGCTCGTCTGGTTTGAAAGGTGTATGCACTGCATGCCTGCATCTAGCACCAATATTGCAAATATTATCCAGGCGTAATTATCGTGGCCGATTAAAGCGGCTAGCCACGATAGAATTATCCCAACGGCGCCTATCGCGGAAAATATTTTTGCGCCGTATTTGTAGATGTATGAACTTATAAATACGACAGTCGCGGCTCCGGCGAGGCCGCAAAGCCCAAGTGCTCCGATTATGTCGTCGCCGGCGAAAAACGGCGGCTGTTTCATCTTAAATGACAGCGTGCTCCAGAGGGCAAAAAACGAGCCGTATGAAAGCGAGGCCCTAATAGAGGCAAATCGAAGATAGGGATATTTTTTTAAAAGGGTCCACAGCGATTTGAGCATGTCCGCATATTTGCTCTTTGCCGCGACAGCCTGCTGATCCGGCAGTATTTTAAACATCAATGCAAAGCATATTATCATCATAGCCGCCGCCGCGAAATAGACGCTCCTCCAGCCGAACGCATCGGCCAGCAGGCCGCTGAATATTCTCGAGGCCAATATGCCTACCAGCAGCGACGCCTGGACAATGCCCACGTTTCTGACCTTGTATTCCGGGGTTGAATCCAAAGCCACAAGCGGTATGAAAAATTGCGGCATTACCGACGCCGCCCCCGCTATCAATGAGGCAATCCATGCCGAATAGACATTTGTGGAAATTCCTATGCAAATAAGCGCGGCGGCCGCCACGAGCGAATTTGTCAGTATTATTTTCCGCCGCGAAAACATATCGCCTAGCGGAATTATAAACAGCAATCCCGCGACGTATCCGGCCTGCGTGAGCGCGGCTATTGCGCTTGCGCATAGCCTGCTGACGCCCAGGCTTTGCGCTATGGTTTCAAGCAGCGGCTGGTTGTAATAGCAGTTTGCCACTGAAACCGCCGTCGCAAACGACAATCCCGCAAGCAGAAGAAAACTAATTCCGCCGTTTGGCGCCAATTCGCGTTTCATTTAGAGCCTTTTTTGCCTTGAAGATTAGGGGGAATTTGGTTGCGCGTAAGGTATGTCTAGACTTTCGAGACGGCCTGATCGCATCCGTAAAAACCGCCGCTCCGTTTAGCGCAGGCGGTTTTATTGGGCGCGCGTTCTCGCGCGCTAAAAAGTTTTCCCTTTTAGACCGAGCTTTTTTTCTAATTCCTTTACCCTGTCAAATAGCTCTATTAGTCTGCCCACCAGCACTTCGATTTTGTGGGCCTTAAGGTACGGCCTCGGAGGCGTTCCGCGCACCACGTATGGCTTGCCTTTCGGGTGGTCTGCCGGCGGAACTATATCGCCGTTGACTCCGCTTTGGCCACCTATCATAACTCCGTCGGCAATCTTCAGGTGCCCGGCCACGCCAACCTGTCCGCCGAATACGCAATAGTTGCCTATGTGCGTGCTTCCGGATATGCCCACTTGCGAGACTATTATTGTGCCGCGGCCTATTTCTACATTGTGGGCTATCTGGACGAGGTTGTCTATTTTTGAACCGGCGCCGATTAGCGTCTTGTCAAAGCGCGCCCTGTCTATGCACGTGTTGGCTCCAATTTCCACGTCGTCCTCCAGAACGACTTTCCCCGTCTGGGGAACCTTTACGTGCACCCCGTTTACTAGTTCGTATCCGAACCCGTCGGAGCCTATTACGGCGCCGGGCTGAAGCCTGACGCGCTTGCCGAGCTGGCAGTAATCCATTACGACGGCGTTGGGCATTATCGTCGAACGCTCGCCTATTTTCGCAAAGCGCCCTACGTAGTTGTTGCCCAAGAGCACGCACCCGTCTCCTATCTCGGCGCCCTCGCAGACTACCACATTCGGGCCCAAATACACGCCCTTGCCTATAAGCGCCTTCGCGTCAACCGTAGCGCTCGGGTGTATCGACGGCTTTATTTCGGGCCAGAGAACCTTCTCAACTATCGCTCCGAGCTTTGCGAGCTCCGCCGAGGGATTGTCGACGCGTATAATCGTCGATTTTTCGGGCAGGGCGCCTGTGTAGTCGCGCGGCAACAGCACGGCGCCTGCCTTTGTATGCGGAACTTCATGGGCGTATTTCTTATTGCCCAAAAAGCTCAAATCCGAGGGAGTTGCCTTTTCGAGGCTTGCTATGGCCGATATCTCCACAGATGCCTCGCCCTCCACTTCGGGATTGGCAAATATTTTAACAATTTCGCTTACCGGATATTTTGTATTCATTGCTGTTTATAGTCTACTCTCGAGTGCAGCATGCTCAGCAGCGTCCGCGACACCGATTTCTTTATCTTTGAAAGCTGTTTTACCGTAATCGGGCACTCGTCAAACTGCCCGTCCGTCATTTTGCCCTTTACTATGGCCTCTACGAGCGTTTCAATGCCGTGCTTCGTGACGACTTTCATTGAGCGCGACGCCGCTTCGCAAGAGTCGGCTATCATTATTATCGCGTTTTCAACCGTCTGCGGTTTCCTGCCTTCATGGCGGTACATAGATTCCTCTATGCCTTCCTCCCTCAGGATTTTGTCGAGCTCCTCCGGGTATAGGGCCTTGGCACCGGCCTTGGCTTTTGCCTTTGAGAAAAAGTACGAGATTATCGACGTGCCGTGGTGCTGGCTTATGGCGTCTATTATTTGGCGGGGCATCTTCTCCACCTCGGCGGCCGCTATCCCTTCCGGTACGTGGTTTTTTATTATCAGCGCGCTCATCGACGGATTTTGCATGTCGTGCGGGTTCTTGTCGCGCTGATTTTCCGAGAAAAACTCGGGCTTTGAGAGCTTTCCTATGTCGTGGTAGAGGGCGCCGACTCTGCAGATTGTAGAGTTCGCCTTCACCGCCTGCGCGGCCGCTTCGGCGACGTAGGATACCATTACGCTGTGGTGGTACGTCCCCGGCGCGTTTATTTGCAATAACTTTAACAGGCGCGCCTTCTTGTTGTTTAAATCAGTATAGTCAAGCAGCGATATGTTTGAATTGCACTTGAATATGGTTTCGACTATCGGCAGCACGCCAAGCACCGCTATGCTCGATATCAACCCTCCCAGGAACGCCGCTATGGCCTGTTGCCCGTATATCATCATCGGGAATCCGGAGAACATGCCTATCAGCAGACACGAAAATGCCGCCACCAACCCGTATACAACTCCGGCTATTATCACCCTGTAGCGGTTTTGCGCGCCGTCGCATATGTATATGGCCACCACCGACGAGGCCAGCGAAACCACAAAAAACGCCGGAGGCTCCGCCAACATCAGCGTCGAGAGCATCGACACCAATATCGCCATGATAAATGCCAGGTACGAGCCGAAAAGCAGCGCCTGTATTATCGGGCCTATGATGACGGGAATGGCGTAAATTAGAATTTGCAGCGCGGTTGTAGTCTCGTCCCATACGCTGGCGTTGGCCCAACCGATTATAAAGCGCTGCAAAAGCAGGTCGGCTATAAGCAGCAGGCAAAAAATCAATATCGTTCCAGGGCGTTTATTCCTCTGGGTCTTGCTTATTATTATAAACAGGGCCGCAAGCGTCATCATCAGCACGCACAGCAGGAAATTTACAGCCTTTGGAGAGTTTGCTATGTCGGATTCGCCCCGCTTTTGTATCTCGGCTTTGTAGGCGCGCATCTTTTCTTTTACAAGCGGAGAGTTTATGGAGTCGTTGTCGGCAAGGGTCTCTCCCTCGCGCACCTTTACTATTACGGGCTTTATTTCGGCACGGGCCCTGTTCCTGAGCATGTTTGTCTTGGCGGCGTCAAACTCTATATTGGGTATTATGCACTGGTTGAATATGCGGTAGAGCACCATCGCCATATCGCCGCTGACTCCCAGCTTTTTTAGCCTCTCCATAAGCATTTTGCGCGCCGTCGTTTCGCTGACGGCCCGCTTCTGGGTTTTTGAGGCCTCTTGCGGCGGAGTCAGCAGATCGTGGCTCTCGGCAAAAATTTTGTCGTTATCTTGGTACACGCCGTCGGAGAGAACGTTCCTGACGCTGAAAATCGCCCTGTTAAAAAGCCCTTCGCGCTCCTTTTCCGAGGCGTTGGCGTATATGTAAGATATGTCCTGGGGCGCTATCTCAAAGTATGTGGAACGCCTCAGCGACGCGGATATTTCGTCGAGAAATTTCGCTTGTTTGCCGTCCTTTACGCTCGCCTCGTAGCCTATCTGGTTGTCGTTGAAAAACGCAATCAGCTTGTTGTTGAGCTCGGTGGCGTTGTTTAGAGAGTTTTCGTTTACCTTGTAAAGCGGAGGCACGCGCGCGGCGTTGAGATCTCTGCGCTGCTGCGTCAGCAGATCGCTTGCGTAGGAGAATTCTATCGTCGATACTATGTGGTATAGAGTGTTCTTGTTGAACGTCGACGGAATTACCGGCGCGCGCCAGGCAAAACATATCGAATAGACTATAATCGACATCAGCACGACCACCGACGATATCGCCAGACGCTCGGTCTTCCGCTTCTGGGCGAAATTTGCTATCGGAATCTCGTTGAGGCGCCTTGCGCGCTTTAATCTATAGCTTTCTAGCATTTTCCCTCGGCGCTCTTTCGTAAGCTTCTATGATTTTTGTGACGAGCCTGTGGCGAACCACGTCGCCGGCTTCAAAGTAAAACAGCTTTATGCCTTCTATGCCCTCGAGCACCTTCATCGCGTGTTTTAAGCCAGAGGTCTTGCTTCGAGGCAAATCTATCTGCGTGACGTCTCCGGTTACTATCATGCGCGAGTTTTCCCCGAGGCGCGTAAGGAACATTTTCATCTGCTCTATCGTTGTGTTTTGCGCCTCGTCGAGAATTACAAAGGCGTTTGCAAGCGTGCGACCCCTCATGTAGGCAAGCGGCGCTATTTCGATTACGTTGCGCTCTATGAGCTTTGCCGTCTCCTCGTAGCCGAGCATGTCGTACATGGCATCATACAGCGGCGTAAGGTAGGGCAGCAGCTTTTCCTGCAGATCTCCGGGCAGAAAGCCCAGCGCCTCCCCGGCCTCGACCGCCGGGCGCGTAAGAATTATCTTTTCGACCTCCTTGTCCTGAAGCGCCTTCAGCGCGGCGGCCACGGCCAGATAAGTCTTGCCTGTGCCGGCGGGCCCGATGCCAAATACTATGTCGTTTTTGCCTATGAACTTGAGGTACTTTTTCTGGTTTATGTTCTTTGGAACTATGCTGCGCCGCTTGAGGTTTATTACTATCGGGTTCTCGAACACCTCGACAATCTCGGCCATCTTGCCCGAAGCGGCCTTTGAGAGCATATTTTTAAAGTCGGGAGTGCGTATTCTTATTCCCTGCTTGCGGGCTTTGGCAAGTATGTCGAAAAACTTTGCGGCTTCTTCGACCTTGTCGTCGGCTCCCTCAAACTTTATCCAGCCGTCGCGGGTGGTGATTGAGACGCCTAGTTTCTTTTCGGCAAGCTCTATGTTTTCAAATTGGTTTCCGTAGGCTTCGGCCAATTGTTTGGGATCGTCGTATGTCAGCAGCTTTTCCATTGTCTTATTCGTCGGCATATTTTATGAGCTTTTCCCATAGCGTGTCCATCGCCTGGGGCAGAACGCGCGTGTCGGCTATGACGGGCATGAAATTAGTATCGCCGTCCCAGCGCGGAACTACGTGGCAGTGCAGGTGGGTGGGTATTCCAGCTCCCGCTTTGGCTCCGAGATTAAATCCCACGTTGAAGGCGTCGGGGTTCATGGCTTTGCGCAAAATTCTCTTGGCCTTTATCACCGCGTCGAAAAACTCCGCCTTTTCCGCGCCTTCGAGCTTTTCTATGTCGGAGACTTCCCTCAGCGGCAACACTAGCAAATGTCCGCAGTTGTACGGATATTTGTTCATGACGATGAAAGAGTATTTTCCCTTCCACAAAATATGGTACTTTTTTAAATCGTCGGATTTGGCCATCTCCACAAACGGATTTTCATGGCCGTTGCCCTTTTGATCTTTGGGCGCCTCAATGTAGGGTATGCGCCAATATGCGTGCAGTCTGTCCATTTCTCTTCTATAGTATTTATGTTCCGCCGGCTTTGTCAAGTCAACTCGGCCGGGCATAAGCATTCAACACTCAATGTGATAGAGCTTTCTGATGCAGGGAGAGGGCGACAGTTTTTGCAGAATCGCCCAAAATTTGGCAGTCGAGGCCGTACAATTGAGAGACGTTCTCGCTCGTGATAACATCCGCAGTATCGCCAAATTTAAATATTTTTGAATCCTTAAGCATTAGCGTCTTTCCCGCGTAGGCAAGCGCCAAGTTTACCGAGTGCACGACGGCCATGCACGAAGCGCCCATTTTGCACAGTTTCGAACATATAGACATCGTCTGCAGGCTCCTTGCCGGATCGAGGTTTGCCGTAGGCTCGTCAAGCAGCAGCAGCTTCCCTTCGGGCTCGTGCAAAATTTGGGCTATTGCGCGCGCCAGCTGAACGCGGCGCTTCTCCCCGCCGGAGAGCGACATGTACATCTTTTCCTCAGCCCCCTCCAAGCCCACTATCTTAAGTGCCTCCTTCGAGATCTTCAGAGACTGGCCGTCCATGCCCCAGAAGCCCGACATCGAAAAGCGCCCCAGCGCGACCGTTTCCAGTACGCTCGAGTCAAATTCCATATTCGTTTCCTGCTCGAGAACAGCGCGCAACAAAGACAGATCCTTGGGCGAGTATTCGAATACGCTTTTGCCGCCGAGTCTCACGTCTCCTTTTTGCGGCTTTAGGTACCCGCTTGCTATCTTTACCAGCGTGCTTTTGCCCGCTCCGTTGACTCCCAAAACAGCGACGAATTCCCCGCGCGATATACTCATATTTATGCCGCTTAGAATCTCGCTTTTGCCGTACGAAAAACTGACGTCTATTATCTCAAGCATTTGTGCGGGTCTTTCTCAAAATATACACAAAAAACGGGGCGCCCAGCAAAGCGGTCAACACGCCTATGGGAATGGGATCGTTGGGAGATACGGCCCTTGCGGTCAAGTCGGCGCAGACTGCAAGCGCGGCGCCGAGCGCCGCCGAAACAGGCATTGTTTTTCGGTTGTCCGAGCCGCACAGCATGCGCGCTACGTGCGGTATTATAAGGCCTATAAAGCCGATTGTCCCGCATATTGCAACAGATGCCGATGTCATTGCAACCGCCGATGCTATTACCAAAAATTGCGTTTTCCTCACGTTTACGCCGATGTTAAAGGCTTGCCTGTCGCCAAGCAGAAGGGCGTTTAAATTCTTGCTTTGCGTAAACATTATAGCGTATGTCGGCAGCGATATCGCCATACAGACAAGCACCGTGTCCCAGTCGCACTTGTCGAAACTCCCGAGCGCCCAGAAGACGAAGCTTTTCAGACCGCTTTCGCGCGTGGCGTACATAAAAAGCCCGACGAATGCCCCGCAGAGCGCGTTTACTGCTATGCCTCCTAAAAGGGTGTAGGTTGGGTTTACCTTGCCCGAGTCTGTTCCGATTGCGCAGACAAGCAAGCTCGCCAAGGCCGAAAAGGCAAATGCGCATATTTGCAGGGCAAAAGTTCCGCTAAGAAACATTATTGCTATTACCGCTCCGAGCGAAGCGCCCGCGGAGACTCCCGTAATCGACGGCTCGGCAAGCGGATTCCTAAATACGCTTTGCAGCCCGCAGCCTGCCAGGGCAAGGCTCATGCCCGTAAGTATTGCCGCCACTATGCGGGGGAGTCTCAACTGCATTACAATCACGCTCTCGGCGCCTTCTTTCGAGCCTCCCAAGATGCCGAGAATATCGCGCGGGCTTATATCTACGCTGCCCACGCACAAGCTAACGCCCGCGCATGCGAGCGCCAACGCCACCGAGACAGCCAATGTTACCTTGTACCTGCCGGCTGTCATTTTTATTGAAATTTTATTTGTGGCGCGGACCAAAACTCCTTATGGGCATCGCCCTGGGCGTTTCGACGTTCTTCATTCTGTAAACAATTCGCGCCTTGCCCAAGTCTTGAGGAGTCATCTCCATCTTAACCCGGTCGCCCACGGTCAGTTTTATGAAGTTCTTGCGGAGTTTTCCGGATATGTGGGCGAGCACCTGGTGCCCGTTTGCTATCTCCACTCTGAACATAGTTCCGGGGAGAACCGATACTACCTTTCCCTCGACTTCTACTACGCTATCTGCCATTAACTTTCTCTTTTGGGTTTCTGATTTTTTATCTTAAAAAGGATATCTTGGTATCGCATTAACTTATTGTCAACTTTTATTATGTGTTTTTTGTTTAACATACGTCTGCATTTTCCGCCGATTTTCGCTTTAACATGAAGAATGTTTTTATCATTTGTTGGCATTGTTCGGCGAGCACTCCGCATTCAACTTCAAGGTGGTGGTTGAGAGTCGGAACTTCGTGGATTTTCAAGGCCCCTCCGAGAAATCCCATCTTCGGATCCGGCACGGCGTAAACTACCTTTTTTAAGCGCGCCATCACGCACGCCCCGGAACACATCGGGCAGGGCTCTTTCGTTACGTAAAGAGTACACTCGTTTAGCCTCCAGTCTCCGAGTTTTGCCGCCGCCTGGCTAATGGCTAAAATTTCGGCGTGGGCGGTGGGGTCTTTTGTGGTTTCTACCATGTTGTGGGCAAATGCTACAATTTGCGAATTCATCTCTATCACAGCGCCTACCGGCACTTCCGATTCTTTCCAGGCCTTTAACGCCTGGTTGTAGGCATGTTTCATGAAAAATTCTTTGTCCCTGACCAGGTAGGAGGGCGCAAGCGGCGCAAACGGACATTCCGGCGCCGTCTTTTTATCTGTTCTTTGCTCTTGCATTTCCGATAATCTGGCCAATTTTTCCACCGTTGTCAAGGCGCGCGAAATTTTAAATGAAAAAGATAGCCACATTGCCGCAATATAAAGCCGTTGCTTAATCGGGCCATTTATTTTTTAGCGCACCGTATTCGCGCCGTAAAAACATCTCAAAAGTTTTCTTTGCAAAAAATGCTTTGCGCAATTTTCTTTGCAGTATTGTCAGTCGTCAATTTTGGCCATAAACTGCGCTCAAATTTGAGTCTTTAGTAAAAAAAACGGGCAAATGCCCACAAGCGCAACCGACATCAATCCGCAAACTGTTAACCTAAACATATTGGCGCGCTTTGATTAAATATTTGAAAATTTTCGGCGCAAAATCGGGCGCGGTAAATTTGCTAAGCCTGATAAGGACACGCAAAAAAGGGGAAAGGCTTGTCAGCCTTTCCCCATAGTTGGTATGAATCAGATTTACTTTTAGTAGACGAAGAGCATTTCCGAGTACTTCGGAAGCGGCCAGAGATCGTCGTCGACTTCCTTCTCGAGCGTGTCGACAGCGGCTCGAACGGCGTTCATGGCCTCTATCTTGTATTTGGGTTCCATTTTGTCCGCCAGAACCTTTTCGAGCTTGCTGTTGGCCTGTACAAGGTTCGTGACATGTTCGGAGTACACCTTGAAGCTTTCAGCAATCGGGTTGTCGATCTTGGCCGCGATAAACGTGGCCGCAGCATCGCCGAGTGTCTTCGCGTACTTTACAACCGCCGGCAAGATTGTCGTCTTTGAAATCTGCAGAGTCAGCGCCGCCTCAATCTGGATCTTCTTTTCGTATTCCTCCATGAAGACCTCATAGCGCGACTTCAACTCGCATTCGTTAAATACCCCGTACTTTTCAAAGAACGCAATGTTCGCCGGGTCGATGAGCGGCTTGAGCGCCTCGGGCGTCGTGGCAAGGTTGGGCAGACCGCGCTTTGCAGCCTCGGCTTTCCAATTTTCCTTGTAGCCATCGCCGTTGAATATTACCCTCTTGTGCTTCTTGACAATGTCTTGGAGAATCTTCTGCAGACCGTCGTGGAAGTTCTCCGGAGAGAGCTTTTCAAGCTTCGTGGCAATCTCGTCAAAGGCTTCTGCGACTATGGTGTTCAATACGATGTTCGGCGTCGAGCAAGACTGCGAAGAGCCCGCGGCGCGGAATTCGAATTTGTTGCCAGTGAATGCGAACGGACTCGTCCTATTGCGGTCTGTGGCGTCGCAAGAGAGCGGGGGAAGGGTGTCTATGCCTATTTTTAGCATCTTTCCGCTCTTCGACGACTTCGCGCCGCCGCCTTCAATTTGGTCGATTATGTCTGCCAACTGCTCTCCGAGGAAGATGGAGATTATGGCCGGCGGAGCCTCGTTCGCGCCCAAACGGTGGTCGTTGCCGGCGCCGGCCGTAGCCGAGCGGAGCAGGTCGCTGTGCTTGTCGACAGCCTCGATTACCGCGCATAGAGCCGTCATAAACAGGGCGTTTTCATGCGGATTCGTGCCGGGGTTGAGCAGGTTGCGGTCGCCCACGGAAATTGACCAGTTATTGTGCTTTCCGGAACCGTTTATGCCCGCGAAAGGTTTCTCGTGCAACAGGCAGGCCAAGCCGTGCTTTTCGGCCGTGTTGCGCAAGATTTCCATCATCATTATATTGTGGTCGGTAGCCAGATTGAGCTCCTCGAACACCGGGGCAATCTCAAACTGGGCGGGCGCGACCTCGTTGTGGCGGGTCTTTGCAGGAATGCCAACCCTCCAGAGCTCCAAGTCGACATCGTGCATGAAGTTCAGGATGCGCGGCTTAATCTGGCCGAAATAGTGGTCTTCCAACTGCTGGTGCTTCTGCGGCAACGAACCAAAAAGCGTGCGGCCGGTCTCCATCAAGTCGGGGCGCAACAGATAGAAATTTTTGTCTATTAGGAAGTATTCCTGTTCGGCTCCCAATGTCACCGAAACCTTGGAATCTGCGCTAAGGCCAAAGCACTTGACAAGCCTGCGCGCCTGCTTACCCAATACCTGTATGGAACGAAGCAGGGGCGTCTTTTTGTCGAGAACTTCGCCGGTGTAGGAAAGAAATACGGTAGGTATGCAAAGGGTCGCCACGCCGCCGACTCTCTTTATGTAAGCAGGACTCGTAGGATCCCACGCCGTATAGCCGCGCGCCTCAAATGTCGAACGCAGGCCGCCAGAGGGAAAACTCGAGGCGTCGGGCTCGCCCATGATTAGATTTTTGCCCGAGAACCTCGTAATTGCTTTGCTGTCGCTTGCCGGCTCTATGAACGAGTCGTGCTTTTCGGCGCTCGTGCCCGTCAGGGGGAAGAACCAGTGCGTATAGTGGGTGGCGCCTTTCTGCATTGCCCAAATCTTCATCGCATGCGCGACGTCGTCGGCCACGGCGGGATCCAGCGGAACTCCCTTTTCAATGGTCTCCAATAGCTTCTTGTATATTGGCTTTGAAAGGTAGTCTCCCATGGCCCTTATACTGAAGGAATCGGTCCCGTATTCGTTGTCAACATCGTAAGGCTTCGACAAGTCCGATACGTACTTGGAATCCTCATTGATTTTTGCCAATGCTGTCTTTCTTGCGTTCATATTTCCAATTTACCTTTACTGTTTTGAAATAATCAGTGTGATACTGCATCTCATTTAAGCAGAAATCGTGCCAGAGTATAAAACACGCTCGCCAAAACGTGCTATTTACGCCTCTTGCGGCACCCCTACACTATTATATATGCAATGCTGTCCATTTTTGCTTGAAAAGCAATACATATTTGTGTTTTTGTCGCTTCGCAGCATAAATACATATCACTACAAAAATGTAGTGACAAAAATGTTGCAATAAGCAGTATTGCTACAAAATTGTAGCATGACGCTCTCGCAGTTTAGGCGCCGACTTGTGATAAAATTGATGTGATAAGTTTATTATTTTGATAGTCAATATATTATAAATAATGCGACAAAATTGGCACAAAATCTGCTACATAAACAGGTAACTTTAAATATAGTCGTTATGCAGAATACGAGAAAGACATACTATCCGCAGCCCCAGGGGCTGTATGAATCGAAGAACGAGCACGACGCTTGCGGCGTCGGCATGATTGCCGACATCAACGGGCGCGTCAGGCACAATATTGTTGAGGGCGGTATAAAAATACTCGAGAGACTTATGCACCGCGGAGCAGTCGGCGGCGACAGTAAAACCGGCGACGGGGCGGGCATATTAGTTCAGATTCCCGACGAATTTTTTAGAAGCAGAATTGCAGAACTGCCCGAGCTTGGCAAGTATGCAGTTTCCATGAATTTTCTTCCGAGGGAGCCCGAGCTTGCCGCCAGGTGCACGCAAATATTCGACGAATGCGCCGCTTCCGAGGGCTTTTGCGTAATAGCCCGCCGCATAGTTCCAACGGATCCGTCTGTTTTGGGCGAGATAGCGTTGAAGTCTATGCCGACGATAGAGCAGGTGTTTTTGAAGCCTCTGGGCGAGTATGCCAACACTGCCGATTTGGAGCGCAAGCTTTACGTTTTGCGCAGGGTCATTGAAAATGCCGTTGAAAGCAAGACCGATGCCGGAGACACCTTTTATATATGCTCCTTGTCGTGCCGCACGGTGGTTTACAAGGGGTTGTTAAACGCTCCCCAAATGCGCGGATTCTTTCCCGATTTGGCCGACGAGTCATTTAAAAGCGCCCTTGCAATCATACACCAGCGCTATTCTACAAATACTTTCCCGACTTGGCAGCTGGCCCAGCCGTTCCGCTATTTGGCCCACAACGGCGAGATAAATACTCTACGAGGCAATCTAAACCAGATGCGTTCGCGCCAAAACAGTTTTGATTCGCCCTTGTTTAACGGCGAGTTCTCCAAGATCTTGCCGGCGGTTCGCGAAAACCAGAGCGACTCGGCCTGCTTAGACAACGCCGTAGAGCTCTACTATTCTGCGGGCAGGAGCCTGCCGCATACAATGCTCATGCTCGTTCCCCAGGCCTGGGGCAACAGCTTTGACGTAAGCAAGGATATACACGGCTTCTTCGAATATAATTCGTGCGTGTCCGAGCCTTGGGACGGGCCTGCGGCGCTGGCGTTTACCGACGGCGTAAACGCGGGCGCTCTTCTCGACAGAAACGGTTTGCGCCCGGCCAGGTATTCCAGGGGCGAGGACGGCACATTCGTCCTGGCTTCCGAAGAGGGCGTGTACGACTACGGCGATGTAAGCATCGTCGAGCACGGCCGGCTCGGCGCTGGCCAGATGATATACCTCGACATGGAAAACCACAGGATTGTCAAGGATACCGAGATTAAGACGCTCATAGCGCGCGAGAAGCCCTACAGGCGTTGGGTCGACGAAAACATGATCAAGCTAAGCGGCATATTCGAGTCCGTCCCAGAGCCGACAGTTGGCAAAAACTTGATACAGCGCCAGAAGCTTTTCGGCTATACGGCCGAGGATCTCGACATAGTTTTGCGCCCGATGGCCGAAAACGGCGTGGAGCCCGTCGGTTCAATGGGCAACGACGCCGCCCTCGCAGTCCTTTCGGAAAAGCCGCAGTTGCTCTACGATTACTTTAAGCAGCTCTTCGCGCAGGTTACAAACCCGCCTATAGACCCGATAAGGGAACGGCTGGTTATGAGCACCATGACATACATAGGTTCCCAGGGCAACACGCTAGTCGACGTGCCCGAGCACTGCAGAATGTTAAAGCTGCCTCATCCCATTTTGGCAAACCGCGACGTTTCGTGCCTGTGCGCCTCGAAAGTTCCCTATTTGCAGGCCGAGCGCATAGTGGCGCAATTTTCGGCGGTGGAGGGTGCCGCGGGGCTTGAAAAGTCTCTTGAGGAATTGTGCCAGAAGGCCGAAGATGCCGTACGGCTTGGCAAGTGCGTAATTATTATAAGCGACAAGAATCTCGACTATGGCAGGGTTCCCATACCTATGCTTTTGGCTGTGGCGGCGGTCAACCGCAGGCTCATAGAAAAGAATCTGCGCACCAAGGCGGGCATAGTAGCCGAGACCGGCGAGGCCCGCGAGGTTTCGCACATAGTCTTGCTTTTGGGATATGGAGCAACCGCTATAAACCCGTATCTTGCCTTCGAGACGATAGCCGACATGGTGGAAAGCGGCCGCATAACAAAGGTCGACGCGGCTACGGCCGTCGACCACTACATAAAGGCCCTGTGCAAGGGACTTTTGAAGGTTATGTCAAAGATGGGTATTTCGACTCTGCGCAGCTACCGGCAGGCTCAAGTTTTCGAGGCTATCGGGTTGGGCAAGGAGCTTGTAAACAAATATTTTGCCCCGACGGCCTCGAGAGTGGGCGGAATAGGCTTGCCCGAGATTGCGGCCGAGTGCTTGGAGCGCTACCACAACAGCCACTATCCGCAGCCCAATTACGAACATTCATTGGAGAACATTGGCAAATACAAGTTCCGCAAGAACGGCGAACACCACTTGTGGACTCCGCAGACAATTACTCTGCTGCAGAGGGCCGTCCGCGAGGGCGACGAGGCCAAGTACCGCGAGTACGCGCAGTTTATCAACGACCAGTCGCACCATCTGTGCACGCTGCGCGGCCTATTCCAGTTTGCAAAGACAACCCCGATTCCGATCGAAGAGGTCGAGGACGAGCGCAGCATTGTAAGGCGCTTTGTCACCGGCGCTATGAGCTTCGGCTCCATTAGCCCGGAGGCCCACGAGACGATAGCCATAGCCATGAACCGCCTCGGCGGCATGAGCAACTGCGGCGAGGGCGGCGAAGATCCGGCGCGCTTTAAGACCGTGGGCACAGACCGGAACACTTCAAGCGCCATCAAGCAGGTGGCCAGCGGACGCTTCGGCGTCACTGCCGAGTATCTGGCAAATGCCAAGGAGCTTCAAATCAAGATAGCCCAGGGCGCAAAGCCGGGCGAAGGCGGCCAGCTGTTGGGCTATAAGGTCAATGAAATCATTGCGCGGGTGCGCCATGCGACTGCCGGCGTGACGCTTATTTCGCCGCCGCCGCACCACGACATATACTCCATAGAGGACCTCGCCCAGCTTATATACGACTTGCGCAACGCCAACAAGGATGCGCGCATATCTGTCAAGCTCGTTTCAGAGGTCGGTGTCGGCACGGTCGCCGCGGGCGTGGCAAAGGCAAAGGCCGACGTCGTGCTTATAAGCGGCCATGACGGCGGTACGGGGGCTTCGCCTCTTACCAGCATAAAGTACGCCGGCATGCCGTGGGAATTGGGCATCGCCGAAGCGCAGCAGACTCTGCGCCTCAACGGACTGCGCGACAAGATTCGCATACAGGTTGACGGCCAGCTCAAGACTGGGCGCGACGTCGTTATCGGAGCGCTTTTGGGCGCCGAGGAATTCGGTTTTGCAACCACTATTTTGGTTACGCTTGGCTGCGTGATGATGCGCAAGTGCCATGACAATTCATGCCCTGTGGGCGTGGCCACGCAGGATCCGAGGTTGAGAAAGTGCTTCAAGGGCAAACCCGAACACGTGGAGAACTTCCTGCTCTTCATAGCAAGGGAAGTCCGCGAGATTTTGGCTAGCTTGGGCTTGCATTCGCTCGACGAGGCGGTCGGCAGAACGGATCTCTTGGAGACCGAGCATGCAATAAACTTCTGGAAGGCCAAGAATCTCGACTTCTCCCAGATTTTTGCAGGCGTCGGCGACGAGACCTTGCCGCGCAAGTCCGCAGGGCTAGCGCCCCGAGACATGCCGCAGGCCTACGACAACGCGCTCATCGCGCAGGTCGGCGCCAACATCGACAGCGGCAAGCCAATTGAAATTTCGGCGCAAATACGCAACAGCGACAGAACCGCCGGGGCGATGCTTAGCAATCTCGTAGCCAAAAAGTACGGGAACAAGGGCTTGCCCGAGGATACCATAACAGTGAACTTCAAGGGCGTTGCGGGCCAGAGTTTCGGCGCATTTTTGGCCGCCGGCATAACATTTAACCTCGAGGGCGAGGCAAACGATTATCTGGGCAAGGGGCTTTCCGGCGGAAAGATAACGGTGCGTTTCCCCGAGGAGGCGAAATTCGACGCCTCGAGCAATGTAATAGCAGGCAACGTCATCGGATACGGCGCCACGGGCGGAAAAATATTCCTTTCCGGCAGGGTAGGCGAGCGCTTTGCAATCAGAAACAGCGGTGCGACTTTCGTAATGGAGGGAGCCGGCGACCACTGTTGCGAGTACATGACCGGCGGCGTCGTAGTTTGCTTGGGAGATGCCGGCTTCAACTTCGGCGCCGGCATGACCGGCGGCTTTGCCTATGTGCTCGATAGCGACGGCCGATTCGATATGAGGTGCAACTTGCAGAGCATAGACTTGGAGTCGATTCTCGAAGGATCGGAGGACGAGTCTAGGCTAATGGCCTTGATTGGGGAATTCCAGAAGGCGACCGGCAGCAAGAGAGCCGCCGAGATACTTTCGGATTGGAACTCATACAGGCCTAAATTTGTCAAGGTATTCCCCGTCGAATACCGCAATGTTTTGAACAAGAAAAACGCTTAGGAGCTAGGGAGAAAGTACGAAAATGGCCAGAGAATTCTTGGATATAGAAAGGCTCGACTTGGGGTATCGCCCCGAGCGCCTGGGCGACTTCAATGAGGTAGAGGTGAGAATGAGCCCCGAGGACACTCGGATTCAGGCTTCGCGGTGCATGAACTGCGGCATACCGTTTTGCCACGGATCGGGGTGTCCCTTGGGGAACGATATTCCCGATTTCAACGCCGCCGTCAGGGAAAATAGGCTTCTTGATGCCTACAATATTCTTCAGCAGACTTCGCCTTTCCCCGAGTTTACCTCGCGCGTATGTCCGGCTCTCTGCGAGGCTTCCTGCACCGCAGGCATGCCCTCAAAGCCCGTAAACATAAGGAAAATCGAGTATCGCATAATAGAAAACGCCTTTGAATGCGGTTATGTGAAGCCGTACAGCCCGATGCGCCGGACGGGCATGCGCGTGGCCGTCGTCGGGTCGGGGCCCTCTGGCCTTGCGGCCGCCGACGCGCTCAGCAAGCGCGGCCACGAGGTTGTTGTTTTTGAGCGGAACCAGTCTTTCGGGGGACTTCTGCGCTACGGAATTCCCGATTTCAAGCTTTCAAAGCAGATAATAGAGCGCCGCATAGACGTAATGCGCAATTCCGGAATACTCTTTGAAAGCGGAGTTGAAATAGGCGCCGATATTTCGGCCGACTATCTGCGCCGCAAGTTTGACGCTGTCTGCATATGCGTCGGGACCCAGATTCCGAGGGGGTTGGCTCCGTCCGTAAAAGGAGCCAATACTGAAGGCATATACTTTGCCCTCGATTTTCTCGGCTCTCAGACACGCTTTTACAATAAGGAAAAAGACGCCTTGAGCATATCCGCAAAAGACAAGCGCGTATTGGTAATAGGCGGCGGCGATACCGGTAGCGACTGCGTCGGCACGGCCAACAGGCAGGGGGCAAAATCTGTAACGCAGGTTGAAATTATGCCGGAGCCGCCGTTGCAAAGGCACAGTTCCACGCCGTGGCCCATGTGGCCTTACCAGAAGCGTACCTCAAGCAGCCACTTGGAGGGCTGCACGAGGCTCTGGAGCGTGAATGTCAAATCGTTTGAGTCGAGGGGAGGGTCGGTCAGATCGGCAACGTTCGTGCCCTTGGAATGGTCTTTCGACGCTTCGGGAAGGCCGAAGTCGTTCGTCGAAAAGACGGGGCAGGAATTTAAGATAGAGGCTGAGCTGGTGTTGCTTAGCATGGGCTTTACCGGGGTCGATAAGCACGGCATAGTCGAAAACCTCGGCATACGCTCGACTGAGCGCAATATGATAGCCGTCGGCAAAGACGCAATGACGAATATAGACGGGGTTTTTGCCTGCGGAGACTGCGTGAATGGACCGTCGCTGGTCGTTCGCGCGGCGAAGTCGGGCCTAGACGCCGCGGTCTCGGTCGACAAGTATCTATCGGCTCTTATAAAGTACTAATTGTAGCGTGTGGATAGTTTAAAAGATAATATATGAGCCTGAGTGTAGAAGTTGCGGTCCTAAACAAGATAAGCGTTCTTGTGGCCAGGCGTTCGTCGGTCGACGAAATGCTGCCTGCGGTGTTGAAAATTTTGCACAGCGAGATGGGTTTGTTGCGCGGAACGGTTACCTTGCGAGAGGGGGACCACCTTGTAATAAGCGCCTCGGAGGGACTTAGCAAAGACGAAGTCGATAAAGGCCTCTATAAGGTCGGGGAGGGCATTACGGGCATCGTCGCGCAGGAGGGCAAGGGAAGGATTGTCCCGGATATTTCCAAAGACAAAAATTTTCTCAACCGGACCGGAGCGCGAACCGGCGAGAGCGTGGCTTTCATATGCGTGCCGATAATACATCAAGACGATGTTATAGGCACTATAAGTATAGACAGGCGCGTCGACGAATATACCGACCTGAAGGCCGACTACCACCTGTTGGAGACAATATCAAACATTATGGCCGACGCCATATTTGCAGCCTATCTGGCCCACCAGGAGCGGGAACAGCTCATAGAGGAAAGCAACCGACTCAAGCTCGAACTTGAAAACAAATTGCGCCCGACGGAAATCGTAGGCAACTGCAGCAATATGAAGAAGGTCTACCTGATGGTTTCCAAAGTGGCCGCTTCAAACGCGACGGTTCTAATAAGGGGCGAGTCTGGCACGGGCAAGGAGCTCGTGGCAAAGGCCATACACAACAATTCGCAGCGCAAAGACAAGCCCCTTATCATAGTAAACTGCGCCGCTCTTCCGGAAAGCCTAATAGAAAGCGAGCTTTTCGGCCACGAGAAGGGCTCGTTTACGGGCGCGATCAACCGCAAGGTGGGTCTGGCGGAACTCGCCGACAAAGGTACGTTGTTTCTCGACGAAATAGGCGATATATCGTTGCCTATGCAGCTTAAATTGTTGCGCTTCATTCAGGAGCACACATTCTATCGGGTCGGCGGAAACACCGAACGGAAGGTTGACGTGCGCATAATAGCGGCCACCAGCCGCAATCTTGAGGACATGATAGCCAAGGGAACATTTAGGGAGGACCTTTATTACCGCTTAAACGTATTTCCCATCTACATGCCCGCGTTGCGAAACCGTAAAAGCGACATTATACTTTTGGCCGAGTACTTCCTGCAAAAATATTCCAAGATACACAATAAAACGGTTCTTCGCATATCGACTCCGGCCATAAATATGATAACCTCGTACTATTGGCCCGGCAATGTAAGAGAGCTTGAAAACTGCATGGAATACGCCGTCTTAAACACATCCGACAACGTAATAAGCGGCTACAATTTGCCGCCGTCTCTGCAGACGGCCGAGGCTACGGCGCAGTCGTCAGTAACGCCGACCGAGCGCACGGGCAATTACGAGGCAATGGTGGCCTCTTTTGAAAAAGAGCTTATCGTAAACGCCCTCAAGGTAACCAAGGGCAATGCGACGGCTGCGGCCAAGTATTTGGGCACGACTCAGCGCGTTGTTTTGTACAAGATTAAGCGCCTGGCTATAGATACGGCTCTTTACAAGTAGGCCTTTCCCTTATGCGCGGCGGGATTTTCGCATTCCCGCCTTTTTTGTGCCCGCAACAGCTCATTTGGGCTCAAAAAAAGCCGGCAATACAAACTCGCGCTCACTGTTCGGGCGCGACCCAATAGAAATTTCGCCAAGCGCAAGAGGCAAAATTTTTAAACGGTTTAAGAGACCCTCGTCGAAAGGAATTTACCGCGGCACTTTGCCATCGGGCCATACACCTACTCGGCGGCGCAGTTTTGTTCTTTTAGCGCGCCGTTTCTTTAACAGCACAAGGATAGGGCAGTTTGTTTTGCTTAGAGCTCTTTTATAAAAATATTTCGGAAATCTGTCGAAGCCCCGCCGTGTTTGCCTTGAAAGCCTATCTTGCCCACGGTGGGCATTTCCGCTTTTTTGCGGGCCCTAAGCCATGGCAAAATCGTTGAACCGTCGGGATTTTTATCGTTGTCGGTCCATTTTGACATATCCATGGAGCTCGCGTGCCTGCCGTTTAGCCAAACGTCTATTTTTTGCCCGACGGCCCTAATTTTCATCTTGTGCCACTGGCCGTAGCTCAAGCGGGTGTCGAATTCCGAATTTACAAGGCCGAAAATGCAGGCGCAATTCCAATACGGCTTGCCGAAGGCGCGGCTTGAGCTGTCGGCAATTTGAATTTCTATGGAATTGGGAATCCAGTTTTTCGTGTCGGAGCAGTAGATTACCACGCCGCTGTTCGATTCTTTTTCAATCCTAAACTCAAGTTCGAGCTCGAAGTTTTTATAGTCGCGCTTTGTAAATATAATCTCGTCCTTAGTGGCGCGCATTACGCCGTCTTTATCGACGCTCCAGACGGACTTGTTGTAATCGGCGTTGCCGAGGTCCGCATCAAACAGCCTTTTGGGCGCGCATGCGTCTTTCGCGGGAGCCTGCGTCGCCTGCGGACAGGCGGCGCTCTCGTTTGATTGGCAGAGGCAAGCCGAGACAAAAAAGGCGATTAACAGCGCGAGCAATATAGGTAGTTTCTTATTCATGAAGGGCGTTTCTATTCGGATTCAGGCGAAAGTCAATACGATATTTCAAAACTTCAAAAAGTCTATTGAGGTTCGCCGCGCATGATGATATAAGCTAATATGTATGAACATTGACAATCCAGAAATAATAGGAACAAGCCTGATGTCGCTGACATCGCTGCTTGGCGCGTACTATCTTGTTTTGAAAATACGCGATCAACTGAAAGAAAAACCCGATCCCAAGCTCACGTACGCCACGCGCGAGCAGATGGAAAAAGTGCGCGATGAAATCGATAGAATCGTAAGCGCCTTTTCCCAGGATCTGCGAGTTCTGCGCGCCGACATACGCCAGGAGAACCGCGCTTTGACGAAATATTGGCTGCGGGCCATGAACGAGACGAGGCAAATGATAAGCAGCAATGCCCAAAACATAAGCTCTCTCATAGCGCAGTGTTCTTCGGCGAACCAGCGCATAAGCGAGCTTTCCCTAAAGACAGACAGAATGATTTTAAAGGAAAGGAACATTAAATGACGAATGAAGATCCCTACGAATTACGGCGCGCAATCTTGGCGCAGCTCGAGGCGGCCTATCCGGCGAGCATGCCCGAGGAATCCATGCTTTCGGTGTTAAAACTTTGCGGGTTTGAAGTTGACGGCGCAGAATTAAAAAGGCAGTGCCAGTACTTGTGCGAGCGCGGTTTTGTGCGCTTTGTGAGCTCAAAAATATCGCCGAGCCAGACGAGGACGAGAATTACGCCGGAGGGTGTCGACTACATTCAAAGCGGAGGGTTTTAGTATGCCAGAAACGACACCCAATAAGAAGCGCACCACCCGAAAAGCGCGATCGAAGCCGACCTCAAGAAAGGCGGCTTCGCCGGAAAAAGACGAAATACACTCACCCATGAAAACGGAAGGCCAGGCGCTAAACGCCGGCGCGCCAGACTCCGCAGGTTGCGACGCATCTTCTGCCCGATGCGATTCCCCCGCAAATTCCGCCGCCGCGGTTTCAAAAGGCGGCGCTCTCGAGGCTCAAATTCTGCGGATAAAACAGGCCAAATCAAACGCCGAAGAGATTTGCAGGGGGCGCGTCGACGCGGCGTCCGCGTCGGTGGACATACTTTTTGAGATGCTCTTTGATTACCTATGCAATACTCCGGATATCGGCGCATCCGAGATGGGGACTTTATCGAGCGTGGTTCAGCGGCTCGTATCCTCGCGCTCGCAGCTTGCAAACATGGACATTAAAGCATCCGGCCAGGCTTGCCATTCCGGCGCCATATCTGAGGAGACAATCAAAAATATAGAAAGCGCGTTAAAACTACTATGAGAAGCGACAGCTTTTTTTTGCCTTATCAGAAGAAATGGATTTGCGACAATTCGAGGATAAAATTGATGGAAAAGTCCCGCCAGATAGGAATGAGCTGGACTACCGCCTACAAGCTTGTGCGCACCCACGCCTGTGCGGTGCGTCCGCGGGACTCGTGGGTGAGTTCCAGAGACGAGCTTCAGGCCAAGCTCTTTATTCAGGACTGCAGGAAATTTGCAGAAATATTGAATGTGGCCTGCAAGGAACTATCCGGCAGCGAAATACTCTCCGGCGTAGATTCATCATCGCTGGAATTTGCGGACGGCTCGAGAATATGGTCTCTTTCGTCGAATCCCGATGCGCAGGCGGGGAAGCGCGGGGACAGGGTTCTCGACGAATTTGCCCTGCACCCCGACCCTCAAAAGCTCTATGCAATATCGATGCCCGGCATAACGTGGGGCGGCAATTTGGAGATAATTTCGACCCATAGGGGCAGGGAGTGTTTCTTTAACAAACTTGTCGAAGAGGCGCGATACGGCGGGAATCCCAAAGGGATATCACTTCACCGCGTCACGCTTGAGGACGCTTTGGACCAGGGGCTCTTGGCAAAGATAAAACGCGCCATTGGCCCCGATAGCCCGATAGCGGATATGGACAACGCCCAATACTTTGACTACATAAAAAGTTCCTGTGCCGACGAGTCTACATTTTTGCAGGAGTATATGTGCATACCCTCGGCCGAAGACGAGCGCTTTTTGCCGTTCGAGATTATAAGCAGGTGCCTGTATTCGCCAGAAGTGAAGAACTGGCGCGAAATTTCTTCCAAGGCAAATCCGCTATATCTGGGTGTCGACATAGGCAGGACGTCTGATTTTACCGTTTTCTGGCTGTTGGAGCGTTCCGCCGACGTTCTGTATACCAGGGAGGTCGAGGTTGTAAAGAATGCGCCGTTTGCCGAGCAGGAGGCGCGTCTGTACGCGTATTTGAGCAATCCGTCGCTCAGGCGCGCGTGCATCGACGCCACGGGTATAGGCCGCCAGTTTGCCGAGCGCGCCGCCGCACGCTACGGCAGCGCAAGAATACAGCAGGTAAACTTTACCCAATATTCAAAACAAGACATGGCCTATCCGCTAAAGAACCGTTTTGAACAGGCGCTTTTGCGCATTCCCAACCAAAACGACATAATCGCAGATCTTCATAAGGTGTGCCGCGGGTTTGGTTTAAACGGTTCTATAACATTTTTTTCGCCGCGGGATTCCGGCGGGCATTCGGACCGATTTTGGGCTTTGGCGTTGGCTGTGAGCGCGTCTGCACACAACGATTGCGCGCCGGCTGCAATTCACCTGGAACGGCGCCGAGATTACAACTTTATATGGTGAATGACATTTATTTTAGCTTCAGTATAAAAATGCAAAAAAAGCGAAAAAAACATCGATTTCTTATTGACAATACCTATCAACGACTTAATGTAGTCTGCGTCTGCATGGGACTGTGGGTCGGGTCTGCGAGGCTCGGTTGACGTTTCTCTGTAAGATGATAGTTTCCATGCCAGTTCGCACGGCAAACAACATAAAACAACCGCAAACAAAAGAACCAATAATATCATGAATAAAGCACAACTAACAGATGAAATCCAAAAAATACTCGGTAAAGACGTCAGCAAAGCATGCGCCGAAAAGGCGTTGAATGCCGTCATTGAGGCAATCAAGGGCGGCATCAAGAAGCAGAAAAGGGTCGCGCTTATTGGTTTTGGCACTTTTTCTGTAGTTCAGCGCAAGGCGAGGACCGGCTATAATCCGCAAACTCATCAAAAAATCAAAATTAAGGCCTCAAAGGCTCTCAAGTTTAAGGCGTCGAAATCGATTAAGCTTTAATGTAGCATATTTACTTTTTAGAAGCCGGCTTTTTAGCCGGCTTTTTATTTTTTTTACATGCTAAAAAAACGTTAACGAGAAATGGTTGAGGTTTGATAATTGAATTCGCGGCAGGATGTTCTTTTTGTTTTGTACTTGCTCAAATTTCAAGGCTATGAGATAATACAGTTCTATGAAGTACATTACATATCTATTGATGGCGGCAGGCATTTTGTTTTCGGGGTGTTCTCCGTGCAAAACGGGATGCCCTGCCAAGGAGGCGGTTGTCCAGGAAAAATATTATCCTGCGATTATAAGCAAGGACGATTCCAAGGGGCTATATTCGAAGGCTACTTTGAATTTCGTCTATAAGGACGGCAAGACAAAGAATCTCGAGCGCGATCTCGCGTACCAGAAAGACGGTTCCTGGCGTTTGGTTGTCTCCAAAGACGAGATTAACGCCGAGAAAGACCTCAAGTATATAAACGTCTTCATGCCCATAATGGAGGCAAAGAAGGGAGAGAAAGGCTATTTTATAAACACCCGCAATCTTTTGGGCACGTACAAGCTCGACAAGACCTTTGTATCCAGCAACGGCACGAATTCGTATGCGTTTTTTGGCGCGAAGAATCCCAGGGCGACATGGTCGGTAATTTTGAAGGGGCTCAATCTTGAGACGAGCATGTGCGCCGAGGCGAATAAAGGCGAGTACAAGGTGTATCCGCGCATAGAGGTCGAGCGCATGGAAGGGTTGCCGGCGTATGAGGACGCCGTTATGGATTTTTATCCCTTGGGCAGTTCCTCGACGTACGCCGACATGGCCAAGATTTACCGCAAGTACCAGATAGATCGCGGCGAGGTTGTTCCGCTGAAAGAGCGCATAAAGGGCAACCCCAAGCTCGAGCGTTTGGCAAAATCGATAATGTTGAGGATTGTCCACGGTGCAAAGCCTATCCCGCGCGACAAAAAAGGCAGGGGCATACCCACCGACTACACTCCGGAAACGGAGCTGCCTATGCATTTGCGCTGTACGTTCCAGGAGGGTACCGAAGCGATAAAATACCTAAAAGAAGCCGGGATTGACTACGTAGATATACAGGAAGTCGGCTGGAACATAAGGGGGCACGACGGCAGGTATCCGCAGCTTTTCCCTGTTGAGCCTGCGGCAGGCGGCGAGGAGAAGTTGAAGGAGACGGTTGCCACGGCGAAGAAGCTCGGCTACAACATCTCCGCGCACGTCAACCACACCGACGCCTATAAAATAGCCGATTGCTGGAGCGAAGATTACATAGCAAAGCGCAAGGACGGCTCTCTTATGTATGTTGGCTGTTGGGCCGGCGGCAAGGCATATACGCCGTGCCCCGGGACTATATTTGATAGGTTCGCGAAAAAAGACTATCTCGATATTCGCGACCGATTGGGCTTCAACGGCTTTCAGCATGTCGACGTTCTCTCGGCGATAGCGCCCAGGATTTGCCATGACCCCAAGCATCCGCTAAACCGCAGGCAGTGGGCCGACGCTTATCTAAAGATAATGAAATACGGCCGCGACCTAACCGGGGGCTTCACCTCCGAGTGCGGACTGGACCACCTCATAAAGTATCTCGACTGGGCCTACTACATTTGCTTTGGCGACACTGTTCCAATCATGTTTGATAGATATGTGCCCGTATGGCAGATTGTCTACCACGGCATAGTTCCCACCGAGCAGTTCTTTAGCGACAACGATAATACTGTTAGATCGAGCTGGCCCAAGATACGTTTGCATCACGCCGAGTTTGGCGGCAGGCCGGTATTCGTGCAAACATGGTTGGGCAAGAAGAATACCGATAAATACCTCAAACCCGTATACGACGAGTACCAGAAGGTATCTTACTTGCAGATGGAGTTTATGGACGACCACAAGCAGCTTGCCGACGGCGTATTTTTGACCGTCTACGGCAACGGCGATGAAGTTGTCACAAACTACTCCGATTTGACCTTTGAATACAAGGGAGAGCCTGTTTTTGCCAAAGACTACAGGCTGTTTAAGAAATCAAAGTAGCGTTAACAGTAAAAGTAGCATTTAGTTAAAACAAAAAGCCGCCTGGTTTTCGGGCGGCTTTTTTATTTTTATAAATGCCAAAGAAACGTTATTGGGCAATGGCTGAGGTTTGATGAATGAAAGGGTTTAAAAATCTTCTTTTTACCATCAAATTTTTGTACTTGCTCAAATTTCAAAGCTATGAGATAATACAATTCTATGAAGTACATTACATATCTATTGATGGCGGCAGGCATTTTGTTTTCGGGGTGTTCTCCGTGCAAAACGGGATGCCCTGCCAAGGAGGCGGTTGTCCAGGAAAAATATTATCCTGCGATTATAAGCAAGGACGATTCCAAGGGGCTATATTCGAAGGCTACTTTGAATTTCGTCTATAAGGACGGCAAGACAAAGAATCTCGAGCGCGATCTCGCGTACCAGAAAGACGGTTCCTGGCGTTTGGTTGTCTCCAAAGACGAGATTAACGCCGAGAAAGACCTCAAGTATATAAACGTCTTCATGCCCATAATGGAGGCAAAGAAGGGAGAGAAAGGCTATTTTATAAACACCCGCAATCTTTTGGGCACGTACAAGCTCGACAAGACCTTTGTATCCAGCAACGGCACGAATTCGTATGCGTTTTTTGGCGCGAAGAATCCCAGGGCGACATGGTCGGTAATTTTGAAGGGGCTCAATCTTGAGACGAGCATGTGCGCCGAGGCGAATAAAGGCGAGTACAAGGTGTATCCGCGCATAGAGGTCGAGCGCATGGAAGGGTTGCCGGCGTATGAGGACGCCGTTATGGATTTTTATCCCTTGGGCAGCTCCTCGACGTACGCCGACATGGCCAAGATTTACCGCAAGTACCAGATAGATCGCGGCGAGGTTGTTCCGTTGAAAGAGCGCATAAAGGGTAATCCCAAGCTCGAGCGCCTGGCAAAATCCATACTATTGAGGATTGCACACGGGGGCAAACCTATCCCGCGCGACAAAAATGGCAGGGGCATACCCACCGATTATACTCTCGAGACGGAGCTGCCTATGCATCTGGCATGTACTTTCGAGCAGGGAACTCAAGCCATCAAAGATTTGAAAGCGGCCGGTTGCGATTATGTAGACATACAGGAAGTTGGCTGGAACATAAGGGGGCACGACGGCAGGTATCCGCAGCTTTTCCCTGTCGAGCCTGCAGCAGGCGGCGAGGAGAAGCTCAAGGAGACGGTTGCCACGGCGAAGAAGCTCGGCTACAACATCTCCGCGCACGTCAACCACACCGACGCCTATAAAATAGCCGATTGCTGGAGCGAAGATTACATAGCAAAGCGCAAGGACGGCTCTCTTATGTATGTGGGCTGCTGGGCAGGCGGCAAGGCATATACGCCGTGTCCGGAGGCGATATTTGACAGGTTCGTGAAAAAAGACTATCTGGCTATTCGCGACCGATTGGGCTTCAACGGCTTTCAGCACGTCGATGTTCTCTCGGCGATAGCGCCCAGAATTTGCCATGACCCCAAGCATCCGCTAAACCGCAGACAGTGGGCCGACGCGTACCTAAAGATAATGAAATACGGCCGCGACCTAACCGGGGGCTTCACCTCGGAGTGCGGAATGGACCACCTCATAAAGTATCTCGACTGGGCCTTTTATATAAACCACAGCGAAAGAATGCACCCGGCCTTCGACAGGTTTGTGCCCGTGTGGCAAATTGTCTATCACGGCATAGTTCCCAGCGAGCAGTTCTTTAGCGACACTGGCAATAACATGAAGCGAAATGCTCGGAACATACGGCTTCATCACGCCGAGTTTGGCGGGCGCCCTGTATATTACGGGGGTTGGCTCGAAAAAGAGAGAATCCAAAAGTACGTAAAACCCCTGTACGACGAGTATCAGAAGGTATCCTACTTGCAGATGGAGTTTATGGACGACCACAAGCAGCTTGCCGACGGCGTATTTTTGACCGTCTACGGCAACGGCGATGAAGTTGTCACAAACTACTCCGATTTGACCTTTGAATACAAGGGAGAGCCTGTTTTTGCCAAAGACTACAGGCTGTTTAAAAAGTCAAAGTAGCGTTAAAAGTAAAAGTAGCATTTAGTTAAAACAAAAAGCCGCCTGGTTTTTCCCGGGCGGTTTTTTTTATGAATTTTGGAAGAAATATCTGATTTTGATTCAAAACAGGCAAGAGGACGTGTAGTGCAATGACAAGAGGCGGCATATATGGGAAAAGAGATTTACATTGCGCTCAAAAAAGCTTGCGCCGAGGCCTATTTTATGTTGGAATACGCGGCAATATTCGGGTGATAGCGCAGTCTGGTAGCGCATCTGTTTTGGGAACAGAGGGTCGCGAGTTCGAATCTCGCTCACCCGATTTTTTTTTGCCAAAATTTAACTATGGCGGCGTTTTGTGGGGATTCTTGCGCGGGGCGATAGAGTCGATGACTTGTGTTTTGTTTGCGCGTTTTTTTGCGGCAGGGAGAAAGCTACCCGGGGAAAGCGGCTATGCGGGGTTTTGACTCGCATAAAAAAACGGGCACTGAGCCCGTTTTTTTAGAAGGATTACTTCGCCTTTTCCACTGGTTTCGCCGTTTTTACAAGCGTTGCGTTTGAGGAGAGAACTTGTCTCCATATTATCCACAGCGTAAAACTGCCGGTCCAGTAGGTCGAGTTTCTGACATTTGTAATTGTGTCACAGTTTAGGGCCTTGGCTTCTTCGGCAATCATTTTTTGGTTGTTCTCGATAGTGACTGTGTCGGAGAAGAATGTCATTGAGTTCGCGTTTGGCTCATCCGGATTTCCGGCAAACAAAGGTATTATCGAAAAAAGGTAATACCCGTAATTTTCGGCGTGAACTGCCGCTACTGGGCGCGGGTTGGATTTGGCGGTAATTTCCGGCGGTATCATTGCCACATCAGTTGTCGCGCACCCGCACAGCATATATGCAATGGCGGTCAAAATTATAGAAATCTTTTTCATAATAATTACTCCTTTTGGGCTTTTATAGCGGGACTTGCCGGTTGTTCAGTCATGGAAACGACGGCCGAGACCTGGACTTCCCTGTACCAGTAGAGACCGAAAGTTGTGCCAAAGTAGGGAATCCATGAAAAGTAGCAGGTCGAATTTTCAAGAGTTTGGATATCGCTTATGTTGTCAACCTTCATTTCTACGCACTTGTTCGAAAGCGTGGTTACGGCGCTTTCAACATTTACTGTGTCGGTAAAAAGTGCGAACGAGTTGTCTTCTCTTCCGCCGCTAAAAATAGGTATCCAGTTAAACAGATAATAGCCATAGTTTGTAAGCATCATCTGTTTATGTTCGTTCGATCCGATGTCGACAATTTTCGGTTCCCTTTGAGTGTCTGTTGTGGAGACCGAAGTGCAGGCCGACAATGCCGCCGCCGCGAGTAATATTAATATTTTTTTCATGAGAGTTATCCTGGTTTTTTGTGTGCGTGTTAACAAAGGCAAAGAACGGCAAAGGTAAAGCTTTTTTTTTAAGAAATCTAGTATTCTGCCATTTAAGCATTATCGCCGAAAATTAGTATACATTTAGTGTATGTGGCGCAAACGCTGCTTGCTTGGTTATTTGAAGTGTGCTTTTTCATGCAGTTATATGTCTAAAAATAGATTTTAAGCATATGAGTAAGAGCATGGAGACAGCCCTGCCTTTGTTTGCGGCATTTTTTTGCATGTGTAATTTGCAGGGCGCCAGCATTAATTTCTAATAGCCCAGCGGGCTGTACGTGAAATACAGACACAAAAAAGCCTACAACTTATTGAATTGCAGGCTTTTAAAAGTGGAGCCGAAAGTCGGACTTGAACCGACGACCCACACTTTACGAAATCGTAGTATATCCAGTAAATAAATGGGGGGGGTATTTTTCTATAACGTTTCTATAACGTTTTTTTTCCCTTCTAACAGTGGTAAAAATGGGAAAATATAACGACAGTATGAAAGCGTATCCCGAGCCCCAAAAATCCGAGCATCATAATTTCAATTATTACGTTTGGTACACTGACGGAGACGGTAAAAGAAAGCGCAAGTGGTTTACTACTCATACCGAGGCAAATTATTTTCCGAAATGGGAAACATACAGGCGGCAAATGCGAGGCTTGCAGTAGCAGGATTACCCGAAGAAGATAGACGCGCCTATCTGGACGCCCAAAAGCTTTTAAAGCCGTTTGAGATTTCCGTTTTTGAGGCACTAAGGGAATATGTAAATGCGAGGGAGCGTTTAATCCCTTACAAGAAAACCTTGCCTGAGTGCGTAACTCATTTTGAGAGATGGAATACAATCAAGGAAGAATCAACTATTCTATTTAAGGCTTACGGCTTGTATATGGACGATATGCAAGCAAAACGGAAAAGCGTAAGACGTATTGAAATGTCATTATCCTTTTTTATAAATCTGAGAATTGGATTGCTGTTCTTATATTTTGGAAAAAACTCGAATACCAAAATATCGGAGTCATTAAGCCCTTGGATTGCTGACAACACACTTTTGTTCTCTGAGAGAACATGATCGATTTGCCATTCCGTAAGCTTTTAATGGATAGCTATTATGTCTGCTGAGGTTGTATCAAGGCTTAGAGCCACCTTATGCAGATTATCATAGTCCATATGTGTTTTCGCAATAAAAAGTGCAACATATTTAAATCTAGTTTATGGATAGTATACCTTTAATATATACACAACTTAAGAAAGTAATCGTACATAAAAGTATACATTGGATATAATGTTTCATTTTATGAGATTTAATGTTTTTTAAATATCTTCAGAGGTTTCGCCTTGTTGATAGAATATGTTTTTATTTTTATCAATTATACTCCAACCTGCTTGTGGAGTTTCATTACATTTATCAAAGTCAAAATTCGTTAATAGTTCTGCTAATTTTATTTCCATTATAATCTTAAATCCTTGATTCTTTTTATTAAACCATATAACACGTTCCATTTTTTTAGGAATATATAGTGGAGTATTTAAAATTTGTATTATCCCTTCTGTATTATATGTAACTGTATAACCATCGCCATTTTGGTAATAATAATATCGTAAAAGAGGTGATGTTTTATATTTTATTATCTTACACTTCCAAACATAATTTGCGATTTCTCCAAATATTTGTATTTCGTTTTCTTTCGTTTTTATTTCGAGTGGGGGAAAAACAGGTTTCGTATTTAAAATAGATAAAACAGTTAACGTTTCCTTAGATGTTTCAAAAAATTTGAAATAATTGCAAAAAAATGATTTACCTGAGTATATTGTCAAAAAATGCTTCAAGAAAGTGGGGGGCGTTTCAGATATTACCATAGTATTGATAGGATAAGTTTTATTACCATCATTTTTACTATAAGAATATGTTCGCCAATTTTGACCATCAAATGTAAATTTCTTCTTTAACTTAACTATTCGAGTTGATTTGTCGGGATATGTCATTTTCAATGATATAGTTGAAAAGTCTAATACAACGCGAGGATCACCTAATGAAAAATAAGAGTTTAGAGAGTGGGTACGATTAAACTTATCTGGTTCTGGCGTTAAATCTTGCACTGTAATTTTTGCATCAAGGTGTATTGTATTGTTTTTATATCCTTTGAATGTAGATAAAAAATCCGATATATGTTGTGCGACACAGACATGTGTTAATACCGCCACCAGAATAAATATTGGAATAATGCGTAACATATCAATTACCTTCTGTATAGATTAATCTTTGTATTAAAGAACGGAATAGTCCAATACCTTCCCATGTATGAGGGTTCTATTCGTGGGTCGGTAGAGAACATAAAAAACAGATCAACACTCTTCTCATTCCCTAATGGAAGCTTGCAGAATTCTTTATCCGAACGAGCGAACCCACCAGTATCAGAATTTCCTACAGGAATTTGAATGGAAGAGTGTTGAATCTGTGCAATACTGTTATGAAGCGGAAAGAGTAAGACAATTCCAATCAACATACTTTTCAACAAAAGCAAAATGCAGGGGATCTGTCTTGATTTATTCATCATTCCTCCAATTCAACTGACATACATTATTGTAGTTCCGTATTTGGGGTTTCAGGCTCTTCTGGAGGACACGGATCCATAGCATCATCGCAAAATGCAATACTAGAGAAGATAAACACTAGTAATGTTAAGGACAATTTCATATGTAAACCCTCACCGACCCGGGCTCATGCTAAGCGATGTCTAAATTAAAAGTCAAGTATAATTTTATATTTTTTTTACAATTGTTTCGTATGTTGTATAAATGATAATTTAGTGTTTATACTTTAATTTATAACATTTTAGAACGTTCTTTATTTGTATTCTGTATTGTATCATTGGCTTTTATATTTCTTGATGTTATATTAATATCTTCGTATCTTAGCACTTGAATTACATAATTTGTTATATTTTGTCTTATGCAGCCGATAAAGCCCGCGAGATATTCAGGCTATTTTATAACAAACTTGTAGATTTACAGATGGAGCTTGGGAGGTTTTATACCCTTATTGCAAAGAGCAGGGAAAAGGCAATACGCCTTGCGCTTGACTTTGCTATCTGCGATGAATCCGATATTATCGACGGGCAGACAGCCAGCAACGCATGCAAAGTAATCGACTATTGCAACGGCGTTTTGCTTGGGTATTATGAAAACGATTATTTTGGTAAGCTTGAAGATATCAAGCGGAAGATGGAAGAAGTTTTTATCCGACAACAACAAGACAGATTGACGGCGGGAATATTCCAACAACATCGGCGTATTTCTATGGGAGACTTGGAAAAAGCCGTAAAAGCATATCCTCACCTTTTTAAAATAGAAAACGGAACTACAAACGGAAAAGTGGTTTTGTATTTAGGAAATCCAAAATAAGTTTAGGCAGTTTAGGCATGGTTTACAAATAAAAATAGATTTCTATTTTATCCTATAATATCAAAACTAATATAGGCAAGCGGCGCATAGCTCTTGCCTTTTTTGTTTCAACTGCCCATCAAACAGCATTTCCTTTAAATGGGAGAGGTAGGGGGGGAATTCAACTTTTGTTTCGAGTGCTAATTACCTCGGCGTTTTCTCAAAAGAAAAATGCAAAATTTTTTACAGGGGTAGGGCATAACCTTATGTTAATAAAATAGTTGTGGATAAATCCGTTATAAATGGCCAAAAATCGGAATTTTTGAAGAAATTTTAGATGCAAAAAATAAAAAACGCATATTGCCCGAAAGGCCTTTATTTATTGAAAAAGCGAAGCTCTACCTATAACGTGTTTATAACGTTTTTTTGGGCAAAAATGGAAAATTAAATGAAATTATCCGCTCTTCGTCAAAGGTAGTGGGATGAGGGTAGAAGAAGTAGAAAAAAAGGGAGGCAAAGAGGACGGAAGTCCTACA
>CALXLK010000009.1 GCA_944389175.1 uncultured Opitutales bacterium
TTCCAAAATTACAGATTGAGGGTCTTGGTTCTATGCGGCGTCTTTCATTAAAATCCACTCTCTTTGGTGTTGACCCTTGTTTTTATTAAAATACCGATTTGTCTAAAAAACAACAAGAACAGGCTTCCCGATATGGGAAGCCTGTATTAAAAACAGAGCCAGCTGTCAGGCTTGAACTGACGACCTGATGATTACAAATCAACTGCTCTACCAACTGAGCTAAGCTGGCTTGATTGTCCGCACCATGAAATACTATGCCCGTTTTTTGGCAAGCTTTTTTTCTCCGTTTATTTGCTTGCACTCGGCTGCCCCCGCACGCAAACCCGCGCTAAAGCGGCCTTCTCGTATCATGAGACAAACATCAAATCCGCCATAAAGAGACAATCGGCAATAAATAATGCTTATTGATGCGCGAATTGCGCGGAACTCTCCTTACCACGTCTTAAAAACACGACAAAAATACCTTACCCCCTCTAAAACATGGGGGGAGAGAGAATTATGGCAGAAAGCATCGCTCAAGCCGCGCGCCATTCCAGGCCGCCCATGTCAACGAATAAAGGGAGTTAACGAATAAATGGGCTGAAATGCCTTAATACAAAAAAACGGTTCGCAAGAACTTTGCGAACCGCCAAAAAAAAACTGGAGACGATGAGATTCGAACTCACGACCCCCACAATGCCATTGTGATGCTCTTCCAACTGAGCTACGTCCCCTTAGAATATGCGGTCTATACCACCATATTTGGCGAAGCCCGTCAATATTTATTTTTTAAAATTATTTCACCACTATGGTGAAATTGGCGCTTTCAACCGGCCTAGTTCCGGCTGGTTTCGAGTAGGAGAAGACGATGTTTGTGGTGCCCGCATTGACGCATCTGAAAACGAAAACCTCCCGTGTGGGAGACTCGCTGCTTCCTCCGGCAGAATCGCCATCCTCATCCTTTAATTCCCTGCTCTCGAGGGCGACCGACCTGCAGTTGTCGGCGCTGACCCTCCACACGCAACCCGAGTGCGCATTTACCTTAAGAGATACCACGACGGCATCGCCCATGCGACATTCGATTTTTCCGCCGTCAATCGAGGCCTCAAGAATCCTCTGCTCGGGCATTGCAGCGCAAGCTCCGAGAAAGACACAAACCGCACACAACACAAACCTAAGCATGACGCAATGTTAGAACGGCTCGTTTTCTCATCAAGCCAATTCGCAAAATTTTCTTGATAAGACAGCCATCATTTTCATAATCGCCAAAATGCAAAAAGAAGCCGACGTATACGTGCCGACATTTTTTCACCACATGGCAATATTTCCGATATTTGCACTGGTGCGCACGCTCATAGCCACAATAAGGTTTGTTCCCTGCAAGAACGCCCATAAAATATGCACCGCCCCAGATAGGCTCGTTGGCATAGCTTGGCACAGAAATATAATATTTTTGGCAAAATCGAAGATATTCTTCAGGCCTAAACTGAATATGGCGGGCCTTGTAAGCGCGAGCAAAGACGCCGCGTACTTGGTGGCATTTTTTGATTTTATGGGGATAAAGAGCGTAAGGGGCTCGTACAGGCGCCGCGGGCGCGAAGCAATCGGCGACCTCGTGGAAAAACTCGGCTCCGACAGCGATGTTTTCATCACCCCCGACGGGCCGCGCGGCCCCGCTTGTGTGGCGAAAAAAGGCTTTCTGGTCGTATCCGAACTTTCGAAAAAACGCATTGTCGTTATGCGCTTTAGACCAAAGTGCTACTTTACGATTCCTTCTTGGGACAAATTCATTGTTCCCCTGCCTTTTAGCAAAATTTTCGTCGAGGCGATAAATTTCAACTCGGCCTCGGAACTTGAAGAAACAGCGGCAAAGGTTGGCAAAACACCTGAAGAATACGTGTCGGACTTTATGAATTTTAAAATCGACGCGGCGGAATAGCACCGCCGCACAAACGCTAAGCCGTTTTTTGAATCTATTCTGCGCCGCTAAAAACACCGCAGAAATATCACAAAAGTTTGCCGCTTGTGTTGCGCCATTGGAACGCCATCTCTGCCATTTCTCTTGAGGCTCCAATATTACCCCGCAGGTAGACAGCCTCCGCCCGCCAAAAGTAGTTTATCCGCCGCAATGCTTCTTTTACGGTTCACGCAGCTCATCGTCTATGCCCTATACCAAGCCAAAATCTGAAAAGAAATTTTGTTTTTTTACAATAAACGCCAAACGCGGCGAGAATAGATAGCCCGAGGATAAAGTCCCCCTCCCCCAAAAAGCCCGCGACACAGGAGTTGCCTCTTCCGCACCAAGACCTCAACGCGCGGATAATCTACAAAAACGCAACTAAGGCTTTCTATGCCCCGACAGACAAGGAAAGCCAATGCCGCAAAAAAAAAGAGGGGTTTTTCGCCCCTCTTTTTTTTAGATAAAACCAATTAGAACCAAGAAATCTTGGAAGGCAGATATTCTTCGTTATAGGCGTACAGGCTGCGCAGATGCGCGTTGGCCTCCTTGCAGTTGGTAAACTCCATCTTATCCTGATTGTAATGAAGCGGCTGGCCGGGGAAGCTAAGCGATATCATCGACAATAGGCACATTTCCGTAAACGGCGCCGCGTAATCGAAATTCGCCTTCGACTGCTTGCCTTCAAGGCAGGCCAAAACCCACTCCATATGCGGATTCCCCGGCGTGACGGAACGCTCGATGGTGCGCTTGGGCAACGCGCCGCTCTTTAGCAGTTCGCGCATCTTTGCCGGCGGGTAGACTATCGTGTTCTTGCCGTATTCGTCCGTGCGTATCGTCTGCTTAGTGCCAACGATGAATGTGCAGTTGCCGTTGAGCCACGTGTTCTTGGGATTCATCTTGAAAATCGACGGATCGTCAACGCGCTCGATTTTTGTCGGGCGCACGTTCGCGTCGGACCAGTGGAGCTTTATTTCGCCGTTGAGGCCGCGCTTGTTCTTAAAGACCATGTCGGTCTTTGACGCCGCCGGCCAGTTGTAATCGTCAAACGGCGTGGAAGAACCCACTATAGTCTCCGGGCAGCCGAGCTCGAAGGCCGAGTAGGGAACGTCCATAAAGTGGCACATCATGTCGCCCGCCGCGCCGGTTCCGTAATTGCGCAGGCCGCGCCAGTTAAACGGCAAAACCTTCGACGAATACGGCTGGTATGGGGCAACGCCCAGCCAGGACTTGTAGTCGACCCCAACGGGAACTTTCTCTCCGGCTGGCTTCTTCAGGCCGCCCTGCGGCCAGATTGGGCGGTTCGTCCAGATGTAAATTTCCTTTATGTCTCCGATGATACCGGCGTCGTACCATTCCCTTATAACGCGCCAGCCCTCGTTGGTATGCCCCTGGTTGCCCATCTGGGTCACCACGCCCGCTTCGTCGGCCAGGCGCCTGAGCTCGCGCGCCTCCCAAACCGTTCTCGTGAGGGGCTTTTCGCAATAGACGTGCTTGCCCATTGCAATGGCCCATGCCGATATTGGGTAGTGCATGTGGTCGGGCGTAGCAACTACGACGGCGTCTATCTGCTTGTCGAGCTCGTCGAGCATCACGCGGAAATCCGTATAGCGCGGGACATTGGGAAACTTCTTATACACGTACGAGGCGGGTCTGTATCCGCCCCACGGCTTTACCGAAGTATCCGGCATGACGTCGCAGAAGCCGACCATATTGACCTTGTCGGGATGCGCGGCCAAGGCGCTTACCGCCGATTCTCCCCTGCCGCCGACGCCGACAAAAGCAACGTTTAGCTTGCCGTTGGCTTTTTTTACCCTTGAAGTCGCGCACGAAGGCAGAAGCATCATTGCTCCGGCTGCAGTCGTGCCCTTTATGAATTCTCTCCTTGTTAACATAATGGTTATCCTCCTTTTTTTGATAAGGGCCCTAAAAAACCCCATGAAATATTAGCCCGGCCAAACCGGTATCAAGAGGCCACGTTAATCTTAAATATGCGATTGTCAACTCTTGTTTTCTCCTTTGTCAAAGGGGTCTTTCGCCCATTGACAAACGCCGCAAAAACATAAAAATGGCGACAATGGCCGACGAATACTACAAAGTTATACTGCCCGACGGAACATCGCCTACAAAAGAATTTGACTACGGCGCATACCTGCCCAGCAGCGGGGCTCCGGGGCCTTGGCTGCCGGAAATAAAGGACGCCCAAATACGAAAAAAAGGCTACTACGTATCAAAGTACTGGCGCTTTTGGTACAGGGAAGGCGCGCGCGTATTCGTCTGTCAATGCAAGGGCTTAGTCTGCGAATATACAAACGGCGTGGAAAAGCAGGCCTGCTGCGCAACGCTGCGGCTCGTCAAAGAAATAACCCAAGAGGCGCTCGCCCAGCCTTCGGACAAAAATTTTAACCTCGGCAATTTCAATACGGGGCTCTCCAACATAGGAGAGGCAAATCCGGGCAATTTCAACATCGGGAGCCGAAACACAGGCTCTCTTAACATGGGCGACTTCAACACAGGAGACTCGAACACGGGAATCGACAACGTCGGAGATGAAAATCTCGGCAGCCTGAACACGGGCTCGCACAACGCGGGGCACTCAAACAGCGGAAGTTTCAACAATGGCAGCTACAATTCGGGAGACTACAACGAGGGCCACGCCAATAGCGGAAGCTTCAACAAGGGCAACCGCAATACCGGGAAGTGGAACGCATGCAATTACAGCAGCGGCTTCTTCAACACGCTCGAGCCGTGCGCGGTGATGTTCGACAAGCCCACCAATATAAAGGTATCCCAAGTGCGCCTGCCTAAGTGGCTTCAGAAGCCCGACATAAAAAAGGCCCTCTCCGAAGCCGAGGCCGGCGACATAATGTCGACTTTCGACCTGCCCAACTTCGACGCCGAAATATTCGAGCGAATCACGGGAATCGGCAAAGAGCAAATTCTCAAGGCCGCCGAAGAGGCCGCTCGCAGGCGTGACCGGTTCGGGAACCCATAAGATTTGTATTGACGCTTTCGCCGTAAATTTTAATGCTTGCGGCATGGGAAGAGGTTTCGTAGCGCCGCTGGTTTTCTTTTTGTACGCATTTGCATGCGCCGGTCAATTCTCCACTGAAAAGCCGTGGACATGGTGGTGGATAATGGGCAACGCCGCATCAAAAGCAGACATAGACGCCCAACTTGAATACATGCGCGATTCCGGCATAGGCGGGGTGTGCGTAATTCCCATTTACGGGGCAAAGGGAGACGAAGCGAACTACGTAAAGCTGCTTTCGCCAAAATTCTTTGATGCGATAAAGCACATAAAAGGCAAGGCCGATAGCCTGGGCATGGGCGTCGATATTACAATGGGAAGCGGCTGGCCATTCGGGGGGCCGTGGATTACCCGAGAGCTTTCCTCAAAGAAGCTCTCGGAGGATATGCGCATAACTAGCACCATGTTCAAAGTCAAGCGCGCCGCGCCGGGCGGAGAGGGCTTTGCCGCAGACCCGCTCAACCGCCGCGCATACGCGCTGCACGCCTCCGTGATTAAAAAAGCCTTCGCAAAAAACGCAAAGAACGCCCTCCCGCGCGCATTTTTTAACGATTCCTACGAATACGCAGAGGCAAATATTACGGAAAAGTTTTTCGAAGAGTTTTCAAAGCGCCGCGGCTACAATTTCCGCCGCTATATGCGCTCGCTTTTCGCCCAGTCGCCGTCGGGTGGCGGCGCGAAAAGGCCCTCTGCCGACATGGAGCTCGACGCCGACACAAGCCAACGCCTCTGGCAGGACTATCACGCAACCATAGCCGAACTCGTGTACGAGAGCATGTCAGAATACACAAAGGCCTGCGCCGATATGGGCTGCATGAGCGTCTATCAGGCCCACGGCTCGCCCGGCAACCTCATAGACTTGTACATGCTAAGCGACATACCCCAGACGGAATCATTCGGCCCAAGCGACTTCGACATTCCCAATCTCCGCGCCGATCCCGATTACGACGAAAAAAGATTCGGAAGGCCGGATCTGCGCATGATGAAATTCGCATCCTCGGCCGCCAATCTATCCGGCAAAAAACTCGTTGGAGCCGAGGCGTGCACATGGCTGGGCAACCATTTCAGGGTATCCCCCGCGCAGGCGAAACCAGAAATCGACAAATTATTTTTGGGTGGAATAAACCACGTATTCTACCACGGCTCGACATATTCTCCGATGTCGCAGCCGTTTCCCGGGCGGTTATTTTACGCGTCGACAAACTTCAACTACAACGCGCATTTTAGCGGCTATTTCAGCCTGCTTAACGCCTTTGTGCAACGATCCCAAAAGATATTGCAAAACTCGGCTCCGTCAAACGACGTGCTCGTCTATTTCCCGATTCACGAATTTTGGAAATCCTCCGGAGGGCCAAACCATATTCTGAGGTTCGACGTGCACCGAATATCCGAATGGATTGGCAGGTGCCCCCCGTTTGAAAGGCTTTCCCTGGAGCTGCTAAAACGCGGCTATTGCTACGATTTCGTATCCGACGGCGTACTGCCGCAACTAAGCGTCGATGACGGGCTTATCCGCACGAAAGACGGCATCGCCTACAAAGCTGTAGTAGTGCCCAAAATTCACAGCCTGGACATAAACACCTACGAACAGCTCGGCAGGCTTGCATATGCGGGGGCGTGCGTAATTTTTGAGGGCGGGTTCCCTGACAAGGCGCCGGGGTTTTTTGCAAAAAAATCGACAAATGCACAGCTGCTGCGCTATAGGAAATTCTTGATGAAATCGCTTGTGGCGCATTCGGGAGATGTCTTTGAGATTCTGCAAGGAATGGGAATCCGAGGCGAACCCATGGCCGGCCTCGGCCTGGAATTCATAAGAAAATCAACACCCGATAGCGCCCTTTATTTCATATCAAACCACGCCCAAAAGTTTGACTTTGGGAAGGTAGAAATAAATGCGCGCGCGCGGCAAATCGAGTACTTTGACCCGGTGGCAAACCGCAGAGGAGAACTCGCCCACACTGACACTCCAAACGGCTCCGCGTTTGAGCTAAAGCTTCTTCCGGGGCAGTCGTGCTTCATTTTTGCAAACAAAAAAAAGCGCAAATTGCAGAAAATATCCTTTAGCGCCGACGGGCAAAAGAGCCAAATAACAGCGCCGTGGAAAATCGAATTCGTATCCAACAGGTACGATATCTCCGGTTTAAAGCTGCCCGAAAGCATCGAGACAAAAGAGCTAAAAAGCTTTGCAGAGCTCGGCTTAGACGGCGCGGATTCTTTCTGCGGCACGGCAAAATATTCGGCCAAATTCGACATTCCATCGCCCGGCAGATACGCCATAGACCTCGGCGCCGTCTTCGATTTTGCAAAAGTGAAAATAAACGGATGCCAAATTGCGACTCTCTGGTGCTATCCGTTCCGCGCCGACATACCCGAAGAAATCTTGAAGGCAAAGTCAAATACAATTGAAGTCGAGGTTCAAAACAGCGCGTTTAACCTGGTGCGAAAAATTGCGGCCGAAAATCCTAACTGGAACAAATCAAACGCCATAGTCGACATAACGTACAAAAAATTCGAGCCGCAAAAGAGCCCGCCCTGGCCCTCAGGGCTTTTGGGAGAAGTCTCACTTATAAAGTTAAAATAATGCGCCGTCGGCATGCGGCCTTTCGCTTGCCTGCCCTTTAAAAGGCGTCAAGCGTTTGCGCCAAAGGTCTTTTGGCGCAAAGATCATTTGCAAATTTATTGCGCGGCGTCGGCGGGACAAATTATCAGCAAAAAAAAACGCCGGCAAACGCCGGCGCCCCAAAAAAAGAAACCGTTAAAATTAGGCCTGGCCTATGTCGGAGAGCAGATCCTTGAACCACTTTTGGGTGGTGTCGAAAGGCTTGCCGCCCTTGATGCGCTCGAATTCGCACGCCCTCAATACGTTGTTTGCGTTTTCGTCGTGGCCGATTACGCCGCCCTCGCGCTTGAATGCGCATTCAACGGCGAGATCCGTGCAGCTTTTAATCAGGCGCAGATCGTCGGCGTTGGCCGCGGCCGCGCGGGCAAAATAGCCGCTCTTTTGAACGAGAACCTTTTCGGCGCCAATCATGTCGGCAAACTGCTTGCCAAACCACTTGCCGGGATTTACGGCGTCGAGCTTAACGTGCCCGAAAGCGTCCCTGGGAACTTCCTCGCCCTTGGCCTCCATCTCGGCGACAATCGTCTTAACGCCGGCGCCCTCTGATATGAAGATGTTCACGCAGTCTATGTCGTCCATAATCTTCTTCAAGCGCTTGGCTTCCTTTGCTATGTCAAGCTCCATCTCGGGAATGTAGATTGCGTGCACGTCGCGGCGCGCCTTCGTAAGGCCGAGCCCGTCGGCCCACTGGCAGCCGCTAAGCATTTTGCGGTACGCCAGCGCCGTAGCGGCCGTGAGCCAGCCGCAGTTCCTGCCCATGACCTCGTGAACTATCAACATTCTCGGGTTGGCGCCGCTCTCGCCGACTACGTTGCGGAAGAATTTCGCGCCCTCCTCGGCCGCCGTCCACGCGCCGAGGCTCTGCTTAATGGGATAGACGTCGTTGTCTATGGTCTTGGGCAATCCGATAACGGTGAGCTCGTAATTGTTTTCCTTTAAAAATTTTGCCAGATCCGCCGCGGCAGTATTGGTGTCGTCGCCGCCGATTGTGTGGAGGACGTCAACGCCGTCTTTTACCAGCTGGTCTGCGGCGACCTTCTGGGGATCCTGACCCTCTTTTACCAAGCCGCGCTTTACGCAGTCTTTAACGTTGGTAAGTTTCACGCGCGAATTTCCTATGGGAGAACCGCCGTAAAGATGCAACAAATGGGCTTGTTTGCGCATTTCGTCTGTAACTTTTATGCTATCGCCCAAAAGCAGACCCTTGTATCCGCCCACATAGCAGATAATTTCTATGCTGGGGTCTATTTCTGTATAGCGTTCAATGAGCCCGCCGATTGCGCTGGAAAGGCACGGAGCCAAACCGCCGGCAGTAAGAATAGCAACTTTCTTTGGTTTCATATTTGTCCTACTACTGTTGTTGTTTATGAAAATTATGCGCATACTACGGCGCAAAAACCCTTAGGCAAGCAAAAAGACGCCCGCAAGCGCAAATGTTGCGCCTGCGCCCACTAAATGCCGAGCCTGCAAGACGCATTGTATAAGACGGGCAGCCAGAAATGACAAGACCGCCAATTAGCCTCATACAGATAAAATAATAAGGCCGATAAAAAGCGCGAAAAACCGACAAAAAACACGCGGGCACTCATGCAAATGCGTTAAAAACCGCGGCCAGGGACGCAAAAAAATGGGGCTAAAAATACGGGAAAACGCGCCCTGACAAACGAAGAAGTAAAAAAATAAAGAATGCCCCGAAACTGCGGCGGCAGCACTAGAGATTCCTCCCCTCAGAAAAAAAAGAATATGCCTCTTAAAAAGTAAAAAGGCTCCAAACGGCAAAAAAACGAGATAAAAAAATTCCCCTCCCCGAAAAAAGGCCGTTAAAAAGAAGTAATTCTAGCACACATACGCTCATCTAAAAAGCAGCGCGCACACTAAGCAAATAACCGCAAAAAACAAAAAAGCCCCGGAGAAGAAAATCAATTTCGGGGCTTGGCAAGGCCGCTGAGGCCGCATCGTCTGGCGGCTATTTTATGTTTTGCATAAGTTCAATAGGAATGCCGTCTTCCTCTATGAATGCGGCCTTCACGCCCGGAAGGGGCACAAACGGAGGAACAAGAACTTTTGCATTTGACAATTCGGCGTCGATATCGTCGACCATGTAGGCAATATGCGTTGATTTCTTTATCAGATCCGGCATCGGGCAATCCGGGTCAAAGTACAGGAACTCGAGATTGTTTTTAGTATCCGCCGGATCTGTTATGTAAAGCTTGGAATCCGGCAGATAGGTTGCTTTGGACGGTTTTTCTGAAACCGGTATGCCTATGTGTGCGAGCGTTCTCATGCAAGCCATATTTCACCAAGGCGCGCCGTTTACAAGAAAAAATTGCCTCCGCAAATATTTCTTTGTTGTAAAAAGCGCGCAATGTATGATTATTTGCCGTGTATGAGAATTTTCAGACCGATTGTGATAGCGATATTGGCCGCGTCGTCAGTTTGCGCGCAAGAGCGCGGCGATTGGGTTGCCTGCGTGGGAAGAATAGTCCCGAACGAGCGCGTGCAAAAGCTCGCCCCGGTATGCCCGGGCGGCGCACAGGCCGTAGTCAAGGAATTGAAAGTAAAAATAGGCGACGTGGTTAAAGAAGGCGACGTCGTCGCCGTAATGGCCGGCGAAGACGCGGCAAAGGCCGCCCTTGCAAAGGCGCGCGCGGCGCTCGAAGTGGCAAAGACCGCCAAAGACATAAAGATTTTGCAGCAGAAGAATCTGATAGCCGATCTCGAGGGTGAATCGCAACAAATCGGCAACGTAATATCGGAAAAAGATCCGCCGCGCAGGGAGAGGGAGGAATTGGAATACAACCAGACCACCCTCGCCCGCCGCATAGCGCAATCGAGGGCGATGCTGCCATTGGTTGAAAGCAACCAGGCGGCCATCGTCTCGCAGGCACGGGCGGCGGCCGACGAGGCTCAGGCAGTCTACGAGAGCTACTTTGTAAAATCCCCGGTGTCGGGGCGGGTTTTGGACACGCACGTCAAGGAGGGCGAGGCCGCGCCGATGGAGGGAATTTGCGAAATTGCCGATACGGGCAAAGTCTTTGTGGAGGCCGAGGTGTACGTATCCGACGTGGCGAAGGTCAAGGTGGGGCAGAAGGCGCAGATAACGTGCGACGCCCTCGACGGCAAGACTTTCGACGGCCGCGTCGTGGCCATATCGCGCACGGTAAAAAACAACAAAGTTTTCAGTTCGGACCCGTCTGATTATTCGAATTTGCGCGTTGTTCGCGTAAAGATAGAGCTGCAAGAGCCGTCGGCGTTTGCGAACCTCATAGGCTCACAAGTAAACGTGAGAATCCTTGCCGATTAAGCCGTGGCGCGCGCGAAGAAAAGTCTGTTTGAAAGGCTGGTGCCGCTTGGAATTCCCCTGGCGTGGCTGCAGCTTACCGGGGAGCGCAAGCGCTTCTTTGTGGCCATTGCAGGCATCACATTCGCAGTGGCAATGATGCTTTTCCAGATGGGGCTTCAAAAGGCGCTTTTCAAGCAGGTTGTAGGGCCGCTGCTGCTGCTTGACGGCGACGTTGTCATGGTGGGGTACCACTACGAATATTTCGGCGTCGGGCGCGGATTTCCGATAGTGAGGCTCCACCAGAGCAAGGCTCTGCCCGAGGTCGCGGGCACGGCGCCGATAAAGCTCGGGTGCGCGTCGTTTAAGAACGTCGAAAACGGGCGCGAGCGCGACATATTTCTCATAGCATTCGACCCCACAAAACCAACCTTCAGCGATCCCGAAATAAACAGGGCCGCGCAGGAGCTTAAAATGCGCGGGTGCGTCGCCTTCGACAGGCTTTCGCGCCAACAGTACGGCAATGTCTGCCGGGCTTTTGAAAAGGCGGGGAACCTAAAGACGGAAATAGCGGGGCACTCAGTCGACATAAAGGACCTCGTTTCGATAGGCGCGACGTTCGCCGCCGACGGCAACGTTCTCATGAGCATAGACACCCTCCTCGACATTTGGCCGAATGCAAAAGATTCGATAATAGACGTGGGCGTAATAAGGCTCAAGAAAGGTTCTGATCCCCAGAAAGCCGTAGATGCGCTAAAAAAGATGCTGCCCGACGACGTCAACATCATGACCAAAGCCCAATACATAGAAAACGAAAAGCAATACTGGGCCGTGCGCACCCCGATAGGTTTTGTAATAGGCGCGTCTATGGCCGTGGCCATTTTTGTCGGCGCGGTGATTGTCTACCAGATACTCTACACCGACGTTTCCGACCACATACCCGAATACGCCACGCTCAAGGCGATAGGCTTTAGCGACGGGTTTTTCATATGGACTATCGTGCAGGAGTCCATCATACTGTCGGTGTCGGGGTTCGTGCCGGGAACGATTCTGGCGGCCGTTTTATACAAGCTTACGCGCGACATAGGCAACATGCCCACGTACATGTCGGCCTCGAGCCTGGCGATAGTTTTCGGGCTCACGGTGGGCATGTGCGTTATAGCGGGGCTCCTTGCAACCCGCAAGCTAAGGAAGGCAAATCCCGCGGATATTTTCTAATGCAAAGATGAAAGATAAAAAAAACACAGGCAAACAAACCCAGGCCACGTGGGGCGGGCGCTTCTCGCAGGCGCCGAGCCGTCTGATGCTCGAATTTGGGGAGTCGGTCTCCTTTGACAGCGCTCTGGCCGAATTCGACATACAAGGATCGATTGCGCACGCGCACATGCTTGCCGACGTCGGCATAATCGAAAAATCGGAATACTCGCAAATAAAGGCGGGGCTGGAAAAGATACTAAAGCTAATCCGCGCCGGAGAGTTCGAATGGAAGACCGAGCTTGAAGACGTGCACATGAACATAGAGCAGGCTCTCACTAGCATGGTTCCCTGCGCCGCAAAGCTGCACACCGCGCGCAGCCGCAACGACCAGGTCGCCACTGACATGCGCCTGTTCTTCAAGTTCGCCGCCGACGATATGCAAAAGCGCCTCAAAAAGCTCATAGCCTCGTTGCTCGATCTTGCAAAAAAGAACATTTTCGTCTGCATACCCGGATATACGCACATGCAGCGCGCCCAGCCGGTGAGCGCCGCGCACCACATTTTGGCCTGGTGCGAAATGTTATACCGCGATATAGAGCGCTTCAAGTTCGTCTATGAGGGCGCGAACGTATCGCCTCTGGGCAGCGGCGCGATAGCGGGGACGACACTGCCCATAGACAGGGCCCTTTCCGCGAAGTACATGGGGTTCGTCGACGAAGACGGGGATCCGATTCTGACGGGAAATTCCATGGACGCCGTCGCCGACAGAGACGTATTCTTTGAATTTGCCTTTGCCTGCGCTACAATGGGCGTGCATTTTAGCCGCATTGCCGAAGACGTCATAATATGGAACACCTCGGAATTTGCCTTTGTGAAGCTTCCCGACGCGTTTACGACGGGTTCGTCGCTAATGCCGCAAAAAAAGAACCCCGACTCGTTTGAATTGATGCGCGGAAAGTCGGCGCGCATGATAGGCAGCCTTACGGCGCTTATGACGCTTGTCAAAGGCCTGCCGCTTACCTACAACCGCGATCTTCAGGAGGACAAGCCCCCGGTATTCGACTCGTTTAGACAGGCGCGCATGTGCATAGACGTTCTCACCGCCTGCGCGAAAGAGATAAAATTTAATGAAAAAAAATGCGCCGAGGCCGTCGGCGACCCGCTCCTGCTTGCCACCGACCTGGCCGACTATTTTGTAAGGCGCGGCGTGCCCTTTAGAAAGGCGCACCACATGGTAGGCGAGATAGTTGCGCTATCGGAAAAGACGGCAACGCCCATAAACAAACTTTCCGACGAGCAAGTATTTGCCATATGCCCCGAGGCCTCTTCCGACTGGCGCGATGTGTTCGACCTCAAGCGCGCCTTTGCCATGAGGAAAGGCGTAGGCATGCCAAATCCAGAATTAATTGCCGAACAAATAAAAAATTTTTCCCAATTAATTAAGCAATAAAACATCAAAAAAGAAGCGCCCATATCGGGCGCTTCTTTTTTTTTGCCCCGAACATCGGAGGGAAAAGAAGAGCAGGCAGAAACGTGGAGTGGTGAGGTGGAAGGAGAAAAAAAAGAGTAGTCAGAGAGAGTGCTTTGGTGGATGGGTGGGAGAAAAAAAAGGGGAAAAAAGGAAGTTAGAGGACAAAAAAGAAAGCCGAGAACGCCGCGCCAAAGCTGAAATATCTAATAGTTTGACGTTTCGTAAAAAAAACGCCGCCGAAAAGAATTCGGCGGCGAGCCTGCCATCAAATTAACATGCCATAAATTTTTAGAACGGTTTCGGCTGGTATATTGAGCCGTCCGGATTGATGAGTATATAGCTTATGGGCTTAATCTGGGTGCCTTTGTAGTTGTAGGGGGCTTTATTATAGTTGCTTACTATTTTGCTGCCTTCGCCAAATTCCGTGACAAATACGTTGTCGGCTATCTCATCGTGGCGCGTCATCATCTCCTTCTGCAGATGGCGCACGGGAACAAACTCGTCCCAGGCTCTTTTTATGCGGGGAACGTCGGCAAACTTGTAGGTGTAGAATATCGGCCGGCCGCCGAATTCGACAATCTTTAGGGAAACTTTCGGATCGACAATGCCGTCGCCCTCCATCCAACGCGGGTCTCCGCTTTTTTCTATCTTGTAAAGACATTTGCCCCTCGTGTGGTTCTGTGTGGCCCTGTCGGAATTGTAGAGGATAATTCCGTGATAGACGAGCTCCCAAAGGGGATATACGCCGGAGACGAGCTTGTTGTGCTTGTTCTCCCAGAGCATTTTCAAATCGCGCTCGATATAGTTGATGTAGTCGATATTGCCGGCGACATGGTCGTAGCCGGACTCGCTCGAGGCGCCGCCGAAGAGCTGCTTGCTCATCGCCAAAATCTTGTTTTGGTATTCGGCCATTTGCTCGGGCGTCGCCGGATGATTCGGATCGGCGCAACGGTTTGGATAAGTAGCCGAATAGACGTCTATGTAGTGGGGACCTTTCGCCCCCAAGGCGGCCATTTTTTTGAGCTCCTGGGGAACCCAGTTGTGCCAAGAGCAGTTCTGGCAGACATTAAAGCAGTTGCCGCCCGCCCACAGGCCGCCGCTCTCGTCGAGCGACCCGTCGGCTCTCTTGCCCACCCAGTCGGGATTCCACATCGGCGAAACGGTGTAGCCGTCGGTATTGGTTGCATGCAGGGTAAATTGGAAGCCGAGATCCTGAACCTTCTTGCAGAGTCTCTTAAGCCCTTCCTCTCCCCCGATTGTCTCCTCTACGGGAAAATGCTGCGGAGTGCGGCCGTCGTAGCCGCCGTAATTCCACCCCGCCGACACTATCGTAACCTTGTCGACGCCGGAATCCTTTATGGCCTTGGCAAATTCTTCAGAAACGCCAAAGGGCATGTGCACAATAACGGGAAGCTCGTTTTCCTTCGTAAAGTTGATGCGCTTTTCCGAAATCGGTTTTGCGCCGTGGGTTTGGATTCTTACAACTATGGACTCGCAAAGATAGTCAAGCTGCGGAAAATCCTTTATTCTGTCCTTAATTGTGCGAACGGCGCCGCTTTCGAGCTGGTACTTTTGGTATCCTTTTGCCATTCCGTTGTAGTCGGCGTCCTTGCCGGAGAGCATGTTGAATTCAACGACGATATCGTCGTAAATGGGCATGTACTTACGCACAGTATCAAACGTGACGCGCGGATATATCTCGTACTTGCCGTTCTTTGCCTCCACAATGATTGTGAAATCGAAACGGTAGGTCTTCATGTGGCCCCAGAACATCTTGTCGCCCTTCTTCATGCCAAAAATCGGCATTAGGTGGCGCCAGCGGCTATAAAAGCCGTTGTCCTTGTCGAACTTTCCGTAGGTGCCTCGGGGCATAATCCAGTACCCCTCGTCGCCCTTATTTGCTTTGGCAAACTCGGGAACGATATCTATGCACGACATATCGTCGGTTATCTGAGACTTGGGAATGACAAGCCTAAACTTATCTGGCGCCACTTTCTCAAGCTCCACCGTTTTTGTCTTAACGGTTTTATTCCTCCCCTGCACATAATGAGTGCGCACTTGGGCCGTCTCGGCAAACAGCGCCGCCGCCGCGAAACAGGCCGCCAACATAGATAATAGTATTTTCTTCATAAACGTTCCTTTTAAAAGAGCAGTTAAAGCTAATATATTTTCCTCAAACGTTCAAGAACAATAAAACAATAAAAAAAGCGGTATTTGCCAGGCTTTCCACGGATAAAAAAATTTTCTTCCATTTACGGGCGCCATTCAAAGATTCCGCGCAACTAAAAGAAACCATAAAGGGTAATTAGGAAAGCCCGCGTATCTAACTTTAACAACTCAAAGAACATATCGCTGCATCGACAAAGGCAACGCCCGATAAAAACACGGCTTTTTTCCTATTTTTCCAACCGCCTTTAAAACCAATAAACTATTCAAAAAAAAATACGTTGGCGAAGATATCCCCGGCAAAAAATTCCTGTTGAGAGGCAAAAAAATCGGTATTGGTTTCCCAATACCGATGCCCTTATCAATAATAACCTATATATGATTAACTAACTAAACTAAATTCTTTAAAGCCCCGATTTCTCTATCGGAAGCTTTGCCCCTCCGCTTAATATGGTTGCATTAACGCATAAAATTAAACTGCTGTCAACAATAAAATCAAAGAAATACAACTTTTTTCTAAAAATCCCCAAAACGCGCTGTTTTAGCGGATTTCATTGAATAAAAGCTATACAAATAAATAGTATGGTACGGGCATACAAAAACATTTTTCCTTCAAAACGCGTTTTTCTTTGGAATAATTGTGAAAACAAGAATAAATGCCCCAAGAGCCCAAGACCCTGGTTTTTTTTAAGCGCCGAAATTATTTGCCAAAAAATCCCGAAGAAAAATCGGGATTCTTAGAAAGAAAAACTTGCCAACATTCTATAGCGCGCGCAGCTTTAACCCGTCGGGCAGGAGGGCGAAAGTAGTTGCGGCAAAGCTTTCAACTATCATTTCTCGCGCGATATCCAGGGGAAGCCCGCGCTGGCGCATGTAAAAAAGCTCTTCGGCATCGGGTTCGGCGACGGCGCAGCCGTGGGAGCACTCAACGTCGTTTGCGCATATTTCAAGTATCGGCGAGGCCTGGGCCAAGGCATCCCTATTTAAAAGCAGGGCGCGGCAACTTTGGTAGGCCTGTGTTTTCTGCGCCTGTTCGCACACGTCGACAAGGCCGGTGAACGCCAATGCCGACGAGTCGTCGAGGGCGGCCTTTACCGCCAGGTTGCTCTTCGATGAGCCAACCCTGTGAATTTGCTTTGTCCTCAGGTCGGCGACCGTATCGCCCGAGGCTTTTATAAAGGCGCGGCTGTCCAGACTTACCCCGCGCCCCAAAATGTTAAAATTGCGCTCGCTCCTCGAATCGGCCAGCCCCTCCTGCGACATTGCATCGACTACGCTTGAAGAGTCGCCCAAGTAAAAATCCTCCCTCTCGAACATGAGCGCAGCCCTGTCGGAAAACTTCGCCTGCGCGTACTCAAGCGACGCCCCCTCTTCAAGCTCAAAGCCAAACCTCGACGATGAAAGAGAGCCCCCGAACGTAATAGACGTCTTGTTTAGGCGCAACTTTGAATTTTTCTTAAGCAGAAAATACGCGCCCGCAGCGCTTATGTGGGCATTTGAAAATACCGCCATGTCGAGCTCGACCGACGCGCCCTCCTCAATACACACGAAAACCCCGTCGCCCGCGCGAGTTGCCTCAAACATGTCCAGCTTGCCCGTCGCCGACATAAAAAATTCCTGGAGCCTGCGCGCATTTGCCGCGTACGCCTGGCCCATTGTCATTATCTGCGCGCCTTCCGGAACTTTCAAAATTCCCGGGCGCCCGTCGGAAAGGGTCAGCGCCACCCCGCCGAGCCCCTCTTTTATGAGGCGCGCCTTCTGGCACGGCTGGCCTTTGGGCGGCTGCGAAGATGCAAAAAAGGGCAAAAGGCCGTCAACGCCCCAGGCCTTCAAATTGGCAAAGCGCCAATACTCGTCCTTGCGGTGCGGAAACTCTATGTCGGCAAAGGCCTTCTTCGCCGCATTCGATATGTCGGACAAATCCATCAGCCCACGCTCCCTTCCATCTGCAAGTCTATCAGCCTCCGCAACTCGACGGAATACTCCATCGGAAATTCCTTTACCAAGTCGTTTACAAAGCCGTTTACCGAAAGGCTTACGGCCTCCTGCTCGCTCAAGCCGCGCTGGCGCATGTAAAAGATCTGCTCTTCGTTTATCTTGGAAACGCTCGCCTCGTGCTGCACGCTATTGTTCTCCCCGCCGCACACAACCGCAGGATACGTGTCGGTGCGCGAATTGGCATTTATCAGAAGCGCATCGCAAACGGTGTTGTTCTTGCAGCCGGAGGTATTCTTTGCCATATATACAAGCCCCCTGTAGGAGGCCCGCCCGCTGCCGATGCTCACCGATTTCGACGTTATGTTCGACGTCGTGCCGCTTGCCAGATGTATCATCTTCGCGCCGGTGTCCTGGTGCTGCTTCGTAGTCGCAAGAGCTATCGAGACTACTTCGCCGCGCGCGCGCGCGCCCTTGAGAATGACGGCCGGGTACTTCATGGTTATGCCGCTACCTATGTTGCAGTCGACCCAGCGTATTTGGGCGTCCTCCTCCGCCATGCCGCGCTGCGTCACCAGGTTAAAGACGTTGTCCGACCAGTTTTGCACCGTCACATACTGTATCTTTGCCCCCTTTAGCGCCACCAGCTCAACGACGCCCGAATGCAGCGTGCCGGTCTCAAAGCGCGGCGCCGTGCAGCCTTCCATATACATCAGTTCCGCACCTTCGTCGGCTATTATGAGCGTGCGCTCAAATTGCCCGAAACTCTCGGCGTTTATTCTAAAGTACGCCTGCAACGGCTGCTTTAACTTTACACCCTTGGGCACATACACAAAGCTGCCGCCAGAAAATACGGCACTGTTGAGCGCGCTGTACTTGCTGTCGGATATCGGTATTACCTTGCCGAAATACTTCTTGAAAAATTCCGGATACCGGCGCATGCCCTCCGTAGAATCGCAAAAAATTACGCCGTCCTTGGCGAGGTGCTCCTTCATGTTGGTGTACGCCGACTCGGAATCAAACTGCGCGTCTACTCCCGCCAAAAAAGCCCTCTCCTGCTCGGGAACGCCCAGGCGCTCGAACGTCTGCTTTACGTCGTCGGGCACTTCGTCCCAAGAGCGCTTCTTCTGCTGGCTCTTGGCCAGATAATAGCGTATCTTGGAAAAATCAAGCTCGTCGAGCTTCTTCGGCGCCCAATGCGTGGGATTCGGCATCTTCTCAAAGGCCTTCAGCGCCGAAAGCCTAAAATTTAAAACCCATTCGTCTTCGCCCTTTACCTTGGAAATGTAGCGGACGACGTCCTCGTTGAGACCAACGCCGGCATCATAGGCGTAGTCCTCGGCGTACTTAAAGTCGCCGGCGCTGCGGTCCACATCAAATGTGTCTTGCCCCTGCTGCATATTATTTGAGCCAGTCGTAGCCCTTCTGCTCCAACTCCACCGCCAGCTCGGGGCCTCCGCTTAAGACTATCTTTCCCCCGCTTAATACATGTATTCTGTCGGGCTTTATGTATTCCAAAAGCCTGTTGTAGTGCGTAATCAAAAGCATGCCAACCTCCGGCGAACGCGCCGAGTTAACCCCTTGGGAAACTATGCGCAAAGCGTCGATGTCAAGGCCGCTGTCCACCTCGTCGAGAACGGCAAACTTGGGCTTGAGCATGAGCATCTGCAGTATGTCGCAGCGCTTCTTTTCGCCTCCGCTAAATCCTTCATTGACGCTGCGGTTTGTGAAGTTTCTGTCTATCTTAAGCAAATCCATCTTCTCATAGAGCTCCTTGTAGTAGGCGACCGGATTTACAGTTTTCCCCCCGCTCTGGCGCGCGTTAAGACATGCGCGAATGAAATTTGCAATGCTAACCCCCGGCACGTCCACAGGATACTGAAACGACAGGAAGAATCCCATTCTGGCTATCTCGTCAACTGACTTGCCAACAATGTTCTCGCCGTCGAGCAACACCTCGCCCGAGGCTATCTTGTAGTCGGGATGTCCGGCTATCGCCTTCGAGAGGCTGCTCTTGCCAGTGCCGTTGGGCCCCATTATGGCGTGAACCTGACCGGCGGGAACCTCCAAATTTAGCCCGTCTATAACCGTGCGGGAAGCGATCTTTACCACAAGGTTTCTTATCTCCAACCCCTTCATTTCAAAGCCCTCTTCTTTTTCTTCGGCAAATAGGGCAAGACAAAAGCCTCCTTAAAGTCGTACCCGTCGTCGAAATCCTCTATTTTGTCGCCCTTGGCCGCGGCCAAAATCTGCGCGTCCACAAGGTTAAATACTATGTTGCCTATGTCGGAAGTCGATTTTACCCCCCATTCCCCGAGCAGCGTATAGGCCATCTGGCCGAAACTCTCAAGCGCAAACGCTCGGATACCGTCGAGAAGCTCCGCGGCCGAAACATTCCTGTCTTTGCGGTTTTTATCCCGCGCGGCAAGCCGCTTTATGGTGTAGTCGAGCCCCATGCGCACAAAAATGTACGCACCGATAGCATAGCGCGAATCGTCCCTTACTATCGCCTCAAGCGCCTTTTGCAACTGCCTGTGAGCTCCCATAGTTCTTTATCGGGAAAGCGACCTCCCCTTTTAACCCTGGACGCGCTTTCTTTTTGCATCCATGTCTATCTTGTATTCCTGCAGCGATTTAACCGTTATCTTATTGTGCTTTACAGCCTCGATTCCCTTCAGTGCGGCGTAAGCGCCCATGATTGTAGTAATCATGCAAGTGCCGCTTAGAAGCGCGCTCTCTCTAATCTTATTTTCGTCTATGCGCGGATTCATCCCCGAAGGCGTGTTTATGACTATCTGAATCTGCTTGTTCTTCAGCATGTCGACGACGTTGGGGCGCGCCCCCTCGCTGAGCTTAAATAGCGTTGTTACTGGTATGTTGCGCTCGCGCAAATAGGCCGCCGTGCCCGATGTCGAGAAAAGTTTAAATCCAAATTCGACGAGCTTTGCGGCGATCTCCGCGCCGGCGGCCTTGTCGTGGTCTTTTAGCGATATGAATACGTTGCCCGAAGTCGGCAGAGCGCTTCCGGCTGCCATCTGGCTCTTGGCAAAGGCCATGCCGAGATTGTCGTCAAGCCCCATTACCTCTCCGGTGGAGCGCATCTCGGGCGTGAGCATTATCTGCGAGCCCAGGAAACGCACAAACGGGAACACGCTCTCCTTGACGGCTATGTAGTCGGGCATAACCTCCTTCGTAAACCCTAAATCCACGAGCTTTTCGCCCGCCATCACGCGGGCGGCAAGCTTTGCAAGCGGCACGCCTATTACCTTTGAAATAAAGGGTATCGTGCGCGAGGCCCGAGGGTTGACCTCTATCAGGAACAGCTCGCCGTCCTTGATTGCGTACTGAACGTTCATTAGCCCCACAACCCTCAACTCTTTCGCCAGGGCAAACGTCGCCGAGCGAACCTCGTCGAGTATCTTTTTTGAGAGCGTATGCGGCGGGATGACCATCGCCGCGTCGCCCGAGTGCACGCCCGCGTATTCGATGTGCTCGAGCATGCCGCCTATGACGGTCGTCTCGCCGTCGCTGATTGCGTCGACGTCGAGCTCTATGGCCGCCTCGAGGAATTTGTCAAGCAGCACGGGCTTGCCCGGAGCCGCATCGAAGGCCTCGCGTATGACGCGCTTCATCTCCTCCATCTTGTACACGATGAACATGCCGCGCCCGCCGAGAACAAAGCTGGGGCGCAAGAGAATCGGGAAGCCTATCTTGCCCGCGAGCTCGTAGGCCTGCTCGGGAGTTGTCGCCGTGGCGTTGACGGGCTGCTTGAGGTGGAGCTTGTCGAGAATTTCCTTAAATATCTCGCGGTCCTCCGCCGCATCGATAGATTCCGGAGACGTGCCTATTATGTTCACGCCGTTGGCCTTCAATTCGCTGGCCAAATTCAACGGAGTCTGCCCGCCGAACTGGACTATCGCCCCGTCGCATTTCTCCTGGTTGTAAACTTCGAGGACGTCCTCGAGGGTGAGCGGCTCGAAAAACAGCCTGTCCGACGTGTCGTAGTCGGTCGAGACCGTCTCGGGATTCGAATTTATCATAAGCGTCTCGTACCCGGCCTCGCGCAGCGCAAACGATGCATGCACGCAGCAGTAGTCGAATTCTATCCCCTGCCCTATCCTGTTGGGACCGCCGCCGATAATCATTATCTTCTTTTTCGTGGACGGGCGCAATTCGCTCTCGACGCCGTAAGTGGAGTAGTAGTAGGGAGTGTACGCCTTAAATTCCGCCGCGCACGTATCTACGAGCCTGTAGACTGTGTTGATGTTGTACTTTGCCCTCAGTTGCTTTATGTTGCGGATTTTCGTCGAGCAAATTTCCGATATCTGCAAGTCGGTAAACCCGGCCTCTTTGGCCTCGCGCAGAAGGTCCTCGTCGAGGTTGTGCACGCCGGATTTCTTCAGGCGGCTCTCGATTGAGACTATTGCCTTTATCTGGTCTATAAACCACCTGTCTATGTGCGAAAATTCGTAGATTTCGTCCTCGCTCATGCCGGCTTTCAGCGCGTATCTGACGTAAAAGACGCGCTCGGCCGTCGGGCGCACCAACCCCCTGCGAATCTCGTCGCGGTCGGTAATTTCGTCTCCGCCAAGCTTCCCGCCGCCGCCGAGGCCGCGCGTGCCTATTTCAAGCGACCGCAGCGCCTTTTGCAGCGACTCCTTGAATGTCCTGCCTATGGCCATGGCCTCGCCGACGCTCTTCATCGACGAAGTCAGCGTGTTGTCGCAGCCGGCGAATTTTTCGAATGTAAAGCGCGGCACTTTTGTGACGACGTAGTCTATCGTCGGCTCAAAGCTCGCCGGCGTTTCGCGCGTAATGTCGTTGCGCAGCTCGTCGAGCGAGTAACCGACTGCAAGCTTTGCGGCGATTTTTGCGATGGGGAACCCCGTGGCCTTTGACGCCAGCGCCGACGAACGCGATACGCGCGGATTCATTTCTATGACAATCATTCTCCCGTTTTCGGGATTGACGGCAAACTGAATGTTGGAACCGCCCGTTTCTACGCCGATTTCCCTTATTACGGCAAAGGAGGCGTCGCGCATTAGCTGGTACTCCTTGTCTGTGAGCGTCTGGGCTGGAGCCACTGTGATTGAATCGCCCGTATGGACGCCCATTGGGTCGAAATTTTCAATGGAACAGATAACAACGCACTGGTCCTTGTGGTCGCGCATTACCTCCATTTCAAACTCTTTCCAGCCCAACAGGCACTCCTCCACCAGAACTTCTCCGACGGGCGATGCGCTCAGGCCGAAGGCCACCATTTTCTCGTATTCCTCCCTGTTGTACGCGATTCCGCCTCCGGTGCCGCCGAGCGTGTAGCTGGGCCTGATAATCACCGGGAACTTGTTCCATTTTTCAATCCAGTCTGTGGCCTCTTTGAGATTGTAAACTACGGTGCTCTGGGGAATGTCCAGGCCTATCCTCAACATGGCCTCGCGGAACTTCTGGCGGTCCTCGCCCTTTTCGATAGCCTCCCTCTTGGCGCCGATGAGCTCGACTCCGTATTTGTCGAGTATGCCGCGGTTTGCCAGTTCAAGCGACAAGTTCAGGCCCGTCTGGCCGCCGAGCGTCGGCAGAAGGGCGTCGGGGCGCTCTTTTGCTATTATTTTCTCGAGAACTTCGGGCGTCAGAGGCTCTATGTAGGTGACGTCGGCAAAGCCGGGGTCGGTCATAATCGTCGCCGGGTTGGAGTTTACCAATACAACCTTGTACCCCTCCTCTTTTAGCGCCTTGCAGGCCTGCGTGCCAGAATAGTCGAATTCGCAAGCCTGCCCGATAACTATCGGGCCGGAGCCGATGATAAGTATTGTTTTTATATCCGTCCTCTTTGCCATAGCCAGAACCTACCAACAAATAAAGTTTTATCTGAATAAAAATTTAAACGAAGTTAGACTCTCCCCCCGGTGAGAGCAAGCAAAAAAACGCCACAACGCCCCGGAAAAACCGCGACATACCTCCCCTTTGTGCAGCTTCAGACACAAGATAAAGATACCGGCCTCGGGCAAAAGGCAGGCGCCTCCTTTACAACCGCCCATATTCGGGCGCCAAAACAAAAAAGCCCCGCTTCGCCGCGGGGCCAACATGCTTAAAAATAAAGTGCTTGGGCGCTATTTGGCGCCCTTGCCCGAAGTGTCGATTATCCCCTCAAAGGCCTTTTCAAACTGCGAACGCTTTTTGCCCGTGCCCGGGTAAATTTTGCGCAAAAGTTCCTGGGAAGGCTTCGGCAAGTCGTCGTTTTCAAGGGCCCATACGCAGTATTGGTCGGCCAAGTCAGAGGCTTCCGTGTTGCGGATTAGCGATTTTAGCCCCACGATATGGACAACCCCCATAGTAAAGCGGTTGAGCTCGTCTTTGTTGGGGCGCCTCCCAGCGCGCATAATCGACTCCACAAACTCGCCCTCTTTTGCGTTTGCGAGAGTGTTCATCATTCTGCGCACGGGCCTGTACGAGCCTGTCATGTAGAATTCGCCCCAGAGCATGTCCATCTGCACCGGCGCTAGCGTCCTGTGCCAGTCTTCGTAGGGATTGGGCATCTCGGCCTCAAAAAGCGACTTCTGATATTTTATTTCCGAGGGGTCCAACAGCGAATCAAGTATCGGGGGTTTGCCTATAAGCTTGGAAATTAGTATAATTTTTGTCCTGTCGGCAAAATTGTACTTGGAGAAGTTTGCCATAATCTCCTCGACGAGGAAATCGTACCGGAGAAACCCCGCTTTGAAGAAGCCAAGCATGGTAAAATTTAGCCTGTAAGGAGATCTCGGCTCCTCCATGTCGAGAGCCTTTGAAAAAAACATGGAATACAAAAGTTCCGCGGAAGGCTTAAAGTAAAACGTGCGAAAGGCCTCATCGAGAAGTTTTGGGTCGTCGAGCGTCTTGGGAGCCTGCCACTTGGCAAGCTCGACCTCCGCCGTGTAGGCGGACTTCTGCCCCGAATTTTCATCTACAACATCGAGGGTGAACGAGTATTTGCCCGGCTGGTAGCGTTTGTCGAAACGCAGGTCGATAACATCGGGGCAAATCATGGCCGAGGCCTCCTGCTTCTTTTCCCCCTCCCACTTTGCGTCCTTTACAATCTCGAGTTTCGCGCCGTCGGGCGCCGTTGCCGTAACGGAGTATTTTAGATTGAACTTGCCGTCTTTGGACGCCGCGTTTTCCACCATCGGGAAAAGCGAAAATTTCTCGCCGAAATAGGCCTTGGATACGCTAGTTATGCGCGGAACGGCACCGCGGGGCATTCTAAACCACACGTCGAGCTCGCCGTCCTGCGTCGAAGGCAACAGCCGCGCGCGAAGAGAGCCCTGTTTTACATCGACAATCTTGCCGTCGAGAAAATATCTCTGGTGCTCCGCGTTTTTAAGCTGCGCTCCCGCGGGAACTTCCTGCGTTATCATAGCCCCTTTCGAGGGAACCAGAAACGGCGAAGAGGCCGCGCTCAGAAACGGCGCGGCGCCAAGAAGGGCCAGAAACGCCGCTATGGTCTTTTTTATGATCATATTCTTCCGCTTTCCCTTAAAAAATTTTCCACTATGGCAACGTCGCCCTGGTAGGTCACGCCCTGCCATTTTTCGGATGTCGGCAAAATCTTGACGCGGGCAACCTTTTCTTTGATGGCGGTGTCTACGGCCGCGGGCAGATAAAATTCGGCCTTCTCGTCTTTGGAGTTCTTTGACAAAAAATCTTCAAAATACGTTCCCAAAAGCTGCATAAAAGAATTCGGGAAGCTCCAAAAATTTAGCGACGTGTACTCCTTCCCGGTAAATTCCTCACCCGAAGAATCGACGATTTTAGAGCGAAAGCGCACGAGTCCCGTGTGTTCGCGTATGCCCGAAAGATATCCGCTGTCGTCGGCGGCGCATATGCCGCGCGATACCCCGCCGTTTTCCGAAAGAGTGTTCTCGAGCATGTACCCGGCAAGCGAGTACGTCTTGGAGTCGGTCCCGTCGAGAAAATCGGCGGCGCTTTTGTAAACGCTTGGCCCGTAATAGTCGTCGGCATTGATGGCCAGAAACGGTTCGCTTACCTGGTCTATCATGGAAAGCACGGCGTGCCCCGTGCCCCAGGGCTTCGTCCTGCCCTCGGGGAGCCGAAAGCCGCAAAGCTCCTGAAAGGAATAGCGGACGTCTATTTTGTCCTCGTACTTTCCCGATACAACCTGCCTAAATACATCCTCAATGTCTTTGCGTATTACAAAAGCCAGCTTTGTAAAGCCCGATTGTATGGCGTCCTCTATTGCGAAGTCCAAAAGTGTCTTGGCCCCGTCGCCGAATTTTGCGGCCTGCTTTAAGCCTCCGAAGCGGCTTCCCATTCCCGCCGCCATTGCTATTAATGCCTTTTTCATATCTTGTGCGTAAAGATGTGGGTGATTGCCGCGCCGCTTGCGTCGGCCTCGTCTTCGGGCAGCTGCCCCGCCCCGGATACGAGCGAGGCGACCGACTTCACCACCTGGATTTTGCTCGCCCTGCCGTAACCTATTACGGCCTGTTTTATCCTCAGCGGCGGGTATTCAAAGACCTCCAGACCCGCGCGCGCGCAGGCGGCTATTGCGGCCCCTCTCGACGAGCCCAATATTAGCGCCGTGCGGAAATTTTGCACATAGACGCTCTGTTCCATTGCCACACACTTTGGGTGCGTCCTTTCAATCATGCCCTCTATTTCCTCGAGTATTCTAGCGAGGCACTGCGCCATGGAAAGCGACGGCGGATTCTTCACCGTGGTCGACTCTATGTATTTAAGCGAGCCGTCGGCCAGCGACTCTATGACAGATATGCCCGTTCCGCGCAGGCTCGGGTCGACCCCCATGACGACTCCGCGCATTTGCCTTCCGCGGGCGCTGCGCTCGGTCTTTTCCGATTTTGCGCGCTCGCCCGCGGTGAGGCCCGCTTTTGTCTTTAGCGTTTCGAAAGTCCACGCGTTGCCGGAGGCCGACTTTACCTTGACTTGGCCCTCGACAATTTTTTGCGTCCACAGCGATCTCGATGATTTTGCCATTTACAGGATTCTATATTGCCCTGATATGGGCAGCGGGTCAATGGGCAATTTGCCGAATTCGAGATTTTGCGGCATCAGCGATTTTTGCGGGCGCCGAAGGGCCCAATCGAACTTAAAGCGCAGGCCCGAATAGGCGCTCATGCGCGCGGAAATGGCGTACATGCACGCGTCGGTCATCTCGGCTATGGTGTTTACGGGCTCTGAATTCCGCACGCTCTCAAGCAAAGTCCGATATTCCACAAGGACAGGGTCCTCAACGGGCTTTGAGCGCCAGTTAACCTCGCCTGTTATTGTCTCCTCGGAAAAGAGGCTCGTTTGCAAAACGCCCTTGGTGCCCACCACGCGCTCGATTACCTGGGGCGAAGTGCACGGCTCCTGCCTGCATTGGGCAAAGAGCCTGACGTTTTCTCCGAAATCGAAGTCGGCGCTAAAGTGCGAAAAGCGGTTGCCGTACTCGGGCATTGGCAGATCTACCCTGCGCCCGCCTATGGCGCTGACAAATTTCGGATTGCGCCCGAAAATCCAACGCATAATGTCGAGGTTGTGAACCTGCTGCTCGACGATATGGTCGCCGCTGGACCATATAAAAAGCGCCCAATTGCGCAACTGGTACTCCAGCTGTTGCGGATCGGAATTCGGAGGCGTTTTTAGGTCCATGCCGTCGAAGTGCGACAAAAACCAATAGCACTGGGCGTAAAGAATCTGTCCTATCTGCCCGTCGCGCACGCGCTCCACAGCCTCGCGGTAGCCGGCGTGGTAGCGCCTCTGGACGCCGCTTATTGCAGTCAGCCCCTTGCCCGAGGCCACTTCGGCCAATTCGTACATTTTGCGCGCCTGGACGGAATCCACGCAAATGGGCTTTTCCATCAACACGTGCTTATTCTTCGAAAATGCGTATTCCGTTTCGCGGGGCCTAAAAACCGGAGGCGTCGCCAAGACGACTATATCGGCGTCGGTGTCTATGGCGCTTTTGTAGGCGTCCAGCCCCCAAAAGACGCGGGAGGGCGGAACGTCGAAAATATCGCGCTTGTTCGGATATTTTTCCGCCAGGCTCGATGCTTTTTTTAACAAGTCCAGCGCGCAATCTTCGAATGCGTCGGCAAGGGCGACTACTTTCACCCCGGGAGAGAGCCTAAAGAGCGTTTCCACCGCCTTGTATCCGCTTCTGCCGCAGCCGACAATCGCCACTTTTAGAGTCTGGCTTGTGGAAGAAAGCGCCGACGCATACTTCGGCAGAACCGCCGATGCGGCCGCGGCCGTTTTCAAAAAAGAGCGCCTGTGCATTCCAACCATAGCATGCATTCTTACAAAATACCCGCGCGTTGCCAGTATTTTTTTGCCGATGTAAAAAAAACTTTACAGCGGGCCGGAGCGCGGGTTAAATCGGAACGACACAAAGATACTCAAAGGTGTATGGGCAAGGGTTGGTACAATTTTCTCACATTCGTTTTGCTGGCGTCTTCCGCGCTTGCCGGCGTGCTCTTTTACATTGAATGGGCGGGCGTCATGGAGGAAAACCGGCAGCTTTTGCAGACATACCAAAACCTCCAGCGGCGCGCCGACGCGCTCGAAGAGGAATGCAGTTATAAAAACCGCTACTACAACCGCCTCATATCCGACGACAAATTCGCCTCGCGCGTAATTCGGGAAAAGTTGGGCTACGCCGAGCCCGACGACATCGTATTTAGATTTAAGGATTCCGAAGAGGCCGAGCCTGGCGAAATTGCCGCCCCTAAGACCGCGAAAAAACTTCAAAAAACGGAGACTTTCTACGGAAAGGTTCTGGCATTTTTTGGCTTTAAAAAATCTCAAAGCGCCGAATCGGAGAGCGCGGCGCAAGTTCAGAGGGCGCCCGAACTGCGCGTCGATATGACGGGGGCATCCATAGACGCCCTCCGCAACAAAAAAATTTTGGTCTCGGCCGAACGCGCGGCCGCGGCGGAACAAGGAGCTTCTGCTCCGCAAGGAGGGTCTGTCGGCGCCGCTATTGAAGGCTCTTTGGCAGGCAATGCGCATTCGTCTGGGATTGTCCTGCAGGAGGCTTCTTTGGATATTTCCGCAGGGTCCGCCGCCGCGGAGAAACCCCGCGGCCGTTTCGTTGAAGCCGACATGAAGCCGGTTAAGCTCAGGCTGGGGGCGACCTCAAAACTCAAATACGCGCGCGCGCGGCCGGCTAAGCCTGTAAGGTTCTCAAGCCGATAAACACCTATGAAAATTTTGAAAGTTTGGTGGGTAAAACCCTCGGAAATAGTATTCGTACTCTCGCGCGACTGCCCGTTCATACCGAACGTGGAATTAAAAAACACAGACATTGCAGTTGCCGGAGTCGAAAGGGCGCCCGTTGAAAAGATAGGGCAATTTAGCTCGTACTACATTAGGGACGGCTTTGTCCATTTCATGATTTCGACGAAATCTTTTCCGAATGTCGAGCCCGACTTGAACTACTATCTCTGCGGAGATTTTAACGGCTGGGGAAAAGCCATCGGGGATGATGAATGGCTAATGAGGAAAGCTGAGGGGCAAAAGCACGTTCTATTTGAACTTGAAGTTCCCCTTTCAAAACTAAACTTTAAGCGCGGGACGTGCCTTTTTAAGTTTGCCGCAGGCAACGCGTGGCTCGAACCCGACGCGCGTGCTACGAACGTCTGCTGCGACGCTTCCGGGAACAGGAACCTGCAACTTAGCCTTTCCATAACAGGCAGGCACGCCTTTATTGTAAGAACCACCCAGATGTGCCAGCTCGGGGAGCCCGTACAGCTGCTTCTGACTGACTACAACCTGCGCTGCGATGTAGACGAGTCTGTGCTCTTGCCCAAGATTAACACAAGCGCAAAATTGGGCGCGTGGCTCGACGGGGGGCGGACGGTGTTTTCGCTGTTCGCCCCGAGGGCCGACGGCGTTTACGTCGTCTACCGCAAGCCCGGGGAGAAGCAGGAGCGCGTTCTCGAGGCCCAAACGAGCGACTTTGCCGTCTGGAACGCCCGCGCCGACGAGGATCTTAGAGGCTGTCTGTATTCTTTTTACGTCGACGGCAAGAACCTCAATGCCACAACCGCCTTTGACCGCCGCAAGAGCGCTTCCGACCCGTACGCAAACGCGATGGTCGATTCAAAGGGCTGGTGCGTTGTCAAGTACGACAGCGATCTGCCCGTATGCGGCGACGGTTTTAAAACGCCGAAGTGGCACGACCTTGTAATCGTGGAGGCGCACCTGCGCGACGTTCTCGCGCAGGCCCGCGCCGAATTGACCGCGCAAGAGCGCCTCGGTTTTGCTGGGCTTACAAAATGGCTGAAATCACCCGACTGCTACCTGCGCAAATGCGGGGCCAACTGTGTCGAGCTGCAGCCCATCCAAGAATTCACCTACGAAAACAAAGGCGATTACGAATGGGGCTATATGCCCGTAAACTGGAATTCCCCCGCAAGCGCGTACGCCGCAGACCCCCTAAGGGCGACGCAAAACGAGGAATTCGCCGAGCTTGTAAAGGCCTTTCACACCGCCGGGCTCGCTGTGATAATCGACGTCGTCTACAACCATTACGGAGAGCCGAATTTTTTGGAGCTTGTAGACAAGCAGTACTACTTCAGGACCGATTTTGGCGGCCGCTACTCAAACTACAGCGGGTGCGGAAACGACTTCCGCAGCGAATCGCGCGCCGGGTTGCGCCTGATACTGGACAGCCTGACTAAGCTCGTAGTCAACTACGGAGTTGACGGCTTCAGGTTTGACTTGGCCGAACTGCTGGGCATGGAGGCTCTGCTGAAAATAGAGCACCAGCTAAAGAGCATAAAGCCCTCAATAGTTTTGATTGCCGAGCCGTGGAGTTTTCGCGGGCACATAGCCCACGCCCTGCGCACGACCGGCTGGGCCTCGTGGAACGACGGCTTCAGGGATTTCTGCACTTCATATTCCAAAGGCTGGGGAAATTTTGACGGGTTCAAATACTTCATGAAGGCCAGTCTCGGCGGGGTGGCCTCGTTCCCTGCGCAAACGGTAAACTATGTCGAAAGCCACGACGACATGTGCCTATTCGACAAGATTTCAAACCGCTACGACAACCCCTCAATCGACGACATCCACCGCTACAAAATGGCCTACGCCCTGACACTGCTTTCCCACGGCATACCGATGCTCTCCGAAGGATTTGATTTGTTGCGCACAAAGCGCGGCAAAAACAACACATACAAAGACGGCAAGGCGAACGAGCTCGACTACCAGAGGGCGCAGGGATACAGGGGGCTCACACAATGGCTGCGCGCCCTTGTTAACTTCAGGCTTTCGCGCGAAGGCAAGGTGCTCAGGCGCGACTGCCGCGACGACTCCCCTTTTTACAAATTCTACAAGTCAGACACCGAACCCGCATACGCATTCATGTACAACAGCTGCCGCTGCGACGAGCACTGCGGGAGCCTGTTTGCGGCGTTTAACCCCTCGAACTCAACCGCGGAATTTTTTGTCGGGGAAGACCTCAAAGGCTTCAGACAAATAGCCGACATAGATAATTTCGACGCCGGCGGCCTCCTCTGCGACGATCCGTGCCATGGCGGCATATTATCGTTGCCGCGCGTCTCCATGGCCATTTTTTACGCGCCTGCGCGGCGTTAGATGCGGAACTCTTAAGTAGAGCATCCCCTGCCGCAGCGATTATTCCGCCGTTTGGCAAATAAAAAACGCTTTAACTTTGATAGCGTTTTTTTTCTCTTTTTTTTCGCGGTGAAGATAATTGGGAAAGAAAAAGCAGAGCAGAGAGAGAAAAAAAGGGAAAAAACGCAAAAATGCAATCGGCGCAAAAGCCGCCACTCCTCATCGACAGTTTTAATTTTTTATGGATTAAAAATGTCTGCCGCGGCGCAAAAGCCGCTACCATTAGGCAAAATGTTGCATGCTTGCTAACAGGGAAAAAAGAACGGGGCTGCCGCAAATTCGGCAGCCCCGTTTTAAGAAAGAGATCTACTGCTTGTCGGCTACGAGGAATCCCTTCTCGAGCCTGAAGTTTTTGTAGCCTGCAGCTTTTATTTTCGCGTAGTCGGCGGGGTTTTTCAAGCCCGAGCGCAACTTGACAGCGCCGTTTCTGTAATTGACAAACGTAACGGTGACGTCATCAACTTTCGCGCCCGCGCCCGTCTGTGATAGGGAATTATCCGCCAGGCAAAGCTTTGCCGATGGGCACACCACCAGCGAATTTAGATCGAGGACGACTCCGCTTGATTTTTTAGGCAAAACTATGTTTACGTTGCGGCCCGTTTTTTTGCCGTTGTCGTAAATTGTAAGCCCCATGAGTTCCGAGCGCCCGTTTATCTCTATAGTGTTGCTCTGGCCCGACAGGAACAAAATATTTACGGGTCTGACGTACGGTTTGTCCCCCGAAAGCTTTAGAGTCGCCGATCCGTTTAGGCGCACCTTGCTTGAAATATTGTATGGCTCTCCGTTTCGCACGAGCTCCAGCGTCGAATTGTCGACTTCTATTTTGCGGTACGTTCCCCTCATAAACAGGCGCGATGTATCTATGAGGAGATTTGCGTTGTTTGAGAGGGCTATATCGCCGACGGTGGTGTTTCCGCACAGGCACACGCGGGTCTTTACTCCTCTAACGCCCACGATGGAAAGCGAATTGTATTTGCCGTCTTTGCCCTCGGTAGTTTTGAACACCCTGTCGATGGGCTGGTTCATCGATACGGTCAGATTTTTAATGAGTTTTCTGTTATTGTTGAAGAGGATCTTGTCGAACTGCGCGTTTGAGACGAAGAAGAGAGTGCCGCCGTCGCCGCCGTAACCTACGAGCGTATTCGACTGGCACTTAAAGAGGCCCGCGCCCGAGACGCAGGTGTTGACGTTCTGCATATTGAAGCCGCCCAGCGACAGCGTAAGCTGGGAGCCCTCGAGTATATGGATATTTTGATGTTTTCCCCAAACACTTATGTTTGCCACATCGACTTTTGCGTCGACTTCGAGATTGCCAGAAGTATGCGACATTCTCAGCTCGATGGGCGGTTTTGGAAGCGCGGCCTTCTCCCAGGTCGATGGGGCGCTCCAAAGCCCCCCCTGGTGAGAGACAAAATACGGAGCCGCCCAGAGCGCAGTTCCCGAAACGGCCATAGCAAACAGCATTAGAGATTTTTTCATAATTTCCACCTTTGTTAGTTTCGGGCGGATTCTACCCGCCGTCGGCAGAATGTAAAGAAAATTCGTCATTTTTACAAAGGCAAAAAGGCGGCCAAGCCGTGCGTGCGTTGGCCCGTTGCCACCTCAAAAAAAACGCACGCTCTCAAAGGTTAGAAATTATTTTCTTCGAGCTCGAAAAAGCTCTGCGCATGCGAACACACGGGGCATTTTTTCGGGGCCTGTGTTGCCTCTATGCAGAAGCCGCACTTGAGGCATTGCCACGTTTTCGGGGTGTCGCGCTTAAAGACTTTGTCCTTTTTAATGTTCTCAAGAAGGCGCTTATAGCGCGCCTCGTGGCGCTTCTCCACGCTCGCGACGAGCTCGAAGCGCTTTGCTATGTCTTCAAAGCCCTCTTTTCGCGCAGTCTCGGCAAATTCTTTGTACATGCTCGTCCACTCGTAATTCTCTCCGGCCGCCGCCTCTTCGAGATTCTCCGGCGTCGGGCACAATTCCCCGCCGATGATGGCCTTAAACCACAATTTTGCGTGCTCGCTTTCATTGCGCGAAGTTTGCTCGAAAAAGTCGGCTATCTGCTCGAAGCCGTCTTTCCGGGCCTTCGCCGCGAAAAACGAGTACTTAAGCGCGGCTTTCGACTCTCCCGCGAAGGCCTCCTCGAGGCATTTTAACGTTTGTGTGCCTTTTAATTTCTTCATAAAAACCTTTCAGGGTTTTAATCGGAATAAATAGGCCCCAGTTAACTTCAAGGCGAGAGGCTAAAGATTGCGCAATATCGACATGAAATAGGGCACGAGCTGCTTTTTTCTGCTTACAATCTTGGGCAGCTCATAAACGTCGGCCTCGTCGTTTTTCTGGTAGGCGATATGCTCTATGACCTCGGAATTGCCGCATATCATCAGCAGCGAATCCTGCGTCATGACATTCGTGACAAACAGCGCCGAAAACGAAAGCTTATTGGCAACCCTGTATTCCTCCAGCGCGCGCCTGATGTTTTCAATGTTTTTGTAAAACGCGGAGAAATCCAGCTCTTCAATCTGCGATATCGAAAAATCCAATCCGCAGCAGTTGTAGTGCTTGCAGTCTGTGGTTATGACGTCGGCGTCGCTTATGGAGCCTATTATGGAAGTCGAGCCGAAAATATAGTCTGCGAGCTCGTTTGCGGAAACATTCGCTATTTTTTCAAGGCGCGCGATCTCCTCGGCGTCCTCCGCCGTGGCGGTGGGCCCTTTTAGGTTGAGGGTGTCGCAAATGATGCCGCTTAACATTAGCCCCGCAATCCGCGGATCGGGCTTTATGTCGACCCGCGCGTAAAATTGGCTGACTATGGTGCATGTCGAGCCCACGGGCTTGTTCACAAATAGAATAGGATTGAGCGTATTAATAGATCCTATTTTATGGTGGTCTATAATTTCCACGATTTCGGCCTCCTCCGCACCGAGAACCGCCTGCGATATTTCGTTGTGGTCGACAAGCACTATTTTTTGCCTCGGGGCGTCGAGGACGTCGAGGCTCGAAAAGACTCCCTGCAGAAGGCCATCTTCGGAGCATACGCAAAACATCTTGGAGCTGTTTTTTGCGCTCTCCGATATTCTCGAGAGGAGCTTGTCGGGCGGGACGGTAAGGGTGTCCGTCCTCATTATCTTGTTCGCCCGCGCGGCCATTCTAACGAGCAAAGCGGTGGTGGCGGAGTCGTAGTCGCATGAAATGACGCTCACGCATTTGGCGCGCGCCATTTCTATGACGGCGGGGTCTATCTGGTAAGCGCCCGTTATTATCAGGCCCCTTACGCCCATTTGTATGGCCTTTATCTGAATGTCGAAACGGTCTCCGACAACTATTAAATTCTGCTCGGCAAGGGAATCCTCGTCCTCGATAAACTTGCCGAAAGAGGATACTTCCATGGCGCCAATCCTGACATACATATCCTCGATTTCGTCGGCTCTGAACGCCAGATGTGCCGTGCCTTTGAGCGTTTTTATAACGTCGTTTAACGAGGCGCGGAGATGCCTGATGGATACGCCCTTGCCGCGCGGGCGCGGAATGAAAAACTCGCCCATGTCAAATACCGACACCTCGCCGCAGAGTCTCTTTTGGGCGTCGACTACGGGTATGGAACGCAAATCGTACTTGTCGATGGCCTCCATGGCCGCATAGCACGACGACTCGAGCGGCAGGCTGACGAAATCCGACTTCATTATGTCCTTTGCCTTCATGCGGACGTCGCCGACAAACTCCGGCAGCGGCATGGAAAAGCGCGAGAGAACTTTGTCAATGCGCACGTTTGAATTTCCGCAGCGCCCGGCCACGTAGTTGTCCATGCCTATGGCCCTCTTGAATCCGGCGTAGGAAACGGCCGAACAGATGGAGTCAACATCGGGATTCTTGTGCCCTAATATGTATATTTGTTCCATGGTCTGTTGCCTTTATGAACCTTTTCTTTCTTTTTTCAACAAAAATCAAAATTTAACAAAAGCGCCGGCAATCCGCGGCCGTTCCTTTTCTCAATGAGAAGCAGAAATAGCGTCGGCGCTCATTGACATATTGAAAGCATGCGCCGTATGAAATTTTACAGCAAAACAAAAAAGCCCGCAAGCTGCGGGCTTTTTGAAATCATGCAAAATTAGAAGTTTGCCAGGCGCTTTTCCTTGACCTTGGAGGCCTGCTTGCCGATACGGTCGCGGATGTAGTAGAGGCGCGCGCGCATCGGGACCGAGTCTCTGTCGACTTCGATCTTTGCAATGTTCGGGGAATTCACCGGGAAAACGCGCTCTACGCCTTCGCCGTATGAAAGGCGGCGAACCGTGAATGTTTCATGAATGCCGCTGCCCTTTCTCGCTATAACGATGCCTGCAAAGACCTGAATACGCTCCTTGTCGCCTTCGCGAACTTTTGCATGAACTTTAACGCCGTCACCAACCTTGAAGTTCACGACGTCGGTCTTGATTTGATCTTTAGTTATTTCTTTCAACAACTCTTGGTTCATTGTTTGTTCTCCTTTGATTTTAAAATGTCCGGTCTGCGCTGTTTTGTTTTTTCCACCTGTTGCTGCCTTCGCCACTGGCTTATTAGCTCGTGATTCCCAGACATCAAAACCTGCGGAACTTCCATTCCTCTGAATACGGCGGGTCTTGTATATTGTGGAAAAGATAGAAGATTGCCATTAAATGAATCGTTCGTCAAGGAATTTTCTTCGCCTAATACGCCTTTTACATATCGACACAAGGCGTCGGCTAAAACCGCCGCGGGCAAGGTGCCGTTGGTCAAGACGTAATCGCCTATGGAAATCTCCCTGTCGATGAGGCAGTCGCGAACTCTTTGGTCTATTCCTTCGTAATGGCCGCTGAGTATTATAAGGTGTTTCTTTTGCGAAAGCTCGGCCGCTATTTGGGGCGTCAGCCTCTCCCCGTCCGGGCACATGTATATTCTCGTGCAACCGGGAGTCTGCAAGGCTTCTATCGCCGAAAATATAGGATCGGGCATTAGCAACATGCCCGGCCCTCCGCCGAACGGGCGGTCGTCGACATTCTTGTGCTTGCTCTTCGACCAGTCCCGAATGTCGTAGACGTTTAATTCGAGTATTCCGGCCTCTCTCGCGCGCGCAAGCATGCTCTCTCCCAAAAAGCCCGAAAGCATATTCGGGAAAAGCGTCAAGAAATCAATCCTGAGTTTTGCGCCCATTAAGAAAAGAAAAACCCGTGGCGAGCATAGTCGCTGCGGGTTTTGAAACAAAGGTTTGCCTCTTAGGCATTGGCCGAGGCGGCCTTTGCCTTCTTGATGATTGCCTTGACAGTGTCGGAGGGCTGTGCACCCACGCTCACCCAGTAGTCGGCGCGTGCCAAGTCTATCTTCGACTCTATATCCTTGCCTCTGGGGCTGGGATTGTACATGCCGATTGTCTCAACAAACTTTCCGTCGCGGCGCGCCGAGCTCTCGGCTACAACTACCCTGTATACGGGATTGTGTGTCGAACCGTGTCTTTGTAATCTGATTTTAAGTGCCATATTTATTATTCTTTTAGAAATTTAAACCGTTTATCAAATATTATAGGCGGGCTTTGTCAAACGCTTTTTTTATTTTTTTGCCGATGCAAAAAATACAAAAAACGCGTTGCAGGCAAGACAAGGGCATGTCCATGCGCTGTAATAAGCGGCAAACAAAAAAGCCTTCCGCTTGCGCGCGGAAGACTTGAAAATTCAAATCAAAGCCTACTTTGTCATATCGTCGTAGAAACTGACGATCTTGCCCTTGTTCGGACTTTCGTTGAACTCTATTGCGCTTTTTGGGTGGCGGTTTAGGAAACCCGTAATCATGTACGGGTAGTCGAATCCCCAACCCAGCTTGGCGCGCATCGGCTCGATTTTGCGCTCTATGCACTCAAGCACGGGACGCATCCTGTACTTGGGATTGTGCAGGAAACCAATCAGCAGCTCCATCGGGCAGTTGCCCGCGCCGCGCCCCAGTCCGGCGAAAGTGGCATCGCAGAGGTTCGCGCCGCCTATGATGGCCTCTATAGTGTTCGAAAAGGCCATCTGAAGGTTGTTGTGGGCGTGGAAGCCTATGCGCTTGCCGCCGGCTTTCTCCTTGTACTTGCCCATCATAGCCCGAATCTGCTCCCCGTAGAACGAGCCGAAGCTGTCGACGAGGTAAATCGTGCCGACGTCGGTCTTGGAAAGCAGCTCAAGGCTCTCGTCGAGCTCCGACTCCCTGACGGTGGATACCGCCATGATGTTGACGGTCGTCTCGTAGCCCTTGTCGGTCGCGTCCTTAATCATGTCCATAGCCAGGGGTATTTGGTGTATGTACGTGGCTATTCTGACCATGTCTATGGGCGAGTTTTCCTTGCTGACAATATCGGATTTGTAGTCGCTCTTCTCGGCGTCGGCCATGACCGATATTTTCACGTCGCGCTTGTTGTCGCCAATTATGCGCTTAATGTCGTCGTCTTTGCAGAAGCGCCATGCTCCGTATTCGTCGCGGGAAAAAATCTTGTCGCTGTTCTTGTAGCCTATTTCCATGTAGTCTATGCCGGCGTCGGCGCATGCGTCGTAGACGGCGCGCACCGTCTCGTCATCGAAACGCGATGAATTCATCAATCCGCCGTCGCGGATTGTGCAGTCAAGCACGTTTAGTTCTTTTCTGAAGCCCACCCATCTTTCGGCGGCTTTTGTCTCTTCATTTTCTGGATTCATATTCTTCCCTGTTTATTCTTCTTTACAAAAAAACCCGAATGCACTCTTCCGGCATTCGGGTTTTTCAAGACAACACCTATCAAGCTGCTCACCGAACACCATGTCGCATGCAATAATAGAAGTAGCCTGTAAAATATTTTGTCATATTGCGTCCATTGAGAACGGTTTTTCGCCCTTTGCAAGCTTTTTTTTATATTTTTATGAATTTTTTTTGACGAGTTCGTAGAAATCGGCAAAAAGCTTCGACGCCTCGTTTGGCCCGGGCGCAGCTTCGGGGTGGTACTGCACGGAAAACACCGGCAGATCCCTGTGCCTTAATCCCTCCACAGTGTTGTCGTTGAGGTTTATCTCGGTGACGATCGCCCCGACCTTTTCAAGCGACTTCGCATCGGCTGCAAAACCGTGGTTCTGCGCCGTTATAGACACCAGACCCGTCTCGAGGTTCTTAACCGGCTGGTTTCCGCCCCTGTGGCCAAACTTCAGCTTGTATGTCTGCGCGCCAAGGGCGTGCGTTATCACCTGGTGGCCAAAGCATATTCCAAACGTCGGATATTTTTTTATCAGCACAGAAACCGTATCGTGCGCGTACCCGACAGCCGAGGGGTCTCCCGGCCCGTTTGAAAGAAAGACGCACTGCGGCCCGAATTCGGAAATTTCCTCCGCCGACGCCGTCGCCGGGAACACGGTAACATCGAACCCGTTAAAGGCCAGGCGCCTGAATATGGAAGTCTTAGCGCCGAAATCTATGGCCGCGCATTTAAAGAGCGGGCGGCGGCGCTCAAAATTGTAAAGTTTTGTGCCGCAAACAGTGAACGGCTTGAGTTCCTCGTCGGATAGGTCGAAGTGGTACGGCTTTTTGCAGGAAACTTTTTTCACGTAGTCGACGCCCACCAAGCCCTTCCAGCCCTGCGCCTTTGCTACGGCCTCTTCGGCCGATATGCCCTCGGTAGACAGGCACGCCTTCATGGCGCCTGCATCGCGGATTTTCTTTGTAACGGCACGCGTATCTATGCCGCTTATGGCCGGAACGCCGGCATTTTCAAGGTACTGCTGGATCGTCTGGCGCGCGCGCCAGTTGCTGGAGATTGGGCTTACATCGCGAACGACAAAACCCGAAACCTTAACCCCGTCGGATTCGTCGTCTTCGGGATTTACCCCGTAATTGCCAATCTGCACCGAAGTCATCGTAACAATTTGCCCGAAATACGACGGATCCGTCAAAATCTCCTGGTATCCCGTCATAGACGTGTTAAAAACAGCCTCGCCAACGACGGTCTTAATCGCGCCGAAAGCCTTGCCCTGATATACGCTGCCGTCCTCTAACGCTAAAATTGCTCTATTGCCGCTCATATTCTTTTTTAACCTTTTAAGTAAACAGCTTCGCAATATCATTTCAACCAAAAAAGAAACACAGCATTATAAAACGCCGCAAGAGGGCGACGATCGGCAAAAACATGCCCCGCATATTGCCCAAAACACAATTCATTCCCCGCAACGGACGGATTCTCCCAGAAAACCCCTCCGAGGCAAAATAACGGAGCGCTTTGGCCCCAAAACGGCTTTAGCCAATAAGACTTCACCCCAATTTCGCCGCGGAAATATTTTTTTTTGCGCGCATTCCTTTTTTACATGCTTTTTGCTCGCATCCCTTTTTACGTGCGCCGCGGCGGTAGATTTTAGCTTTATGTAAAAAACAAAAGCGCCGTCGCGGCCGTTTTCGCCGCGCAACGCGCGCGGCGCGCAGGCCCGGGCGCTTTAATTTGAGAGCCTTCCCGGCAACTTCGCCTGCGCCCTCCAAAAAAAAGTGTTCCACCTATGCAGCACCTCAAAAAAAAGTGCCTACAAAACAGCTTAACAGCCAAATTCGACACGACGTAAAAAAGCGCCGCAAGACTGCGGCGCTCTCGAAATTTATTTTAAATGCGATCCGGTGCAAATTAAGCCTTGCCGGCAGAACCGAGAACGCTCTCGACCTTGTGCATGTAGAGCTTCTTGAGCTCGTCGCGGGCGGGGCCGAGATACTTTCTGGGATCGAATTCGGCGGGCTTTAGGGCAAAGACCTCGCGGACAGCGGCAGTCATTGCCAGACGGCCGTCGCTGTCGATATTGATCTTGCATACGGCCGACGCGGCGGCCTGGCGGAGCTGCTCTTCCGGGATGCCGACAGCCGCCTCGAGTTTGCCGCCGTACTTGTTGATGATGTCAACGTACTGCTGCGGAACGGAAGACGAACCGTGCAAGACAATCGGGAAGCCGGGAATGCGCTTTTCAACTTCCTTGAGGATGTCGAAACGCAGCGGCGGCGGAACGAGTCTGCCGTTGGCGTCGCGCGTGCACTGCTCGGGCTTAAACTTGTACGCGCCGTGCGATGTGCCGATGGATATTGCCAAAGAGTCGACGCCCGTCTTTTTAACGAAGTCTTCAACTTCCTCGGGACGCGTGTAGGAGTGTGTTTCGTGGGAAACCTCGTCTTCGATGCCCGCCAGAACGCCGAGCTCGCCCTCGACTGTTACGTCGTACTTGTGGGCGTATTCGACAACCTTGGCAGTCAGCGCGACGTTTTCGTCATAGGGATGAGCCGAACCGTCAATCATGACCGACGAGAAGCCGTACTCTATGCACGATTTGCAGAGCTCAAAAGTATCTCCGTGGTCGAGGTGGAGCACAATCGGAATGGCATAACCGAGTTCCTTGGCGTATTCGCATGCGCCCTGGGCCATGTATCTAAGCAGGGTCTGATTTGCATACTTGCGAGCGCCGCTTGAAACCTGCAATATTACAGGCGATTTCTTTTCGACGCAGGCCTGTATGATAGCCTGCATTTGTTCCATATTATTAAAGTTAAACGCCGGAATGGCATATTTGCCTTCGAAAGCCTTTTTAAAAAGCTCGCGCGTGTTAACCAAACCAAGTTCTTTGTATGATACCATAGTTATTATTTTGATTGAGGCTCTTATTGAAAAAAAAACGAAAATCAAATGCAAACAAAAAAAGCCACTTTTTTGCCGCGCCCCAAGCATCAGGAAATGACGAGAGAAACTCAGAAAAATAAAAGCATAAAAATGCGCAACGCTAAATACTCGCAAGAAAAACAATCAAAACCAAAAGCGCGCGCGTTCCCAGCAAATGAAACTTTTTTTTTTTGCTTTTTGCCCCCGCTAAAAAGCGCCGATACTACCCATCTCTTTTTCCCCTTGCCCCCCTAAAAAATAGGGAAGGAGAAAATTTGCATGCGCAGTTTCCCTTTCCCCAAAGCAACGCCTGCGCACAACTACTTGGATGCACACATTCAATTGCGAAATTCCGGGCGGCTTCGAGAAATACGTGGGCGCCATCGGGAACAAACACGCCCCGGCTTAATGCGTCGGGGCCTGCCTAAGAAAGTTAACAAAAGTCCAGCCTATTTGCCGAGCTGGCTTTCGACAGCCTCCTTTGCCATCTTCTCCATAATAGCGTAGCATGCTGCGGTCGGGTGGACGCCGTCTTTTGCCATGTCCGGGTCCAGACCCTTTTGGGCGTTTGCAAGTTTCGAGAAATAGTCGAGGTACAATATGGAATTTTTCTGCGCGTAATCCTTTAGCATGGCGTTTATCTTGGCTATGCTTTCAACGGACTTAATCTGGGGCCTCCACCTGTAGCTTGACGCCGGCAATATCGAGCATATGATGGGCTTTACCGAGTTGGCCTTGGCTATTTCGCACATCGATATCACATTGCCCACGACATTTTCTTCGGCAATATATCCGCTGTTGCGCGCCACGTCGTTTGTGCCTGCAAGTATTAGAACCACCTGCGGTTTGAGAGCGAGAACGTCGTTGCGAAAGCGCACGAGCATTTGCGAGGTAACCTGACCGCTTATGCCGCGGCCAACGTAATTATTCTCGGAAAAGAAGTTCGGCCGAACCTTGGCCCAAGCATCGGTAATGCTGTCTCCCATAAACACGGCAACCGGCGCTTTCTTTAATTCGGCGTTGTCTTTGGCATATCTGGAAAAATTCGCAGCGTCCTCGTTATACATGTAGTCGATTGTCTTTATAGTCCACGGATACGTCCTTTTCTGGGGCTTTTCCGCTTGCGCCTTCTGTTGGGCCGGATTGCCCGCCGGCTTCCGAGCCGCCGCGTTTACATTTGCGGCGAATCCGAGCGCGCAAAAAATCAAAACAACAAAAATTTTTATCTGCCGTGTGTTCATAGGAATGCTCTCTACCACCGCCCCCGCGGTTTTTCAACCATAAAAAGAGCAAAGTCGCATTGCGCCCGAAAGGAAACATCGCAAAAAAAATGAAAGGCGCTGGAGCGCACGCCTTTGACCGCCCTTTTATGATGTTTTTAAGCAAGTTCTTTTTCAAAATACACCCGCGGCAGAGCGCTGTATGGGTGGAGTGGAAAAAAAGCTAGGCTAAAAAACTTTATAAAACTAAAAAGCACGACAGCTTTGAATGAACCACAAAGGCGAAGAACAAAGGCGCGTTTGCCAGAAGCGGGAAAAGAATGGATGAGAACCCGAAGCTATTACAAAACGCGCCGCGCGCGCGGCAAGTTGCAAAAATATTGACAAAGCCTGCGCGAAATTAGATAACGGTATCAAATTCGCCAGCCAATAATCATTTCTTACAATTTATGAAAAAAGCACTACTTATGTTAACAACAGCGCTGTCGGCCGCGGCTGCGCTTGCCACGGACACCCACTCTACGGCGTGGGAAAGGTACGATATCTTCAAGATAAACAAGGAAGCGCCATCTGCCATGATGAAGTTTTTTGGCGATTCCAACGAGGCGTTCAAGCCCGTGTCTGTGGCGGACATCGACAAAATACACGAGGGCGACCGCTACAAGCTTTTAAACGGGAAATGGCGTTTTTTCTTCGCCTCGTCTCCCGATAAGATAAGCCCCAAATTTTTTGAAAAAGACTTCGACGACTCGAAATGGGCGCGCATTAAAGTTCCCTGCAGCTGGCAGAGCGCCGGATACGACAATATATTTTACGACAACATCACCCTTCAGTTCATGTTTGACGAAAAGGGAAACATGCTGCCCGAGTTCGAAAACGACCCGTCGCGTTTCAAGCGCGACCGGTACGCCAAGATAGTCTATAAGCCCTATGTGCCGCTAAAGCACCGCCAGGCCGGCATCTACCGCCGCGAGTTTGAAGTTCCGGCGGAATTTGACGGCAAGAACGTCTTTATGACTTTTGACGGCGTGCGCACGGGATTTTCCCTGTACATAAACGGAAAATTTGTCGGGTACAGCGAAGACAGTTTTCTGCCGGCGGAATTTAACATTACAAAATACATAGAGAGGGGGAAGAAGAATACGGTCGCCGTGGAAGTCTACAAGTACTCTACGGGCTCGTACAACGAAATGCAGGACATGCCGCACGTCATGGGCATAATCCGCGACGTCTTCTTGAGCGCCCGCCCCGACGTTTACGTAAAAGACTACCACGCCCCCGTCACGCTGTCCGAAGATTTAAGCAAGGCGAAAATCGACCTCGACATCAAGCTTCGCAACGTATCGTCAACCGCGCAGAAGGATCTGAAAGTTGAGGCCTACATAGTCGACCAGGAAGGCAAAAAGTGCTTTGGCGGGCTATTCAACAGCTGCGTTTTCTCGAAAAAGATAGACGAAATTCCCGCAAATTCGACAATCGATATAAGCGGCGAAATTGAAGCCGACGGCATAAAGCTGTGGAGCCCCGACAAGCCGAATCTCTACACGATATGTTTCAAGCTCACCCAAGACGGCAAGGAGCTGGAAACGACGCGCTCGGACTTCGGGTTTAAGAAATACAAGATTGTCGACCGCCACATGGAGCTAAATAACGTAAAGATGTTCATCAAGGGCGTCAACCGCCACGACTGGTCGCCCTCGACAGGCAAGGCCGTCAGCTTTGACGAGATGAAAAAGGACGTAGAGCTCATGAAGAGGGCCAACATCAACTTTGTGCGCACCTCCCACTATCCCAACGACGACCGCTTTTACATGCTCTGCGACCGCTACGGCATTGCAGTTCTCGACGAAAACAACCACGAGCAGCACGCCTTTATAAGGAATCCCGCGCTGAATCTGCCAAACCATGTCCCGCAGGCTGTCGACAGGGCCGAGAGCATGGTCATGCGCGACAGGAACGTGCCCTCGATACTGATATTTTCAGTCGGGAACGAGTCGTCCTTGTTCTACACGCTCGGCCACAAGGCAATAGAAAAGGTCGTGCGCAAGTATTCGCCGGAGCATTATTTCATGTCGCACGGCGAGACGTACGACATCGTCAACGGCGCGCCGAACGGAACGTCCGATTTCGTCACGCCCATGTACCGCGACATAACGCAGATGGAGCGCTATCTTGAAATGGATACAAAAAAGCCCTTCTTCTTCCCCGAATACGCGCACGCCATGGGCAACGCCATAGGAAACCTCGAGGGGATGTGGAAGATGATAAGGCGCTACGAGGGTCTCAACGGCGGCTTCATATGGGACTGGGTCGACCAATCCTTCTACCTGCCGCGCAAGGACAACCCGTCAAAAAAGTTCCTCTCCGACGGCAGAGACTGGAACACAATTCCGACGAAGGGAAATTTCTGCTGCAACGGAGTGATATTCTCCGACCGCACAGTCTCGGCCAAGTACTACGAAGTTCAGCGCGTTTACCAGCCCGTGTACATCGAGAGCGTCGGAGCAGACCCCTTAAAGCTGAAGATAGCAAACGACTTTATAGCCACAAATCTCGACGAGCTTAAGCCGGTGGTAGTCGTCGCGCGCGACGGCGTCGATATAGCGAAGAAGGAACTCGCGCCCATCGAGCTCAGGCCCGGCCAGAAAAAGACTGTCGAAATAAAGCTCCCCGAATATGAAAGCGGGGCGCCCGGCGAATACTTCTATACCATAAAATTCCTAAACCCGCGCGATACGCTTTATTCCAAGGCAGGCTACGTCGTGGCCCAAAGCCAGTTCCCGCTTAAGAAAGTGTGCGCGGGCGAATACTCCGCGGGCAACGGCAAAATAAAGGTCTCAGACAACGGCAAGGAAGCCGTCATAGAGGCTGGACGGACAAAAGCCGTATTCGACCGCGCGAAAGCCGCGCTCGTATCGTATTCGATAGACGGCAAGCCGGCAATCGTATCGGGTGTGAAATTCGACGTAAATTCGGCCTACATAGACAACCACCGCGGCCCCGTGGGCGGCGAAATGGCGCGCTTTAGAATGGACAAGCTAACGTGCGTGTCGTCGAAAATGGACATTGAAAACGCGAATTTCGCGCGTGTGAAAGTTGAAAAGATACTCAACAACGGCAGAAAACAGGGCTTTAAAGTCTCGATTGTGTACACTATCTTGCCCGACGGTTCCATGGAGATATCGTCCCAGGCCGTAAAGATAAACAACACGCCCAAGTACATATTGATGCCGCGCATAGGGCTGAATATGGGAATAAACAAGGCTCTGGACAACGTGGAATACCTCGGCAAGGGGCCGTGGGCAAACTATATAGACAGGGCGGCCTCCAACGACGTGGGCCTGTATAAATCAAAAGTGGAGGAATGGTTTGAGCCGTTTACGTACACTCAGGATACCGGCAACAGGGAGAAGGTTCGCTGGATGGCGCTTACCGACGGTAAATCCGGGCTGCTGGTCACGGCCGAAAAGCCGCTTGCGATGTCGGTGCTGTCCTACACGCAAGACGAGCTCAAGTCGGCCATGCACCCGTATCTGCTGCCCGAAAGCAAGGCCATAGATCTGCGCATAGCGGGCAAGGTGCTGGGCCTGGGCAACGCCTCCTGCGGCCTGCCGCCCAGAGACGAGTTCAGGCTGGATTTCAAGGGATCAATCGAATGGAAGTTCACAATACGCCCCCTATTCGACCTGAAAGACGCGGCCAAAATGGGCAGGGAAAAATTCCCCAAATCGGCCTCGTACACGTTTAAGCACTTCGACAAAAACATAAAGGTGGAAAACTTGAGCCTCTCGAAAGACCACAACGCCCCGATAAAAAAGCAAAAGGAAAACGCAACAGGCAGCGATTTCTAAATTTCCAAATGCTTGCATCCTTCTTGCGGCGCGCGTTTGCGCGCCGTTTTTTTTGCGAATCATTTTATTAAATCCAAAAAGTTTCTCCAGAAGGGGCAATTAGCGTATTTCTCCCAAGATAGGCAGTCTTTTTTGCCTGTGTGTATAGGGGTGGAAGAGAAAAAAGGAGAGAAAGAGCGCCAGTAGGATGGAAAAATACGGGGAAAGATGGGTAAATGGGAAAAAGAAAAAAAGCAAACGGCAAGGATGTAAATAGCGGCGGCAAATAAGAGTTTTTGCAGGCGTTTTTTTGGGGCGTGGAAAGTGGCGGAAAAATTCCGCGCGGTGAGATTACGCTTGATACGTGGCAAATATGCTATTTAATGGAGCGCGGTTTTGAATAGGAATGAGAATCTCGCTGAGACTGGCCGTAAGCGTGGCATCGATGCTGCTGGTATCGATACCCGTCTTGTGCATATGCTTATTCACGACGCTTTCAAACAACTGGCTAAAAAATAACATAACTAGGCTCTACACCGAGGCCGATACGGAGATGGCTATTCAGGCCACGGCCGATATATACCGAATGTGCGAAATTCTCACGGCCCGCGATAAAGGATTTGCCGCCGCGGTGGAAGAGGCATTGGTGAAGTCGTTTATGGAGCTCGGCGCACCGGAACTGACTAAAAAGACCTATAAGCGGCGCATTGTATCAACCGAGTTCCCGAATGAAGAAAAAGAAGCCGACATACGGCTGTTAAAGTTTGGCAACACCGTCATAGACTGCGCCGATGCGGAAAACAAAAACGCGGCCGCGAATACCGTCTTAGACCGGCTAAAGAAGCGTTTTGGATGCGATTTTACCGTTCTTGCGAAAATAAACGACGAGGGCGATTTTCTGAGGGTGGCCAGCACGTACTCGGAGACGTCGGGCAAGAACATATCGGGCACATATATACCGTCGAATGCCCAAAACCTGCAGCGTTCGGCCGTGATAGAGTCGCTGCTTTCGGGGACTCCGTACTACGGTTTTATAACGTCGTCTACATCCACAATTTCCACGAACTACCTGCCTATATTCGACAGGTCTGGAATGGTGATAGGAGCAATGTTTTTCGGTTTTGAACAGGCGTCGGTAAAAGACATGGAGCGCTATATATCTTCCGTGAACGCGGCGCTAAAGTGCAATGCTTGGGCGATAGACGAATCCAACCCGGAAAATCCGATAGTAAAGATATCGCACGGGCAGTCGGAATCAAACTTAAGCATAAAAGAGGCCACTTCGCTTGTGCGCAAGAATGCCGCCTTTGAAATAATAGAAAAAAGCCGTGTTCTAAAGGGAGGGAAAATAGGGACCGAAATATATCAGCCCCCGAGTCCAGACGGTAGAAAATACCTGCTTACCTACACCTACTACCGTCCGTGGAAGTGGGTCATAGGAACACTGACCGAGCTTGACGACTTCAACCAACAAGCCTCCTCAATAGCCGATAATTTTAGCGACGGCATGGCGAACGCCCCACGAAACATTTTGATAATTGCCCTGTTGGTCGGGGCGCTGGCTTTCGTCTTGTCGACGCAGCCGATAAAGAGGATAAAGTTTTTAATAACGGTTGCGCGCGCGCTTGCCGAAGCGAATCCGGCAAAGGCGCGGGAAATGGTGGAAGATTTCGAGGCCAAGGGCCATTCGATGGCCGAAGGCACGGGCGCGGCGCTGTTGTCGTTAAAGGCCGTGTCGGCGCATTTGAGCGCGCTTGCCGAAGACATATCCGACGATGCCGCGGGACTGTCCCAGATAACGGGGAAAATATCCGCCTTCGCCCGGAACGCCGAAAGCGCCAACGACGACGAACTATTGCAGATGAAAAACATCGCGCGGACCGGACGCACGATTTTGGCCTCGTCGGCAGATCTTAAGAAGACGACGCAAACGTCGGCCGAGGAGATACAAAAGGCGCTCGAGCTAAACAGGGAGTGCGAAAACGCGCTAGACTCGCTCATGCGCAAATACGACACTCTCGCCGCCGCTTCTAACAGCGTTTCGCAAAAGCTCTCCATAATAAACGACAACGCCGAGAAAATCACAGCGCTTATAAGCGACATATCCGACGTGAGCGTCAGGACGAACATGCTCTCGCTCAACGCCTCCATTGAAGCGGAGAAGGCGGGGGAAAACGGGCTTGGCTTTGCCGTGGTGTCGCGACGGATACGCGCGCTTGCCGACACGACCGAAAAGGCCTCCAACGACATAAACGACATAGTTGTTCAGATGCGCGGATCGGTCAATTCGGGAGTTATGGAGATGGACAGGTTTAGCGCCAGCATGCGCGGCAACTCGCGCACGACGGTCGCCACGGCGAAGAAGCTATCTTCGACGATATCGAATATAGAGTCGATAGGTCCAAAGTTTGAAAACATAGCCGATAGGATTTCGGAGCTTGCAAAGATAGCCATATCGATAACCGATTCCATACAAAACCTCTCAAAAGACACGGAAAAGATAGGCGCAGACATAAACGAGCTCAGCGACGCCGACAAAGTCGCAGAGCTTATTGGGATGGAAGTGGGCAATTCGAACAACATAACGCGGAGGCCGAAACGCTCATGAGACAACCGATGAAAAGGCTTTTTTACATTTTTGCCGCGATAGCGACATCGTTATCGGCGGCGTACCTGACCGTCGTAATGCTCGCGCAATCCCGAGGTGCGATGGCCGAGATTTCGCGCCAATTCGATTCTTTTACTCAACGAAACGTTCGCATCAAGACGGAAGAGGCCGTAAGGGAATGCCAGGCTGTGCAAAGGTCTATAAGCGCAAATTTTGACGAAGCTTTGTCAAATGTGCGTGGCGAACTTGCCGCGCTCGGGCCGGCGCAGGTTGGCAGCGGGTATGTGTGGATTAAAGCCCGCGGGCAAAATGGCGCCGGCAAAAGCGCGCGCATTGAAGTGCCCATACCTGTTTTTGGAGATACGCCGATAGTGCCGGAGAAAGATAAAAACGACAACCCCGTTAAAAACTGCAAAATATCCGAGCGTATTTTTGACCGAATACAAAACGGTAAGAAGATACACGCCTCGATAATGACCAAGACGAATGCCGCGGGAGAAATGTTGCGAGTGGCCACGACACTCAAGGACGCCGACGGCCGACTCCTATTGGGAACGAAGCCCGAGGACAGTTCGGAGCCTGCGGCTATCGCGCACTCGATGCTTGCGCGAAAGACGTACACCGGGATACAAAACATAGCGGGCCGACCCTATATAAGCGTGTGCGAACCGTTGCTTGACCAGTACGGGGAGGTCATCGGCGCAGTCGAGTTTTTGAAAGACTTTAACGACATAGGTTTTGTTTTTGAAAACCTAGAATCCGTGCGCATAGGCGACGACGGCTATCTGTGGGGCATCCGCATCGGCTCAGCCGGCGACCATTCATTGCAATTCTGCCGGGAAAGGCTTATGGGCGCGGAATCGGAAAGCGGCGCCATCAACTTCAACGAGGTGGGCTCCTCCCCCGACGAAATTGTCGATGCGGCCATATCTGCGGGCGAAAACAAAATATTGTTTCGCCCCTCGGAGAACTACGACGGGCTTTCGCGGAGAGGAAATAGTGCCGTCATAGCCTTCGCCTACTTTAAGCCGTGGAAAATGGTGATAGGCGCCACTCTGCACCGCGAGAATTTCGAATCTCGGCTAATCGACATAGAATTAGCAGTTAAAAACCGTCCGCTGTACAGCATGCCGATTGCGATATTTTCGGTAATGGTGTCGATGATTTTTGCGGCGATATTTGTAGGCAAGATTTCCTCCCAGCCAAAAAAGATAATGTCGGCCATCGACGACATGAAACTCTTTGACGAAAAATCGGCGCACAGAAAGTTGATTGAAGAAAGGGAGTCTGAATACATATCCATAGCCGAAACGGAAACGTTGCGCATAGAGGTGCTCAAGTGCGCAAAATTTATCTCCCGATACGTGCTGAGACTGTCGACGCTTTCAGCGGACATTCTTGAAAAGGCCGCCAAGATGAACGAGCGCGTCTGCTCCATTATGGCCCAAATGGACGACAAAATGGCGAAGCTCTCGGAGGTGCAAAACGCGCTTGCGGTCATAAGCAAGACGGCCGCCGTCCTCAATGAGGACTCGGGAGCGGCGCTCGAGGGAATGGGGAACTCGCTCGAGGAAATGAAAGAGGGCTCAAATCTGCTTTTGCAGCTTGAAGAAAACGCCAAAGCCCTAATTGCCGACTCTCAGAACGTCGAGTTTCAACTTTCCGAGGTCAAGGACAAAGCCGACAAAGTTGCCGCGGTAGCCGCCGATATACGCACAGTAAGCGACAGAATAAACATGCTCGCCGTCAATGCCTCCATCGAGGCCGAACGTTCAAAGGACGCCTCCGGATTCAAATCGGTTGCGGCCGAAGTGACAAAGCTTTCCGACACGACCGCTCTGTCGGCCTCGAGAATATCCGACACCGCCTCGGGCATGTGCGACTCGGTAAATTCGGGAGTCGACGAGATGAAAAATTTCTCGCTTATCATGCTGGGTTGCAAAGAGTCGATTAAAAGCGTCCGCCAGATGATTTCGACGGCCCAAAGGACGACATTCGAGCTCTCGCCAAAATTCAAAGACATTTCGCGCGGAATATACTCTCACGCTCAAAGCGTATCCGCCATTGAAGAGGGCGTAAACAAGCTCTATAGCCGCGCCGTCGAAAGCAAAGCCATATCCGCGCGTCTAAAAAGCGACATCGACACATTAAGCGCAACGGCGGAGGCCATAAAACAGCGCATGCGCTACTTCAAAACCATATAGAAAAAATGCGCATAGAGGCAGGAAAATACCCGCTTGCATTTTATCGCAACGCTCAAACAATCCGCCTCAGTTTCCCGTATGTTTCGTGATTTTTAAGCAAAGAGCGCTTTTTGCTCGCTGCCGGTAAAAGATGGGCGGATGTATATCGACCTCCCCCCGCGCGAAATGGGAATAGGGGGAAAGATGTGGAAAGGGTAAGCCGCGCAGTTGCGCCAAAAATCCGGCGCTAAAATTCCCTGTCGAGGGCGCGGTAGTTGATAGCCTCGAGCAAGTGGTGGGTTTGAATATCGAGAGAATCGTCGAGGTCGGCGATTGTGCGGGATACTTTAAGGATTCTATCCCAGGCTCTGGCGGAGAGACCGAGATCGTTCATGGCAGACACAAGCAGAGAGCTTTTTTTATCGTCCAAATTGCAATAGCGCCTCAGCATCGGAGCCGTCATATCGGCGTTTGAATGTATGGGCGTCCCGGCGAAGCGCCTCTGCTGAATAGTGCGGGCGGCCACTACCCGGCGGCGTATCGCCTCGGAAGATTCGGCGGGCTTGCCGGAACGAATATCTTCGACGCTCAGGGCGGCGGCTTCCACATGTATGTCTATTCTATCGAGCATCGGCCCCGACACCCGCGCCCTGTATGCGCGTATTTGCTGGGGAGTGCAGCGGCAACGGCGCTGCGTGCTGCCGTAATAGCCGCATTTGCACGGATTCATCGCCGCCACGAGCATAAATTTACACGGAAGCGTTATCTTGCCCGCCGCCCGCGAAATTGTAAGGCGCCCGTCCTCCATGGGCTGTCGGAGATTGTCGAGCACGCTGCCAAATTCCGGAAGCTCGTCGAGGAAGAGGACGCCGTTGTGCGCCAAAGAAACCTCTCCGGGCTTTGGATTTGGCCCTCCGCCGACGAGTCCGACCTTACTTATAGTATGGTGCGGCGCGCGAAACGGCCTCTTAAAGCGCCTGTACTCGGCCGCCTTCGTAAGCCCCGCCGCCGAATAGACGCCTAAAATCTCCAGGAACTCCTCGTAGGTGGGCAGCGGCATTATTGTGGGAATGCGCTTTGCAATCATGCTTTTGCCAGAACCCGGAGGGCCCACCATTAAAAGATTATGCCCCCCCGCTACGGCAACTTCAACGGCTCTGCGCACTTGAAACTGACCCTTGACGTCCGCGAAATCGACATCGAAAATTCCGTCATTTTCTCCGGGCAAAAGTTCCTTCGGCTGGGATATTTTTTGAATGTTGGCCTTGCCGAGAAAGAAATCTACAAGCTCGCGCAATGTGCGCGGGGCAAAGACATCAACCCCCTCTACGAGACTGGCCTCATACGCAGATTCCGGAGGCAATATGACGCCCTTTTTGCCCGACTTTTTTGCAAGCAAAGCCATTGCCACCCCGCCGGATATGGCGCGCAAACTGCCCGAGAGGCTCAGTTCCCCTGCTATTATGTAATCCTGCATCGGCGCCTGGCTTACCACGCCCAGAGAGGCCAATATCGCAAGCGATATGGGCAGGTCGTAGATGGGACCCTCTTTTTTTATGTCTCCGGGGGCCAGATTTACCGTCATCTTTGTCGAGGGCATGCAAAAGCCGCTATTTGCCATCGCCGAGGACACCCTGTTTAGGGACTCCTTAACCGCAGCGTCGGGAAGCCCGACTATAAAAATTTTCGGCTCTCCGCTCTCTCCGGAATTGACCTCGACATCCACCGGCAGAGCATCCACGCCGAACAACGCCCCCGAATGCAGTCTTGAAAACATACACGCATTAAATCTTAACGGCGCTTTTTTAGCAAGAAATTTGTATTGCCTTGTCCGAATAAAAATGCCGTATTCAGACCATGTACCCCGACTTTTCCGACGAAATCCTGGGCATATCGGCCCGCATTGTAAGCCTCTACACAGACAGAGGCCTGTTTTTGTGCGGGGCCGAATCGTGCACCGGCGGAGCCTGCGCCTCGGCCATAGTGGCAACCCCCGGGGCAAGCCGAATTTTTAGAGGATCGGCGGTGTGCTATTGCGACGGGGCAAAGGAAAAAATTCTCGGCGTAAAAGCCTCAACCATTGAAAAGTTTTTTGCCGAAAGCAGCCGGTGCGCGGAAGAAATGGCCTTCGGCGCCCTCGGCCTCTACGAGGCCGACATCGCCTTTGCCACGACAGGCTTTCTCGACGCCAACGTAGGCGGCAAACCCGAATCTTTGCGCGGCATCGTGTTCGCGGCGATTGCCATGCGCGGAAGGCGGGAGGCCCTTGTAAATAGAATAAGCCTCGACCCATCCAACGAGCGCAATTTCAACCGCCTTTACTGTGTGCTTGAGGTAATGAAGATGATAGAAAAAGCAGCTCTATAAGGGGAAAAAAGTACCCGACGCAATATTCCGCCCGACTCCGCCCTTTTTGAAAACCGCCTAAAATTCTCGAAGCAAAGACAAGAATAAAAAGCGCACATGAATATAGCCCAAGTATTAACGGAGCATCGGCTGCATTTTATACATTGCGTGTAAATAAATTTTACGTTTTTAAATTAATATATAACTTATAAAATTTTGCCGCCCGCGCACCGCTCGCGCGTTTTTTTTCGCCCAATTCCAGGGGTGGATTGGGAAAATACGGGAAGAGAACCAAATCTATATGGGAAGGGGGAAAGTGTGCGTGGTAGCGCGTACATGTATGTGGCGGTAGTTTTTGTGTGGAGTGGGGAGAGGGAAAAAATTAGAGATGGAGAAAAAAAAGGAAAAAGGCGGGAAGGAAAATAAAGAGGAAAGATTGCCTTTTTGTGTAAGCGAGTGTTTTTTTGTGCGGCTATGAATGAGTGAAGATTGGATGAAACGGGAAAGAGATAGTGTGTGTTCTTTTTTGAAAAAAAAGATAATAAGAGTTTAAAAAGAAGATGAAAGGCAATGCAACGAATATAAAACGCGGCGCAGGGCGACATAATTTTTAAAGGCTTGCAATATTTGCCATCGCCCCGCTTCCCTTTTCTTTCCGCGCAGACATCCAATCAAATACAACTGCCGCTAAAAGACTGCAAAAATCAAGACACGCCCATCTGAATATATTGAAAAAATACAAATATACCCTGCCGCCCTTCCGAAAAACCTCCGTTGCATGGACAAAAAAAACGCCGCTTTGAAAAAGCGGCGCGAAAATTTTGTGCGAAAGAAAATTAAGCCTCGAGAAGTTCGAGCATTTTCTTTGCGGAATCGGCGATCTTTGTGCCGGGGCCAAATATTGCGGCTGCGCCGTGGTCGAAGAGGAACTGGTAGTCTTGGACGGGAATGACGCCGCCGACAACGACCATGATATCCTCGCGGCCGAGCTTTTTGAGCTCCTGAACCAGCTGCGGCAACAGAGTCTTGTGGCCTGCGGCCAGCGAGCTCATGCCGACAATGTGGACATCGTTTTCGACGGCCATCTTTGCCGTTTCTTCCGGAGTCTGGAACAGGGGACCGACATCGACGTCGAATCCGAGGTCGGCATAGCCCGTGGCGACAACCTTTGCGCCGCGGTCGTGGCCGTCCTGCCCCATTTTTGCTATGAGGATTCTCGGCTTGCGGCCTTCGCGAGCCTCGAACTTTTTAATCATGTCGGCGATTTCGTTCACAGTCTTTATGTTGTTTGCGTTCTTTGTCAGTTCCTTGCCGTATACGCCGTCGATAGAGCGGATTACGGCCTTATAGCGGCCAAATACCTTTTCGCAAGCCATGGATATTTCACCCAAGCTCGCCCTGGCTTTCGCGGCCTCGACGCTCAATTCGAGCAGGTTGCCCTTGCCCGTAGCAGCGCAATTTGTAATCTCGTCAAGTATGCGGCGAACCTGAGCGTTGTCGCGGTTTGCGCGCAGCTTTTCAAGCTTGCGTATCTGAGCCTCGCGCACGGCGGTATTGTCGATGTCGAGAATGTCCAGCGGCTGCTCCTTTTCGAGCCTGTATTTCGTCAGGCCTACAATCGTCTCCATTCCGCCGTCGATTCTGGCCTGGCGGCGCGCCGAAGCCTCCTCAATGCGCAGTTTAGGCAGACCAGCCTCAATGGCCTTCGTCATGCCGCCGTGCTCTTCGACTTCGCTGATGTGGTTCCACGCCGAGCGCGCCAACTCGTCGGTCAGCTTCTCTACGTAGTATGAACCGGCCCACGGATCGATTACGCGGCAAATGCCGGTCTCGTCCTGCAAATACAGCTGCGTGTTGCGGGCAATTCTCGCGGAGAAGTCGGTCGGCAAAGCAATCGCCTCGTCGAGGGCGTTTGTGTGCAAGCTCTGGGTGTGGCCCAAAGCCGCGCCCATGGCCTCGACGCACGTGCGCGTTACGTTGTTGAACGGATCCTGCTCCGTCAACGACCAACCCGATGTCTGAGAGTGCGTGCGCAACGCAAGGCTCTTGGGATCCTGCGGATCAAAGCCCTTTACGATTTTCGCCCACAACATTCTCGCCGCGCGCATCTTGGCAACTTCCATGAAGTAGTTCTTGCCTATCGCCCAGAAGAACGACAGACGCGGAGCGAACTGGTCAACCTTCAGCCCGGCCTTTATGCCTTCGCGCAAGTATTCCAAACCGTCGGCAAGCGTGTAGGCCATTTCCAAATCGGCCGTGGCGCCCGCCTCCTGCATGTGGTAGCCCGAAATCGATATGCTGTTAAACTTGGGCATGTTCTTCGACGTGTACGCAAAAATATCGCCGATAATCTTCATCGAGGGCGTCGGCGGATATATGTAGGTATTGCGCACCATGAACTCTTTGAGAATGTCGTTCTGAATTGTTCCGGCAAGCTGTTCAAGCTTTGCGCCCTGCTCCAAACCGGCCACAATGTAGAAAGCCATAATCGGCAAAACAGCCCCGTTCATCGTCATCGAAACCGATACCTGCGAGAGCGGGATTTTGTCAAAGAGGACTTCCATGTCCATAATAGAGTCTACTGCCACGCCCGCCTTGCCGACGTCGCCAACGACGCGCGGATGGTCGGAGTCGTAGCCTCTGTGGGTGGCCAAGTCAAACGCGATCGAAAGCCCCTTCTGGCCGGCGGCCAAATTGCGCCTGTAAAACGCGTTGGATTCCTCCGCCGTCGAGAAACCGGCGTACTGGCGAACCGTCCACGGGCGAACAACATACATAGTCGCATACGGCCCGCGCAAGTACGGGGCAATGCCCGCCGTAAAATCGAGGTGCTCAAGACCCTCGTAATCCGCCTTCGTATAAAGGGGCTTTACTCGGATGCGTTCCATCGTATCGGCAACGAGCGAATCGGCAGAAACCCCCGTTGCATTCTTTACTGCGTCCTCCCACTGCTGTTGCGAAACTTTGTCGGAGGAAAACTCCAATCCAATCTTACTAAAATCAGGATTCTTGTTCATCTATACAACACCTTTCTATTATAGAACGCCGAGGTCGCTCAAAACCGATTTTAAGACCTCGTAGTTGTTGCTCTTTATATTGATGAAGCCGTCGCAACCGGCGCCTCTGTAGACGGGCTCGAGCTCTTCCGGAGCGGCCCCTGCCATATATACCACGCTCTCGGGCTTTAGCGCCTTTATCGCCTTAGAAACGGCAGGCACCAATTCCGGATACGTAGCGTCGGTGGAACAAATTACGGCGTACTTGCAACCGCTGTCGGCAAACGCCTTTGCGGCGGCGTCGGCATCGGCGAATCCGTTGGGGTAGACAACGTCGAAACCGCCGACCTCAAAGAAGCCGCGGATAAAATCTGCGCGAATCTTGTGCTGGACAAGCGGGCCCATCGTCGCCAAGAAAATCTTGGGCGCCGAACCGTTCTTTGCCTTGTAGTCGGCGCTGGCCACGCGCAGTTTTTCAAAGTGCTCCACAGCCCTGTGGATGTCGAGGGGCTTTACGCTTTCAGAAGCGTTGCACTTGCAAACAGCCTGGCGCATTTCGCCAATCGAGGCGCCCTTTTCGGCGGCCTCTGCGAGCTTTTCCATGCCGCATTTGGGGCAAAGCTTGCCTATCTCGACCTCCTTGCGGGCAGCGGAAACCGCCGCAGAACGATCCTTAAAGACTTTTGCCAGATCGTCGCAGTTGGCAGGAAGCGGCTTTTCGGTCATGTTCGCGTAGTTGTTTGTACCCACGACAGAGCTCCTGCGGCTGTCGTACCCCTTGCGGCGAAGCGCCGAAACAGCTGCAATTTTGTCCTGGACGAAACCCGATTTCAAAGCCTCGAGCATACCGCCGAGCTTTTCTATCTCGACGAACATATCCCATGCCCTCTGGGCGACAGCGCGCGTGAGCGTCTCGACGTAATACGAGCCGCCAGCCGGGTCAGCCACGTCGGAAAGGCCGCATTCCTCTTGAAGGATAACCTGCTGGTTCCTTGCAATGCGCTCCGAGAATTCGTCGGGCTTGCGTATGATTTCGTCAAAGGCGCCTACCGTCATGGAATCGGTGCCGCCGATTACGCCGGAGAAAGCCTCCGTGGCGGTTCTGAGCATGTTGACATACGGGTCGAACTTCGTCTTGTTGAAGAACGCCGTGCGCGCGTTTACCTTTATTTTCAAGGAGTCGCCAGTGCCGCCGAAAGCCTTTACCATGTTGGCCCACAGCACTCTGGCCGCCCTGAATTTTGCAATTTCCATGAAGAAATTCGAGCCGAGCGCGAAACGGAACCTGACCAATGCGGCCACGTCGTCTATTTCCATGCCGCGCTCGAGCATTGCCCTAATATAGTAGGAAGCCGTGGCCATTGCGCAGGCCAATTCTTCGACGACGCTCGCGCCGGCCGAGGAATAGGGCATGGTGTCGACGCCTATCGCGCCGAACTGCTTGGCGTTTTTGGCGCAGTACGAGGCAATCATATGCATTTCGTTGAGCGCGCAATCCATGGAGCGCGGAAGAGAGCCGCCCGAAGCCAAAGTGCCCAGGGGGTCGAACCTTATTCCGCCTGATATCTTTTTGCCGACGGAGGCCGCCAGGAACGCAGCAAACACGGGTGCAGCTGAGGATTGTGTTGAAATGTTAACGTCGACGCACTCAAGCGCGACGCCCTTGAGGGCTTTTTTGAAATCTTCGGCCGTGCTGATTGACAAACCGCATGCTCCGACATCTCCCTCTTTGGACTTATCCGCATCGATGCCGTTTGCCGAGGGCTTGTCGAGGACAATTTCGATGGAAGTCTGCCCCTTGTTCAGGGCGTCGAGAATCTTTGCGTTAAATTCCTCGGGCGTGGCCGCCGAAAGCTCCTGAGAAATAAGCCACGGCTTTGTCTTGTTGCCGTCGGGTTTTACGCCCCTGACAAAATCTCCGAATCCCGGAGGCGTCGGTTCAAAATCGACGTCTGAACGGTTGTATATCGGCTTCAACACGATACCCTCGGGGGTCTTCGTGTTCATTTTCTTGTCAAACGGAGCACCTTTTAGAAGTTTTTCAGCCGCGGCGTACCATTCTTCGTACGTAGCCGGCTTGAACTCCGAAAATAGAGACTGTTTGTCTTGCATATACTTCCTTGCGTTAAGTTAACCGCCCAATAAAACAAAGAACGTTATTCACCTATTTAGCGGTATAAACTAAAGGGTGGTTATTTCATATAAAATGCGCTAGTCAAGCTTTATCTATCTTTTTAATCCCCGTAAAAAAGCCTCGCGCGCCAAATATCGGCGGCAAACGGCCCCTTTTGGGAAAATCGCCGTGTTTTTGCAGCGAGCGGCAAATGCGAGCAAAATTTGGTTGACGTTTTTTTGCCTTTGATTCTTTTAGGTGGGTTTTCGTTTAACTGAGGACTTTCATTTGAAATATACCGAGGGCCACTAATACAGAATACGTTATCAAAAACAAGGAGCATCAACGGCAACTGCCGGGTTCGTGTTTAAAGACACAAACCCGCAAGCACGGCCCTCAAAAAAAAATCAATATCCCAACACCATGTCAGATACGGACAAAAAATTATTGCTGTACAGATTGGCGGCCATGTCGTTTTTTTTCATGCAGGGTATCGTTTTTTCAAGCTGGACGACCCGAATTGCCGATATAAGGACTGCCCTTAATCTTTCGGAGGCGCAGCTGGGCACCATACTTTTTGCCCTCCCGCTCGGACAGCTGCTTACAATGCCCCTCTCCGGATATCTCGTGGCGAGGTTCTCCAGCAAAAAGTGCATACTTACAGCTTCGATGATATACCCTTTGTGCCTGCTTCTCATCGACGCATCCTCAAGCATAACCGAACTGTTTCTGGCCCTGTTTTGTTTCGGTATCACCGCCAACATAAACAACATAGCCTTCAACACACAGGCCGTATCGGTCGAAAAGCTAAGTCCGCGCTCAATAATGGGCACAATGCACGGCACGTGGAGCCTGGCGTGTTTTTGCGGAGGCATCATAACCATGCTATTTAGCCGCGCGGGAATTGGCATAACAGAACACTACATAATAACGATAGTCTATTCCGCCGTAAATCTCGCCATCTTCGGCCGCCTGCTCTACCCCTTCGACGCAAACCCGAGGGAGAAAAAGCCCGGGGACGAGGGCAAGACCAGGGGTATGTTTTCGCCGACGCCCTTCATTTTGATGCTCGGCATTGTAGCATTCGCGTGCATGAGCTGCGAAGGCACCATGTACGACTGGAGCATAATATACTTCCGCGACATAGTAAAGGTGCCGGCGAAAAACAGCGCCATAGGCTATATATGCTTCATGTCGATGATGGCGCTCGGGCGCTTCGGGTCGGATTTCTTCATAAACCGCTTTGGCCGCACGCGGGTTCTGCAAACAAACGGCGCGATAATAACTTTCGGAATGATGCTTGCTGTAATATTCCCGTATCCCGTCCCGGCGACGATAGGGTTCTTCCTCGTGGGCATTGGCGTTTCCTCTGTAATTCCGATATGCTACTCCTCGGCCGGGCGCTCGCGCAGAATGCCCTCGGGCATTGCCATTGCAACTGTTTCAAGCATCGGCTTTCTCGGATTCCTCATGGGGCCGCCGATTATTGGCCATATCGCGGCGGCGTCAAACTTGCGGGTGTCTTTTGCCACGATGGCTGTCATCGGCTGTTTTGTCTCCATAATCGCGCCGTTTCTGCGCAATAGGCTCGACGGCGACGACTCAAAGAGCCAATAGCCTTCGGCCTTTTTCATAAAATCTTAAAAAAATAAAAATTTTTCTTTAAAAATTAAGATAATCTGCAAAAATACGCCTTGCCTTCTTTTTATTATAGGAGGGTACATAGTCTTACATTCGCTATTATGAAAAGGATAATTGTTGCTATAGGCGCGACGGTATGCGCTTACACCACAATGTTTGCGGCCGGATTCCAGACTCTGGAACAGGGCGCATCTAACATGGGCACCGCGGCAGCGGGCGCCACTGCAAACGCAAATGCCGACGCAACCGCGGCATTTTGGAACCCGTCGGCAGGGTTCAATGCGGGATTGGAAGTGGGAGAGACGAAAGTCGACGTGGGAATAAATGTCGTCCTCTCGGTATTCGATTTCAACGCCACGAGCGTGACCAGCGTCAATCCGACGCTCAAGCCCGGTAAAAGCGGCGATGCCGGCTGCACGAGCATAGTTCCGAATGTGTTTGTTCTGCACCGCCTCACCGAAGACGTAATGCTAACCCTTTCAATGACGGCTCCGTACGCATTGGAGACTGACTATGACGAAAACTGGGTCGGGCGCCAGATGGCTCTAAACAGCAACCTCACCACGCTCGAGTTTAATCCGAGCCTAGCCTACCGCATAAACAAGTACATAACAATTAACGGCGGCATATCGGGCCAGTGGCTGCACGCGAACCTGACTTCCATGCCCGACTTTGTAAACGAGTACGCCGTATCCGGACAGAGCTTTGCAGTGGGCGGAAACGCCGGTTTTACAATCAACTACGCCGAAGACGGAAGGGTTGGCTTTCAATGGCGCAGCGAAGTCAGCCACGACATAGCCGGAAACCTGAATATAAACGGCAATGTGGCAAAGCGCATAGGCTGCGATCTAACTCTTCCCCAAACATTTACCGTAGGATGGTACCAGCGCCTAAGAGGCGATTTAAAACGCTTTGCCGTAATGGTTGATTACGCTTACACGATGTGGTCGAGCTTTGACAACCTCTACATATACGGCAAGGACGGCTCCGGCGCGGTGACAAACCAGGACGAGTCTTGGAGAAACACATCGAGGGTTTGCGGCGGCATACATTTCTTCCCCCTTTCCAATGACGATCTGGTAATTCGCCTGGGCGCCGCCTGGGACCAGACTCCCATAAAAGACGCCCAACACCGCTACGCCAGAATTCCCTGCACCGACCGCCTGTGGTTTTGCGGCGGCATAGGTTACAAGTACGGCAATTTCAATATCGACATCTCCTATACGTACATATACTTCCTCGACGATCCCGAAATGAACGACGCCTCTTACGGAACGCAACTTGAAGGTTATTTTGAGGGGCGCGCCCACGTATTTGCAATTCAGTTCGGATACAAATTTTAAATTTCGAGGGTAAAAATATTTTTCCGACGACGATTTTTGCGCGGCGGCCGAAAGGTTAGCCGCATTTTTTTTTACAAGGAAGGGAAATTGATTAAATGGGGCAATCAATGTCTGAAACCGCGCTATTGCGAGTGTTTTAGCCGCATGGAAGCAGATATCATATATGCATAACATAGCCCGAAATAAACACTTGGCAAAAATTTGCGCTTTTTTAGCTTGACGGGAACAAAACATTGTCCACCATACCCAATTTTAAGACTAAGCACAACCATGTCGGACGAAAAAGTTTCATGCACCCTCACAGTTCAAAACAAGATGGGCATTCATGCCCGTCCTGCAGCTATGGTCGTTCGCATTTCGAACAAATATCCCGACACCGACGTTTTTGTGGAAAAAGACGGCGAGCAGGTTAACGGCAAGAGTATCATGAGCCTCATGATGCTTGCCGCAGGCAAAGGCTCTGAGGTTAAGTTTACAGCCTCCGGAAAAAACGCCAACAAGATGCTTGCCGAGATTACGGATCTCTTCGACAGAAAGTTCGACGAGCAGGAATAGCAAAAAGACGCAATTTCTAAAAAAACGCCTTCATTTTCACATGGGGCGTTTTTTTATGGGCGGAATGTTCTTTTGCGCGACATGTTTGTCAACACCCGCGAAAACGACGGAATAAAAAAAACGCCCTTTGAAAAAAAAGAATGGCAAACATAAAAACGGAGGAACTTCGGGCGAAATATCAACCTTAAGGCTTACAACCCCACTGCCTGCAATATTCAAATTACTTTGCTCTTATTATCTAACAAGAGTTCAACTGAACTGTATTAAGAAGGCCTCTCTTGGCGCCATAGAAAAAAGTAGTTGCCATCAAAAAGAAGCGGCAATTAACGTTTCTATGCGCGGACTCTATCTGCCCAAAAGACCAATTTTGCGCATAAGCGCTTGAATGACTGTCTGTTTTGCATATGTGCGGCGTCTGGGCGGGATTTTCCGCCTCGTCTGCCCCGCGAAACGGCTTTTTCTAATATCTTTATTTACCGCTTGGCGGCCGTTTAAAATTTGCGTTTTTCTTACACCAATATGGGGCTTGCGTACACAGTAAGGCAGATTGTCCTCATTTCGGGCCCGCTTAGGGGGAAAATTCCCGCAACTTGGCTGCATGGCGGAGAAAATTTTGGGAGAATAGCCGCAATGTGCACGGCGGCCTCGGTAAGTATTCAAGCATCGCCCGAGAAATATTTTTCTCCTTTTTTCTTTTTTTCTTAGGGATAAAAGATAGTCGCAAAAAACAAAAAAAACGCGCCGAAAGTACGGGAAAGAACAGAAACTCCCCGGGAAACGGGGATTGACAAATTCCAACGATAGAATGAGCCCAAACAACTCATTCGGCAAACCCCCATTTGCTTTACGAGGATTGAAAGCCGATATAATGGCGATTGCCAGAACATTTATTTTTTCTGATCGGCCTTTCTCTTGGGGAAGCAGATTCTTTCAACTGCGTTTTCGAAATCGTCAGCGCCGGATATTATGTCGATTTCCAATTTTGTGTAGAAGAAATCAATCTTTGGGTTGTAGGTTGCCTCTATTCTGACCGAGTCTTTCTCGGTGGTGACAACCATTTCAGCGCCCTTTGCGGCGGCCGTCTCAAAAACGGAGTCAAGCTCCGACTCAGAGAAGCGGTGGTGGTCGAGAAAACGCTTTCTCAAGACCAATTTTGCCCCGAGTTCCCTGAGGAAACGCTCAAAGCTCTCGGGGGCTGCTATTGCCGAAAAGCAGGCAACCTTCTTGCCCTTGAGCCTCTCAAGCGGGACTTTTTCAAGTGTCTTAAAATTTACAAGGCACCTTAATTTATGCGTACATTCTATTATTTCCGCCGTCTTGTTATAGGTGCGTATGGTTTGCTCGAGCTCGTAGTCTTTCTCGCCGTTTGATTTTGTCAAAAATATATAAGAGGCTCTTTTGAGGTGCGATACCGGTTCGCGCAGTATGCCGCGCGGGAGAAGCCTGCGGTTGCCGAACGGGTTTGTCTTGTCGACAAGCAAAAGCTGAAGCTGACCCTTAAGCGGCAGATATTGAAAGCCGTCGTCGAGGATGAGGGTGTCTGCGCCGAACTCGGTTATGGCGTAATGGCCGGCCCTTACCCTGTTTTTATCGACGATTACAATTACGCCGGGAAGATTGCGCGCAAGCATGTAAGGCTCGTCGCCTGCGACGGACGAGTCCAGAAATATGGTCTTTCCGTCCGATACGACGCGCGGCTTCGGAGACTCCCCGTGCGTAAACCAGCGCGACAGCTTCCCAAAGAAGCTGTCCGACTTGCTCTTGTATCCGCGGCTTAAAATTGCCACCCGCCTGCCGCGCTCGGCAAGCGATCTTGCAAACTTTTCCACGATGGGCGTCTTGCCCGTGCCGCCCACGGTAAGGTTGCCCACAACGACGACAAGGCAACCCAGCGGCGCATCTCGCAAAATGCGCTTATCATACAGGTAAAAGCGCAGCCGCGCTATAAATTCGAAGACAAACGACAGGCAAAAAAGCACGCCCCCGTAAAGCACCGCGACAAACCCGTCGGCGCGGTCGTATATTACGTCGGCAGTAAAATTGGCAATGCGCTGGGCGTATGATTTCAGCCTTCTTCTTATGCGTTGGAATAAAGTCAATGACAATCCAATCCCTTTGATTTTAACGGCGGTTTTTCCTGTTGTTTTGCTCGAGCTGACGATCCTGGAGATCCATTTCCTCGTACTGCTCGCGCAGCCTGGCAAGCTCGTCTTTTTCCGCAGAAAGACCGGCGCCTCTAAGCATCGATTCGGCGCTCTTAATCACCTTAAAGGCCTCCTTTTTCATATCGTTATTCCAAAAGTATTTTGCCGTAGGAACAACGATATATTTAAACGCCTCGGCCGGCGCCTTAGATGCGCTTCTGACAATGCCGCTGTAAACCGAATACTTTTGGGTCGGCGTCGGGGCATTGTCAAGCATGCTCTCGAGCACGTCGGAATAAAGATAAGTCGCAAGCGATGGGTTGCTTCTAAACAGCGGCTTCATATGCGAGTTAAAAAGAGCGTCGGCCTTGGCATTTTGCCTGCGGACAAGCAGATTCTCCCGATAAACCATCAGCATCTTTGCAATCTGCTCAGGATAGTCGGCAAAAACTTCGTAGCTTTGCCTAAAAATCCCGTCTAGCTCCTTGCTCTCTGCGCCCATGCGCGCCCTGGAAACTATTACAGTCCGATACGCCCCGGCGTTGAACTTATCGGCCTTTAGCGCCTTCGAGGCCAGATCAAAGGCCACTTGGTTGTCGCCCTCCTCGAGCATAAGTGCGCCCAGCCTCGATAGTATTAAAGACTTGTAAGAGTCCCCCTCAACATTGGCGCGCCCTTGTATGCGCGACAACTCAAACCTCGTAAGCGGATTCCACGTCGCCGGGAAATCAGACTTCGCGTAAACGCCCTTTAGCTTGGGATCTTTAAAAACCTCGTTCCTCCATTCCTTCGCCCCATTCATATACGACAACCACGATATCGAGTCGCCGCCCTGCTCCGCTTTAAAGAACACGCATGGAATGCCGTTTGCATTTGCGTTTCTGAAGGCGTAATAGGTCCTTTCATAGTCGGATCCACCGTTTTTGAGCAGATTTTCGAAAGTAAAGGCGACGTCCGTATCCCACTTTGCAAAACGCCCGCCGCGCAGGCGCGTGGGATCGGCTTTGACTTTGGCGGCCTCCTTCTCTATGTCGGAGGGCTCAAACCCCGCCCTGCACAGCTTTTCAAGCTCCGTAAGCGGCCCGGCAATTCCCACCACAAAAACAAGCTCGCCAACCGTCATTTTTGAAAAATCAAACGGCATCTTGGGCCCGTTCAGCGTAAAATACAAGAATATCTCGGCGGGCTGGGAAACCTGTGTGGGCTCGTCGGGAACGCCGTACGAGGGCCACGACGAGGGCAAAACGCTCGCATAGACGAGGGAAAGAGCCAACCCCATTCTCATGTATTTTTTCAGCTGAGTGGGTTGATTTAGGTAAATCTGCGAAAGGGTGCTAAAAACCCCGGTATACGGAGCTTTTGGCGCAGTCTCGTAACAGTCGAAAAACGCGGGCATGTTTTCCAGCAAAGCGCGCTTCAATTCGGCGGGAATGTCCCTGCCTTCCCTGGAAAACATGCCCGTTAGTATGCTTGCATAGTACCAATTCGCCGCATCGTCTATTCTTTCCTCGCGCGCGGCAATCACGGCGTTTTGTTTCGCATATTCGGAAAGCTCGGCCCACTTCCCGGAGGAATCCAGAGAGAGAGCTTCGTCGATGGTGTCGGCATAGAATGGAAGGCTCGGCACTCTTGGCAGATCAGGCAACTGCGCGCCAAAAATATTAGTACCTACGAACAACGAAAAAATACATATATACACCAAAACTCTCATACTTGCACAGGAGGGTATACCTGTGCTTCCCACAGTCAAGACTAACATACAAGACGATAAAAAAAAGAATCCACACTAGAACGAGGCCGTACGCCCGATGTCTAATGTGTTTTTATTTGCATAAAAAATAAATTCCCGCAGGCGCACCGCCATACTGTTTTTGAGGGAGCGCGCAGACGATATCTTAAATGAGGCAAGCCTTCAGTAAAAAATGAACGCGCAGCGGGGGCAAAGGAACGGCCCGTTGGAAAGCTAAAAAATGCACGCGGCGGCTATTTAAGTCTTTGCAATAATGGGCGCGCGCACCTATACCCAGCCCTTCACCTTCCTTGCAAGCCGTACCCGCAGATAAAATCCGCCGCGCGGCTGTATCGCCGCAGTCAAAAAACTCATATTGAATGGACTCGAATGGGGCGGCTAGCGCATCGGTTGACTACGTATTGCAATTTCGCGCGCATAAATCGAAGGCAAACATATCCCGCAAGAAACCGAGACGGCAATCAGCGCACATCTAAACGGCGCCGATGCTGCAGACAAAGAAAGACAAAATTTTTTCTTTTTTTTTACCCCACTGCCGACAGTTTATGCATATTTGCCTCTTCGGGATACCCCCCGATCAAGGCGGAAAATAATAGATAAAAAGCGGGGCTACAGAACAATCTTTCACAAATATGCCTGCAATATGGAGAAATTACAGACTTTAAATGCGCGGGGAACGCGCCAGAAATGATAACGGCGCAACAGCGTAAAAAAAATAGACAGCACCAGCGCGTGGCTGTCTATTTTACCAAGAATGTTTAAAGCTGAAGATTATGTATTTATACTTATAAATTCGGCGCCCCAAACTGCGTCGCGCCCCAAATGTTCTTCTATGCGCATCAGGCGGTTGTATTTTGCCGTCCGCTCGCCCCTCTGTGGCGCGCCGGTTTTTATCTGAGCGCAGCCGCATCCGACGGCCAGATCGGCGATAAAGGTATCCTCGGTTTCTCCCGAGCGGTGGGAAACAATGCAGGCATAGGCGTTTCGCGATGCCAGCGATATGGCATCGAGAGTCTCAGAGAGAGTGCCTATCTGGTTTGGCTTTATTAAAACTGCGTTCGCCGCGCCCTCTTCTATGCCTTTTTTTATGAGTTTTGTGTTGGTTACGAATAGGTCGTCGCCGACGAGCTGGGTGGAGGAGCCGAGAACCTGGGTGAGTTTTTTCCACCCTCGCCAGTCCGACTCTGCGCAGCCGTCCTCGACCGAGAATATGGGATACCTTCTGCACAAGTCGGCGACATATGAGACCATCTCGTCGGAAGTCTTGCGCGAACGGTCCGATTTCTTAAACACATATTTTGAAATATCAGCATCGTAAAGTTCGCTCGATGCTATGTCTAGCGCCAATACGACGTCTTTGCCAAATTTATATCCGGCTTCTTTCGTAGCCGATGCGAGCGCCTCGAGCGCTTCTTCGGCGCTGCGCAGAGATGGCGCAAAACCGCCCTCGTCGCCAACCGACGTGGAAAGCCTTCGCAGTTTCAGGGACGTTTTAAGCGCGTGCAAGATCTCGCTGCCCATGCGCACTGCGTGGGTGAGATTCTTCGCCCCTACCGGGACAATCATAAACTCCTGAATATCGATAGGGGCGTCGGAATGTGCGCCGGCGTTTAAAACGTTCATCATGGGCACGGGCATTATTTTTGAATTTACGCCGCCTATATACTTGTAAAGATCCATGCCCAAGGCGTTTGCGGAAGCCCTGCATACGGCAAGAGACACCGCAAGTATTGCATTTGCGCCGAGCTTGCCCTTGTCGGGGGTGCCGTCGAGATCGATGAGAGCTCGGTCTATGCCCGCCTGGTCGGCCGCGTCCATGCCCTTTATGCGGTCTGCTATTTTCCCTTTGATATTCTCAACGGCCTTGAGGACTCCCGCACCGCCGTAGCGCTCGGAATGTTTTCCGCGGCGTTTTTTCCCTTTTGAATACGGGGATCCGTCGCGCAATTCGCACGCTTCCCCGGAACCCGTGGAAGCGCCCGAGGGCACCGAGGCTATGGCGCATACCCCGCATTCGAGACCTATTTGCGCCTCGACGGTCGGATTCCCCCTCGAATCGAGAATCTCACGGGCGCTCGCGTATGATATTTTTGTATTCATAAAAGCTATCCTTTGACGTTGTTAACGGAAAAAAATATTTTTTTGTTAGCCTCCTGCGGCGACTTAATAACATACGCTCTGTTCCAAAGTCAAAAAAATTGCCGTATAAAGCCTTGCATGCTAAAAAAAAGTTGAAATGACGCGCAAATATTGCAATGATTGGATGCGAAAACGTATAGCTTTGGAATGGTCGAAGCCCCCGAAAGGGGTACTGGGCCGAGATGTTCCATGCTAATAATTGAAAATAGGAAACTAACTAAAGGAATAAAATGTCACAAAGACCTCTAAATGTCGGTTTAGTCGGCGGCGGTTGCGGAGCGTTCATCGCCCAGCCCCACCAGAAAGCAATTTTCTCTGACGGGACGCGCAGAGTTGTAGCGGGCGCGCTGCACCCCAATCCGGAAGTAGCCATGAGCGAAGCCCAGAAGTGGCCCTACCCGATAAGGGGCTACAAGTCTTACATAGACATGATCGAGGACCAGAAAAACCTGCCCGAAGACCAAAAGCTCGACTACATTCTCATCGTAACGCCCAATTTTGTGCACTTTGACCCCGCCATAAGAGCCATAGAGGCGGGCATTCCCGTAATGTGCGAAAAGCCGCTGACGGTGAATTTGGAACAGGCCGACGAACTCGTGGCCGCGGCCACAGCCAAGGGCTTGCCGTTTGCCGTGGCGCACACGTACCTGGGGCACTGGTCGTCGTGGTTCTCCCGCTTTATAGTGACGAGCGGTTTGTTGGGAGAAGTCCGTTGGGCCGACGCCGCCTACATCCAAGGCTGGCTTGCAAAACAGATTGAAAAGGCCGGCGGCGAAGACGGCGCCTCGTGGAGGACAGACCCCAAGCGCTCCGGCGGCTCGCTTTGCCTTGGCGATATCGGAACGCATGCGCTAATGCAGCTGCGCTTTGTCACCGGCATGGACGTCACAAAGGTGTCCGCCCACATGGAGACATTTGTAAAGAGCAGGCTTCTCGACGACCATGCGACAGTCTACTGCGAACTCTCAAACGGCGGCAAGGCGCTCGTGAGGACGTCGCAGATTTGCATCGGGCACAAGAACGACCTCTCTCTTGAAGTCGCGGGCACGAAGGGCACGCTGGTATGGCGCCAGGAAGAGTCGGAAAAAGTCACCATAATGCTCCCCGGCCAACCCGACCGCGTGTACTGGAGGGGCGACGTCCAGCCCAATGACGGATTCCTCGGAGACGTTCCCGAATGCCTGCTTAAAGAGCCGCGCATACCCGCCGGGCACGCCGAAGGCTTCCACGACGCATACGCGCGCCTGCACAGGGAATTCGAAAAGGACATCAGGGCCTGGAAGGAAGGCAAAAAATTCTCCTACGACCACACGAGGTACGCGACTGTGCTCGACGGCAGAATGGGGCTTGCCTTCGTGGACGCCTCGCTCAAGAGCAACGCCCAAAACGGCGCGTGGGTTGACGTCAAGCTCGCCTAACGCGGCAAAGAAGTCAGTTTTTTTCGAAATCGGGGCACTGCGCCCCGATTTTTTTGTCTAATATTGCGGCCTTCCGCGAATATATTGCGGGAGAATGTCAAAATATTTATTGGGGAATAAATATGTTGACTAACGGCCCCAAAATTCAATACTGGCGGACAGTCGGCTAATGTCGAAAGGAAAGGTACTTTTATGAAAATGGTAAAAGCAATAACGATAGCGATGGTTGCGTTTGCGGCTGCGGTGGCGGCAAACGCCGGTTCAATTATGTCTGTTGTCACAGACATCAAAACAAAACTTAGCGGCGACGTCTATGACACTGCGCTTGCGGCGGCCAAAAGCGGCAACAAGAAGGTTATGCTGCTCTTCTCGGGACTTGAATGGTGCCTGCCGTGCCAAGTTTTCAATAAAGAAGTCGTCAAGAATGCCGATTTTGAGAAATTTGCAAAAGATTCGCTCGTGTTTGTCGAGTTTGACACCAAACGCGACGGCACGGTCGACATAACATCGAACACGCCGGAAGTGTCGAATCTCGATCTGTTTGCCGAACAAAGGGTCATCCAAAAGTCAAGCATTCAGAAAAAATTCGGCGTGCTTAGCGTGCCTTGCGCGATAATCCTTGACAAAGACGGCAAAGAGATATTCCGCCAGGTCGGTTGCGGCATCACCGCGGAGGACTTTATCGACAAGGTGAAGAACGCCAAGTAAACAGCGGGCTTGGCGCGCAAAAACCTTTAAAAAAAGTTGATTTTTTCAAATATTGTGAAATCTTTTGAGAGTATATGGAGCTTTCTGCATACATACCGGTTTTGACGCAAGTTTTGGCGGCGGTGGCCATTCCGGCGATAGTGATTATCGCCAGCCATATTTTCGGCCAGCGCGCCAAGTCCAATAAATTTATAGAATCGGCCTACGAGTGCGGCGTCGAGCCCGAGGGCAAACCCCACTCCAGATACGGGGCAAGATTCTACCTGGTAGCCATGCTCTTTGTTATATTCGACATTGAGGTGGTGTTCATGTTGCCCATTGCAATAAGCTTTCCGCATGTGGCGCACTCGCTGCCGTTGGTCATGGCGGTGTTATTTTTCATAGCGCTTCTGTTCGTGGGAATAATCTACGAGGTCAGGAAAGACGCGCTCAACTGGAACATACCAAAGTCGAACTAGAAGATGAGGCTTAAAAGGTTCCTGTCAAAGAGTAGGATAATCGACATAAAAAGCGATTCGCTCGAGTCGGCTTTGCAGGAGCTTATGGATACAATCCCGGCGCGGGTGCTCTCGGATGCGCAGAAGAAAAAGACGCTTGAAAACATACTCGAGCGCGAGCGCAACATGACTACGTACCTTGGCAACGGCATATGCATGCCCCACACAAGGATACCCGGGCTGAAGCAAAAATACATATTTGCCGTGGGGCGCTGTCCGAATGGGTTGACCTTTAACAGCAGTACGGCGGATATCTATGGAAAGACGCGCACGCTCTTCTTGCTGATATCCGACGAGAAGGTTGATTCGTATTTGAATGTGCTTAACACTATTAGCCGTTCTTTTACGGAGAACAAGATAGCCGAGAGATTGGGGATGTCGCAATCGCTCAAAGAGTTTTCGTCGATACTCGAGAGGGCGTTTGACTCGGGCTCGAGGAATGACGGCGAAGACCACGTACATGCCAAACGCAACAGCATAGACGAAAAGACTACTGCCCTGATAATGCGTTCGGCCGCAAAGATTGCAAAGGTTTCCAACTGCAACGCCATTTTGCTCCAGGGCGACGTATTCGACGAGATACCCGACCTCTCCAGATTTTTTGGCGACCAAAAAATAATCGTCATGAGCGAGCGCGCGGCGCTGCCCGTGCCCGACGCTTGGGACATAATAAACGTGCGCACGTTTTCCTCGGAGCGCTTTTCCCAGCTCAAGAGCGCAATCATAATAGGCATGACGCGCTCCATACTAAAGATTACGGATAGAATTTGCTGCGTCGGCGGGATCAAAGACAGCAATTTGGCCGACTCTGTAATAGTGCTGGATATCTCAAAGAATTTCTCCGACATTTTCTCGCAGAAGAACCTTCTGCCTGAAAACATCAAGCCCGAAGTTTTGGAAAGGGTAATAGACCTGGCGACGGAATTATCGGTTGAAGGCAGGGAGGGCAAGCCCGTGGGCTGCATATTCGTCTTGGGCAACGATGCCGAATTGAAACCTCACCTCAAACAGCTGATTTTAAATCCGTTTAACGGCTACAAGCCCGAGGACAGAAATATTTTAAATCCGTTTATGTCGGAGACGGTAAAGGAATATTCGCTAATAGACGGGGCCTTCATAATAGACGAAAACGGCATAATGGTTTCCGCCGGAACGCTCATACACACGCCCGACTTCAAGCTTCACCTACCCGGGGGCCTGGGCGCGCGGCATGCCGCGGCGTATTCGATTTCACTAATGACAAACTGCATAGCAATAGTCGTATCGTCGAGCACCGGATACATAACGATGTTCCGCAAGGGCCAGATAATACCAATTTACGAAAAGAAAAGTTAACCTTTTTACCCCCCCCGAAAACAGAGCGCGACGGCGTTTGAAAAATTACAGGAGGACGACTTTTGAATCTTGCGACTATGCTAAAATTTTTTTGGTTGGATTTATCCGTTTTGATAATCGGTTTGGCGATTGCCTTTATCCGCGGAACTTATGTGCACGACTGCGCATTCCAGTTTGCGCTGAGCGCGCTGATAATAGCGGTTCTTGAAATAAGCCTGAGCTTTGACAATGCCGTAATAAACGCGTCGAAACTTAAGACCATGGCGCCGATATGGCGCAAGCGGTTTCTAACGTGGGGCATTTTGATTGCGGTATTCGGAATGAGGTTCGTATTCCCCATAGTTATCGTTTCGATATTTTCCGGGATATCCTGCACCGAAGTCTTGAGTTTGGCGCTAAACGCGCCCGACGAATACGCGCGCCATCTCAGGGAGTCGCACGTGGGTATTTCCTCTTTCGGAGGCACGTTTTTGATGATGCTCTTCTGCGAATTCATGTTCGACAACAACAAGACGATGAACTGGATTGCCCCTGCGGAAAAGCTGCTTAAGAAAGTGGGCAGGATAAAATTTGCGCCGCTGCTGGTATCTACGGCGGCGCTCGTTGCCGTTCAACCCTACATTCCCCAGGACGAGCGCCTGATATCGCTTGCCGCGGGCTTTGCCGGAATAATAGTGCACTTGCTAATACACGGCATAAGCCAAAAGCTGGAGGAAATGGCCGAGCATAAGAATGCCTTTGCCATAAAGCACGCGGGCCTTGCGGCGTTCATGTATCTTGAAATTATAGACGCATCCTTTTCTCTCGACGGCGTGCTGGGTGCGTTTGCGCTTACGCGCGATGTCGTGGTGATAACCATAGGCCTGTCTGTCGGAGCGTTTTTTGTGCGCTCGATTACGCTTCTTCTGGTGGAAAAGCACGCCCTTGAAAAGCTCGTATTCCTCACTCACGGGGCCTATTGGGCGATAGGCTCGCTGGCGACGATAATGCTGCTGTCAACAATCACGGAAATCCACGAGACAGTGACGGGGACATTGGGCATGGCCCTTATTGTCGCATCCCTAATTTCGTCAATCTTTTACAACAAGAAACAGACGCGGTTTTCGAGAAAATAAAGATAAATGCTTTTTAGCGCGGGGCGTTTTTACCCCGCGTTTTTTTATGCAACTTGTAAAGAGCCGGCGCGAGTGTGTTAGTGATAGATATCCCCCCCCCATTTTTTTCTTTAAATTTTAGTTAATATTTGAAATAATGTTTGCGTATGAAAAAGTTATTAGTTGCAACAATGCTTGCGGCGATGGCCTTTGGGGAGGGCTGTTCTTTCGCGGCAAAAACGGAAAATTCGGACACTGGCGCCGATTTGCAGGCTCTGCTCGACAAGGCGGCGGCGAGGCCTGAAAAGAAGGCCGAGCTTTTGGGCAAAAAGTACCGCCTTGAAAAGCCTGTGAGGCTTACCGCCAAACACAGCGGCCTCAAAATAGACGGGGGCGGCGCTGAAATAACGGGGGCAAAAAAAATAGACGGCTGGCGTGAATCGGCGCGTTTTAAGGGCGCGTGGGAGGCCGATTTGAAATACGGTTTTTTTGTCACCTCGATTTATGTAAACGGCGTCCGCGCCCAATGCGCAATGCTGCCAAAAAATACGCGCTTTTCGGCCCATTCCGCGATTATAGACGGCTCGCAATACGGCTCTAGAGAGGGCATGTACGCCGACGCCAAACAGGGCGGAGACATTCTGCTTGGGCTTTCTCCGGAGGAGATAAAGGGTGCCTATCTAGGGTCGTTTCGCAACTGGGTTCAGGTAAACGTGCCCATAAAGTCGGTTGAAAGGACAAAAGACAAGAACATAGTCAGGGTAAACTTTGAAGTGCCTCTGCAAACTTCCATGTTCAGGAATTGCAAATATCCGAATTTTACAATTTTTAACATTCCCTCCGCGCTAAAGGAACCCGGAGAATTCTATTTTGACGGGGCGAACTCAAAAATCTACTACATTCCGCGCGAAGGCGAAGACATGCGCAGCGCCGAAGTCGAGTTCCCGTTCGTAGAGATTCCCTTTGAAATATCCGGGCAAGAACCCGGCAAAGGAGGCGGAATGGCAAAAGACATAACCATAACCGGCACTTTGTTTAGGGGCGGCAGCGTAGGCTATGACGAAGAGCTCTTGGCAGGCGGCAAGAGGTCCATTCTAAACGACATGCAATCGGCGGCAAAATCGATAGCCTGCGTGAAAGTTTCCCGGGCTGAAAACATAAAGTTTATAGATTGCGAATTTTCAAAGACCGACTCTTACGGGCTATGGATTGCCGACGGAGTAAAAGGCGCCGAAGTAAAAGGCTGCGTGGTTTGCGACACAGGCCTTGGCGGCATAAAGGTTGGCGTTGCCTCGAACATGCTGTACCTATCGCGGAAATCAAAAGTCGCGCTCGAAGAAATTCTGACGAAGGATATCGCGCTTACGGACAACGCCATATACAACTTCGGCCGCTTTTCCATGAGCGGGGCCGGCATTTTAATTTTCGACGTTCCCGGTTGCACTGTCGAGCACAACGAAATTTTCGACGGCTTTTACACGGGCATTTCATACGGGTGGACATGGGGCGCCGCGCCCACATGCACAAAAGACACGTCGATTAGCTACAATAAAATTCACGATCTCGCCTTTGCCAACGTAAACGACGTCGGGGGCATATACACGCTTGGAACATCTCCGAATTCCCGCATAGAGGGCAACGTCATATGGAATATAGACTGCCTCGACTACGGCGCGTGGGGCATATACAACGACGAGGGCTCAGACGGCTGGCTGATAAGCAAAAACTACGTGCGCAATTCGAGCAAGGGCGGGTATTTCATGCACTACGGCAAAGACTGCAAAATATTCAACAACATAATACGAAACTGCCGCGACTACCAAGTTGGCTTGGGCAGGCGCACCCCGGGCTCGTATACTTTTGAAAGGAACATAGTCGAATTTGCCTCGCCTGCGGTTTTATTCAGGTACAACTCTCTCATAGAGCGCAAGGCGGCCGCATTCAACAGAAACATCTACTACAAACGAAACGATCCGGATTTCGCAAAAGTCTTTTTCAAAGCATGGCAGGCCTCGGGACAGGATAAAGATTCGTTTGTTGAGGAAATAGACGTCGACAAAATAATCAAAGAGGCGCTCCCCGTGAAAAAAATCGGCTTTGAACCAATTCACGTAGACAAGGCGGGCATACGCGGAAAGCTCCGCAAAAAAATCGACGAATTGTTAAAAGACTACAAGTATCCGCCCATTTTTGAATGCAAATTCGTCTCCCCCGAAGCCAGAATTTCAGACTCTTTTGAGGGGAACATGCCGGCGACTCCCTCGATAAGAGGCAAAGATGCCCTGAAAGTATTGTCGGAAAGCGGCATGCGCTTTTTGAGAATAAAAGACACATACAGTAATTTTCTGCCGTATTTTTACTACAGGTTCTGTCTCGACGACCACAATTTCATAAAGGCATCGTTTAAGGTGCGCCTAAACGACAAGTCGAACCTAATGGTGGAATTGCGCGACTACAGCGGCGAGTCGAGAAACAATCCGCGCCTTGAAATTAGAAACGCCGTCTTTTACGGGAAACCTCTGCCAAAAGGCAAGTGGCTGACTGTTGAAGCCGTCGCGCCAAACCATGTAAACCCGGAAAAGAAATTCGACGTAAAAATCTTTGACGGTAAAAAACTGGTGGCTGAAAAATCGCTAGCGTACAAAAGCAGCGACGCGAAATTTCAGACGCTCTTCTTCATAGGAATCGACGGCGGGAGCGGCCAAACAATAGACATAGCCGACGTTCAAATGCAGCCAAAATAAAGCCCGCAAGAACGCAAAAATCTGAGTTGTGGCATAAAAAAGCGCGCGAAAATTCGCGCGCTTTTTTCCCCTCCGCAGATCGGCAACATCTTAGATATTTAAACAAAAAAAGACTATACGGGTAAAAATTCCATGCCCCGATTCGCCGCCGGCATTGAAAAAATATGAAAAAAATACGCCTGCCAATGTTTCCGATCAGAATGCAGCTCAACGGAAGATTAGCAGAAAAGATGAAAAACGATTCCGAAATAAAAGAAAAAACTCGGCCGCCTTGGCACGATTTATTTGGCTTAGCAAGCCACCGCGCTACTTTTCAAAGTATTTTCCGGAAATTTTATCCTTCTGCAAAACTTTAAACCCGGCGCGTTTTATGCGCGAAATATCCGAAAGCGATTTTTCCTGCCCCGGCGTGTAGTCGATATTGATGTTTAGCTTGTCGTAAATGCGCTTGACAGGCTTTCCGTTTTCCGGGTGCACCTTAAGCGGCGGAGCCGATATCGCCTGTTCGACCTCAAATTCCTCCGATTCGCGCCCGTCGGGCTCTATTGTTATGTATCTGTAAATTGGCATGGTTATTTTATGAATAGGGACGATATGAGACCGGCTATCATCTCAAATATTCCGCAAACCCACGTTATGAGAAAGGCGAGTATCTGCTTTGTCGGCGGCAAAAAAATCACCGCAAAAAATATCAGTATGCCGTATCTGCCGACGGCGTTGTAAACGCCATCGGGCACGTTGAACAAAAATTTTACGATGCGCGCGCCGTCGAGCGGCGGGATAGGCAGCATATTCAGGATAAAGATCACTGCGTTTATCATTATGGAAAAATAAGCCACCGACGCGTATTCCGGCATTTTAAATGCGGCAAAAACTGCGAGGAATACTGACGAGACGAACGCGACGACCAAATTCATGCACGGGCCGCCAAGTGCCGAAAGGACTTCGTCGCGCACGCGGGTCTTTGGGTTGGTAAAAACGGTCTCGACGGGCTTGCCCCAGCCGAAAATAAGCGGAAAGCCCGTCCCCGAGGCGAGGCCTATGCACAGGATCGGAAAAATCACCGTGCCCAACATGTCCATATGCGCCAGCGGATTTATCGTCAAGCGCCCCTGCATTCGCGGCAGCACGCAGCCGCATTTATCGGCCACCCACGCCCTTCCGAATTCGCGCATGGTGATGGCTATTACAAGCAGAACGTAAAGAATTCCGCCATTGCGCAACTGTGAAATTAGTTCGTCGCTCATAAAAATTTTCCCGTATTATTTTTAATTTTCCCGTATTTTCAAGCCGTCTTTTTTTGCGCGCCGGATTTCCTCGAGCAAAAGTCTTTTGGCGCGCTCGAGAGCCGGCAGGTCGATTTTTTCCAAATAGTTGAGAGCTTCGCCGTCACGCCCCAGCTCCACGAGGGCGCGCGCGATATTTGCGTCGGCCGTTTGCTTGTCTATGTTGAGGGCCGCGTTTTTTCGCAGTTCAAGCCAGACCCTTAGAGCCTCTTTATAGTCGGGGTTGCAAAGGTCGTACATGGATTGCGCGTAGCGCACCCTCGCCCCCCTGTCGTCGGGGCTGAGCTGGCACGGGCGCAAGTAGCAAAATCTAAGCAGGGAGTCGTATTCTTCGGGCGAGAGCATGCCCTGCTGCAAAATTCTCTTCTTTGCGCCGGCAAGCAGAAAAGCGCACTGGCGCATATACGTTTTGTTGTCGGGCTCAAGCTCCATGGCGCGGCGTATGCGCGCAAGCGAATTTTTTATTTCACCAGCCTCGGCGTCCATTGCGGAAAGCTGCTGGTGCACGACGGCTATGTTCGGATTCATCGAATCGACGCGCTTAAACATCTCGTAGGCGGCGTCCTCCCTCCCGGTGCGGCGCAGAAATTTTCCGTATAGGACGAGCGCCTGGACGTCTTCGGGGAAGTCGAGAATGTAGGAGCGCCACATTGAGTCGATGCGCGAGCCTTTTGTGATAAGCTCGGCTCTGGAAGTATCGCTGACGCCGTCGATATTGGGGTCGGAAAAGAGATCTTGCTCGAGGGCGAGTATGTCTAAAAGCCTGCTCTGCGAGAGAGAATACGACGGAGTTTTCGATAGCGCGCGCTGTGGGGGCGCGTCGGTGTCTTTTGAGGGCAGCTCTTTTGCCGACGAACAGCCCGACAATAGCGCGCATGCCATTGCGGCGGCCGCCGCAGGGATGCTTTTTAAAGCGCGCCGTGCGCGATGATGTCCAAAGGCTATCCGCATTATCTGCAGCCTCCGCAACAGCAGCCGCCCGGCGAACAGCATCCGCCGGAAGAACAGTCGCCGCAGATCTGGCGCGAGCGTATCTGCCGGCGCGTTCCCCCGCCGGTCTTGGGCGAATTTACGCTGAAACCCGACACCAGTTTTTCAAGGCTTTTGCTTTTGCACTTCGGGCACGATGGCTTTGGGGAGTTTCCCCTGACGAGGAACTCGAAAACCGCGCCGCATTTTTTGCATTTATACTCAAAAATAGGCATATTATAATATCGTTTTTTTTATAAAATAATTGAAAAGATAGGCGCTTTTATTGTAATAGACAAAAACAAATTGAAAATTCTGTCAAAAAAGAAATGGGTACCGGCGACAAAAATACCCCGATGATGCAACAGTACTGGCAGACGAGGAATTCCCTGCCCAAAGACACCATACTGCTATTTCGCCTCGGGGACTTTTACGAAATGTTTTACGACGACGCCAACGAAGGGGCGCGCATTCTTGGCATAACGCTTACAAAGCGCAGCAACTACCCCATGGCGGGCATTCCCTTCCACGCCGCCGACCAGTACATACCAAAGCTGCTTGAAGCCGGCAAAAAAGTCGCCATCTGCGAGCAGGACGAAATTCCGCAGGCGGGCAAGCTCGTCAAGCGTTCTCTAAGCCGCATAATAACCCGCGGCACAGCCCTCGAAGAGGGCCATCTCGACGGCAAGCACGGCAACTTCATGATTGCCCTATGCTTTGACAAGTCGAAAAAACTCTACGCCTCGTGGCTCGATCTTAGCACCGCCGAATTTTACTGCGCCGAATTTGACAATCCCAACAATTTTTTCCCGATATTTTCGGCCTATAACCCAAAAGAGGTAATCATGCCCGAGGGGCTCAAAGAATTCTGCCAGGCAGACGAGTCTCTTTCGGCCTGGTACGCGCTTCTGCGAAACCTCATAGACCTCAGGCCCGTTACTCTGCTAAGCGACTTTCGATTCGAACCCGATTGGGCTCAGGGGACACTGGCCCAAGTGCTTTCGGTCAAGAGCCTCGAAGGTTTCGGCATAAAAGAGGGCTCGTATTTGTCGGGGCCTGCGGCCGCGCTCGTCTATTACGCCACGGAAAACCTGCGCAACCAGCCGCAAAACCTGCGAACAATAAGGCGTTTTTCGGGAACGAAGAGCGTGCTGATTGACCCCGCCACGCAGAAGAGCCTCGAGCTTTTCCGCTCGTCGTCAGGGTCCCGCGCGGGCAGTCTTATAGACACTATCGACCGCACCCGCACGCTCGCAGGCGCGCGCCTTCTGGAAACTTACCTGTCGGCCCCCTCACTAGACATAGAGGAAATTTTGCGCCGGCAAAACACCGTCTGGGAGCTCTATTGCAACGCCGATTCCGACGAAAAGCTCTCTCAGGCGCTATCCCAAGTGCGCGATATTAAGCGCATTCTATCGAGGCTTGAAAACAGGCTGAGAAACCCGCGCGAAACATTAGCAATTTTATCAAGTATTGAGCAATTTGGCCCGATAAAAAAGATACTAAATGACAACGGTGGGCCGTTGTGCGCCAAGTTGGCGGAAAGGATAGGCGAATTTGGCGAGCTCAGGCAGTATCTTGCCAAGGCGCTCGATCCCGACATGCCGAACAAGATACAGGATGGCGGCGTGATAAGAAGCGGCTTTGACAGCCTGTTAGACGAGATTCGCGCGCTCTCGCAAAACAACATAAGCTGGCTTGCCGACATGGAAAAGCGCGAGCAGGAGCGCACCGGGATAAGGAATCTGCGCATAAAGTACAACGGCGCCTTCGGATACTTTATAGAGGTTACAAAATCGTTCCTTGGCCTTGTGCCCGCAGACTACATCAGGAAGCAGACCATGACGAACGCCGAGCGGTACACGACCGAAGAGCTAAAGCTCCACGAGCGCCAAATACTGACTGCCGACGAGCGCTCAAAGGCGCGCGAATTTGAACTTTTCCAGAGCGTAGTTGATAAAATACTCCAACACGCCGACGACCTCGTGGCCTCGGCCGAGGCGATCGCCGAAATAGACGTCTTCAGAGGCTGGGCCGAACTTTCGAGAGAGCGCGACTATTGCAAGCCCGACGTAAACACGAGCGATTCAATAGACATTGAAGAAGGCCGCCACCCTGTCGTGGAAATGACGCTCGACAGGGCCTCGTACATAGGCTCGCAATCTCGTGTTTTTATCCCCAACAACACGCATCTTAGTTCAAGCCAGGAGCAAATAGCCCTGATAACCGGGCCGAACATGGCGGGAAAGTCAACATATATCAGGCAGATAGCGCTGATAACGATAATGGCGCAGATAGGTTGTTTTGTTCCGGCCAAGCGCGCGAGTATCGGCGTTGTCGACAGGGTCTTTAGCAGGGTTGGCGCAAGCGACGAACTTGCCAGAGGAAACTCCACATTCATGGTGGAGATGAATGAGACTGCAAATATACTCAACAACGCCACCGATAAGTCCCTGATAATCTTGGACGAGATAGGCCGCGGGACGAGCACGTACGACGGATTGAGCATTGCCTGGGCCGTAGTTGAGTTTATTCACGGCGAAGGCTCGCGCGGGCCCAAGACGCTCTTTGCAACGCATTACCATGAGATAACGAAGCTTGAAGAGTCGCTGCCGCGGCTTGTAAACTACAGGGTGTGCGTAAAGGAATGGAACGACGAGATTATATTTGCGCGCACCATAGAGAGGGGCGCCGCCGACAAGTCTTACGGCATACAGGTGGCCCGCCTTGCGGGCTTGCCCGACAAGGTCATAAACAGGGCAAAAGAAGTTCTTTCCGAACTTGAAAGCGAGAACGACGAGATTGTCATAAATTTGGGAAGCAAGCGCGTGCCGAAGGAAGCGCGCAAGCAAAAGCCCTTCCCGCCCGAGAGCAACTTCAAGCAACTGTCCTTATTCTGAGAAAATGCAACGGCTTCAGAGGCTAAGGCTAAAGGCGAAGAACCTGCCCCAGACAAGCGGCGTGTACGTTATGAAAGACGCCCTCGGGCAAGTCATATACATTGGCAAGGCGAAAAATCTGCCCAAGAGGGTCTCTCACTACTTTGAAAACAACGCGCGGCTTAAGGCCTATAATGCAAAGATAGCATCGCTTGTGGATATAATCGACGATTTCGACCATTATACCACGCGTTCTGAGGCCGAAGCGCTAATACTTGAGAGCAAGCTCATAAAGAAGTGGCGTCCGCGCTACAACACGCTCGAAAAGGACAACAAAAATTTTTTATTGCTGCGCGTTGAGATGTTTTCGCCGCTGCCAAAATTTACGTTTTGCAGGCATCGCAAAGAGGATAACTCCATATATTTCGGCCCTTATTTAAGCACGTCGGCAATAAGGAGCGCGCTAAGGCAAATACAGAAGCAGTTTGGAATACTGTTGTCGCAATCCCACCCGAAGCGGCTAGAAGACGGCCGTTGGCAGCTTTACGACGACGCCCGCAGCCAGATCTCAAAATTCCCCAACATCGTCAGCGAGTCGGAGTACGCCCGGCGCGTCGAATCCGCACTTTCGTACCTTAAGGGCAAGGACGAAAACGCCATTGCCGAGGCGCAGGAAAAGATGAAAGAGGCCTCGGCGAACCTCGATTTTGAAAAAGCCGCAAAGTACAGGGATTTAATCGAAGCAATCGCCCAGACGCGAAAGGCAAACGCCCGCGGGCGGGTCGATGCCGACATATCTCGAACGCCCAAGTACATAGCCGAGTTGGCCACAGAATCGCTGCAAAAGACGCTAAAGCTTGAAAAGCCCCCGCGCGTAATTGAATGTTTTGATATTTCGCATATTTCGGGCAGTTTTTGCGTGGCGTCGATGGTTCATTTCGAGGACGGGGAGCCCGTAAATAAAAAATATAGGCACTTCAAAATAAAGACCTTTGAGGGAAATAACGATTTTCGCTCGATGCGCGAAGTGGTAGGGCGTCGCTACAAGCGCCTAAGCGACGAGGGCTCGCCCATGCCCGACATAATCTTGATAGACGGAGGCAAGGAACAGGTATATTTTGCCATGAAGGCCTTCGACGACAATAACCTGCCCATACCCTTTATCATCGGCCTGGCAAAACGCGAAGAGACAATAGTTTTGCAGGACGGCGGCGAATTAAAGCTGCCGCGCACCAACGAGGGGCTAAAATTGCTACAGCGCGCCCGCGACGAAGCCCACCGATTCGCAAACTCCTTCAACGCCGATTTGCGCTCGAAGAAAATACGCGAAAGCATCTTGGACGATTGCCCCGCAATAGGGCAAAAGCGAAAAGACGCGATACTTAAGCATTTTGGTTCTATTTCAAAAGTGAAATCTGCCTCTGTTGAAGATTTGTGCGCTGTTGAAGGAATCGGGTACGAGACTGCCGTGGAAATACGCAAATTTTTGGACGCCAATTTCGGGGAGAAGCAGCGATACAGGGGGCGCATAGCGCCTACCCCCTCGGGTCTGCTGCATATAGGCCATGCAAACACATTTAAAATGGCCGCAAAGCGCGCGATGGAAAATTCCGGAGACTTAGTTCTTAGAATTGAAGACATAGATTCCGCCCGCTGCAAGCAAGAATACATCGATGAAATAATAAAGGATTTAAAACGCCTAGGTATATCATGCACCGAGGGTTATAATATAGGCGGCGAGTGCGCCCCGTACCTGCAGAGCAAGCGCATTGCATACTACTGGCAGGTTATGAAAGAATTGATAACTAAAAAGGTAGTCTATCCGAGCACCGTTTCGCGTAAAGACGTAAAAGAAGCCGCCATAATGCCGAAACGCACGTTTGATTTCTGTGAGCCGGAGCCTATTTTTCCCCCGAAACTAAGAGACCTCGAGTATGATTTGGATAAAATCGACCAGCCGCAGAGGCTCAACTGGCGCTTCAAAGTGCCTGACGGAGAAAAAGTAACATTTACCGACAACAATTCGGGACAGCATACTTTCATTGCGGGCGAAGATTTTGGCGATTTCCTTGTTTGGAGGAAAACGGCGGAACCCTCGTATGAACTTGCCGTCACGGCGGACGACCACGCGATGAAGATAACAGAAGTTGTAAGAGGCGAAGATCTCCTGCTGTCAACGGCAAGGCAAATTCTAATATATAGAGCGCTCGGCTGGAATATCCCCGAGTTTTACCACTGCCCTATTATAAAAGACGAAGACTCAAACAAGCTATCAAAATCGTCGCTGACGGCGGCAAACGACAACAAATACCTTATAAGAAACGCAAAAAATCTCTAACGCCCCACCTGGGTCAATTAGAAAATCTCGTTTAAAATGCGGGCGACATTTCGGGCATCTTCCCGATTGTGACGAAAATCAAGCGGAATAGTCAACATTCTTCCCGAGATTTGCTTAGCGCCCTCGTCCTGCATAAATTTTGCACCCCAGTATATGGAGGGAAGGACGCCGTTTTTTGCCAAAGCTGCGTAAGCCCTGTCGCGCAAGGCGACATTTTCAAAGGCAAGCGTCGGGCAAAACAAGCTGTATTTATCAAAAGAGAGCTTTTCCTCATTTTTTAATAGAATGACGCCGCGATGATCCCCAAATTCAGATTCAAAAGCGCAAAAAACTTCACGGCGGAAATCGTATAGCGCAGAAATGTCCATCGTTTTAATAGACTCTAAAGAATAAAAGCTTATCCGCGATATATTTTGCTTTGCGTTTAGGCGCATTTCCGCATTGTAGTAATAATCTTGAGCCCGCGAATAGTCAAGTTGTGCAAGGGCTGCGGCAAAAGCGCAGGCTGAGGCGGGCTCGGAACCTTCGCCCGGGCGCGTGTAGATTTTTGCGGGGCGGTAATTTGCCCCGTACAGGTAGCCGCCGTCGGTAATGGGCATTGTCTTTCTAAGCGAGGCAAAGACAACGTCGAAAGTATCGTCGGAGAGCGCGGCGGAAAACGGAGAATGGGATATGTCGGCAATCAATACGGTGTCGGGGTTCGATTTCTTCCATCGGGCCCAAAAGCGCAAGTCGCGTATTCCAAAATAGTCGACGGCCACTACAATATCGGAATCTCCCGGCCTTAGGGAATCTAAATTCGGCGTCGAATCCAACGGGCTATCCCCATAAAAGGCCACCCCCCAGGCGTATTTTTTCACGGCCTTGACCACCCACGGGCAAAAATACGAGGGCAGCCAAAGGGTGCGCTCGAAAGCCTTGCACACGGCGAGAGCCCGCATCAAAGCCTCGCGGCCGGATGCAAAAAATTCCGCATTTTGCAAGAGGCGCTCTTGGACTCCCCCGCATTTAGACTCGGCATTACATACTTCCGAGCGCCTGCCCAGGGGCATAAACGGCGTAACGGGCGCGGAAAAATCACGCCATGTCATTTGCTTTTGCATGCTAAACGTTGTTTACAAATTGGCTGCGCCTGCGCCTTTGCTTCTGCGGCCGCACAGGGCTTTTTCGGCCATGTTCGGCAACATTTTTCCCGTGCTTTGAGAATTTTGAATGAGCGCCCTTGGGGGCTGCGTCCGTCGAAAATCTACCGCCGAACTTACCGCCAAACTTTCCGACGAAGTTCGCCGGAGCTTTCCCCGCCCTTGGGGGCTTTTTTGCCCCGCCTTTCTTTGGGGCGCGCGCACCTTCTGAAAATGCGGCAGCCTGCCCTGCGCGGCGCCTGCGCGCATCGAATTGGCTCTTGCTTCCCTTGCCGCGGGCTTCGGCGCGGCGCGGCGCCGGCGACTTTGCAGGCTTGCCGTCGGAGGCCAGATACGCCGTCGGCCTGCGCTCCCCGTAGAGAATTTCCGCGGAAAAGTCTTTGTCTTTGGGAAGTCGGCGCCTGCTCTCCTTGCCCGCCATTTTTGCCCGAAAGGCTCTAAGCTTTTTAAGTTCTTCAAGGACGCCTTCGGAATGGTAGCTGGTGTCGGTTAAAACGGGAACATTCCTCTTTATGTACTTTTCTATCGCCGAAAAATCCCCGACAGACTCGCGCGTGCATATCGAAATGGCCGAACCCGAAGCGGAGGCGCGCGCAGTTCTTCCGATGCGGTGCACGTAGGTTTCAGGCTCGTCGGGGAGATCGTAATTGACGACCATGTCCATGTCTTTTACGTCTATGCCGCGCGCGGCTATGTCTGTGGCGACCAGAACCCTTATGAGCCTGTCTTTAAACTTCCCAAGAGCCTTCTGGCGCGACGACTGGGTTCTGTCGCCGTGGATGCAGTCGGCCGGTATGCCCTCTTTGTTCAGGCGCTTTGCCAGCTTGCTGGCCCCGTGCTTTGTCCGGCAAAACACGAGCGCGAGAAAATTCTTGTCGGCCGCGCGCGGGGCGAGTTGCTCGACGAGAAAATTATATTTATCCAGCGCCTCGATAGTGGCGACCTTCTGGTCGATCTTTTCAACCGCCGGGCTTTCGGGCGAAATAGTTATCTTTAGCGGATTGACCACTATTGTGCGCGCCAACTTCTCAATTTCCTCGCCCATTGTCGCCGAAAAAAGAAGAGACTGCCTCTTTGAGGGCAACTGCGCGCAAATTTTGCGAATATCGGGGATAAATCCCATATCCAACATTCTGTCGGCCTCGTCCAGCACAAGGAACTCGACGCCGTCAAAGCAGAGCTTTTTGTGCGCGTACAAATCGAGCAGGCGCCCGGGCGTGGCGACCAAAATGTCAACCCCCTCGGCAAGCATCCTTATCTGCGGCTTTTCCGATACCCCGCCGTAGGCCTTGCAGTACGAAAGGTTCAAATGCTTGCCGAACATGGCGGTGTTCGAGCCTATCTGCTCGGCGAGTTCGCGCGTCGGCGTCAATACAAGCGCCCTAAACTGAAGCGGCGCCGGCACATGGCCGCACTCCTCGAGTTTTTGCATAATCGGCAGCATAAACGCCGCCGTCTTGCCCGTGCCCGTCTGCGCGCAGCCGAAAATATCGCGCCCCTGCAATATTGCGGGAATGGCGCGCATTTGTATGGGAGTGGGCCTCTTGTAGCCCATGGCCTCTATCGCCTGCAATAACTGCGGACAAAGCCCCAAATCGGAAAAACTATTTTCGCTCATTTGCCGTAAATCTTCCACCGGCGCGCCCCGCTTGCAAGCATAATCGAAAATATGCCGCGCGCGCCATCTTCGGCAATCGGCAGAAACGCTATCTGCCCCCGCCGAAAAGAATGCCCCTTTCAAGCCCGCGAATCTCGGCCAACCCCTTCATTCTGCCTATGTACGAATAGCCGGGATTGCGCGTTGGAGGCTTCAGAAGATCGTCGGCCATGTCGCGCCCGTGGTCGGGCCTAAAGACAATCCGCTCCCCTCCCTCGGCGACCCTGCGCCTCTGAATCTTGAGCAGCTTCTCCACCACCAGCGGCATCGGAACCGACCCCTCAAGATGCCCGGCCTCGTAAAAGCTGCCGTCGGGCTCGCGCTGCGTGCTGCGAAGATGAACCGTAAATATTCTATCGGCAAGCGCGTCTATCATCTGCGGAATATCGTTTTCGGGGCCGGCGCTCAACGAACCCGCGCACAAGCAGACCGAATTTGCAGGGCTATCGTAAAAAGATATTATCTTTTGAAAATCGGAAAGACGCGAAGCTATCCTGGGCAAGCCCAACACGTTGAACGGCGGATCGTCGGGGTGGATTGCCAAATGGGCGCCGCACTCCTCCGCAACCGGCGCCACTTCCTTCAAAAACAACTCGAGATGCCTGCGGAGCTTGGGCGCGTCTATGTCGGCGTATTTTGCCAACATCGCACGCACGTCTTCTATGCCCAAGCCCATGCTGCAACCTGGGAAAACGTCTATTATTGAACGCTCGAATTTAATTTTCGACTCGGCGTCAAGAGACTTGAAAAACTTTTCGGCGCGCTCAAGCTGATCGGGCGAATAGTCGGCGCTCGCGCCCGCGCGCTTGAGCAGATAAATCTCAAAAGCGGCAAACTGCGCCGGATCAAAGCGCAGGCAGGTGGATCCGTCGGGCAGGCGCCAGTGCAAGTCTGTGCGAATCCAGTCGAGGACGGGCATGAAGTTGTAGATTATTATCTTTATGCCGCACTCGGCCAAGTTGCGTATGCTCTGCTTGTAGTTTTGAATGTGGCGGAGATAGTCGCCGGTGCGCGTCTTTATATCCTCGCTTACGGGAAGGCTCTCCACTACGCTCCAGCGCAACCCGTGTTCGCCGAGCTCTCTGACCCGCTCCATGATGGCGTCTTTGCCCCAAAGCTCCCCGTAGGGAATTTCATGCAGCGACGTAAATACGCTCTCGGCTCCGGCCTGCCTTATAAAATCGAGGCTGACCTCGTCTTTGGGCCCGTACCAACGAAAGCCCTCTTCCAGCATTTCCGTCATACCTAAACCCCCGAAAAGCACGAAAAGCCGCCGTCTATTGCCATGACCGTACCGGTGACAAACTTGGAGGCCGGGCTTATCAGATAGTGCACCGCGCCCCATATCTCGTCGGCGTTGCCAAAACGCCCGAAGGGCGTCTTATTTATCACGGCCTGCCCCCGCGCAGTGAACGTGCCGTCGGGATTCGTCAGAAGCGCCCTGTTCTGGTTGCTTATGAAAAATCCGGGCGCTATCGCGTTTACGCGCAGCCCGTCGCCAAACTTTTTGGCGAATTCCACGGCCAAGCCCTTTGTCAGATTTTCCACCGCCGCTTTCGCATTCGAGTAGCCCAATACCCTGGTGACTGCGCTTTGGGCTGTCATCGAGGAGAAGTTAACTATGCTTCCGCTTTTCTGCGCCTTGAAAATCTCGCCGAATACCATAATCGGCAAGAGTGTTCCCTCGAGGTTGAGTTTGACTACCTCGGCCCATTGGGAGACATCGAGATCAAAAAAGGTCTTCTCGGGGGCGATTGTCGCCCCGGGCATATTGCCGCCCGCCCCGTTGACGAGCGCATCCAGCCTGCCGTACTTTTTCATGACGGCCTCCTTCGCCGACTCCAGTGCCTCCCTGTCGAGCACGTTGCAAACGCACGCCATATGCTCTGACTCGTCGAGGCCTTCCATGGCCTCCGAAAGTTTTCGGGCGTTTCTGCCCATAAATACGACTTTTGCCTTTTGGGCCGCCAAGTAGCGGGCAAGCGACCCGGCCAAAACGCCTGTGGCGCCTGTAACCGCCACAACTTTTTCGGATATGTCAAACAAATCCATACCTTAACTCCTCCTCTTTAAAATCAACGCCGATACGACTACAACCGCAAAGAACGCCGCAAAAAGCGCAGGGCCGGCAAGGCCTATCTTCTGGTACAAGACCCAAATGCTCGCAATGGAACTCATCAACAACGAGCAGGCCATCAAGACATTCCACAATACCCTGCGACCGCCCGACGGCCTCTGGGCCCCGAGAACCTTTGAGCTGTTAATCAGGTACATAAACGCCCCGTATGCTATCGGCAAAAGCACCGCCGCCATGACGCCCGCGTAAATGACAAGCCACATGCGCGCGCCCTTGAAGAAAACGGAGGCCACAGCCGAAATCAAGATAAGCGACGATCCGCAAATATGCCATTTGGCGCTCCCGCCGCGCTTAAAAATTTCGCTGAAAGAAAGCCCGCAAATTAGCATGTTCATAAGCACGGCATTCATTGCCATGCCCAAGACGCCGAAGCCGAATATGTAGCGGGCAACGTCCTCGCCGACGAGCGGCTCGAGAGTCTCGGCCAGATTGGAGGCGTCGCGCTTTACCAGCATTGCCGCAAGCTGCTTGTCGACAGTCCCCAGCCCGTTGCGCGCGGCGTCCTTTTGCGCGGGGGCAAGTTTTGAATAGTTTTGCTCTCCGACAACCGAGGCGGCGCGCTTGTCAAGCAGCTGAATGTACCCCTCTATAAGATTGGGCGCCGGCTCAATCTTGCGGCCGTCGACGACCGCCGGCACGAGTTTGCCATCGGCGATCGAGGCCTCGGCCAAGCCCTCGGCCGCTATTGCGTGGAATTGGGTCGAGGCTGCTATTACTATGCACGAGGTCGCAATAAAAAACGGTATGAAAAGCCCCGTCGCCAAATCGAATATCGCCAGACCCCTAAAATCTTTGTCCCAGCCTTTTTTAAGCATCGAATAGGGATAAAGGAACGTCATGTTGATACCCACCGCCATGGCGGCCGCCGAGATTACCACGTCGATCTGCTGGGAGACAATCATATCCGACCAAAACTTTTGACCCGCCGCATCGAGCTTTGAAATATACTGCATAAAATCGGCGCTGGGGCTTGAGAATACGCTTAGATTGGGAACGAAGCCTTCCGCCACCCTGCCCCAATCTATTTTTCCGCCGAGCCAGAGGCTTATGACCACGCCGAAGAAGCAAACGACTATCGCCGCCACCGACAGCTTTATAAAAAGCTCGAAGATTTTTACGCCTTTGCCGCCGACTGCATACACCGCCGTCATGAACAATCCCAACGCAAACAGCGCCGCCGTAATGCCGACCTCGACGCCCGTCGACGGCGCGCTTTTCATGTGGCAGAGATTCTGCGTAATAGCCGCCACGCCGAGGGCAAACTGCGGCCATGCAAACACCAAGCAGGCAAGCATCGAACCGACAGCCCAGCCGTACCCCAAAATGGGAGTCAGATTCTTGTTTATCGCCTCCATCGGCTTCTGGGAAATCGAGAGCGTGACGTATGAAATCCCGGCCAGCATTATTATTCCCAAGATCATCGCAAACGGCTGAAGCCACATAAAGCCCAACCCGCCCAAGACGCCAAGATAAAGCGCCGAGGCAAGCGAGCCGCCGCCGAGCGTCGTGGCGCTCTGAAGCCACCCGGGCCCAGAGAGTCTGCAATAGGCGCCAAGCTGCGCCAGTTTCCCGCGCCCGCGCGCATCCACTAATATTTTTCTTTGGTCTTCAAGCTTCATTGGTCTGCTCCGCTTTCTGTTGTGCCAAGAGCGCCAGCTCTGCGGCCTTGAAGGCGTGGCGCTGCGTCATGGCGTTCTCGGTGTTATTGAGTATGTCTAAAATAAATTTTCCAAAGAACGGAAAGCCCATGTTGCGGCAATCGATGCGCTTTGTGCCGACAGAGTCGGTCAGAAACAGAATTTGGCTCGGCTTCTGCGGGTCGGAATAGTCGATATATTTGCGAACTTCGATATAGCCGCCGGTTCCCAATATAAAAGTGCGCCCGTCGCCCCAGACCGGCAGGCCGTCGGGCGTAAACCAGTCTACGCGGCAATAGCACGAGGCGCCGTTGTCGGTCGTCAGCGAGGCCTCGCCGAAATCTTGAAGCTCGGGAAAGTCGGGATTTGCCATATTTGCAACCCGCGCAAAATTTATCTTGGCGTCCTCGGAGTTTGAAAACTGCAGAAATTGCTCGAACTGGTGGGAACCTATATCGGTGAGAATGCCGCCGTAGCGCTCGCGCTTGAAAAACCAATCCGGGCGCGCCGACTTTGAGAGGCGGTGCGGAGCCATTATCAAGACCTGCAGAACCCTTCCAATCGCCCCGGCCTTCACAAGCTCGTCGGCCTTTTCCGCCGCCTGGTTGTGTATGCGCTCGGCAAAATATGGCATGTACTTTAAGCCCGTCTTCCCGACCAGTTCCCGCGCCTTTTCAAGCTGCTCCAGCGTGGTGAAAGGCGGCTTGTCCACAAAGTAATGCTTCCCCGCCTCGAGCACCCTGCGCCCCAGCTCAAACCTGTCGGCAGGAACCGACGCCCCGGCCACGCACAATATCCGCGCGTCGTCCAAAATCTCCTCCAAGCTCCCAGCTGACTCAACTTGCGGGAAACGCTTTTGAAATTCGGCTATTTTTTTTGCGTCGGGATCCCATACTTTTGCGCATTCGCCGCCCGCCGAGAGCAGCCCCTGCGTCTGCGCGTAAATGTGCCCGTGATCCAGCCCAGCGGCCGCGAATATAAACTCGCCCTTTTGGCAGACGCGCTCGCCCGAACCGTCGGGAACGTAATCGTAACCGCTAAAATGCTTCATGGCTATCTGAAGGACTTTGTAAACTCGGTTATGAAATCGGTATCCACCTTTTCCCTGAATTTTGACGACGCCGTTTTTTGGGCGAGCAACTTCGCGTACGCCGCGTCGTCGAAGGGGAAGGAAACGTCGGAGTCGGTCCAGGCCGACATGAGCATGGCGTTTGCCAGACACACGGAGTTGTATCCCTGCAAGGCGTCGAAATCGAATGCCGCGCCGCTGTCGACAGCCCTTCTGAAGTTTTCAAGCACTCCCGCGTGTTGGGCGCCCTTGTCCGGAAACTGCTCGATTGTGGTCGAACTTTCGGGTGTGCCGAATACGTACTTAGTGGTGCGCGTATATTCGGAAAGGCTGGCAAAACGGGTTATTTTTAACTCGTCGTTTTCGGCCACCAAAAACCCCTTGTCGCAAGCTATCTCGAGGCGGTTTGTCCCGGGAAATTCGCCCGTCGAAGTGGCGAAAGTGGCCGTCATAGAATTTGGGAACTGAAAGTATGCCGTAGCCTCGTCCTCGACTTCTATATCGTGGTACTTTCCAAATTTGCACCAGGCTCTGAGCTTTTCGGGCATGCCGAAAATCCATGCAAAAATATCTATGTTGTGGATCGACTGGTTTATGAGCGCGCCGCCGGCTTCGCCCTTCCAAGTGCCGCGCCAATTGCTGCTTGAAAAATAAATTTGCGGGCGGTACCAGTTCGTCATAAACCACGAGGCCCTGTTTACGCGCCCGAGCTCCCCGCCGCAGACGAGCTCCTTTATGCGCGAATAAAGGGGTGTGGTGCGCTGGTTTAGCATCACCCCGCAAACCTTGTTCTGCCGCCGCGCCAGCTCGACTATCTTGGCCGCGTCGAACGAAGTCAGGGCGATGGGCTTTTCAATCAAGACGTGCTTGCCCGCCTCGAGAGCCTTGCTGGCAAGGGCGAAGTGGTTGAAGGAGGGCGTGGCGACGAGAACCGCCTCGACGTCGGGATCTTTGAGCATGTCGTCGACGTTCGAGTAGGCCTTCAGGCCGGCGAACTTGACCGGATCAATATGCTTTTCGTCGCACACACAGGCAATTTCCACTCCGGGAACCTTGCCCTGGCGAATATTGTTTATGTGCATAGAGCCGATGGCTCCCAACCCAACTACACCCAACTTCATTTCTGCCCCTCCTTTTTTTTACTCTACTTTGAAAGAGATTTTAACACCTCCGAAGCCTCGCGCGCCTGAGCCTCGATGACGTCGAAAAGCCCCTGCTGTATTTGCTCGGGCTTGGCCAGCCAAGAACCGCCCACGGCGGCGATAAGCGGGTCGGAAAGCATCTCTGCGAGATTGTTTATATTGACTCCGCCCAGGGGCAGGAACTTGATCCCCAAGTGCTTGTAGGGGGCGGCCATCGCCTTTAGATGCTTTATTCCGCAAGTTGCGGCGGGGAAGTACTTCAACATTCTGCAGCCGTTTTCCAATGCCACTTCAATATCGCTGGGGGTAAAAATTCCGGGCCCAAAGGGAAGGCCAATCTGATTTGCCTTTGCCAACACGCGCGCGTTGGTTCCCGGAGCCACGCCGAAACACGCGCCGGCCTGCTTTGCCTGCTCCGCCTGTTCGGGAGTCAGAACGGTGCCTGCGCCTATGTAAATTTCGGGGAGGGCTTTTCTAATTGCCTTTATGCAATCTAGCCCCGCCGGCGTCCTAAGCGTAAGCTCTATTGCGCTAATTCCCCCCTTCAGGAGAGCCTCCGCCGTGGGAACGGCATCTTTTACATCGGATATCGTGCAAACGGCAACGAGTTTCCTCGATTCAAATTCACTCATTATTGACATATTTTTTCCTTATTTTTATTGGATTTTAATCAAAAAGAAAATGTTAAAATTAAAACGCCAACGCCTCCCATTTTCGTTAAATCGCGCCGTATTGCAAAACTATTTTTTCTACAAATCTTGCCGGGGCGATGCTCAAATTTTAAGGGCGCGGAAACGGTCTTTTTTTATCCCGCGAAAGCGCCGCCGCACGAATTCGCATAAGCGACGGAGCTTGTTAAAAGCAGCTACCTGTCCACTCTCGCCGAACTTCCCCCCACGAGTTTTTTCACCTCGGCCAGGCTTGCAAAACTCGTATCTCCGGGGGTCGTCATAGCCAAAGCGCCGTGGGCGGCGCCGTATTCTACGGCGAGCTGCGCGTCGCCAAGCTCCATGAGCCCGTATATGAACCCCGACGCGAAACTGTCGCCGCCGCCGACTCTGTCGAATATTTCCAGATTCGGGCGCTTTTTAGATTCGTAGAAGTTTCCGCCAACCCAGCAGATGGCGCTCCAGTCGTTTATTGTGGCAGTTTTTACGTTGCGCAAAGTCGTAGCGACAGCCTTGAAATTCGGGTATTTTTCAACGACTTTGGCTATCATCTTTTTAAAGGACTGGACCTGCGGATTGGAAATGTCCTCGCCCAGCCCCTCGACTTCAAAGCCCAAACACGCGGTGAAATCCTCCTCATTGCCAATCATCACATCGACATACTCGGCTATCTGCCTGTTTACCTCCTGGGCCCTCTGCTTGCCGCCTATGGCCTTCCAAAGGGACGGCCTGTAATTTAAGTCGTAGGATACTATGGTGCCGTATTTTTTTGCGGCGCGGGCGGCCTCGAGAATTACGTCGGGTGCGCTCGGAGATATTGCGGCAAAGATTCCGCCCGTGTGCAGCCAGCGCACGCCCTGGCGCCCGAAAATATCGTCCCAATCGAAGTCGCCAGCCTTGAGGGAACCGGCGGCGGAATGGCCCCTGTCGGAACAGCCGACGGCGCCGCGAACGCCAAAGCCGCGCTCTGTAAAGTTTAGCGGATTGCGCACCGTGCGCCCGACCCCGTCGCTTTCGAGCCACTTGACAAACGACATGTCCACCCCGCCCTGCAAGATAAAATCCTCCAGCAGGAGGCCGACTTCGTTTCTTACAATCGCCGTGGCAACCGCGCTTCTGAGCCCGAAACAGCGGCGCAAACCCCTCGCCACATTGTATTCTCCGCCGCCCTCCCAAACTTTGAAGGAACGGGCGTTTCTTATGCGCCCCTCCGACGGATCGAGGCGCAACATTACCTCGCCGAGGGAAAGTATATCGTACTTGCAGTCTTTGCTATTCTTTACATCAATCATATCCCAAACAGTTTTTGGGAAAGTTTTGTTTTTTTGCGGAGAAAGTCAAGAGTATTCTCAAACGATTGATCCTGTTTTGCCAATTTTTCCGCTCAAACACTGCGCGCGCTTCTAATTGATTTGCAAAGATAAAGCAGTTTTTGTTTCGCGGCAAAGCGAAGGGTTAACTGTAAAGCCTCAAGGCGTAAATCCCTTGAACAAGAATTTGGGAATTTTGCATTGCAAGGGCAATTCCCAAATTAATTTTATTGCTTTTACCGCGCATGGATTGGGGCGATAGTGCCGAAATGTCTCTAAAATAGGGCATTTGCTTTAGGTGCGCTGCCTTGCCAGGGTTATATTCTTAGGCTATAAAACAATTCGAAAATAAAAATAGGATTGACTTTGTAGAAAATAAGTTGGAGGCTAGCTGCGTTCTTTATATAGAAAACTTAGCGATGTTTTTCATCAAACGGAAGTTCCGTGGGGGGATTTTTTATTTGGAGGCCGTCGGCCGCGCGCGGTGTTTATGCGCCCGTCCAGCCCTTTATAAAAGCCCCGATTCGGACGCGGTCGCGCCACTGTGATTTTGATAGGAATTTTTCATATAGCCACTGCCCAACGGCGGGAAGGCACGAATAATTTCGGGAGTAAAATCCGCAAATAAGCCAGTAGACGAGTTGAACGACATTGCCTTTAAGCTCTCGCGTTAAGAATTTGAAGGCGGTACATGTGTGTTCGGGCTTTTTTGTTTTGCCCGGGCGCGTTTGAATCCCCGGCAGAATTCTCTGCGCGAAAAAAAAGGGACTCAAACACGATGAAATATACAAAATTATTCGCGGCTGTCGCGGTTACGGCCGTATCATCATTAACTGTATCGGGGGCGCAGGGCGTTTTCGATTTTGAAACAATTCCGTCGGGCGCGCCGGCTCCGGTATCTACACAGACGGGCGATGCTGCGGGATGGACCGACTACGAGGGGGCGACGTATTCTTCGGTATCTAAAGACGGCTCGATATACGGGCATTTAAACACGTCGGGGATGTACTGGGGCGGAGTAATAGCAAACTCGAAGACGAACACCGGGACGACTTTTGCCGGAGACGTAGACACGTACAGGGGAGGCGCGGCCTCGGGGGACAACTACGGCGTAATATATGGCTATTCGCGCGGCAACCTCGGCGCCGACGACCCGTATTTCCCAAATGCCTATAAGACGAACCTCAACGAGGACGGCTTCGGGTATTCAACATCGTTTATGACCGACGAGGCCGTCGTATTCAACAGCATCGATGTTTCGATGACGGCCTATACGTACAAGTCGTTATTCAATCCCGACGCCAATTCAAACGTCGGCGTAAGCGGCCAGGATCCCGATACGTTTGAAAAGACCTATTATTCCATAAACAACACGGAAGGCTCGTTTTACGCCTGCAGAATTTACGCCCTGGATGAAAATTACGAGCCCATCACGTCGAACTACAAGCAGGTTATCTTTGCCCAGAATATAGACGGCACCGTAACTGCCACGCCCGACTGGACGACCGTCGATCTCGGCGACCTGTGCGGAGAGGGCGCGTATGGATTGGCCTTTGAAATGATTTCAAATTTCGGCAGCAACTACGGCATGCTCACGCCTTCATATGTGGCCATAGACAACCTCGTCTTCACCACCGTTCCGGAACCCGCCGTATTCGCGGCTTTGTTCGGAGCAATTGCGATGGCTTTCGCCGCGTACAAGAGGCGCAAGTAATATCCTAAAGCCGACACCTCCTGGCATTGCACCATGAAAGACCTTCTAAGCATAAAGCCGTTTATTGTTGCCGCGCTGATTGTCCCGCTGTTTTCGGCGGGGCAAGACGCGCGGGAAGATACGGGGCAAGAAGCCGAAGCGACGCTCGAGGAGGTGCAGTCGGTTGGCGACAGGTTCACCCAGCAAGATTTAAACCGACCGGTAAATTCCACGTTTCTGACCTCCGACGACATTGCCGACACCGGCTCCAACAGCATACCCGAGCTGCTGCTAAAGACGACGACAGTGCGTTTAATCAACTACACCGGCAATCCCGACGACGGGCAGCTTGCAATGCGCGGCTTTGGAGACAATTCGCAGCTGCGAGTGGCCGTGATAGTTGACGGCGTGCGGTACAACCGCGTTGACATGAATACGATTCCATGGCTGCAGATACCAACCGACAACATAGAGTCTGTGGAGGTGCTCAGGGGGGCCAACAGCGCCCGCTACGGCAACAATGCCATAGCCGGCGTAATCAACATTAAGACCAGGGATATAACCAAGGAGGACATGCTTGCCGTCTCGGGCACGTATGGTTCTTACGATACTTATTCGGTCAGCGGTTTTGGTTCGCTCTCGCGCGACGAGGGCTTTGCCACTGTAAACGCGAGGCGCTATTACACCGACGGCTACAGGGAATATTCAAAGAGCTGGTCGAACAACTTTGGCGGCAGCGTCGGCTATTTCATAAACGATGCTACCACATTCACGCTTTCGGGCAACTACAGCAAGATTTACACGCAGTTCCCCAACGCGCTCTCGTACGACCAGATGATGCAGGATCCGCAACAGGCCACGTGGGCGAGCACCATATACGATTGTTCCGCCTATGTAATTTCGGGGAATTTTGACCTCGACGGCGCGCGCACGAAAGGATACGCCAATTTTTCCTATAATTCTTACGACAGGCAAATATCGAATTCGCGCTCGACGGCGCGCCCTGTCGAGGACGACCAGTACACGCTGACATTTGCCAGCGAATTTGAGACCGAGGTTGCCCAAGATTTGCGTGTTTACGCAGGTTTTGAGGCGCAATATACAAATCTCGACCGCAAGGCGCAGGCCTCCCAAAGGATTTCGAGCCTGATTACCGCCGACTACCTCAAAGAACATTCCGACATCGACAGGCTCACCTTTGGCGCGCACGTCGGCGCCACATACGACATAACCGAAAAACTTTCCGCCGATATTTGCGGCAGGGCCGACGCGTGCAACACAAAAGCCCTTTACGTTGAGCGCGGCGCGCGAACAATTTTTACGCCGCCCTACTATGAAATTTTTGTGGACGAGGCAAAATCGTACGACGAGTCTGTCTGGCAGGCGGGCTTTGCGGCGACGGCGTCGCTAAACTACAAGATAGACGAAAACTCGTCCGCGTACATCAAGTTCGACCAGATTTTCAGATATCCGTCGACCGACGAGATAGCCCTTTACCAATCGTGGGGCACCATAAGCAACATAAAATTCAACAAAGATTTAAAGCCCGAGACCGGCCAGAACATAGAGATAGGCTACAAGTATCTCGGCAAGCGGCTAAACATAAACGCCAGTCTTTACGCGCTATTCCTGCACGACGAGATAATGTATTTTCCGCGGGCAACTCCCGGCGGGGATACCGTCAACGACAACGTGCCCGATACAATGCGCCTGGGTGCCGATCTATACGCATCGTACAACTTTGGCATTTTTGGAATATACTCCGGAGCGTCGCTTGTCGATGCGCGGTTTATAGCCGGCGAATACGACGGTTGTGAAATTCCGATGGTGCCGTGGTTTAATTGTTTTGCAGGAATATTTGTCAATCCCACGGATTTTCTAACAATAACGGTGCAGACGAACTACACCACGACGCAGTATCAAAGTTCCGATCTGGGCAATGAGCTTATGAAGATGCCCGATTACGTTACGCTCGATATACGGCTGAATATTCGCATAAACGAATATGCCTCGGCATTCTTTGCCGTCGACAACGTGCTCGACGAGAAGTACGCGCTGGCGGCCGTTTACAATTCCTTTTATCCGGCGATAGGCAGAATGTTCAAGGCCGGAATCAACCTAAAATTCTAAAAGCTATGGTAAAAGACATATTGGTTCTGTTGGCGAGCATGTCGACGCTGTGCGCAGCGTACGACTACTCATATTTTAATGGGAATCCGACTCTCGCCCCAAACGGGGAGCAGATAACTTATATTCCGGAGGCGGGCATATTGCAGTTCTGCCCGGCTCCCGGTGCCGGGGTGACATCTTCGGCCATATCGTACAACAGCTCGAAAATAAAATCGTGGGCGACCGGCTACCAGGATCTCAAGTACGGATCATCGGCGACAAACCCCACCTTTAGCGACGAATGGAAGACTCCCGAAAATGCGGTAGGGCCCGTGACGTCGATCGAAATGACCGAAGGCGTAGTTTGCCTTGGTGACGGCGGCACCATAACTATGACCTTTTCACAGGGGATTTCCAATGGCGCAGGGTACGATTTTGCCGTATTCGAGAATGGATTTTCCAGCACGTATCTCGAGCTTGCCTATGTGGAGGTGTCAAGCGACGGCGCAAACTACGTGAGGTTTCCCAATTTCTACATGGGAGAGACGCCCATCAACGATCTCGACCAGACTCCAACCGGGCAAAACTACCCGACGAACGTGTACAATCTGGCCTCGAAATACGAGAGCGGCATAGGGCACGGCTTCGACCTTGAAGAGTTGCAGTATGCCTACGACTACGTAAAAAACGGCGGAACCGGCTTTACCGACGAATATGCGCAGAGCCTGCTAAATAATTTTGAGAAGCTTGACCTTAACAACATAGGCTATGTGCGCATTACCGACATTCTCGGCGAGGGCGGAGAAGTCGACAGCGTAGGGCACGTTATATACGACCCCTCCGGCGCAAATCCCGGGGCCCCCGGCTTCGATCTAAAGGGAATCGGCGTCATAAACGAGGGAGTAGTCGTACCCGAGCCCGCTACGTTCGCTTTCCTTCTTGCTGCTATAGCTTCAATAGTCGTGATCAGAAGAAAGCGCTAAAAGAGCTAAATTTTACAGCGTAGCGCCTGTTTTTAATAAAATAAAACCAACATCAGCAAAAGCTAAATGTTCTTGCGGCGTTAGAAGCGTGCCTTTTTTATTCGGCACCGCATCCATGGGAGAAAAAAGAAGGCACCAAGCCGGGATATGTGGCTTGGTGCCATGACTTGAATCAGCAAAAGGCGAGGTTGGAATACCTCCGGCCTGTCAATGGCGCTTAGGGAATAATTCCGACGCTCAAAAGTCAAGAAAAATATTTCAAAGAGGTAGGGCGTTTTCATTATACGATGCCATAAACAATTGCAGAAAGTTAAGCCCATCCCGAAGCGAAAAAAGAGCATGACGTGCCGCTTCCCAGCGCGATAGCGCCCCCATAGGAGCAGTTAAAAATCGCAAAGTCGACCCCAAAAATTTTTTACCGGCATGGCGTATATGCGGTGCTTTTTTATATCCAAGGCGTTCGCGCAGTTTAAAACTCGGCGCATTCGGGAATGTTGTGCAAGCTATAAGGAAATGGCAGCCGTCCCGCCGGACATTTTCAATAAGCCGCTCCAGCAGTGCCCTGTCCATCTCGTTGCAAGTATTGCCATTTTTGACACAAATAGTCGATTCCGCCGTGTAGCGCTATGCGCTTTTGTCTTTACATCTATGCGCATAGCAAAAGCCTAAAATTTCTCAGTTTTTATCGTAGCCGAAATACGGGTAGTTTGCGGATATATTTTTAATCAGCGCGGAAATTTCTTCCACCGATAGCGGGGATTCATCGAATAATATGGCCGTATTTAGAACGTAATAATTGTATGTATTCGCAATAGACGGAGCGCCCGAAAGTCTCACTTGCCTAATCATATCTGCCTTTTTTGAAGTCGGCTAACGTAAAGTGCACGCAATTTATTTGTAAAAGAGATACAAGCATACGACGTATCCTACCGAATAAAACAATCTTTGCCGCCCGCCGCCGACTGAATAATTATGCGGCGAAACGCTTGCATTATAAATTTAAAATATTCCGTATTTGTCTGTAACTATTTTATTGTTGCAATGAAAGCTCTTATAATCTACTAGGATTGTACAAGTTGTAACCATGTAGGAGATAATATGTACTGTAAACACTGCGGAAATAAGATTCCCGACGACGCTATTTTTTGCCCAAACTGCGGAACTAAAATAAACTGCTACGATTGCGCAAGTGGCGAAGACGCGTCCGGGCGGGGAAACGCGCCGCAGTCATTTGACAGGCAACCCACAAGCGACACTAACCTTATTCTTCCGGCCTTTACCTTAGTATTCTACCTGCTCATCTATCCCATAGGGCTTATCTTAAACATTGTGGGGCTGTTCGGCGGAGAGCGAAAGGGATGTTTTTGGGCTATGTTTGTATTATTTTTCCTCATTCCCATTTTTTTTGCCGTATTGATCTTTTGCCCGTGAGAATAGTAATGTAAAGGCGCAATCCTTTTCCACTCCCCGCAAACAACATTATATTTTGCATAAAAACAGTAGCGCGACTCCCTTGTTTGGGAGAAGTCGTCATCCATAAAAAAACGGCATACAATAAAGAAATTGCAGCAGCCCACGGCTATTTTATCGTCCCCAGCATACAATGCACTAATACCCAATCTCGAGAAAAAAGCATAAGCATAAAAAACGATGAATTGATTCTATATATTATATGATAACATATCATATTAACGCAATACTGACCCTTTTATAGGAAACATTATTACCCTTATGATATTATAAAGCCCCGAGAAATTCATTGGCAAAGTATAGTCATGAAGAAAATTTAACTGCGGCGGAAAAACGATGGCGCAACATAGACTGTGGGCTCATAAAAGCGCAACATAATAATCCGCACCTGATTAAGTTCGGGCGTTACGACTTGCGTTAACTTTCAATGAGATTGAAGCGCAAAATTCCGTGTACTTTGTTTCTCTCTTAGAGAAATCGAATTTTTTAGGGGGTCGTTTAATTTTTCTTTAACAGAAAGCTCGGAGACAAAAACAAGTGCAATGAGATTATTTTTTATGTGGAGATAAAGGGAGAAGACATTTCCCAAAAGCATTTTTTCGGGCAGATCGGGCTGTGGTAGGGCAATCAAACGGCGCTGGATTCCGTGGGGTTGGCGTATAATTTGGAAATAAGAGGCGGGGCACGATTGTACAGACACGGCTGATCGATATTAGCGGCGCGCGTAAAAAGAGTGAAACGCAAGCTCAATAGGAGCCTGCGCCTCATAATACCGGCAGCAAACGACTCTCTCACAAGAGCGGGGTCGTATTACCATCGGCTAATTGCGCCGCCTTGTCTCCACCGCTGAAACCAAAGCGACGACGACGGCAATAACAATGGATAAAAATACTTTTCCATGGCCGCCTTAAAAGTTATTTTAGCTTTTAGACAGGAGAGGCGGGAGTATAGCGTTGTGTTTTTCGAGAGTATTGCGGATTTTGTGAATATCAGCCCTTCCGATAGGCGCGTTTTCGAGAATCGATATTGTTGCAGCGGCGGCGGCAGCCTGTCCCATCGCCATGCAGGACGCCTGAACCCTGAGCGCGGAATTCGCGAGTCTGTCGCTTCCCACATGCCTACCCGCAGCAACCAAAAACTTGGAGTTCTTAGGCAGCATCGCCCTCAGCGGAATGCTCGGAACTACGCCTTCCTTAAGCATTTTTGGCCTTACCCCTTTGGCGTCGTGCAAGTCAATCGGGTAAAAAGAATAGCAGAGAGCATCGGGATATTTCTCGCCTCTTGTGTATTCGTCGGCAGTAATGTTGTGTTCGGCATCTATCCTGTACGTCTCCCGTATCCCTGCTTCGGTTCTAACGTAGGAAATTTTTATGCGCTCTAATCCCTTCTGCTTTTTTAGAAAGCGGAAAAGCCTTAAAAAAGCCTCGCGTCCCCTAATGTTGGAGTCGGTTTGAACAAATGCGTCGGAGGAGTCGGCGCCGGCAAGGTGTTGGGCACCATTTCCACCTCCTGAGACGAGCCCATTAATGCTTGTCCAAAGCTCGTGCTGGTGTAGCTCTCCGCTTTTCAGCGCTTCGGCGTATGCCGCGTTTAGGGCGACCTTGTCTACTTTTCCGGGATCGTAGTTCGAGAATTTGAAATCGAGCGTGCCGGGCTGAATTTCAGAGCCTCTGATGCGCTTGTATCCTGCCATTGCCGCAAAAGCGGCGTTGCCGGTGCAGTCTATCACGCGACGCGCGAATACTTTTCTTTCAATCGATTTTCCGGCTATTTCGACCTCAAATCCGTCGGAAGTTTCTTTTGCGGATTTTGGGAAGCTGTAGTAAAGCAAGTGAACGCCGCTTTTCAGAGCGCTTTCCTCGGCAAGGCATGCGTACAGATATTCGTTGACTCTGACTTGCAGGAGGTGGTGGGGCTTTTTGTAGTCCGAAAAATCTGGCATTTTATCACCGTGCTCGCGAACGCATTTTTCGACGAGCTCCCAGCCAATTCCGGCAACAATCTGTTTCCCCCACGCATGGAAAAGCCCAGGGTAATTTACCCCGGCGGTCGTCATTGTTCCGCCGAGCTGCGAAGAGCTTTCAACAAGCAGTGTCTTTGCGCCCTCGCGCGCAGATTGTATAGCCGCAACGCAGCCTGAAACGCCGCCGCCCACAACAAGCACGTCGTATTTTTCGCACTCTCCCTTTGAAGATTGTGCTACACCGGCCATTGCGGCGGGGCATATTGCCATAATCGAACCTACAAATGTGCGCCTTCTCATGCCGAGGAAGATAATCGGTGATATTCGCACGCGCAAGAAAAATCCTATAGTAATTCTTTAATCTTTAATTCAAGATGCGTTTGCCTGATCGTCGGGCATTTTGTTTTTTCTATTTGCAGTACGCGTATCAGTAACGGAGAAGGTTAAATAGTTCTTTTAGTGAAAATTTCTCTAGATGCTTAAAATTGCCTCGGAAGTCAAAAAGATTTACCGAGTTTTTTAGTATTTTAAAAGCGGCGTTTTTTTTCAGAGCGTCGCATTTTGTGCCATTATTTGTGCGCAGTTTTCCGGAAGTTAAACAAGGCTGCCGCAATATTTGATCATTGCAATAGACGCATTTTGCACAGCCCATATAAATTGCAAACATGAAAAGACACGCTTTCCTAAAAATGGCTGCGTGCACTACTGTTTCCGCCGACGGCGGTGCATTCCAAGAAGTATTATTTAGCTGTAGTGTTGAGAGGTATTATTTTCTGGAAAAGCTGCGGGGGAATGATAGGCCAATAAGTTTTTAGTACAGTCATGTAGAGTTGAGGACGCGGGCATAAGCCAAGCGCGCGAATAGATTTATCGATGAGAGCACATTTAGCCGCGGGCACAAGCGCGGTATTTTTCAGGGGCGTGCAAAATGGCTAATTCGCAGCATTTATTTTCGCCATTAGAGGTGCTATGCTG
>CALXLK010000010.1 GCA_944389175.1 uncultured Opitutales bacterium
TCCGCAACGACTATGTAAAAAGGCTTACCTGCGATTCTCCCCTCAGCGACGGCGACGTTTGGGTTATGCCCGTCTATAAAGAGCGCAATCCCAAAGTTGCTTCGGCTGACTATACCGTGTCTGTTGTCTCTTCAAAAGACATACTTGTTGAAAATGTGCGCGTATCTTCGACTCGGCATGCCGGCTTTTCCGGGGCCACCAACCACGGCAAGCTTACGCTAAGGAATTGCGTGTTGACATGGCGCGAGGGGTCGGGGGACATGATATCCTCATGGCGCGACGGATCGCACTTCAAGAACAACAAAGTTGGGCCCACGCTCGATGGGTGCCGCTTCGAGGGCATGCTCGACGACGCCATAAACATAAGCGCCGCGCCCGCCTTTGTGGTAAAGGAGTTTTCGCCCACGAGCTTTCAGATGCGCCGTTTCGGGTTTTCGGAGGGCGACAGGATAGGGCTGCTATACGGCAATACCGGAGAGTGGAAAGAAGGGCTTAGGGCAGCCAAGGGCTCGAAGGGGCTGCACCTGAATATCGACAAGCCCGTGAAGTTTACGGTGTGGAAGCCTATTCCCGAGTACGACATTGTAAGCGGCAACAGCAATGCCAACGCCTTGGCGACGCAGTTTTTCAACATGGAGTACATAAACGACGGCTTTGCCGTCAGGAACTGCCGCTTTGGGGTTCAGCGCCGCTGCTCGATGATTATACGCGCGCATAACGGAGTGATTGAAAACAATGTCATAGATGGCGGGTCGGGCATTTGCATAAGCAATGAAGTAGGCAGCTGGTTCGAGGGGCCGCTGCCAAAAAACATAGTCGTAAGGAACAACTCAATAAAAGTCGATCGGGAATGCGTGCCGGTTTTTATTGGCGGAAGGTTTCTCGGAAATGTCGGAAATATCGCATTCGACTTTAACATAAGCTTTGATGCAAACTCAGTTTATGCCTATTCCGATGCCGCGAAATTTCTTGTGCATGTCAGCAGATGCAATGGCGTAAAAGGGCGGGGCAACAAATTTTTTAATGCTTCCGGCGGGCAGATCGGCGCCGAAAAGGCCGTGAGGGCGGCCAATTCCAGCGGGGTTTCAATCCAGTAGCGCGATGCGCGCAAAAAAAATCGCGGAATAAAACCGCGATTTTTGCTCATTTTAATTGCCGGCTACACAATGAAAAGAGACTGGACGGCGAACGCGATTATTCCGGAAAAATATCCGGCGGCGGCAATCGGCATGAAGCGCTTGAGATACCATGTGAATGTTATCTTTTCCAAGCCCATGACGACCACACCCGCTGCCGAGCCAATGATTAGCAGGCTTCCTCCGACGCCCGCGCAGTACGACAGTAGCAGCCAGAAGGTGCCGTTTTGCACAAACTGTGATAGGTAGGCGGCGTCGTTGGAAGCCGCCAGCATTTCAGGCGTGGGCATTTGGTACATGCCCATGGCGCTTGCCACCAGCGGCACGTTGTCCACAACCGACGAAAGCATTCCGATGGCCGTGTTTATAATGTAAACGTCGTGCAGTTCCCTGTCGAGGAAAGAGGCGATTGCCCCCAGAATTCCCACAGCCTGCAATACCGATACGGCCATCAAAATGCCGAGGAAGAAAAGTATCGTGCCGAAGTCGATTCTCTGAAGAACGCGCGTTATCCTGTATTTCTTAGATTCCGGGGCGTATACTTTTACGTCGTACATTATTCCGACGTAAACCCAGATAACGCCGAGGGCAAAGAGGGCTCCCATAAACGGGGGAAGGTGGGTAAGAGCCTTAAATACGGGAATGGAAAGAAGACCGCCGATGCCCAGGACAAGTATCGTGTTGCGTTCCATGTTTGTTATGTAGGGATTGGAGACTTCATTGTCATTGTCATCGGCGGGGATTACGTCGCCGCGGCCAAGCCACACGGCCACTATGACGACAGGCACCAGCAGCGACACGAGCGAGGGCAGAAATAAGTGCTTAACAAGGTAGGCAGTCGTCACGTTTTCGTTGACCCACAGCATTATGGTCGTTACGTCGCCTATGGGCGACCATGCTCCGCCGCTGTTGGCCGCTATTATGATTATGCCCGAATATATCCACATCTGGTTCTTGTCCGAGACAATTTTTCTCATCATCATCGTCATGACTAATGCAGTCGTGAGATTGTCCAAAATGGAGGATAGGAAAAATGTGATTATTGCTACTATGACAAGAAGCTTTACCTTATTTCTGGTCTTTATTCGCGATGTTATGCAGTTGAATCCGCCGTGGACGTCTATAAGCTCGACAATCGTCATTGCTGCTATCAGGTATACGACAATCTGCGCTGCGCTTCCGAGGGCGTTTGATATCTGGAAGGAGGAGACAAACTTTACGCACTGTTGCGACAGGCTTGAGTTCGCCACTTCGGGCGTCGTCTCAATAAAATGCTTAAATGCGTCGGGGGCGGCGTTGACGATTGTCTTGTCCGGACACAGGATGTAGAGCACCCAGAGCGTCATTCCCAATAGAACGGCCGTGGCGGCCTTGTCTATATGCGTTTTGTGTTCCAACGTAATCATCAAAAATCCGATTACGAAAATTACGGCTATAGCGGTTATCATTTTTGTGTGTTGAATGGCTCATAAGGCTCGTTCAAGCCTTGCGAGCGCTGTTTAAGGGTCTTTTTGTGTAATTCTTCCATTGTTATTGCAATTTTGCGTCTTTTCAAGTTATTTGTTCGTTTTTTTTTCGCCTATCTTGCTATATTGTATGCTAGTACAAAAAATATCCGCGTCTTTTATTGACAAGGATACTTGACTGATAATAACTTTAGTCCATGAGAAAGTCTCTTGAGCGTTTCGTTGCGGCGATTTTTCTGTTGGCGTATTTCCAGGTTGCGTCATTGGCAGCGGAAATATCTGTAAAAGACCTTCCAGAGTTGGCAAAGGCCTTTATCGCTTCGTCGTACCCAAACACGGAGGTCGTTTGGGCGAAAGAAGAGCCGGGGTGGTTCTTTTCCGACTACAGCGCGAAGCTGGCCGATTCGACATTGTTGGAATTCGATTCGGCCGGGAACTGCAAGCGAATGGAGAATGCGAGGTCGGGTATTCCCGCCAATGTGCTACCGCTGCCGCTTAAGGAGGCTGTCGAGACCCGTTTTATAGGGGTGAAAGTCAGACGCGTCGAATTTCTGCCTTCCGGCGATTTTATCGCAGACTTTCTTGACGGCAGAAAGTTCAGGTTTAATACCGACGGCGCCTGCATAGACTACACAAAATAGACGTTCGTTGCTTTTTATACATAGCCCGTGCGCGGCGGCGGAATGCCTTTCCAAGCGCCGAGGCCCGCGGCTTCGTAACAGATGGCGTTCGAATGTTTTTCAATAAAACCGACAACTATGTACCATCGTAATTAGTGAGCCAAATGCCCATTCCGAGTTTGTATGGCTGCTTCGACTCGCGGACAAAAAAGTCTTGTGTATTTTTTGGGGGGCAATATCGTCTGTACCATGAGATTTTTCAAGTTTGCGCTCCACATCTGTATTGCTGTTGCTTTTTTTGCCGAGACTTACGCCGCCGACGAGCTCTCTTGCTCCGGAGCCGGTTTCAAGGTTGGCGCCGTCGAGATAACTCCGGTGGCGTATTCTGAATCGAAGAAGCTTGACGTGTGGGGGAAGAATAAAGAAGGCGGCCTCACAGAGTATTCCTGCGACTCTTCAAAGCTTTCCTTAACCGTGTCGAAAATAAAGAAAAACAAATTCAGGGTTAGCTCGAGATGGGAAAACAAGGATCGGATGCGCTTCTTTTACAAAATGCACCTTCCCGATATGATATACCAGCCAAAGTGCGTTTTTGTAGACGGCAAGCCAGCCTCTTACGGCGACCATGGCCCGATAACTTCCCTCAAGGTCGAACTTGTCGACGGCGTCATAGTCTTTTCCGGCCCGATGTCGCTGAAATTATACAGAAAGTATAGCTGGCCGTCATTTCAGATGTTTGTCGAGGTGGAGCCTATTGAAATAGACGGAGGCTCGGATATAAAAATTTCGTACAGGCCAAACGACTTCTTTTTCTCCGATATAGACAAAAACCTCCTAACTTGCGACGCCCCAAAATATTTTGCAGGAGGGTTGCGCAATATCCAGTGGGTTGATTTCTCAATTCCCAGCGGCAAGGCGGCCATGCTTAATGCGGGGGAAAGTTTACAGCTAAAGACGCCGAAATATTCAAGGTATCTATATCTGCTTGCCTCGGTCGACTCTTTTGCGGACGCCGACAGGGTCTTTGACGTGGAGATCAAGACGAAGTCATCCTACAGGAAACATAAGCTGACGGCAAATGATATCGGATTGGCCGACTCGGCGGGTAAGCCGGGCGCGGCGGCACTGGCCTGGAGTTCAAATGCCGACGGCAAGCCCGTTAGCGTTTACATTGTGGAAGTGCCCGTCCAAAAAGGTGCGATAGAGCGCGTCGCTATAAAGGCTAATTCCCAGATGAAAATCTATGCGGCCACGTTCTCAAGAAACTCGCTTAAGAGCAAGTTTGCCGACCAAAGCGTTGAAACGCCGTCGCAGACATACAAGCCGGTGGAATTTAAGCGCCCGTTTAAGGCGGGCAGCGCGCTTGACATGTCGTGGGTGCTCGATGCCCCGGCGGGCAAATACGGAAGGGTAGTTTCAAGAGGGGGAGATTTGTATTTTAGCTCTAAGCCCGCAAAAAGAGTCCGTTTTTACGGCGCCAATATCTGCATGGGGGTGTGCGTCGCCTCAAAGCCCTCCGCCGACGTCTTGGCCGTGGATTTTGCGCGGCGCGGGTACAACATTGTGCGCTTCCACCATTTCGACAGGTTTATCCTAAACGACGGCGGCCGCAAGCCGGGCGTCAACGCCGCGGCGCTTGATAGAATGTTTTACGTTTTTGCCAAGCTGAAGGAGCGCGGCGTGTATTCGACGTTAGACCTCTTTACCATGCGCAAGCTTCCCTCCGGATCCGTCCCCGGTTTTTCCGACGACGAATTGCAGCAGGATGCAAAGGGCATTCTAATGTTTACAAAAGAGGGCAGGGAAATGCTCTGCGAATTTGCAAAGACGCTCTTATGCACTAAGAACCCATATACGGGAATGGCGCTAAAGGACGATCCGAGCCTAATATCGGTGTCCATAGTCAATGAAAACACCATCCCGTCGGTCTATCGCGGCTCGGTATGGCGCCTGCTTCATAACAGATACAAAAAATACCTGGAGCAAAACAAACTCTCCGACACGAAGTTGCGCGAGGCCGAGTTCCTAAAAGGCCAGTACATGCAATACTATAAGTACATGTATTCTTACTTGCGCAAACTCGGCCTCAAGGCCCTTATTACCGACCAGAATTTTATGCGTTCGGCCTATCAGAGCACGATTGCCTCCAACTACGATATTGTGGATACCCATTCGTATTTCGACCATCCCGGCTTCCCGATAAGGCAGTGGCGCTATCCGCAGTACTTCTCGTACAAAAACGCGCTTTCAAGCTACGGCGGCTCGTTTATGCCGTGCGCCTATAACATGATTTACGGCAAGCCCTTTAGCGTGACCGAGTGGGATTACCTGCAAAACGGCCAGTCGGGACCGGAGGGCGCCTTCATAGTCTCAGCCAATGCCGCGTTTCAGGGCATGGACATGATATGCCGCTTTACGTATTCTCACGACGAGGGTGCAATAACGCAGAATTGGGGCGTCGGCGTTTTCGACATCGCGGGAGACCCGTTGAGGGCAATATCCGACGTGGCGGGAGCGACTTTGTTTCTGCGCGGCGATGTCGCGCAGTCGAGGCAGCTGGTGCCGTTTTTAATCCCTCAAAATCCGTTTTCCGACGATTCGCCCAAGGCAAGGCAGATACTCAGTGAATCTCCGTTGTACAGCTGCGGCGGCAATTATGCGGATTTGTCGGGAGTCGTCGGAATGTCGACGATAGTCTACAGGGACAAAAATTCCATAGAACTGCCGCCGAACGCCGTTGCGGCCGTTGTCATGGACGACTCCCTCAAGCTCGACGTCCCGACGTTCATGTCTACGGATAAGGATCTCCTTCCAAAGATATCCGCGCTTAAAGCCCTAAACGGCGGCATGCGCGACGAATCGAAAAAGCTTATGCGCTCAAGCACTTCCGAAATTCTTTTCGACGCTAAGAATTTATCGTACAAAGTAATAACCCCCAAAAGCGAAGTTTTTGCCGCCCAAGCCGCGGCGAAACTCGGCGGAAAGTTTGCGCAGGTTGAAATGGGCGGCGAGAAGTCTGTTGTGATGCTGACGAGCCTCGACAACCTTCCTTTGGAAAAATCGAAGCGAATATTGGTGCTGTACCTAACGCGCATTACAAACACGAATATGCGCAGGCAGGGGAAAACCCTGGTCATAGACGGAGGACAATTGCCGCTGCTTATGCGCGTGGATTCCTGTAAACTGGCGTTGGATGCAGATTTGTCTTCGTACAAACTTTACGCGCTTGACACCGACGGGACGCGCATGTGCGAGGTTCCACTGGAAGTAAAAGGCGGCCGCACTCTTGCGGAGCTTAACAACTATCCGCAGGGGCGCGGCACGTTCGCATTCGAGCTGGTAAAGGAATGATTTTGGAGTTTTTGATTGGCAAAACTCCAATTTCTGTTAAAAACTCCGCTATTTGATTTTTATGCGAATTTTAATCGACAAGTACATATTGTTTGAGTGGATAAAAATATTCCTGATAGCCATTGGTGTGATGCTTGGAATACTGCTTATGAACGATATGTATTCCACGCTCGGCAAATTGTTCGAATCGGGGGTGGGCACGCACAGGATACTTCTTTACTATGCGCTTCTATCGCCGACTCTGCTGCCGATATTTCTGCCGATAAGTCTTCTGCTTAGCTTCATGTTTGTGTTGGGATCGCTGCACCGCACAAACGAGATAACGGCCATGAGGGCCGCCGGCATGAACGATTTGCGCATAACCCGCTCGCTGTGGCTGGCTTCTTTTGTGCTGGCGGGGCTGTTCCTGTGGCTGAACGCCTCCATAATTCCCTATTGCAAGGAAAATTCGCGCAAGATTTACGACAACGCGATGATTGAGCGCGAATTAAAATCAAGCAGCAACGTCGAGAGGGTCGGGCTGGTAAAGCCGCTGTGCTTCAACAACCGCCGCGACGGCAGGCTTTGGTTTATGAACTCGTTCTCAAAGACGACAAACCGCGGCACGGGCGTAAGAATTTCCATTCTCGACGGCAATGCGCGGGAAGTGGGCAGGGTCATGGCGCGCGAGGGCGTCTACGACGACGTCGATAAATGCTGGTTTTTCCTCGACGGCCAATACATGAAATTCGACCCGCAGACGGGCCGCCTTGCAAAGCCCGAAATATTCGGAAAACGCTACTTTAAAGACTATAAAGAGCGCCCGCAGATAATGATTCTTTCAATGAGCCGCCCGCAGGATCTTTCACTTTCTGAAAACAAAGTCCTCCTTGATGCTTTCGGCAACGATGAAGATTACAACCAGGCTCTTCCATATATGGTGCGCCAGTATTCCATCTGGGTGAGCCCGCTCATATGCGTGATTGTACTTGCCATAGCAATTCCCTTTTCAATGACTGGCGTGCGGACTAATCCGATGGTGGGCGTATCGAAGACTATTGGCATGTTTTTTGCCTACTTCGTGCTTGAAAACGTCATGTCGGGCCTCGGGGCAAAGGGCGCAATTTCTCCGATGGCCGCCGCGCTGACGCCTCCGGCGCTGATTTTTGTTTGGACGGCATTTTTATACAGAAAGGCATTTTAAACTATGAAGAAACTAAGGGTTTTGGTCGTGGGAAGCGGCGGGCGAGAGCACGCGCTTGTGAAGGCAATTTTAAAGTCTCGGCTTTTGGAAGAGCTCGTGTGCGCGCCGGGAAACGGCGGCATAGCCAAGGAATGCAAGGTTGTGCCAATCAAGGCCGAAGACATATCCGCAATTGCAGATTACGCAAAAAAGGGGAATTTCGACCTTGTCATAAGCGGCCCCGAGGTTCCGCTTTCAATGGGGTTGGCCGATATTTTGAGGGCCGAAGGCATAGCCGTGTACGGCCCCAACAAGGACGGCGCCATGCTCGAGGCGAGCAAGGCCTTTTCGAAAAACTTCATGAAAAAATACGGCGTGCCGACCGCGCAGGGGCGCAACTTTACCGACTTTGAAGAGGCGCGCAAATACATAGAAGAGTCGCCGTTTGAGGTAGTCATAAAGGCAAGCGGCCTTGCCGCGGGCAAGGGCGTGATTATTCCCAAAGACAGGGCCGAGGCAGTCGAGGCCGCGCGCGAAATGCTTTGCGGCGGATCGTTTGGGGAGAGCGGCCGCGAGATAGTCGTAGAGGAAAAGATGGACGGCGAAGAGGCAAGCATAATGCTTATGGTATGCGGCAAAGACTACGTAATGTTGCCGCCCAGCCAAGACCACAAGCGCGTCGGAGACGGCGACACTGGCCCCAATACCGGCGGAATGGGCGCTTACGCTCCGGCGGCCGTGGCTACGGAAGCCGTCTTGGAGGATGTCAGAAACAACATCATAAAGCCCACGCTCGAGGGGCTCGCCGCCGAGGGTATAGACTACCGCGGCACGCTTTACGTGGGAATTATGATAACAAAAGACGGCGCCAAAGTCGTTGAATTTAACGTGCGTTTTGGCGATCCCGAATGCCAGGTGTTGATGCCGCTGGTAGAAAGCGACGTGCTCGAAGTTTTAAACGATGTGGCGCTCGGAAAGCTCGATTCCACCAAGGTGAAAATTTCAAAGAAGTATGCGGCTATTGTGGTGGTGTGCGCCGGCGGCTATCCCGGCTCGTATAAAAAAGGTGACGAAATATCCCTGCCCGACGATTCGCAAATCGCCCCGGGATCGTGGATTATCCACGCAGGCACCGTCTTAAAAGAAGGGAAAATTCTGACCTCGGGCGGGCGCGTCTTGGGCGTAGTTGGCACGTCGGATACCTTGGAGGGCGCCCTCGAAAACGCCTACGGGCTTTGCAAGAAAACATCCTTTGACGGGGCTTTCTACCGAAAGGACATCGCCCACAGGGAACTTGAGCGCATAGCAAGGTCTAAATAAGGGCGCGGAGAGGCGAGGCGTTTTTTACGGGGCTTGGCCGCGGCGCCAAGGCGGCGTTTTGCGGACTTGCCCGGGCGCTATAGCGCGCTTTGTAGCCTCAACGTGCGCGCGGCGATGGCGGATTTTTTTATTTGCTTGCGTTCCTACGGGGCGCCAAGGCGGCGTTTTTTCTCTTTTGTTCAAGTGAAATTTCCCCCTTTACGATAGTAATTATGTCTACCTTGCGCGTCTATGGCGCCCATTGCGCGCTTTCGAGGCAAAAAAGAAACGCAAGAGAAACGCGGCTGTATTCATGGGCACATGGGGAGGGATTCCGATATCTTTTCCCGATGCCATGGGAGAGCGCGTGAAAAATAGGCCGTTTGCATTGAGCTTTTACGGGGGATCTGCTTTATTTATTTTTTGTTTTTTTAGGATAAGTCCGTCAAAATCGGACAATATATTCTCTTAAGCGGCTATACTTAGCCAAGACAAACTCATAGCAGCGGCCTATAAAGGGAAAAGCAGGACTGCGCACTTTGGAGTTGCAAGACAAACTCATAGATGCAGTCTCGTATGAAGATACCGAGTATCCGGGGGCTTATTGCGGAGGAATAAAAAGTGTTTTTTTGCCGACGGCGATTCCGCCAGAGTTTATTTAACTGTCCCTAAATGCATGAATTGCTTTATCCACGCCTAATTTGTACTTAAAAAGGGAAAATTTTATATTTTCGCGTCTCAAACCGGCGTTTAGTATTTGACTTTAAGCGCGGATTTAAAGATACTGGAGAGGCAATTGTAATAGGAGGTTTCGTATATGCCATTGATTAAAAAATTATCCGTTAGACTGCAGAACCACCCCAAGCGCCTCATTTATCCCGACGGCGAAGACATACGCGTTATAAAGGCCGCCAGGCAATTTGCCACGCGCAAGCTCGGCGTGCCGATTCTCGTTGGCGATAAAGATGCCATTGTTGCGCGCGCCTCCGAAAACGACGTCCGTTTGGACGGCATAAAAGTTGTAACGCCGCGCGATAGCGACGATTTTGAGATTTTGCTAAAGATAATGTCGGGGCTTCCCGTATTTAGGGATATCGGCGCCAGCCAGCTGCAGAGCATGGCAGCCCAGCCCCTGTACTACGCGCTGCTAATGCTTGCGACCAACAGGTGCGACGCCATGGTTACCGGCGCGTCGACATCTACGGTGAATTCTTTGCGCCCGATTTTTCAGATAATATCGCGCCAGAAGGGGGTTTCCACGGCAAGCTCGATGATGATAGTTTCCACGGGCATAGAAGGTCTGGGAATAGACGGCGATTTGTTTATGTCCGACTGCGGCGTCGTGGCTGATCCCACCCAGGACCAGCTCTGCGATATCGCCATAACGACGGCCACGCTGGCCGGCAACATAACCCTCGCCAGGCCTAAGATTGCGATGCTCTCCTTTGTAACAAAGACGCCGAATCCAAAAAATCCGAGCGTGCTCAAGGTAAAGGCCGCCACGGCGCTTGTCCACAGCAAGATTATTTCAGAGCGCCTCGACATGGAGGTCGACGGCGAGCTGCAAGTCGACGCGGCTCTGCGCCCCGACGTCGCCGCGCAAAAAGGCCTCTCTTCTTCGGTGGCCGGCCACGCAAATGTGCTTATATTCCCGGATCTAAATTCAGGCAACATAACATCGAAGATGCTGCAGTCGGTATCATCGACAATACGCTGCTACGGCCAGATTCTGACGGGGTTGGTCAAGCCCGTCGGCGAAATTTCGCGCGGCGCCACAGAGGACGACATATTCGGGACGAGCGTCGTTGTCGGGGCGCAGGCCGTCGATAGGCGCTTCCTTTCCATAGAGGAAATGCTGTAGGTCTTGCCGCCGGCTCGATAAGATGATAGAGCTAAAAAATATATCGCTTGCCTACGGCGGGCGAAAGATATTCGACTGCGTCTGTGCCGTGATAAACAAGAACGACAAAATCGGTCTTGTCGGCAATAACGGCGCAGGGAAATCGACGCTCTTGAAAATTTTAGCGGGCATCGAGCAGCCGGATTCCGGCGAAATAGCAAAGCCCAAATACGCGACTATCGGGTACCTTCCGCAGGAGGCCATAGTAGCCGGTTCGCGTTCCCTCTACGAAGAGGCGGAATCGGCGTTTGTCGACATTATAACGGCGCGCAGGGAGCTTGCGGAGGTAGAAGAAGTCGTCGCGGCGGCCGATCCGAAGACGCGCGAATATGCCGAGGCGATAGAGGCAATGGGCGAGCTTCAGCGGCGCCTGGAAGACATGCAGGAGGCCAAGCTGCGCTCGAAAGTCGAGGCTGTATTGTCGGGGTTGGGGTTTGCCAAGGCCGACATGTCGAGGCCGTGTTCGGAATTTTCCGGGGGTTGGCAGATGAGGATCGCCCTGGCTAAAATTCTGCTGCGCGAACCGTCGCTTATAATGCTTGACGAGCCGACAAACCATCTCGACATAGAATCGGTCGCCTGGCTTGAGGACTACCTCAAGAGCTACAGCGGGGCGGTGCTTTTAGTAAGCCACGACAGGGCCCTCTTGGACAGGCTCACAACACGCACGTTTCACGTGGGCAAGGGGAGGCTCGATTCGTATTCGGGCAACTACGAGTTCTATCTCGCCGAAAGCGCAAAGCGCATCGAGGTTTTGCGAAAGGCCGCCGCAAACCAGCAGCGCCAAATAGAAAAAACCGAGCGTTTCATAGAGCGCTTTAGAAGCAAAAACACAAAAGCCGCGCAGGTGCAAAGCCGAATAAAGGCCCTCGATAAAATTCAGCGCATCGAGGTTGAGGACGGATTCGAATCGGAAATAAAATTTGAATTTCCCCAGTCAAGACGCTGCGGCCAGGTTGTCTTGGAAGTGGAAAATCTGTGCAAGTCTTTTGGCGACCACAAGGTTTTAGACAACATAAGCTTCAAGATTGAGCGCGGAGAGAGAGTGGGTTTGGTGGGCGTCAACGGAGCGGGAAAATCGACTCTTGCAAAAATAATATCGGGGGAATTGCAGGCCGACTCGGGTTCTGTGAAGCTCGGCTACAACGTAGAAATGTCGTTTTTTGCCCAGCACCAGTCGGACAGGTTAAACAAGGCAAACGATGTCTTGACCGAGGCCTGCGAGGGCGTGCCGTTCGAGCGCAGGGCGCGCGTAAGGGGCTTGCTGGGCTCGTTTCTCTTTTCCGGCGACGACGTTTTCAAAAGCGTCTCAGTGCTAAGCGGCGGCGAAAAGAATAGGCTGGCTCTTGCGAAAATGCTTCTTAGGGATTTCAACTTTCTTTTGCTCGACGAGCCCACAAACCACCTCGACATGAATTCCAAGGCTGTCCTCGGGCGCGCGCTAGCCGATTTTGACGGTACTTACCTTATTATCAGCCACGACCGCGACTTCCTGGACCCGATTGTCGACCGCGTCATAGAGCTCAGCCGCGACGGCGTGCGCTTTTTCCCGGGCAATCTCAGCGAATATGTGGAGCGCATAAGGCAGGAGGGCAAGATTCCCTCCGCCTCAAAGCCACAGCAGGCCCAGGTTTCGGAATACAAACTTCAAAAACAGAAACAGTCCGCCGCCCGCAAGGAGATTTCAAGGATAAAAAAAGAAATCGCCCAGACGGAGGATTCAATAGCGGCCATAGAGGCGGATATATCAAAGCTGGAGGCCGAAATGGCCTCCCCTGAATTTTTTAAACGCGGCGCCGCTTGCGCAGGCGCGACCGAATCTTACAACGCTCTCAAAGACGAGCTTGCCCGGGCGTATTCGAAGTGGGAGAGCCTCTCGTCGGAGTTGGAGGAAATTTCAAAATAAGACAATGATGAGAATAATTGCAACTGTGGCCCTTTTGTCGGCAGCTTTTTCCGCATGTTGTCTTGGCGGAGAAAAGGCCTCGTTTACCGTTGCCACGTGCAACATTCAAATGGCTCCGACCCCGTCTGCCAACAAGTGGGAATTTAGAAAAGACTTTCAAAAAGAGCTGCTTGAAAAGTACCGCTTTGATATTTTTGGCATGCAGGAGACATTTAAGCACCAAATAGACTACGTGCTACCCGATGGTTACGCCTACATAGGCTGCGGCCGCGACGACGGCGCACAGAAAGGCGAGTATTCGCCGATAGCCTACGACAAATCCAAATTTAACTGCATGGAAAGCGGAGTGTTTTGGCTATCGCAGACGCCTTCAAAACCCTCGTTTGGCTGGGATGCGGCCTGCAGGCGCTTATGCACATGGGGGAGGTTTCGGCATCTAAAATCGGGAAAAATATTTTACTTTTTCAATACGCACCTCGACCACAAAGGAAAAGTTGCCAGGGCAGAGGGCGTGAAGCTGATACTTAAGAGGGTCGGGGAAATTGCAAAAGGCGGCTCATTCATAATAACAGGAGACTTTAACGCCCGCCCGTCGGACGCGGAAATTGCGCCGATGTTTGATCCGAAAAACGCCGTCGAGGCTTCGGCGGCAGAGTCTATAGGCGCCGAAAGAGGGACGTTTCACGCCTATACGGGGAAGCCGCTTGCCTTTATAGACTACATATTTTTAAGCCCTAAAATATCGGTAAAGAAATACGCTATGGCGACGGACAAAATATCGGAGAGCCGAGATGAAAAGACGGCGAAACTCGCGTCGGCAAAGGGAGGCTGCCAGTACGCCTCGGACCACTTCCCTGTATATGCGGAAATAGAATTTTAACATAAACTATGACAGACAAAAATTTAATAGAGGCATCGGCCTCGCTGAACATACCCCTCCACCAGGTGGAGGCGGCCGCAAAACTGCTTGGTGAGGGGGCGACAGTCCCTTTCATAGCGCGCTACAGAAAAGAGGCTACGGGCTCTCTCGACGAGGTCCAAATTACGTCCATCCGCGACGAGCTCGATAGGCTCAAGGCGATCGACGAGAGGCGCGCTTCGATAAAGAAATCGCTTCAAGAGCGCAATCTGCTTACGGCGGAGCTCGAGGGGAAACTCGACGCGGCGGAATCGCTGTCGAAGCTTGAGGACGTCTACCAGCCGTTCAAGCCCAAGCGCCGCACAAAGGCAACCATCGCAAAGGAGCGCGGCTTGGAGCCGCTGGCCGAATTTATTCTCAACAACCAGCAATCAGGCTGTTCCGAGAAGGCCGGAGAATTTGTGAACGCCGAAAAGGAGGTTCCCGACATTCAGGCCGCGCTGGCCGGCGCGCGCGACATTATTGCAGAAATCGTCGCCGACGACGCCCTTGCGCGTTCGTCGATGCGCGATTACTTCGACAAAAACGCCGTCCTTAGTTCGAGGGTTCTCCCCGGCAAGGAGGAGGATGGCGCGAAGTACCGCGATTACTTCAACTGGTCGGAAAACGCCGCGGCCGCGCCGTCGCACAGGGTGCTCGCCATTAGGCGCGGGGAGAGCGAGGGCTTCCTGGTAATGAGGGTTATTCCCGACGAAGAGGGCGCAATTTCGATTCTGAAAAAACTCTTCGTAAAAGACGCCTCGGGCGAATGCGCCAAGGAGGTCGCAGCGGCAGTGGAAGATTCCTACAGGCGCCTGCTATCCTCCACAACCGAGACGTACATGCGCCTGGAAATAAAGAAGCGCGCCGACGAGGAGGCGGTCAGGGTGTTTGCAAATAATTTGCGCGAGTTGCTGATGGCCTCGCCGCTGGGGCGCAAAAACGTCCTTGCCATAGACCCTGGCTTTAGGACGGGCTGCAAGGTCGTCTGCCTGAACAGGCAGGGCGACTTGCTATGCAACGACGTCGTTTATCCCGAGCAGTCGGCCCTGCGAATAAAGGAGGCCGGCGACAAGATTCGCGCCTACTGCAAACAGTACGAAATAGAGGCCGTGGCCATAGGCAACGGCACAGCCGGCCGCGAAACCGAGGCCTTTGTGCGCTCTTTGGGGCTTCCGGCCTCGATCGTCGTGGTTATGGTCAATGAAAGCGGGGCTTCCATTTATTCGGCAAGCGAAGTCGCCCGCGAGGAGTTCCCCAATTACGACATTACAGTGCGCGGCGCCGTGTCGATAGGCCGAAGGTTGATGGATCCGCTGGCGGAATTGGTAAAGATAGACCCGCAGTCAATAGGCGTCGGCCAGTACCAGCACGACGTCAACCAGACTATGCTAAAGCGCTCGCTCGACGACGTCGTCGTCAGCTGCGTCAATTCGGTCGGCGTCGAGGTGAATACCGCCAGCAAGCAGCTGCTTTCCTATGTATCCGGGCTAAATTCCACGACGGCGGCAAACATAGTCGCCTACCGCAACCAAAACGGCCCTTTCAGAACCCGAAAAGACCTTTTGAAAGTAAAGGGACTGGGTGCCAAGAGCTTTGAGCAGGCGGCGGGATTTCTACGCATAAACGGCGGTGAAAACCCGCTCGATGCAAGCGCGGTTCACCCCGAGCGCTATTCCCTGGTGGAAAAAATGGCCTCCGATATAGGAAGCGACGTAAACACGCTGCTCAAAGACGCCTCCGCGCGCGCGCGCATCAACCTTTCAGCCTACGTCGGCGGCGATATCGGCATGCCTACGCTTAAAGACATTATGCAGGAACTCGGCAAGCCCGGCCGCGACCCGCGCGAAAAATTTGAGGCCTTCTCGTTCGCCGACGGGGTCAGTAAAATAGAAGACCTAAAAGAGGGCATGCGCATTCCCGGAATAGTCACCAACGTGACGGCCTTCGGCGCGTTTGTGGATATAGGCGTCCACCAGGACGGACTTGTTCATGTCAGCGAGCTCTCGGACAAGTTCGTAAAAGATCCAAACGAGGTCGTCAAACCCCAGCAGAAAGTAAGCGTGTACGTCTTGGAAGTTGATGTACCGCGAAAAAGAATCTCCCTTTCAATGAAGACAAACCCGCAAAAGCGCGTCCGCTCGGCAGGCGACATCGCCGCGCGCAAATCCAACGCCGCGCGCCCGCCCCTCTCGGGCGCTCCGCGCAGGCGCGACGAGCCCTTTGGCAGCTCGTTCGGAGATCTTTTTTCAAACGCAAAAAGGCGGTAGAAAATCGTCTGTTTGACAAAAAGGCGCCCGATTTTTTCGGTGCGCCTTTTTTGTTTTTGTATTGCAGCGCTGCGGGTGCTCGGAGGGCAAAATAATTTTTTATGCATGCAGTTTTTTGTGCATGCAACACGTTTTTTTGCACGAGCGGCGAGGTTGGATTATCGGCAAATATGCCCGCAGAAAACGAAGCTTTTTAGCATTTTTTTTTAGCTCTTACAGACCTCCGCTTGTCGGCGCGCAAGCGGCGCATTTTTGTTTTTTTTTATCCGCGAATTTTCGATTTGTTCGGATATGGGAACATTCGCATATTTGCTTCTTATCGGCGCCTTGTGCCCGTAAAAAGGGCGAGATTTTAATAAAAAAATCGGAAAGTCAAAAAACAAAATTTTTGGAAAATTAAAATGTCTTTTGCCAAACGGCTATTGAATATTTATTTGCTCTTTTTTGGCGCGCAAAATTCCGGCGGATCCTTAATTTTAGCAGATGCAAAATAATACTAAAGCATAGAAAGGACAATGGCGGGCACGCGCGCAGTTTTCTTCTTAGCTTTCAAAACGGCCTTGCGCCGCTTTGCGTTGCGCACATATTTTAGGGGGCTTCTATTTTCAAAAGCGCCACAGATTTTCCGCGCATATCAAGCGTGGAATTCTTTTTATCATACATGAAATTGAGCTCGGCATAGCTATACCGGTCGTCTATAATAAGGCACGACTTTAATTTTCCATTAAAAGACATTTTCACGCGCTTCCTATCGGGAGAGTTGTTGCTTACAAGTATCGCCCTCTCCTTGCCGGAATCGGAAATAGCCGCGCAGACATATATACCTCTATCTCTTGATGATTCGCATAAGGCAGCATTTCCAAGTTTTTTCAACTCATTAAAGGCCTTGAATACAAAATAGGATTTTGCAAGTTTGTTCGGCGGTTCATAAAGGCCGCAATAGACTCCGCCAGGGCGTGCATTGTAATACATGGCCTTGTCTATTGGCGCATCTTGCATTATGCAAAAGGCGGCGCCAACATTGGACGCCCCCAGATATGTGCGGCGAAGGTCGCTCTCATCTATGCGCGTATTGTCATTCCATTCGTTCAATATGCTTTCTACGTTTGCAAATCCGTTTTCGTCGAGCTTGGAGCGGACATATTCGGCATGTTTGGCTATGGTGTCAGGATTGGCAAAATACAAGTGCCAAGAAAAAAAATCGAGCGGCGCGCGGGTGCCGGGAGCCGATATGTATTTGAGGAAATCGTTAAAATACTGCACAAGACTCTTGTTAAAAGAACTCGTATTTTCACCTGTTATAGCGTAAAATCCGCACGAGGCGTATCCTCCGACTTTTATTTCGGGAAAGCGCTTCTTCAGATAATTTGCCGCCACACGGTATAGTTCAAAGAACTGTTCTTTTGTTCCGGTCCACATTTGCGGAATTTCAGGCTCATTCCATATTTCCCAATATTCTATACCGTATTTGAAACCTTTCGCCCAACCCTCGTTATAATGGCGTATTATGCCCTCGCATATCTTCGCCCATTTGAGGTTGTCCACGGGCGGATGAATTCGGTAGGCCTTTATCTTATGGTAATTTTCTATTGTTACGCCAAGCCTGTAAAAAACTTTTACGCCGCTGTTTACCAATGTGGCTATATACGCATCGGTAAAGGCGAAATCGTAAGAGTTCGGATCTTCGGGATCGGCGTTAAAGTCGGGAAACACATTGGGAATATCGACAAAGCAAGACCCGCCATAGCGCCCTCCCACATCGTGCAGCCTGACATAGGGGATTCCAGCCTCAATAAACTCGGGCAAGCTACCGTTGAAAACAATTGGAGATTCGTTCACCCCATGCAAAGGCTTTATTATTCCCGCTTTTTTTGAAAAATCCACATTTGCATACGGAGCAGTTTCCCCCGCGGCGTTTGAAGAATAGAGGCTATTATAACTAAATACCACGCCTGTGCATAGCGCGCATGAAAAAACAAGCCGAAAAATTTTTAGCATATTTAATACCCCCATTTAGTTTAGTTGCAACATATTTCCTTGAAGCTATTTGATTGTAGTAGCTTAGATTTCTATATATTGTCAATATAAAAATATTGCATTTCAAATATTACACAAATTTTTCAAAAAATACAAATTCCATGCCAATAGGCGCTTTAATTGCTTCACTCTTATGCAATAAAAGCTGCAATTTTAATATATGCCAGCCAAACTGTTTTCCCGCGCAGCCATTGCCTGAAAAAAAATGGGCATGCGCTATAAACAATCTGCGCATGCCCATTTGAGGAGGCAAATCTATAGCTAATAAAGCTCCGCTTTGCCCGGAACCATTGTATGGGCATTTATGGATTTGCCCCTCAATGCGTTTACAAAAGGTTCAGGATCTTCGGTATTTTTTGCAAATAAGCCGTAGTGCATTGGTATGGCTGCCATGCCGGGAGCCAATTCTTCAACAACTTTTACGGCTTCGTCCCACTTCATATTGCCGAGTTTGCCGTTTATGCATATCGCAACTATGTCCAAAGGATTCTTGCCGCAGGCTTTTTTTACGCCTTCAGCCAAATCATCTTCAAACAAAGTATCGCCGCTTATATATACCGTGCGCCCCGATATGCTTATAACCAGACCTATGGATTTGGGATCCGAATGGTGCGCCTTAACCGCCTTCACCAGAACGCCGCCGCGCGCCACGCACTCTGCGCACGGCTTAAACGTCCGTTTTTTCCTCTTGTTTCGCCCTTTTTCCCTACACGCAAAAGAAGAAGCAAAGAGCAAAAATGGCAAGGTGGCGCGCATACCCCCGCGCGTGTGCGCGGGAGTATGGCAAAGGATGTTGGCAAATATGCCGGCAGCGGCGCCGCGCGCCGATTTTTCCCATTCATGTGCGGCTACGGATTCGTGCCGAACATGCGCGGAAGGCCGCAGGGCGCCTATAATGTGAGTATGTATTGTTCGAGATCCCTCAGGTCGTCGTCCGAGAGTTTCGATGTTACGCCGTGCTTGTCGTTTTTGTTAAATTTCTTCATCATCTCGAATATCGATTTTGCCCTCCCGTCGTACAGGTAGGGGGCGGTTCTCCACACCTCGCGCAGGGTGGGGGTGTCGAACTTTTTGCCGGCGTATTCGTCGAGGCCGGTGCCGGCGTCGTGCATTTTCATGTCGGTAAAGTATTCGCCGCTGTGGCAGTAGGAGCATTTTGCCTCTTGGAAAAGGAACTCGCCGCGCAGCGCCGCCTCGCTTAGGGACCCGTCCTTTTCGAGGTACGGGCTAGGTATCGGGCGCAGGCTCGACAGGTATTTGTCGATTGCGACCGAATCGCGCTCGGGGCGCCGCGTAAACTGTATAAACTGAATGCCCTTGCGAACCGCTATATTGGCGTTTTTGCGCACGCCGGTTATCATCGAAGGCGGGGTGAAATGCGAAAAAAGCATTGACTTTGACTGCTTGGGATTGCCTATGCCGTCGTTGAGTAGATCCCAATTCAGAGAGTCGGAACGCACCTCAGTGTGGCAGGTTATGCAGGAGAGCCACTTTTGAAAACACAGGGAGGCATCGTGGTAGAACAGGTCGCCGCGGCGAATTTCATTGAGCTTTTCGTTGCCGCCTATCGATATCCTCTTCACTTTTCCCGTCGCCAAATTAACGCTATTGAGAACGTCGGAATAATACATGCCGACGTACACATCGCCACCCTTTTGGCACAGGTGGCGCGGCCCGAATCCGTCGAGGGCTATGCGCTTTTTCATGCCGGAAAGAAACGAGAGGTCGTTGCATATGTCCTCAAATACTTTCGATTTGTCAGCGCCGCCAGAGTAGGCCTTTTGAATCTTCTCATGAATCTTTAGGCGGTCTATTATGCATATTTCATGCGATCCGGCCTGAGCCACAACGAGCTTTTTGCCCCCGTCGGCAACTATGATTCCGTAGGGATTGGCCGCGCCAAGCTCTATGTCGTCTATAAGCACGGTCGCAAGCAGCTTTTGGGCGGGTATGTCTACTATGCTTACGGCGTTTGTGTTAATCCAACCCCTTTCGACTTGTGTCGTGGGCACATTGAAGCGGCCTATGCTGTGGGTTATGTAGGCGTATTTGCCGTCGGGCGATATCGCCGTGGACTTTAGGTTTATGGAGCCGTTTGGAAGATTTATGGTGGCGGTCGTCTTCATCGTCGCGGCATCGACTATGTTGACGGCGGCGGCCACGTTCTCCTCGTAGAGGCCGCCCTTCGCCTCCGGCTGTTGGTTGGCTACTACGAGTTTCTTCGAGTCGGGCGTCACCGACACTGAAAACGGCTCTCTAACCGCAAGCGCCCACCCGACGACCTTCATATTCTTGAGGTCAATCTTGCCGACCTTTTCCTTAAATTGGCTGCAAAAATACGCGTATTTGCCGTCCGGGGCCAGCGTTATGGCGCGCGGCATATGGTCGGCGTCGATTTCGGCGAGAACTTTCCCCGTGCGCGTGTCGAGCTTTATAATCTTGCCGTCGGGCTGGTATGGACACACGTACGCCGTGTTGCCGTCGGGGCTGACAGCCAGGCCGCTTGTGTAGTTGGGGAGGTCTATCTTCTTTACGGGCTTGTCGTTTTCTACAACTACCACGGCCTTCCCCGTGCGCGCCGAAACAAATATTTTGCCTGCGGCCGTTTCGACAAAATCGGGCGAAAGATAGTACGCGCCGTAATCGGGAATGTCGCCGTAGACTTTGGTTTGTTTTGTCGTCTGCGCGTTCTGGGCAAATGCAAAAAAAGGAAGCATTGCCAAAATAAAGAAACGGTATTTCATATATAAAATCTCTCCCCTCCCAAACTCGTTAAAAAAAATCGGCGCACAAATCCGCCTGCACGTCTTTAGGCTCGTTAATTTTTTTCAAATAGTCAAATAAAAATTAAAAAAGAGTTGTAAAAGCAGAGCGATTGTAGCATTGTGAGGGGCTTGTCAAAAATGGAGACAAAATACAATGGCACTTACAAATTTTAAAAGTCAAATTATCGCCGACGTAGGCATTAGCACCGGAGACGAGGGCAAAGGCCGCCTCATCTACGAAATTATAGACGAGTTGAAGACCAAGACCGGCAGAAAGGATATTGCCGCAGTGGTGATTAAAGTAAACGGCGGTGCCAACTCCGGACATACCGCAGGCGGTGTGAAACTTAATTTGCTTCCCGCCGGCGTAATCGAAAAAGATGTTGAATTTCTGGCGATAGGGGCGGGCGTCGTCGCCGATCCGCGCAAGTTCCTTTGGGAGGGAATGCCATTGGAAAAACTTGGCTACGATATATTTTCGCGCCTCGTAATCGACGAGCGCACGATGGTAAGCGACATCAGCCACAGGCTGTTGGATCTGGCCTTTGAAAACTACCGGGTAGAGATACTAAAAGAGGAGCCCAGGGGCTCGACCGGGAGGGGAATCACACCCTCGTATGCCGACGAAGTTTCCCAATTTCAGATTTGTTACGCCGATTTCCTCGGCTCGAAAGAGGCTTTCACCCACAAGCTTTCCTCAAAGCTCGACAGGGCCTGCCGCACAATCGAATACGTCTGCCGCACGTCTCCGCAAAAGTGGGACTCGTTCTTCGACGTGCTCACTAACGCCGAGCTGCGCGCCAATGCCGCGGCGATAAAGGAGGGCGTCTTTGCCGAGGACGAATTTGATTTTCACAAATTTAAGGGCTCAAAAGCCTTCGAAATAAATGTCGAGGCCGTCGTTCGTGAGTATTGGAATGCGGGCCAAAAGCTCGTCAAGAACATATCCGACGTTCGCGAAATCTGCCTAAAGGCGCTGGCGCAGGGCAGGTACATACTGGGCGAGTACGGCCAGGCCTTTTGGCTCGACAAGCGCCACGGCTTTGCCCCGAACGTCACGGCTTCGCACACGGGCGTTCCCGAGTTCTTTGAAAGCGCGGGCATTCCGCTGAGGCAGGTTCACACTCTCGGCTGCTGCAAGGCTTACGACACGAAAGTCGGCACCCACGTCTTCCTAACCCAGATGAACGACACCCACCCGCTCGCCCAGAAGCTCAAAAAGCTCGAGTTTGGCACCAGCACCGGACGGCAGCGCATGGTAGGGTGGTTCGACGCCGTTGAGAAGGGCGACGCCCTGCGTTTTGGCGGCTACGACGACATCGTCATAAACAAGCTCGACGCCCTTTCGTACGAGGGTTCTTGGTGCGAGGGAGGCGAGCTGCTGGTATGCACCGCCTACAAGGACGAATCGGGCAAGATTTACCACACAGTTCCCCGCTGCGATGCTCTAAGAAAGACGCTCAGGCCCGTATACGCCCAGTTAAAAGGGTGGTCGCAAGATATTTCCGGCGTCCGCAAATTTGTCGATTTGCCCGAGGAGGCCAAAAGGTACGTGGCTTTCTGCATCAAGAGCATAATCGATGTGGCCAACAGGGACGGCAGTTTAAAGGAGCTTCCCAATTTACGATACATAGGCGTCGGGCCGATGCAGTCTCAAATAATCAGGGACGTGCCCGCGACCCAAGAGTTGTTAAAACTTATTTAGAGGCGGCGGAATCGCCAGGATTTCCGCCGGATGCTATATGGCAAAAGAATACAAATGCGCAAGATGCGGAAAACCCGCCGTTGTGCACATCACAAAGATATCGGGCAACGAAAAGCTGACTTTGCATTTATGCGAGGAGTGCGCCAAGAAGTTTGCCCTTGACGATCCGAACACACCGGCAAATCTCGATCCGCAGCTAAAGCAATTCGAGCAGCAGCACATAGTAAAAAAGCCCGACGGGATATGCCCGACTTGCGGCTCCATAGACCACGACCTCAAAAAGGGCGACAAGGCCGCGTGCGCGGATTGTTACAGCATAATGGACGACTCGGCTGCCGATATGCTCAGGCAGATTCAGGGGGCCGTGCGCCACACCGGCAAGCGCCCGAAATTCCACGCCGCAAATGTCGATACTTCCAAGATTTTCAGCCAGAGCGCCGACGTTTTAGGAAAAGATTTCATGCAGAGTCTCGAAAACGTGGTAGCCTCGGCCATAGAATCGGTTTCAGAGGCGCAGCTGGAGGCCGAAAAGATAGAGTTTTCGGATTCCGAGGGGGATTCGGGTACTGCCGCGCCCGAGCCGGAATCGGAGAGGGCCCGCCTGGAGCGGGAGCTAAAAGAGGCCATAGCGCAAGAGCGCTATGAGGACGCGGCAAAAATAAGAGACAAAATCAATTCGCTTCCAAAATCGTAGAATGCCGGCAGTTACGCATACACGCAAAGAAAATTCGTCGATTCTCGTTTCATCGAGGATACGCCTGGCGCGCAATCTCAAGGGCAAAAAATTTTCCCCTTATGCAAATTCCCGCCAGTTGGCCGACATTTACAAGACGTGTTTTGATGCGCTGTCAAAGGTAAAGCGCCTAAAGGATGCCAAGAGATACGATATGCAGGCCATCGGCCAGCGGGAGCGCGAGTTCTTGACGGAATCGCGGGCCATAAGCAAGGAAATGGATATCCGGACGCTGGGCAAGGGCGCGTTTGTCGTGGAAGAGGCGCATACGAGCGTCTTTATCAACGAGGAGGACCACATAAGAATACAGGTAATAGGCAAGTCTTTGCCGCTTCTCTACAAGAGCGCCAGCGCCCTCGACGACGAGATTGAAAAGGAGCTTGAATACGCCTTTAGCCAGGATATCGGCTATATAACTTCGTGCCCGACCAACATGGGTACGGGCATGAGGGCGTCGGTTATGCTGCATTTGCCCGTGCTTTCAATGACAAACGACATTGAAAAGATAGTTCGGGCCGTAAACCAGCTGGGCATGGTCATACGCGGGTCGAACGGGGAGGGCAGCGATTCGGTGAACTCGTTTTTCCAGCTTTCCAACCAGCAGACGCTCGGAGTTTCCGAGGCCGACATAATAAAAAAAATTCAAACTTTTTGTAAAAAAATTTGTCAATTTGAATCGGACGCCAGGTACAAAATGCTCGAAGATCGTCCGTTGGTGCTCATCGACAAGGTGCTTCGCGCGCGTTCCATCCTGCAGACGTGCAAGCTCATAGATTCTCAGGAGGCGCTTTCGCTGCTTTCGATTATGAGGCTTGCCGCAGACATGAACATGATGGATTTCTGCGGAGAGGCTCTCGAGCGCATAGACGAGCTCTCGCTGGAGGTTTTGCCCGCCCATTTGTGTCGGGCTTTCGGCGCCGAGGATGCGCAGGGGGCTCTTCGCGACGAGCTCCGGGCGAGGCTGCTCAACGAAGAGATAGCCAAACTGCCGAAGCTTAGCATAAAAGGCGTTTAGACAGGGGATAAAAACAATGCAACCATTTACAAAAAGGGCGCAGCTTGTGCTAGTTAACGCTCGCAAGGCTGCAGTCAGCTTAAGAAACAACTACATAGGCACCGAACACCTGCTCCTTGGCATCCTGATGCTCGGGGAGGGGGTCGCCGTAAACGTTCTCAGAAGTCTGGGGCTTGACATTGAGGATTCAATTTCCGAAATACGCCGCAAGATAGCAGGCACTGCCGACTCAATCGACATAAACGAGATTCCGTACACTCCGCGCGCAAAGAAGGCGCTAGTCTTTGCCTCCAACGAGGCCACGAGGCTGGGGCACAACTACATAGGCACGGAGCATCTGCTTCTTGCAATAATGCGCGTCGGCGACGGTTTCGCGTTTGAATATTTGCGCAGCAAAGACATAGAGCACTCCAAGTGCCTTAATCTTATATTGCGCGAACTCTCGATGGATTTCGTCGGCGACAACCCCGAGACGCCCGAGGACGGTTCGGCCAATCCGCCGCCCGGCGCAGACGAAGAGGAGGACGAGCCGCGCCAGCGCCCGGCCTCGCAGCGCAACACGGCGCTTGCCGCCTACGGGCGCGATCTGACCGAGATGGCCAGGCGCGGAGAGTTAGACCCCGTAATTGGCCGTTCTACGGAGATTATGAGAGTCATTCAGATTCTGTGCCGCCGCCGCAAGAACAATCCGGTTCTCATAGGCGAGGCGGGCGTCGGGAAGACGGCCATAGTCGAGGGGCTGGCGCAGGAGATTGCCGCAGGCACTGTTCCGGAGCTGTTGGCCGACAAGAGGGTTGTGTCTCTAGACATGACGCTGATGGTAGCCGGGGCGAAATACCGCGGGCAGTTTGAAGAGCGCATAAAGCAGCTTCTTAGCGAGATAGAGCAGGATAAGAATGTTATCTTGTTCATAGACGAGCTTCATACAATAGTAGGCGCAGGAGCCGCGGAGGGGGCTATGGACGCATCCAACATATTCAAGCCCGCGCTATCGCGTGGGACGCTGCAATGCATAGGCGCCACGACGCTTGCCGAATACAGAAAGTTTATAGAAAAGGACAGCGCTTTGGACAGGCGTTTTCAGAGCGTAAAAGTGGACGAGCCGAGCGTGGAGGACACCATAAAGATTTTGCAGGGGTTGCGCGACAACTACCAAAAACACCATTCTTGCGTGTACACCGACAAGGCCATTGAAGAGGCCGTCAAGCTTTCCAGCCGCTACATTACGAGCCGCTTTTTGCCCGATAAGGCCATAGACATTATCGACGAGGCGGGCGCGCGCGCGCGCATAAAGATGATAGAGCGGCCGGCCGAGGTTTCCCAGATCTCCGAAAAGATCCAGGCGCTGAAAACTTCGCGCGACGATGCCATAAAAGTGCAGCGTTTTGAGGATGCGGCCAAGGCGCGCGACGAGATTAAAAAGCTTGAAGCGCAGCGCGACGACATAGTTTCGGCCTGGCACAAGACGCTCAAGGGCAAGACGTCCACCGTCGATGCCGACGATATATACGCGGTGGTTTCTTCGTGGACGGGCATACCGCTGACGCGCATGGAGGCCGAGGATTCCAAGAAGCTTTTGGAGCTTGAGAAGTATCTGCGGGCAAACATAATAGGGCAGGACGAGGCTACCGCCGTCGTGGCGAGGGCTCTGCGCCGCTCTCGGGCTTCGCTTAAAGATCCCAAGCGCCCGATAGGCTCCTTCCTTTTCCTCGGGCCCACGGGCGTCGGCAAGACGTATCTGGCGAAGATTTTGGCCGAACAGATGTTTGGCAATCAGGACGCCCTAATACAGATAGATATGTCCGAGTACATGGAAAAGTTCTCCATATCGCGTCTGATAGGCTCTCCGCCTGGATATATCGGGCACGAGGACGGCGGCCAGCTGACCGAGAGGGTCAGGCGCAATCCCTATAGCGTGATTCTTTTCGACGAAATAGAAAAGGCCCATCCGGATGTCGCCCAGATTCTCTTGCAGGTTCTCGAAGACGGCAGGCTCACCGACAGCCTCGGCAGGACGGTCGACTTCCGCAACACAATCATAATCCTTACAAGCAATGTCGGCGCCGACATATTGCAGAAGAAGTCCTTTATGGGATTTGGCGTCTCGGAGGAGCAGGATTTTGAAAAGGTAAAGCAGAGGGTTTTTGAGGAAATGAAAAAATCCTTCAGGCCGGAATTCCTAAACAGAATAGGCGACATTGTCCTTTTCAGAAACCTCGACAAGGATTCCACGCGCAAAATTGTCAGGCTCGAGATAAAGAAGCTCGAGGACAGGCTTTCCGACAAGGGCATGGGGCTCGTGCTCGACGAAGACGCCGTGGATTTCCTCATATCCAAGGGCTGGGATGAAAAGTTCGGGGCCCGTCCGCTAAAGCGCGCCATAGAGCGCGAGCTGGAAGATCCGCTTGCCGAAGAGATTCTTAAAGGCGGCATTGCCGAGGGGCGCGGCCCCATCAAGGTAAAATGCGACGGCTCTCGCCTCGTGTTCTCACAGAAGGCTCCGCGAAGGCCCAGGGCAAAGGCTTCCCAATAGCAATCTGCCCAAGCCGCCCTACGCACTCAAATTTTCTTTGAGTGCGTTTTTTTTGTACGCCAAAATGAAGTTGGTTTGCCGCGCATATTTTTCAAATTAGCTTTTCCCCTCTTTTTTCTTTTTTTTCTCTCCATTTTCCTCCTCCTCCCCCCCCCCCAAAAAAAATGCCATGAAATAAAGCGCTGATTTATGGAGTGTCTTTTAGATAGGATTTTGCCCTGGTGCGTTTATGCGCGTTTTTTTACGTAGCCTATAAGCGTCTTTTCGGGGTGAAGGAAAAAAGAGTGAAACAACATTACTTTCTCTACTCTTTTTTTTTACTATCCTTTTTCCATCTTCCTCCACACATTCTCGCTCTGTCTCCCTCTTAAAACAAGCAAACCCACTATCTCACACGCAAAAAAAAAGAAAAAAGCAAAGTTTTGTAGTTGTTTTCGAACATTGCAACTTGCCGATTCTCCACACGGCAAGACTGATTGCCAACAAACAACTTGCATACGAAAGGAATTAATATGGACGAAAAACTTTTTCACGCATACAAAGACACACACAACCCGAACAACCCTTATCCCGAATTTGTCCGCCAAGCGGCAAAACGCACGAAAGTGCCGATTGAGCTTTTGACGCGCAAGAAATATAGTGGGAATTCCGCCGACGGCAAAGGCGACAAGCACCACATTCTGGACAAGTCGCTTTTCCCAAAGAAAGGCACGCCAACTATCAGTGTTTCAAAAGAAAAACATTTTGAACTTCAATGCCTGCTCGCCCAAGCCACAACCCTACAAGGTTATATGGACTACGAACAAGCCGTAAAAGCCGAATGCCCCGAAATCCAAGACCCTATCGCCCAAATCTATTGGCAACGCATAGAATCCCTCCACACCCCGTGGAGAATAAAACTGTTAGAATGGGCAAAGAAGGTTTTTAGAGGGTGTATCCCGTAGCACAATATAAAACTACATATAAGACTTTTTGAGGAACGGAATATCGTCAAGAGGGATTTCAACCGACGGATATCCTGCAGCATTCGGAGCGATTGAAAGAGATTGAAAGATAATGATAATGGAATTTCTTTCTGTTAAAACGAAAGAATAAAAATAGTAGTCAAACGGATTTTTTTCGCTTTTTATTTCATTTTCAATCGTCGAATTATCCCAAAAAGAAAATCCGCTTTTTTTTAGATATTCTATGCCTTTCAACAGTAATTGGGTTTGCCATTGAGAGTTTGGCTCAAACAAATCGCCTATTTTCAGATTTTCTATTTTCCCGTCCGGCAACAAGCGTAAATTTATTGTAGATTCTTCTATCGCCGCCTTTGGGAAAAGGTCGTAGTACTCGTATAAAATTTCGGTTTTAGCCGAAAAGAAGCGCTCATTATTTGCAAAAACCTTGCAGTTTGCTTTTATCGACGGAATAAAACTTGAAGGTGATTTATGCGATACCACGAATCGTTTTGCATCTTCCAATGGTTTCATCAAAAGACGGTTTATTTCCGCTTTCTGCGACGATTGTTCTGTATTTGCAAATTGAAATATGTCTGACTCTACGTTTACTTCCGCCTCTTTTGAACACGACAACATTAATATGGAAAGAAATAAAATCGACAAAAACCTAATCATTTATCTTATATACCTTTCATTGTTAGTTCCAATAAGTTAAGCTTATGATTGTAATGGCTTCTTTGCTCACACAATCGAATAAAATTATAACACAAAAACAACAAAAGGTGCGGATATACCCACACCTTTTGATTTATAAATTATAACTCTATTTAACTTCCGCGCCATTATTAATCAAAGATTGATAATATTTCCTGTTTTCATCATTATCTTTCAACTCTTTGTTATCAAAAATTCTAAAAAGACCTCTGTTTTTATCTTTCCAAAGTGCATATATACCACTGTCTTTATATGGATTATCATTTGTTCTTGCATTTGGTGCAGCCAGATACACGCAAGGAAACACAGGATTGTTATGGCTTCCCCCAAACGAAACTATCATGTTAAAACTATTGCTAGAATATGTCAATATTTCTTTCGAGCGCCCTTCTTTGGAAACAGTTTTACGGTATATATCATATTCATATATTGAATAAGATTCAGATACTAACTGCTCTTTTTTCACTCCCATTCTATCCAGCGCAAGATAAGCGAAACTGCCTGAATTTTCGAAACAAATACCAACAAGTTTCTCTTTTTCATCATAGCGAGGCGTTATTTCGTTATAATTCCTATTGCTCGACCAAGGTCCTTTATAGGCTGGCTCATCGTTGCTAGTTGGAAAAATCTTCGTCATGCTTTCAAATTCACTTTTACTCATACCAAAAGTAAATACACCCCAGATTTTGATACAACCTTTATTGTCGGTAGTTATAAACTTGGCACGAGATTGCAAATACTGCGCTATCTCGCTCAGATTTAATTTGTTTGCAATATCTATTGGGTTCTGATTTTCGTGATACTGATAATTAGTCGCGAGTGCGGGGAAATACATCTTCTCCGCTATTGCCTTTATTATATCCAAACTGACACTGCCATATTCCAATGCATAGCCAATCATTGTCTTACCGTTAACCTTGCTGTTAAAGTCGTCGACATGTTTTATCAAAGATATTATTGTGGATTCCGAGACAGTGCTACCCGATTGGAAAATTCTTATCAGAACATCTCTGATTGTGCCTGAATCTACGGACTTACAATTATCCAGAAAAATATTCAGGATTTCGGGTCTCAACCCTTCGCACGATACAATTTCCGACAACTTCTTTTTGGCATATCCCCTGTCCTTTAATGCCGATGTTTTTTTGACAATTTGCTCAAACGCTTGGGGCGAAACACTGCCTATGTTTATGTCCGAAAAATTGTTCATTACGCGGTCGAAAACACTGCCGTAAGAATCCCTCTTGTTTACATCGAAACCGTGCATTATCAGGAAGTCGAAAACGGCATTGGGATTCCCCTCCGACTTGTTCAAATAATCCCTCAAATTGTGCCTATTTATATCGTAACCGGATTTTAAAACCTTCTCCATATTGGGAATATCCGACTTCTCCAACAAAATATCGAAAAGCTTATCCAAATTTTTAGCCTCTTTCGGCATCACGCCAAGCTCCAACGCTTTGGTAATCATCTTGTTGTCTTCATTCTTCACAAAAAGGGAAAAGACCTTTTCAATATCGAATGATTTTTCTCCGCCGTTTTCCATAATGAAATTCGTCAATTCGTGATTTTCCAATACCGAAGCGGCAAAATACAATGCCGAAACTTTTCCGCCTTTGTATTCAAAGTTTGCGTCTTCAACTTTGGCGCCTGCACTTATCAACCCTTTGAGAACATCAATACTTTTCTTGTTTGCAATGGCTTTTGCCAACGGTGTTCTGACTACATATCTAACACCGCCCCCGCGGACATAAAAACCGTTCCCCGTTATAATGTCGGCGGAAAGCCCCTTTTCCTGCAAAAATTCGATTTGTTCGGTATTTTGCACATAGTAAAATAAATTGGAAGTGTTTTTAATGTTTTCAATTTTTGCGCCGTTCGATATCAAAAATTCGAGAATTTCCTTGCTCCTGTTAAATTGTAACGCTCTGGCAAGCGGAGTGGCATTCGCACGTTCCATGCCAAAGTTTACGTCCGCTCCTTTCGAAATCAAATATTTCAAACGCTCAATCTGGCAGGTTTCGTTGTTTGATATGGAATAACCCAACACATTGTCTTTGTTTGAATCGGCATCGTTTATCTTATTGCCGTTTGCCAACCAATAATCTATCATAGCATTGTTCTTGGCATAGAAAAGCGGAGAACGGGATTTTTCGTCCTTCAAATTTATGAGATGGTTCCTAACCTTTTCGCGGGTTAAAGTTGTAGTTTTACCCCCTTCGACAGACCCCACATAGGCTTCCGAATTATAATCCACATTATCCAATCTCAAATTTATATACGCCTCGCATAATTCGGGGGACTGTAAATAAAACAAGGGAAGATTCCTTGACGCCCGTTCAACTAAAACCAACGGACCGTCTTTCTCCTGATGTTCCGGATCCGCCTGAAACATAATTTTTAAAGCATTCGGCGATTTTGCAAAACATATTATCGGAATGTCTTTTTCGTCAACAGTACAAATTGGCGATGCGCCTTTTTTCAAAATTTTTTTAATCGTCGAAGGACTTGCGTCGGAATCCAAAGCAAACAACAATAACTCGTCTAAATTTGTTGTTGTTTTTAATTCGGCTTCACATTTTTTGTCGGCTTCCTTATTGTATTCTCGAGAATCGAAACATCCGCTTAAAACCAATGCGGAAACACTTAATATTGCTATAATTCTTTTCATTTTTATAATTCCTATTTCCAGAGTTCTTTCATTTCAAATTCAATGGGCGACATTCCGCATTGGGCACTGAGTTTGCGCACTGCTTCTTGGATTTTTTTGTAGTCTTCCAATCCAATTCTTGTCCACGGAATATCCCCTATTTTTGCATAGTCTCCGCATACTTTTATTCCGAGATTCGTTATTCCAATTTCATACAAAGAACGTAACACATTTTTATCTACTGGGATAGGTAGTTGGTCGCGAATTTCTTTATTACAAATCCAACCAAATGTATTTACAATGTCGGGCGGCAAAGCAGCACCAAATACCACATAACAGCAAAATATATATTTTATTATAAGGGATACAATTTTCTGGATTATCCCGACGGGCAGCTCGTACTTATCTGCAAGTTCGCCTATCTTGTCGATAATGCCTGCCGTTGAAAGTTCTTTCAGAAGCTTGAAAATATCTTCTTTGAGTTGCTCCGAATTCTTCTTTTCCCACAGAAAAGCAATGCGTTGCCACTCTTTATTACAATCTGCCTTGCGTGCTACAATTAAATTTACGACATTGTACGCCTTCTTATACCATTTTTCATAGTCAAATGGCATTAACTTGTATTTCACCAGAAAATCTTTCGCAATTTCCTGTATGTCATCTCTATTGAATAGACAAACGTTATTCATAGTAAATAGACCGTAGTATTTAAAATACGATATGCGCTTCCGTGTTGCAATACTTTGAATAGCAACAAATTTCTTGAACGGGAAAAATTCCAAGCTCCGAAAAAAGAAATATGCCCCGAGTGTTCAATCCGATTGCCGAAGTAGCTTATTTCAAGAAATTCAAAAGTTCTTTGGAAATTTTTGTTTGACTATCGTATTTTAAATACGATGGACACTATACTACATTCAGCTCAGGAAGTTTTGGGGTCGGCTGCCGTTTCGGTTGTCGATTCGGCGCGTTATATCAGAAACATTTTGGACGCAAAGCCAAGTGACAGCAAATTGACCGACGCGCAGTTCGTTTTGAAGGTAATTGACGTAGGGTTGCGGCATATGCGCACAAAGGAAATGTCTCTTACCGACGGGTTCGCTCTATATTTAAAGATCAAGCAGCATTTGCGTCCAGATTCGATACGGGATATTCGCTGTATCGGAAACCGCCTTTTGCGGACGAAGCCCGAACTCGGCAAGCGCAACTTTTCGGAGCTTAGCGTAGCTGAATGCGAAGAATGGCTGAATGCGGCGTTTCATACCAACCAGCAATTCAAGCGAAGCGCGAATGAGATTTCGCCGCAGGCGAAAGACCCGAAGGGCGAGACGGCTCACAAAGTGAGCGCGAGTCAATTCAACAAGGCGCGGGCGATGTTGCACGGATTGTTTGAATTCGCGCTCCGCCGCGAGTGGTGCGACAAAAACCCGATAAAGCGAATCGAACGCAAAAAAGTCGTCGAAAAGGAAATCCAGCCTCTGAAACTTGCCGAAACAAAACGGCTAATCAAAACCGCCCAAAACGAAAGCCCCGAATACGCCGTCGTTGCCGCGCTTTTGGTCTATACAGGAATCCGCCCGCGCGAAGTTCGCAGACTTACTTGGCGCGACATCGACACCGAAGAAAAGACAATCACCGTCCGCTCACAGTGCTCGAAGACAGGCGGTGTCCGCCAAGTGGAAATCCCGCCTGTTTTGAATCGAGTTTTAATCGCACATTCACGCGAATTAAAAGAAGAAAAAATCTGCCCGACAGACTGGCAACGCCGCTGGCGCAAAATCCGCGATAATTCGGGCTTTCGCGGGCGATGGGTTCAGGACGTTTTGCGCCACACATACGCAAGCTTTCACGCAAAAAACTACGCCGATCTGCCGCGCCTTCAACTGAATATGGGGCACCGCGACTTGTCGCTTCTGCGCTCCCGCTACGTCAATATGCGCGGCATTTCCCGCGCGGAAGCAAAAAGCTTTTTCAACTAATAATTTGACAAGCCCGCTTCTTGTATGACTCTTTTTATAGACGTTGAGAACAAGAGGAGTTATCGGATACTGAACGTGATAGACGACCACAGTCGTGAATGCCTGTGCTGCGAGGTGTCGAGAAGCTTCGGAGGCTACGATGTGGCGGAGGCGTTGGACAGGCTGATATGTCTGTACGGCAGACCGAATGTGATAAAGAGCGACAACGGAGCTGAATTTAGGAGTCGGTATATGGAGAAGTGGAGCAAAGAGCGGGGAATAACGCTCGAGTTCACGAGTCCGGGGAAGCCGACGGAGAACGGTCAGATAGAAAGCTTCAACGGGACGATGCGCAACGAGATATTGCGTGGAGTCGAGTTCGAGAGCGTGCGTGAGGCGCGCGAGGAGCTGAAAAAATGGCGCGAAAAGTACAATAACGAGCGACCGCACTCGGCGTTGAACTACGAACCGCCAAGCACCCGCCGCCACCCCCATGGGGGCGATACGAACCAATTTAATCTTGAGTCAATAAACACAATCGACAATAACATCGATCAAGTCAGTTTACTCCCTTAGCTTCCTGTCCTAATTTTGGGCACACAGCATTTTCTCCACCCTCATCCACGCACTCTGTCTCATTCTTAAAACAAACAAACCCACCACCCACACGCGAAGAAAAAAGAAAAAAAATGCCGTGGGAAGACATTTAGAGGGGCAAGGAGATTTGCGTTTATTATTCCTGTTGCCCGTGGGGCTGTTGTTTTAAACGTTGCCGTGCTGCACCATAATAAGATTTTGATAGCTGCGGTATTTTTGTGGATGCGCTACCCGCTGCAAACTAATATGATATTTTGCGTCTGGAAGGCTAAATGCTTTGGCGATTTTGTGCGCCTTTCTAACTCTAAGGGAAAGCCAATAAAAAGTAATGTTTTTTCTTGCGTGGGCATTTGGCGGAACTGTTTTGGTTGTTGACATTTGCATGGCTTTAAATACGATGATTTGCGTATGAGACTGATGAATAAATTAACTGTTTTATTATGTGCGGCAATCGCCTTTGCAAGTGTGAGTTGGGCGTCTAAGACCCCCTCTTACACGGGCGATATTGTCATATATGGGGGAACTTCCGGAGGCGTCGTGGCTGCTATTAGCGCGGCGAAGTCGGGCAAGAAGGTGTACCTTGTTTCGCCCGATATGGAGTTGGGGGCCATGACTACGTCGGGGCTTGGAATGACCGACTCCGGAAACACTCAGGCCATAGGGGGGCTAGCCCGCGAATTTTACAAGAGAGTATACAAAGAATACCTAAAGCCCCAAAACTGGTACGCCCAGAAACGCGAGGATTTTAAAGGTCGGGGCCAGGGCACAAAGGCAATCGACAACGATGAGAAAACGCAGTGGATCTTTGAGCCGCGCATTGCCACGTGGGTCTATAACCATTGGCTGGGCGAATATCCCAACATAATAGTGCACAGGGGCGAGTATCTCGACAGGGAAAACGGCGTTGAGATGTCGAATAAGCGCATAAAGTCAATAACGACGCTAAGCGGCAAAAAATACAACGCAAAGATGTTTATCGACGCCACATTTGAGGGCGATCTCATGGCGGCGGCCGGCTGCGAATACGTTGTCGGGCGCGAAGGAAACGCCAAGTACAACGAAAATTTCAACGGGTTCCGAAATTCTCTGCGCCACAACTACCACAATTTTACAGTGAAAGTTGACCCGTACCGCATAAAGGGCGACAAGAGCAGCGGCCTGCTCAAGTACATATCCGACGACGAGCCGCTGGAGGACGGCGCCGCCGACAAGCGCATACAGGCCTACAACTACCGCATGTGTCTCACCAGCTACGAGCCAAACAAGTTGCCCCTTGAAAAGCCCGACAACTACAACCCGCAGGACTACGAACTGTGCGGGCGCTGGTTTGAAGCTTATCCGGAAGCCTGGCCTCTAATCATATCCCAGATGCCCAACGAAAAGACAGACATCAACAACAAGCAGGCCTTTTCAACCGATTTCATCGGCCAGAACTACGACTACCCCGAGGCCTCCTACGAGGAGCGCGCCAAGATAGCCAAAGCCCATAAAGACTACCATCTGGGGCTTCTGTACTTCTGGAAGACCGATCCGCGCACGCCTAAGGCCTTTAAGGAAAAGATAATGAATTTGGGGTTGCCCAAAGACGAGTTTCAATCGTCGGGGCACTGGCCGTTTTACATGTATATCCGCGAGGCGCGCAGGCTTGTAGGCGACTATGTCATGACCCAGCACGACTGCCAAAATACAAAGAAGACGCCCGATTCCGTGGGCATGGGCTCCTACACGCTCGACTCTCATAATGCCTCCCGCTACGTAACCGCCGACGGGTATGTTCAAAACGAAGGCGACGTTCAAGTGCGCATTCGCGACAGCGGCCCATACATGATTTCCTACGGGAGCATTATCCCAAAAGGCAAGGATTGTAGGAATTTGTATGTCGTCTGCGCCGTTTCATCATCGCACATAGCCTATGGTTCGATAAGGATGGAGCCCGTGTTTATGATTCTCGGCCAGTCTGCGGCCACGGCCGCGGTGCAGTGTATCGACACAAACAGGGACGTCCAAGACATAGATGTCAAGGTCTTGGCCAGAACCTTGCGAAAAGACGGACAGGTTCTGACAAAAGGCGATATAGCCGCTAGGGCAAATAAGAAAAAGTAGCCCGCAAATAAAAAAGCCCCGCCTCTGCGGGGCTTTTTTTTGAAAATTTGAAGCATAAGAAAGTAACCGTCTGCGCTGTGGCGCCTTTTCGCATACCTGCCCGAAATGCCGCATTAGCCCGCCAATGGCGGCCCGAGCTTGGCAAGCGCGGCTTAATTTGTTTTAGGCGCATGGTTTTGAATGGGCTTGCGGTTGCGCGCGCCAAGGTCTATGCGAGTGCTCTCCGTCGTCTTAATGGTTTGGGAGCGGACGAAAAAAAAGCGGGGCTAAAAGACCTCTTTCTCTCCGTAAGGACAACATTGGGAGGGAAGAGAGAAATCTCCATTTGAAATTGGGTCTCGGCGCCCGAGGAATAGTCAAAAAAAAACGGAGCCGCGCAATCGCACGCGGCTCCGAATTTAACAGTATGCGTCTTACGAGAACATCGACTTGCTAACAAGCCTTGCGCTTGATTCTTTCAAGTCTGTGGCGGCGGCGTATTTTCCTCGCCAATTTGACGATTAGCTCGTCGATTGACTTATACATGTCGTCGCTGGCTACGGTAATAATCATATCTGGGCCCTGAATTTCAATTCGACCCTTCGCCCAGAATTCGTTGTGGTGGTGTTTGTTGGGCTGGTAGGACAACTCGACTCTCAGTCTTATTATTCTATCATCGTGAGTGAAGAGTTTGGACATCTTGTTCCTAACGCTCTCCTTCAGAGATTCTGTAAGATCTAAGTTTTGTCCCGATATGATGATTTCGTTATCCATTTTGTCCTTTCGTGTTAATCGCCCTCGTCCGCCTTTCGTTGGATTCGGGCGCGTTTTTATTTTGCCGGCTTTTGGTCGGCCCGGCGCCCGGCCCGTTTTATATCCGCGCCCGCGCCTATTTATCCCGACAGCCGCGGAAAATTTTTGTTCCGCAGGACGCCGAAAATTCAAAAAAAAGAACGATTGTACTAATTATCTATTTGGGCTTCCGACCTCGATGGCAAATATATTTTACGCAGTTTAAGAGCCCTCCAGACGATATTAGTATCGCTTTTTTTTATATATTTGTCAAGGTAATCTTGATGAAAGTGAAAAAAACGCTTATTGACGAAATATCCGCCTACGATGCGGTGGTAATAACCGGCGCATCGTCGGGTATAGGGGAAGAATTTGCATTGTGGGTTTTGGAGGCGTCTCGCTGCAGCCGGTCGCATACGGTGGTTTACGCACTATCGCGCACGAGGCCGATATTTGATTGCGAAGCTTTTAAATGGATTGAATGCGACCTCACCGATATGCGGGCGTTGGAATCGGCCGTATCGGCGATAAAATCGGATATTCGATCATGTTTTCAGCGGGCTCCGAAAATCCTTCTCATAAACAATTCCGGTTTCGGCGCATACGGGCAGTTCCCGAGCCCGAGCATAGGCCGAAATATTGATATGATAAACTTAAACGCGGCGGCGCTGACGCGCCTTTGCGCGGATTTCCTGCCCGAGATAAAGGCGGGTAGGGGGGCGATAATAAACATTTCAAGCACCGCGTCCTTTCAGGCGTGTCCGCAGTTGTCGGTTTATGCGGCGACAAAGGCGTATGTGCGCAGCTTTTCGCTATCGCTTTCATACGAACTCGGGAAATGCGGGGCGAAGTGCCTTTGCGTTTGCCCGGGGCCGACAAAGAGCATGTTTTTTAAGGCGGCGGGCTTTGACGAGGCCCCAATGCCCGCGTGGTTCGGCCATAAGCCCCACCATGTGGTGGAGGCGTCTTTTCGGGCGCTTGCCAAGGGAAAGGGCATTGTCGTAGTGGGTCTGTTAAACAAACTTCAAAGCGTTTTGGTGCGTTTCGTGCCAGAATTTATATTGCTGAAAATTTCCGGGGCAATTTTATCAAAAGTCAGAAAACTTGATAAATAGATACCGCCGTCGCATTAACTACTTAAAGTGCGCGGAATAAAAACATTGAATTTGCGCGCTTGTTTTGAGATTTTTCTTCTGCTATGGGCGTTTGCGCCTTTAACAATGCGTGATTTCCTCGGCCGCAGGGCGAAGTCTTGCCGGGTCTTCGCGGGCTTTTCGCTATTGTCGGAAACACTGTGCGCGTTTGTGCAGGGTACTTGGCGGTAGGCTGTTATGACAAATTGTTTCTAATCATGCAGTCGGGGCGCCGCGGGGAGGCGTGTCGTCTCAACACTGCTCAAAGCAGCCCGGTAGCGCGTGGAGGACTCAATGGGCATTACGCTTGAAAAAATCTTTTTGGGGGAAATGGTAAAAATCGCGCGTCGATGCTTGCGGGTTTTGCTGCTTGATTTTTTTAGTCTGTTATGAGATACTAAGGCAGTACAGGTTTTAATATGATTTTTAATCCAAAGGCAAAGGCGGCAAACATTATATTGGCTGCAGTTTACATTGTGGTTTTGGCCTCACTATTTGCGGGGGCGCTTTGCTGGCAGTTTTTGCGCGGATAGCTCTAAAATTTATGGGAAATATAAACAAGGTGGCCGTAGTTGGCGCGGGAGCGTGGGGAACTTCGCTTTCGATAATTTTATCGAAAAACGTCGGGGAGGTTTCGGTCTGGGCCAGGGAGCCTGAGATTGTGGCCTCGGTGAATTCCCAGCGGCTAAACAAGATGTTTTTGCCCCAGGTGAAAGTCCCCGAAAAGGTGTTTTTTTCCGGCGACGCGGGGGAGGTTCTCGACGGCGCCGATATGGTGGTATGGGTTATGCCGATTAAATTCCTGGCCGCTACGGCAAGGCAGTTTTCGCCGTTTATAAAATCGGGGTCGATACAGCTAAATGCGGGGAAAGGCATTGAAATTGGCACGTGGAAACGCCCGTCGCAGCTGCTTAGGGAAAACATTGCCAATGGAAGTTCGTTCGGCTCTCTAATGGGGCCGAATATAGCCTACGAAGTGGCCCAGGACAAGTACGCCGAAGCCGTCGTAGCCCTCGATGTCCATTCCGACGGCGTCGAGGCGGCGAAATGCTTTTGCACGCCCCATTTTAGGGTGCGCGCAGTCGACGATGTCGTCGGCGTGGAAATCGGCGCGGCTTTAAAAAATATAGTGGCGTTGGCGGCGGGCTTTTGCGACGGCATGAAATTGGGCGCAAACACCAAGGCCATAGTCATGGCGCGCGGCTTTCAGGAAATTTACCGCGCGGCGTCGGCCTTGGGGGCATGGAGCGATTCTTTTATAAAAGAGTCGGCTATTTTAGGCGACGTGCTGACTACATGCATGAGCCCCGACTCGCGCAACCGCACTACCGGCGAACGCCTTGGGTGCGGCATGAGCGCCGCCGAGGCCGTAGCCGAGTTAAAGGGCAGGGTATGCGCCGGCTTGGAGACCATTCAAATATGCAGAATGTTTGAAAATTCCTACCATGTAAGGCTTCCCATAATGACTGCCTTATGCGACCTTTCGGAAGGCAAGATTGATGTTAAGACATGTCTTAATAACATGCTTTCCGGAAAGTAGCTTTTTTATAATCAGAGTTTTCAATCGCAACCCCCGAAGGGCGCTGTTGTTTTAAGTTCTATTTTTAATTTACGCATGCAAGAAAGCGGCCAAGACGACAATTTGGCCGCCTTCTTATGTTTTTGACTCGGCGTTATTTCTTGTCTGAGGCGTCTGAAAATACCTGCCCCCCCTGAAGGGCGCTGTTGTTTTAAGTTTCGCCTTTGGAATTTATAAATGCAAAAAGAAAGCGGCTCAAACTACTATTTGGCCGCTTTTTGTGTCTTTGACTCGGCGTTGTTTCTTGTCTGAGGCGTTTGAAAATACCGCGACCCATGAAAGGCGCTGTTGTTTTAAGTTTCGCCTTTGGAAATTATAAATGCAAAAAAAAGCGGCTCAAACTACAATTTGGCCGGCTTCTTGTGTTTTTGACTCGGCGTTGTTTCTTGTCTGAGGCGTTTGAAAATACCTGCCCCCCCTGAAGGGCACTGTTGTTTTAAGTTTCACATTTGGAATTTATAAATGCAAAAAAAAGCGGCTCAAACTACAATTTGGCCGCTTTTTTTTATTCTGTTTTGCCTTATTCTGATTGCTGGGGCTGTTCTTGAGTCTTGGTCTCGCCCGTATCTTGAGCGTCGGGCACGTCGGCCGGCTGGCCGTTCGGGGCCTCTTCTTCGGAGGTTTTTGCCTGGTCTTCGGGTTTGTCGCCATTGTCCTCAGCGGCCGGCTGGGGCTTTTCGACGGGCTCGTCGTTTACGGGCTCGGATACGGCCTTCTGCGATTTGTCCTTTGGCTTGGGCAGATAGGGGTTTGCCTGGAGCGTCGTATCGGAGTATTCAACCACATAGCCCTCCGATATCAGCCACGAGAGCTCGCTGTAGACGGCGTTTAAGTCGGCCTTCTGCTCGTCGGTGAGCTCCGAGGTTTGCGGCGTGCCCTCTCCCTTTTCGTCAACCAAGGCCGCCGGGACTTCCATGCCCAGGAATTTATACGGGACCTCCGCCGCCTTTATCGCCGGATTCATCAGCACGAAATCAAAAATCTTTTGCGGGCGCTCCGCCAGCGTTTCGCCCTCGGTGAGGAATTTGCGCTTTATAAGCGATACGAAGGCATATCCCTTGCTGCCGCGTTTGTACACGGCAAACCCGCTGCGGCGCAGCTTGCCGCGCATGTTGTTGGCCGTCTCAATCGGGAAGCGTTTTTCCTTGCGGATTGCCTCCTCCATATTCCTGCGGATTCTGCCCATGGGCATGCGGTCTATGTTTGAGGCGTTCATTCTCACCTGTTCGTACACCTTGACAAATTCTTCGTTCGTTGATTCGTCAATGTACTTTTTTGCCTCTTCGGGCGTTTCAAAAATCTTTTCCTGACCCTCGGGGGCGTTCTTGAGCTTGTAGACTTTCTTCGTTTTTGTCTGCTCGAGCCACTGGTTGACGGCCTCCGGGCTCTTGACGGATTCTATCGTTTCAAGGAACGCATCGTAGGGCATTTTTGCAAAATGCTCCTTGTGGTATTCGCGCAACGCTTTCTGGTACAAATGCCAGTTCGGCGCGCCGATGAGATCCCCCGTGAGTTTGCAGCGGTTTACAACCGTAAAGGCCCCCTTTGGCGGCTCGGCCTCTATTTCGGCGGGTTCAAACATCTCCTCAAACTTGTAATCAAGCGCCGCATTTTTTGCCGAGGCCTCGTCCTCAAAGGGAATATTTAGCGGCTGGGCGCAGAAGAGGGGCTTTACAATGTTGTCGGAATCGGGGAGATTCTTCGCCAGAATGACCATTCGCTCCCTCTTTTCGAGGATCAGATGGGCTATGTCAAAAAGCTGGTAGGTGCGCTTCGAGGCCTTGATGATCTCGCTTAATTTGTTGAACGGGACATCCTCCGGGAAAATTTGGACGTCCATGGTAAAGACGAACGGCGCGTACGGCTTTTTCTTGTCGGAGCCTTTTGCGAATTTCTTGAACGGGCGCTTCTTAAAATTTGACCGCGAATCGTCGCCGTCGGCTGCCTTAGAGTCGTAGCGCGGGCGCCTGCGTTCTGGCGCGTCTTTCGAAAAATCCTTTCTGCGGAAACTTTTTTTGAATTCTTTGCCGCGGGAGGGGCGCGTTGAATCTCCAATATTGGAGCTCGGCGTCCAAGCAGTCTGGAATTGGAGGTTGGAAAGTTCGCTCAGGTCGACCAGAGGCTGGCTTGTTTTGTTTGATTCGTCTTCTGACATTTTTTCTTTTTGTTGGCTATTTATAAAAAGCATGGCGCACTATGCGTCTTGCTGTTATTTAACAAAACGCCAGTAAAAAGTATTTTTGGCTTTAAAGCAATTTTTTTTTACCGAGACCAAATAAATAATTGTTGTAAAAAAAAAGCTTGCAAATACGCATATCTATGTAAGAATCCAACCACAGAAAAAGTTTTAAAGTTCTTCTAAAAACAAGGCTAAGTATGAATATGGTAAAATATGCTTTAATTATAGCGGCGGCAGCATTGGCGGGCAGCGCTTTCGCTCAGACAACAACTCCCGCTTCCAACGCTCAGCAGACGACCTCCGCGGCCACACTGGTCGGCGAAACGCAGGAGGGCAATGTTGTCGTTTCGGTTACGCGTAAAGACGGCGTAATTATCGTATCTATGAAAGGCGCGCCCAAGCGCATGCTTTCGAATGCCGACATGCTTCACGAAATGATTTCCACGGCTTTGACTACGATTGGCCACGAATCCAGCATTGCAAAAGCCGTAGAGGCGGCTTTGGCGACGATTAAGGCCAATATTGCCGATCCCAACGGTTCCGCAGACCAGGAGACGAACATGGTAATAAGGGTCAAGCCCAATATTGACGCCGGCACCATGGATACTAAGATCGACGCGCTCATCGGCGGCACTAAGTACGACTCCACCACGAAGTCGACTTTCATCGCAGACGGTTCTGTGACCACGACGGGAACCTTAGTTAGGACTTTGGCAAACGGCGAAACCCAGAGCATCGCCGCCAACGTTACGACTGCGGCAAACGGCCAGATGAATGTAAATGGCGTCATTACGGATTCGCAGTCGCAGATAGCCTCTCAAGCGCTCACAAATCCGTCGACAGTCTCCAACGCCGCCGCCGATTCTGCCATGGGCTCGGTGATTCCCGACAATACCATCGTTTCCTCGCAAGAGAAATAACGCATAAAATTTCTTATGAAGAAGCCGGGTTTGATCCCGGCTTTTTTTTGTTCATAGCCGGCGCGTTTGCTTCTGTTTTTTTGATTGATATGGAGCCGCGAAAAAAATACAATTTGCAAGATGAGTTTTTTTAGGACACTGCGAATAAAGCTTTTTTACATTTTCGTATTTGCCGCCGCGATATCGATCCTGCCGTGCTACATGGTTGTCGATGGCCATCTTTCAAGGTTGAAGGCAAGCAAAAAACAGAGGGAGGCCGTGCGGCTGCTTAGTTGTCTGGCCGATTTTTCAAACGGCATGTATTCAAGGGACAATTCCATTGCGGACGTTTCCAAGACATCGTTGCAGTCGGCAATATCCGACCTTTGTTCGCATTATGAAATGCAGGCGCAGAGCAGTGTTAGGGTGAGGTCTCTGTTTTCTAAACAGGCGTTTGCCAATATGCAAAAAAGCATGCGGCCCGGGGCAATTTCGGATATGGCAGGCGTTATAGTCGAGAAAAACTTATTTTCCGATTATCATTCAGGTATGGGGCTTTTGATGGAGGTCTCGGGTTCTTATATCCCGTCGATAATGTCGGATTTGTTTTTGTTTAGATCCTCTATGGCAAGGGCGGACGACCAGCCGAAGGTGTCTGCAGCCGTTCCTATTTTTACGAGAATCTCAATACAGATACGTTCGATGATTTATAAGTTCGGACTTTCCGCATCCGACAATTCGTACAAGATTTCTTCGCAGATATATGAAAAGACGAATAGGCTAAGCGCACAATTAATTCGCGCGGAAAAGTTGGCGGCTCAGTCCGGCCAGTCGAACGATGCCCGCAGCGGATTAATCGATGCTGTCGATTCCATCGAAAGGCAAATATTCGATATTTGGACGTCCTCCAACAAAGACTTGTTAACTCTCCTTGAGAAGAAAATTTCCGCCGAAGATGCCGATTTACGCATGTTTATCCTCGTTTTTTGCGCGGTGTTTGCCTGCGCGCTTGCGCTTTGTCTTTTCATAGCCCACTCAGTGCTGGCTGGAATGTCCAAAATTTCGGAAACTCTAAATTTGGCGTCTATGGGCAATATGAAGGGCGCCAGGGAGGCTTGCGATAGAAATTCCTCAAGCTTTGCCGAATTCGGCGATATGGGGGAGTGCGTGTTGACCATAGTAACATACATGGGCGAACTCGTCGACAACACGAGGAAAATTGCGGAGACCTCAAACAGAATCAACCTGATGCTAAACAGCATGAACGCAACTAAAATGTCGCTGCTGGTATCAATAAAAGACGCATTTGCCGAGGCAAATAAACAGATTCAGGCCGACTATGAGTTCGTCTCCTCCGAGGCTAAAAAACTGGGCGACTGTTCGGGCAAGATAATCGATATAGAGCGAAGCCTGAAGAATACGCGCAAATACGGAGGGCTTTTGCGCGAAAACATAACCTCTGTTGCGGGAATTTCGGCCGACTTGTCAAAAGGCCTTTCGGAATGCAGGAATATATTGGACAAACTCTCCTCGTTTGCTTCGTCGTTGAACGATTCGGCAAAACGGATAAACCTGCTGGGCCTCGATCTCTCTGTTATCGCGCGCCGACTCGGCGAGAGCTCGGAGGGCGCAGATACTTTGGCGTCCCAAATACGCATGGTTTCCAGGCAAGTCGGAGTGCTCGTCGTCGACGTGGATTCCCTCAGAACTCAAATGGCAAACATAGTATCCCAGGGACTTGCAGGCAGTGCGAAAATAGGCGAGGTCGCCGAATCGTCAAAGCTCACCAGCGAGGAAATAGACTCTCTTTCGAATGAATCTTACAGCGGCATTTCAAGCCTGTCCGTGCAAATTTCATCGATAGCCTCCTCGCTTAAAAGCAACATTTCTTCCGGATTTTCCTACGAGGCTTCTGTCCAGGACATCGACGACATAAAAGAATCAATCAAAGATATTTCCTCGATTGTCAAAAAGTCCTCCGACAGCGTCGACGCGTTGCGCATCAAAATTAGGGAGTTGAGATAGCCGGGGGTGTTTAGGCGCATTTTGAATAATCTCGATGCCGCTTGAACTTCGATGTGTTTTGTGCTGAGCCCGTGCGCTATCCCATAGCATGGGCGAGCCTGGTGGCGGAATTGGCATGATTTCGCCCTTTCTTTTGCCGGGGATACCTTTCGTCTTGCTCCGCAATGGAGCCATTTGTTTACGAGAAGGATAAAATGGCTTGCATAAGAAGTTGAGGCGTTTTAGGCTCAACTTCATGTTGTATCCATCCGTGCCAAGATCTTATAAAACCGTATTGTTGATATTGCTATTCTTTTCATCTTTCCTGTATGCGGACAGATCCAAGAATAGCGACAACAACATAGAGAAAATAGACAGGAATTTTGCGCCGTCGAAATTCGGCGACATAAAGCCCGCTTACATGAATGCGCTAAAAAAGCCGTTTGTCTTGGAGGGGTTTGCTTGGTTTGACAAGGAGGGGCTTTTAAACAGGATTCCCAAAAACGTTGACAGAAAAGATGTAAATTACGGCGTTATATCCTTGGCCGCCCATACTTCCGGGGGCGTTGTGAGGTTTAGAACCGACTCGCCTTTTATAACGCTTAGGGCGCGTCTGAACAAAACAACGCCAATTTTCGGACACATGCCCGATACCGGCTCTTCCGGCTTTGACTTGTTTTGCGAAACAAATATATATCTAAAAACGGTTAATCCCCGCCATAACGCGCATGCCACCCCCGATGTTTTAGAGGTTCTACTATACAAAAAAAGCAAGAACTCTCCCCGAAAAATGAGGGATTATAGCCTCTATCTGCCGCTTTACAACGGCGTAAAAACGCTTGAAATAGGGGTGGAAGCCGACGCTAAATTCGAGAGTGTGCGGCCGCATAAAATACCTAAGCCGGTGCTTTTTTACGGCTCGTCGATAACGCAGGGGGCATGCGCGTCGAGACCGTCAAATTCTTACGTGGCTATGCTTGCAAGAAAGCTCGATTTCCCAATGATTAACTTTGGATTTTCCGGGAGCGCCAAGGGCGAAAAAAAGATGGCCCAACTTATAGCTTCGCTCGATTTAGCGGCGTTTGTCCTCGACTACGACTACAACGCCCCCGATATCGAACATTTGAAAAAGACCCACGAGCCGTTCTTTAAAATAGTGCGCAAAGCCCATCCGGATTTGCCCATAGTTATACTGGGCAAGATTGAGGCGGGCAAGTCTGCGCGCGCCGATGTAATAAGAAAGACTTACGAAAACGCCGTCGCGGCCGGGGATAAAAAAGTCTGGTATGTTCCAAGCCCCGAACTCGTCAAAGGAGTTGATATGTCTTATATGCTTGTAGACGGCTGCCATCCAAACGATTTGGGATTTTATGTGATGTTTAAAAATGTGCTGCCGGTGCTAAAAAAAGCGCTTGAATCTTCGGCGGATGGCAATTTGGGAGCACAAAAAAAAGAGGCGGGCAATTAAGCCGCCTCTCTTTTTTACCTTTCTCTCCTATTTTTTTTGCGCGTTTTTCGCGGCGCTTGCTTTTAGCTGCTCTACCTCTTGCGGGGTTAGCAGCATGTACAGGCGCGAATTTGAAACCTCAACGGCGTAGCTCCTTCCCTCGGGCAGGCCGTATTCTTTGCGGATTTGCGCGTCTATTTCCTTGACTTGCTTTTCCCCCGCAACGATTTGATCGTTGAGCTTCTTCTGCTCGATGGGATCCTTCGCGGCGGAAAGAGCCTTGCGCGCCTTTTCCACGGCGGCTTGTTTTTGGAAATATTGCCCCATCTTTATCTGCAGCTGCTCGTTTTCCTTGGCCCCCGATACCTCCTTTACCCTATACATTGCAAACTGCGTGAGGTTTGATATCTTTTGGGGATCAATTGTCGTGCCGTCCTGCATCTTAAGCTGGGCGATTTCGTCCTTTGTAAGTATTATGCATAGGTTCGATTTGTAGTATAGCTGTCGGTATGTTCTGTTTGGCGCAAATCCGTATGCTTTGCCCATGAGCTTTTCATTTTCCTTGTACTTGCGCTCCAACTTTTGCAGCACGGCAGTTCCGTAGGCTTTGCTGTCGGGGTTTGTCTGCGCCTTCAATTCGTCCTGAAGCTGCTTTACCTGGGCGTTCTGCTCCTTGACGATCGCCAGATTTTTTTGAAACTGCATGTTCGCCTCCGGAGAGGCAAGCTCTGTCAAATATATAAAGTACTGGTCTCCAGACTTGACTATGTCGCCGATTTTATCCTGCGCATGGCAGCCTAGAGCAATGCCAGCAACAGCCGTAAGTATAAGTAGGGTCTTTTTCATTTCTTATTTTTTTTGTTTTGAGGAGGGTGCGCAATCCCGAAATGCGTTCGTATTTCCCATGATCACGCCGAGTAGTAAAATGCTACTTGTCAAAATCTCAACAAAATTTTGCCGCTATAAATAAGACATTCTCATTTAGCTCCTTGTTCAAAATATCTGCGCGCATTTTTTTCAAAAATGAAATTGATAAAAGAGGTTGTTGTGATAGATTCGGAGCCCGAGAAATTATATGAAGAAATTTATTGCGAGTCTCGCCTTGTGCATGTTAAGCGCCGCGCTCTACGGCGGTTTTGGAGCCATGTGCGCCTTCGCATACATGGCCGTGGACGATTCTCAAATGGAAGACGTCATGGTGCAGACTTCTCCGGCTTTTGCCTCCTTTTTGCACGACAGCTCAAGGAAAAGTGCGGAGTTTACCCGCCAAGAACTTCAAGACGGCGTGGCGGGCTTTCTGTTTGCCTGCGCAAGGCAAAAAAAAGACGGCGTGGCGATAGTGCCTGCGGTACCAATCCTAAAGTCTGTGTACGGAGTCTTGCAGATTCAGATTCCGTCGGCCTATTCGACTACAATAGGCGTTTTTAAGACTTGCGCCATTTTCGACGTCAATATTCAAGGCGGGTTTAAGCTCTCGTCGGCGCGCCTCGGGAGGGCAATCATACCTTCCTTTCTGCGCGATCGGTTCGCGGGTTTTTACTTGCGGCAATATTCGGATTTTATCGGGGCAAAAAATTTATCTTTGCTGTCGTCGCTAAAAATAGAATTTGACGGGTATAAGTACAAATTAAGCAAATGAGAGTTCTGCTGATATGTGTCATTATTGCCGGCCAAATTCTCTGCGGCATGACTTTGGATGAGAAAATCCAAATGGCGCGCAGAGCCGCCGACAAGGCAAGCGGAGTTGAGCCAGATTTGAACTCCGGCGCAGAGCCGGGCGGTTCTATTTCGCCTCAAACTTCAGGGGCTTCCGCAAATATTGGTGCGGAAGCATCCGGCGGGGCGAGAGACGGCGCCGCCGGCGCGCCGGCGCGCTTTGAAAAAGACAACCGCGAAGTTGGCCTTCCCTCTCAGACTTTGCTTGATTCCCGCCAAAATCCGCCTTCCGGCTCGAAAAAAGCCGGGGGCTCCGATAAGACGCCTTACGAGGTAAATTCCGAAGATTTTATAGACGGTTATTACATAGGCAGGGTGGGCGATACGCCGGAGCAGAGAAAGCAGGCCCTCGAGAGCCTCGAGAGGGCAAAAAAGCTTTTAAAGGCTGCCGGCCGCATAAACATAGCCGAGGCCAAGATGTATATGATAGCCTCCGAGGCCGACGCGGATGGCGTTTCAAAATTAAAATACCTCTCTAAAGCCCTGGAACAGTCTCTTTTTGATGTTTTCCCCGGCGATTTAATAACCGGAAAGCACAAGATAGTTGTAAGAATTTTACCTTCGGATGCGCCCATTAAGCGCCCTGTTTATACGGATGGCAAATTTGTCTATGCGGACTTTCGCGCCGGCAACATATCTATGGACGATGCCGTCAGAGTGCTACTGGAGGCTTTCTTCATCAGGTATGGGGTGGACGTAAGTATTCAGTTGACTCCTCCCCAGTGGGTAAAAGACGCGCTTTTGTGGAACGCGCTTGAAAATACGCAGCTTGGAATATCGTTGAAACTCGCCCGGATGGCTGCCGCTTCCCCCTACAGAAATATACGCGATATTTTTTCAAGCAGCGGCAACTTCGGCGCCGATACTAAGGCAGCGCATGCGTATTGGTTGTTTAGGGCAATGCTTAAAATGTCGGACCGCTATACAATGCTTAGCTTCGTCGAAAATATATCAAAGAAAAAAATGACCTCCCAGGAGGTTTTCGACGAGGTAAAGAGCATGCTTGGCACGCCCGAAGACAGAAACCTCGACCAATGGATAGGGTGTGTGATGTATTCGGAAATATACGCCCGAATGGGAGGGGTCGATACTGTTAAAAAGTCTCGGTTGGCTTTGCTTAAAATGTCGGCCGTGAAATATTTTGAGGATGATAAGCTAAAAATCGTGCCTTTTGACAGGCTTTTTGATTCGCCCGGCCTTCCCAAAAGCGCGGTGCAGGCGCGGCTTGACGAGCTAAAGTTTGCATTGCTTAAAATAAATGCCGTATTTTTGAACGCAGCCGTCGGGCTGGGGGCCGTTTACGAGAGTTATCTCGCCGGCGATAAAGCAGCCTACGAGGCCGCAGTCGATGCCTACATCACGGATTTTGACCGCGCTAAAGCCACGGCGCGCGCGGTGGAAAGGGCAATATCAAAGTAGTTTTTGCAAATAATACTTGACTATGGGAAAGCCGAAAATAGAGTTCTGGCTATTATGATGAACGCGATTATTGCATTTGGCATGCCCGGTCCGACGGAATGGATCATTATTCTGATTATAGCCTTGCTCCTGTTTGGGGCTAAGCGCTTGCCGGAATTGGCCAGGGGGCTGGGTAAGTCTATAAGGGAGTTTAAAAAGGCGACGAGCGAAGTCGAGGAAAATATTAAAGAGGCAATGAAGGAAGAAGACGCCTCAAAATCGGCTGGCGCCAAGCCTAAGGACGATGATAAGACAGGCAACGCATAACACCGTTGCTGTTGCCGGCCGCGAGGTCTCTTTGGCTTTTTCGCGGCGAAGTCTTGGCAAATAACGTTTTGCCGCGCGCTTTTCGTGCGCCCAAGCGTAAAAATTTTTCCGAGGGCGCATTTTTTTTGTATAAGTTGAACCTGTATATCGGCAATAAGGTTGTCGCCTGAGTTGTCAAGATTGGCCGGTCTTAGCAAAGATTTTGGTCTCTCTCCCCGCGTGCAGAGAGGCCCAATTTTTAAGCGTTGGCTTTTTGCGGCTATATCTTGGCAAATAACGTTTTGCCGCGCGCTTTTCGTGCGCCCATGCGTAAAAATTTTTCCGAGGGCGCATTTGCTGTCAGATGCGCCGCTATTAGGCAGACAAAAATTGAATCGGGGCGCCCCGATATGGCGGACAAAAAGCGCGCAAACAGAACTTCCTGCGCAGCACAATACAACAATGTTACATAACCTGCAGTGCCCGGCAATGTCTGCTTTGAAAGCCGCTAACGGCTTTTAAGGTCGAGATATATTTTTTTTAGAGCCTCGTAGTCGTTGTCGCGCGTTGTCGAATGTATGATAAAGTCGAACTTGTCAGCCTGTTTTAGCTCTTCGGTCGCCGTCTTCATTCGGCGGTCTATTTCCTGCGGCGTTTCGGTCCCGCGGCCGGCGAGGCGCTCTCTGAGCACCGCTTCAGACTCCGGAGCTATGAATATGGTGCTTAACCTCTGGCGTATTTCCGGGTGGGCGTCGGCTATTTTGCGCCACGTAGCCGCCCCCTGAACGTCTATTATTAAAATTAAGTCGCAGTCGCCGGCCTCCAAAACAGCTTTCTTGCTCGTGCCGTAATAGCGGTCGTGAACCTTGGCGTACTCGTAAAAGTCGCCGTTTGAAATACCCGCTTGAAAGGCTTCATTTGTCAAAAAATGATAATCTACGCCGTCTTTTTCTGCGCCTCTTGGCGGTCTCGAAGTTGAGGTTATAACCCGCCTTACTTCGGGGAACTCTGCCATGAGCCTTTCTGAAACGGTGTTTTTGCCGCTCCCCGCCGGGCCGCTTATTACAAGTATCAAATTCTTCATGCGTAGAAAATCATTGAAAAGAGCAGCGAGAGTGCGCACGCCAGAAATATGTAGCCGAGTATCTTTGCCCGCAGAGGCTTTTCATATATGTATTCAAAGAAATCCCTCATCCGGTAGGGCAGGGCGCCCATATACAAGGCTATGCAAATCCATATGTACGTTTGCGTGACGAGCACCAGCCTCGATGCGGGCTCCTGCATAAATGCGCTGTCGAGAAACTGCCTGCCCAAAAGAAGAATTAGCACGCATACGCCCCTGACCGACAAAAAGTCGTTCAAATAGAAAAACGCCAAAAAACCCGCTATTGCGAATACGGCTATAAGCAGGTGCCTTATCTGCCCAAAGTCGGCCTCTCCGAGCTGGGAGAGCAAGTATAAAAACCACAGCGCGCTTCCCCCGAAAAATACGACAGCAGCCTTTGTGCTTCTGAGAAAGGCCATCATCATGGGCTTGCACTTCTGCGTATATATTCCGAATATGACAAATAAAGCAGCCGATATTGCCGATAAAAGAAGAGTGGATGTGTATAAATTCATGTTGCCTTGCCGTCTTATTATGCTTTTTCGCCTTTGGCCGCCGTCCAGTCTATATTTATGCGCGCGCACTCCCGGCCGGTTCCCTCGTTTATTATTGAGTGCACTGTCGTACTGGCGTCTTGTTCGTATTTCGAGAGTACGGTGTCTTCCGGGCGTATCTCCTCAAGAAAGGCAATCTGTATGCGCTTGGGCTCGTGTGCGTCCACAAATTCTGTCGGAACGGGCTGGAGAGCCAGGGCGATGTAAACGGAATTATTGACGTGACCGTTTAGGTCGATATCGTCTTTTCTCGTGTAGCAACGCACTCCATGGGCTTCCGGCGAAGGGCGCCTGAGATGTTTTTCAAACGTGGAATTGTTTGCGAATTTATCGTCGATTTTATCCCAGAGTCGGATCTTATCCAGCCTCGCAAGCCGGCGCGTGCGTATATCGAATATGGCCCACTGCGAGCGCGCGGTAAAAAGCCTCGCCGCATCCGCGCCACGGGCGACAAATTCCCTGCAGGTCGTAATCCTGTCGCGGACAGACGGCCAAGTTTTGATAAACACGCGCTCGTTCCACATGGGCAGCTTTTCAAGCTCGATGGACATTTTAGACAACACCCAGCCCAAGCCCAAGGGTTGCAGCTGGCTGAAGTCAACGCCCAACTTTTGCGCGTGCTCGGTGGCGGCCTCCTGCAGCATTTCAAAAAGCGCGGTAAGCTTGAGGTGCGCATGCGCGTTTGCGTCGGCTATGCGCACCTTGTAGCTCGCCTCGTAGACAGCCTCTGACATCGCTATTTAGCCTGAGTCAACTTGCCCGTCAAACTCTTGAGAAACTCCACCAAGTTTTTGACATCGGTGTCTGAGGGCACTTTGCCCGTCTGGACTTCCGCCATTATCTTGACGGCCTCGGAGAGGTCGCTTGTGGAGCCGTCATGGAAGTAGGGGGCTGTAAGCTCGACATTGCGCAGCGTGGGCGTCTTAAACTTGTGGGTGTCCCGCTCGTCTTTTGTGAATGAAACCAGGCCGGAGTCGTCTATATTGCCGACGTCTTTGCGCTTGTTGAAGTAGTCGGCTCTCAGGCCCATGTATTCGAAGGTCTGTCCGCCGAAATTCTGCCCGGCGTGGCAGACATGGCAGTTGTAGGCCTTGAACGCCTCGTATCCGGCCTTGGCCTGGGGCGAAATTGCGTTTTCGTCTCCGCGCAGGTATCTATCGAAGGGAGAATCGGGCGTTATGAGCGTTTTTTCATACTCGGCTATGGCGTCTGTTATGTTTTCCTGAGTAAAGCCTTTTGGATAGACCGCCTTGAAGGCCGCCGAAAGCTTTGCATCCTTTTCGAGGCGCTTTGCGATAGCGTCCCACGAGCCTCCGTCCATTTCCACCGGATTCATAGGCGGCCCGCCTGCTTGTTCTTCCAGATTTGCGGCTCTTCCGTTCCAGAATTGGCGCGCATTAAAGACCGCATTTATTACCGTGGGCGCGTTTATAGCCCCGTATTGTCCGCGTATGCCCTTTGACGTTCTCAAGCCGTCGACGCCGGCCTTGTCAATCGGGTGGCATGTCGCACAGGATACCGTTCCGTCGCCCGAGAGCGCCGTGCTATGGTAGAGTATCTTGCCAAGCTCCACCTTTCTGGGGTCGGTTTTTACCGCCTGCGGAATCGGCCACACCGGCTCGTTGACAAATTTTTCGGCCACCGCCGAGTGAGCGTTGCGGATTTTGCGCTGCTGGGCGATCCAAGCCTTTATTACCGCTCTTTCCGCGCTCGTGGGCTGGCTCTTCCAGTGGACAACCTTGAAGAGCATAGGCGGCATTGTGCCGCTGTCGAAAGCGTATTCTATTTTTGAAAGCGAAGTCGCATTTAGGGGCTTGTTGGCCTTTATGTTTTCGACATCGGCAGTCATATCAAAACACTTCAAGCCGCGCGAAATGTCGCTTACTATCGGTGCGTTTAGCAGCGGTATTTTCGCGTAGAATGGAAGTTGGGGATTTTTTGTGTGGCAAAGCACGCAGCCGGACTCGTTTAGCACCGCCTGGGCCTTCACTGAAAGAGAGCCTTCGGGTATATTCGAAGTTCCCGATATAACCGAGTACGCCGCGGCCACTATTATGATTGCCGCGACAAGTAGTAATGCTTTTCTTGCAACCTTTTTCATGATCGCCGACAATCTCATAAAAAAAGGCGTTTATGTCAACAAATAAACGCCTCTTAAAGACTCTGCATTTAGCCTCATTGCGACACCGGGCACAGCTGGTCTTTTTTCGCCCAGCCCCGCTTGCCGGAATCGGTCGAGGCGTATATAAAATCGCCGTGTGTATGCAGAACTCTCGCTATTGCGCCCTCTTGCACAGTGGAGGATATGATCCCGTGCTCCGTCGGCGACAGCCGCAGCGCCACGTCGTCTGTTACGGCCACTGCAATATTCTTAAACTGCCTGTATTCTATGAGCGCGTATACGCAAAAGGCCAATACGCACGCAAATATTATCGCCAAAAACACATATGCGGCGTTGCGCTTTCCCCATAGCGGCGGCAAAAACAGCGCAAGGACGACGCCCCAAAAGCATAAAAAAGCCGCAACAGACCACTCGTAGTCGGAAAGTTCATAGACAATGGCCTGTGTCGACGTGGGGCTTGGAAGATTTATGCCGTTGTCTGAGGCTATCATGCGCATATTCGCATCGGCCTCGCGCAAGCGCGGATTTTGCAGCTTGGCCTTCATGAAATTCAACAGCGCGGAGCCCTTCTTGCCCAAGTGGGCGTCGGCGTTGCCCGCGTTAAAATATAGTTCTGCGGAGTTGCCGCCTGCCTTTACGGCTTCGGCATAATACTCTCTGGCCTCGGCCATGTCGCCTTTTTTATAGGCGGCGTTGCCAAGCAGCGTGTATTCGTCCGCAGTTTGGGCGAACAGGCAAGCGCATGACCCGACGAGGGCCAATGCGGAAAGAATTTTGCTTATGTTCATTTTAACTTTGCGCATATGTGTTTTAAGTCTGCAAGCATGCCGTTGAGGTCGAGGCTTTGCGCATCGAGGCCGCCGAATGAAATCTCGTCGGCGCGCAGGAAAAAGCCCTCTATCTTTTTTATGTCGGAGGAGTCCATCCCCACGGCGGAGGCTATTTCAAGAGCCTGTGCCGTCAGTATTGCGCTGCTTTCGTAGTCTTTGCTGTTGGCTGCAAGCGCGTTTTGGAGCGCCCTCCGAGCCGAATCGAGGAAGGCGTTGGCGTCTTTGCCCCGCGCGGCTTTTTCCGCAGAATCGACGGCTAAAGCCGCCGCCTTTTGACAGCGCAGCTTCTTTGCGTACGCGGGGTCGGTCGCGAGCCTTATTGCCCTTATCCTAAAGTACGCAAGCAACAACAGCGCCGCAACAATAGCTGCCTGAATGGCCCAGAATGTCGGAGATTCAAAAACAGACACCCCTCCCGATGATCCTTTCGTTTCCTTTATTGTATCGAAATCCGGCCCGGCCTTTTTTTCGGCGGGCTGTTTCGCCTCCGCGGCCTTGGCCGGCGCGCGCGCGGCGGAAGGGGCTACACTTACGGAAACGCCCGGCAGGCTCACCGTTTCATACTTGCCCTTTTCCGGATCAAAGTAGTTGAATGATATCGCCGGGGTGCTGGGAATATCGGCTTTTGTGGGAACGATGGTGTACCTAAAGTTTTTCACGCCGATGTACCCCATGGAATCGCTGTCGTCGGTAAATGTCGATTTCGGCCTGTAAGTCTTCCAAGAGGCCGACTTTTCCAAATTCGGCGCGCCAACCCTTGAAAAGTTGCCTACGCCCACAACATTAAGCGACAGTACGCACGGCTCTCCTACCGATACGGCGTCGTTTTCCAGCTTTTCATCGCTTACGCTAAATTTACCTATTGCTCCGGAGAAGTCGGCGGGCTTGCCCTCCGCAGGCAGGTCGGATACCTCAACGCTCATGTCCTTCGTCGAAACCTTGAACGGAATCTGGTTTAGCGAGCCAAACCCCGCAAAGAAGGGATCGACGTTTGTCTGCTGCACAAGAACCCCCTGCGCGTTGAAATCCAGCGGGTAGACGCCCGCCTTTAGCGGAGTCAAAAGCACGGTATAGGTTACTGTGATTTTATCTTTGTCGTCAGTCTTTGTGGTAAATTTATCCTCGTAGAGGACGCAGTCGAACGCGTCGGTTTTGCTTGCCTGCGGGAATATTTTTGCAAGTTTGAACCCCTCGTCGGCGAGCTTTTTTGTGTAGGAAAATTCAAGCTTGCAGGGAATCGCCTGGCCTACGTAAATCTTGCCCTGGGGTATTTCAAGCTTTAACGCGGTGTTTTCGGATATCGTGCCCAGGCTTTCCTGTTGGACTTGCTGTGCCTGCTGAATTTGGCGCATGCGGGCCTGCTGCATGTTGCGCATTTGCGAAAATACCGAAGGAAATCCGCCGAAAAAGTCGTCTTCATCGTCGAAGAAGGAGGTTTGCCTGCGGATTTGCCGCTGCGGGGCGTTCTTGTCGACTTTTAACTTCTGGGCGGCGATGGCGTACTTCTTGCCGTCGTATTCTATGGCCCATTCCGGAACGGTGTACTCGCCTTCGCGCTCGGCGACCACCGTGAAGATGAGATCGGTCTGGCTCGAGGCCTTCCCGTTGGTTACGGTAAATCTGCGCGAGGTGTTCGTGCCGACAATGCTTAGCCCCTCTGGCATCGGGATTGCCCTCGGGTCTATCGAGCCGCTGGCATCCTTTAGTATTATCGAATACTGCGCCGTGTCTCCCGGCCGTATCTCCGACGGGCTAAACCCGCCGCATTGAATCTCGGCGGCTATTGCCACCGCCGCGCCCAAAAGGGCAACCATTGCAATAAATACTTTCTTCATTACCAATCCTTGTATGATTTTTCGTAGCGTTGTTTCTGTTCTCCGAAACCGCGCAGAGGCAGAATCTTCTCGCCGTCTTTCATCGATTCCAGCAGTTGCTTGGCCTCGGCTTTTGTCATTACTCCCGCGGCCTTTCTGAAGTTTTCCTCCTCGCGCTCCCTCGCGGCAGCTTCCTGCGCCTTGGCTTGTTCCTGCGGTTTTGGAAGTTCGCCGAGTGCGCCGCCGGGCTTCTTGTCGGCATTTTCCCTCTCCTGCTCGGGCGCGCCGGATTCTTTTTGCTTTTCCTTGTTTTCGACAGCTTGTTCGTCCTTTTGTTCTCCGTCATCGCCTCTATTTTTGTCGGCATTTTTGCGTTCCGATCCGCCATCGTCGTTCTTGGCGTCTTTGTCCTGTTTGTCTTTGCGCTGGTCTTGCGCTTTTTGCTGGCGATCGTCCCGCTTTGAGGAGTCCTTCCGGTCTTGGCTGCCTTTGTCTTGATTGTTTTGCTTATCCTGTTTGTTTTGCTGGTCTTTCTGTCCCTGATTCTGTTTGTCCTGCCGGTTCTGTTGGTCTTGCTTCTGTTGATCCTTGTTCTGTTGGTTGTTCTGATTCTGTTGATTCCGGTCGCTTTGATTTTGCTGGTTTTGTTGACTCTGATTTTGCTGGTTCTTCTGATCTTGATTCTGGTTGTTTTGCTGATTCTGGTTCTGTTGATTCTGATTTTGGTTATTCTGTTGGTTTTGCTTGTTCTGATTCTGTTGGTTTTGGTTGTTCTGCTGGTTTTGCTGATTTTGTTGATTGTCGTCGCGGACGAGCTTTTCGAGTTCCTTTCTCAGCTTTTGCAAATTTTGTGCGGCCTGTTTTAAGTCGTCGTTTTGCCGCTGGAGTTCTCCGAAAGCATTCAGCCGCTTTTCGAGGTTCTTAGACGTGTTTCGCGCCGTATTTTCGTTTTGGGCTGCGTCTTTGAATTGCGGGTTTAGGCTCAGGGCGTCTGCGTAAAGGTCTGCGGATTCGTCCACAATCTCCTTTGCCTGTTTCCAAGCCGACTGGCCTTGCTGTATGCTTTTTGATACTTCTTCGGGAGCCTTTTCTACGGCCTGGCACTGCTGGATTGCCTGCTTTAGAGCCTGCTGAAATTGCTGGTTCTTAAGCGGGCTTTTTTCCATGGCTTGAGCCTTTTGCTTTTCGTCTTTTGCCTGGGAAAGCATTTGCTTTTCCTGCTGCAGCAGGGGCAGGCCCTGCTTTAGCAGTTGGGCGCCCTGGGCGGCGGCCGCCTGCGAGGCGGCGTTTGTCTGCATTATCGCCGCGCCTATTTCATCGGGCGATGGGGCTTGCAAGAGCGGGTCTATTGCCGTTTTATACTTGGCGTTGGCCGTATTGTAGATGGCTTTGCAGTGGAGGTCGAAATCGGCCGGATCAAGCTTCATGGAGTCTTCGAAGAGCCTTTGCGAGTCTCCGTATTTGGCGTCGTTATACGACTGCACGCCGTCGTTAAAAAGGCTCTTGGGCGTAGGCTGTTTTTCCTCCTCAAGCTTGACGGTTGTCTTTTTAGCTCCTTCCGATTCGGATTGTACGGCGTTCGGAGCGTCTTTGGCGGGGCTGTCGGCCTCACTGGCCTTAGGGGCTGTCGCCTCCGCGGTTATCGCGGGACCGTCGGCTGCTTGCTTTTCGTCGGCGCGCACATTTCCCTGGGGCGCGAGCGCAGCCAAAAGAATTGCCGCGGGCAGGGCGCCCCTGGCGAAAAAGCGCCTTGTGCCTATTAGCGTTTCCAACGCCAAGAGCACTATTGCTATTGCAAGCGGAATTTGGAAGCGCTCTATGGCGGTGCGCTTCATTCTTGAGGATATCTCGCTGCGCGGGCCCTTGTCTATGCCGTCTTTGATTATGGCCTCTATGCCTTCGGGCGAAAGCCTGTTATAGAAGCCTCCCGAAGTCTTGGCCACCTCCTGCAAAAGATTTTCGTTGAGTTTGCTAGTTACAAGCGCACCGTTTGCGTCGCGCAACTTTTCGGGGCGTCCGTTTTCAGTTATTGTGATATTTTGCCCGCGGGGGTCTCCGACGCCGAGCGTATATATTACTATGCCTTGTTCGGCGGCCTGCCTCGCCTTTTCAAGCGCCGACGACTCAAGCTCCTCGCCGTCGCTAATAAGCACCAGTATCTTGCGCCCTGAACTCCTTGAAAAGGCCGTTTGCGCCTCGGTTATGGCGGCTGCTATATTAGTGCCGCCGCGCTGGATTACGCTCGTGTCGAGGACATCCAGCGACATTCTGAATGCGTCGTAGTCGAGCGTTAGGGGGCACTGCAAAAACGCCTGCCCGCTAAAGGCCACAATCCCGACCCTGTCGCTTTTTAGCATTTCGGAAATGTCTATGACGGCAAGTTTGGCCCTTTCGAGCCTGTTTGGAGCCATGTCTTCGGCGAGCATGCTCTTTGATACGTCGATTGCGAAAATCACGTCGACGCCTTTCGTGCGGCTTTCCTCCCACCTGTATCCGTACTGAGGGCGCGCCAATGCTATCATGAGGGCTGTCACCCCGAGCAAAAACGCAGCGTTCTTCAGCGCCGATTTTACCGGGCTGCGCGTTCTTGAAAGATCGGGCAGCAGCTTTGCCGATACAAATTTTGAAAGGCTTCTTTTCCTGTTTCGCGCGGCCAGCCAATACACGGCCAAGATTGCCGGAATGGCCAGCGCCGCTGCATATAGCCAAATTGGTGATTCAAAGTTCATGGCAAAATTCTATAACGGGTGTTTGAGAGCGCCAACTTTAGCGCCAGCACCGCAAGCGCCGCCGCGGCAAAGTATTGGAACAGCTCTATGTACGATGTAAAATTTCTCAGCTTCACGGGTGTCTTTTCGAGTTTGTCTATTTCCCGGTAAACTTCCTTTAGTTGATCCAGCGTGCGCACGCGGTAGAACTTTCCACCGGTGATTTCGGCTATCTTTTGGAGCGTTGTCGTGTCGCCTTCGCCTATGGTGTACAGGCCTGAGTGGACCGGATTGCCGTAGCGGTCGCGTATTACCTTCTTGTTTTCGTCGAGCGCGGCCGCGGGCACGCGACCCTCGTTGCCGACGTATATGGTGTATATCTTTATGTCGAACGTCGCCGCCGCCTCAGCCGCGGCAAGCGGGGTTATTTTCCCGGCGTTGTTTTCGCCGTCGGTAAGCAGTATTATGACCTTGCTTTTGGAATTCTTTAACGCCCTGAGCTTATTGACGCTCTGCCCGATTGCCGAGCCTATGGCCGTGCGGTCGGGATCGATGGCGCCTATGTCGAGGCGCTGCTGGTTCTTTAAAAGCCAGTCGTGGTTAAGCGTCATCGGCGAGACAAGAAAGGCGTTTGCGGCGAAGGCCGTCATGCCTATCCTGTCGTCGGGGCGGTTGCGTATAAATTCGTCTATTACCTTCTTGACGGCGTCTATGCGCGTCATGGGCCTGTCGGGATCCTCCGTCAGGTCGAGGCCCGCCATCGAGCCGGAGAGGTCTATTGTAAGCATTATGTCTATGCCGCTCTCCTCCCTTTCAACGTATCCCTGTCCCTGGCGCGGCCGCGCCAGAGCCACTATCAACAGCGCAAGTGATATAAGCGTTAACAAAAAGCGCACTGTGCCCGCCTTGGCCCTGCTTTTCTTGGCGGCCTCTCCGACCACCGCAACGCTCGAAAAACTGACGGCCGCGTTCTTGCCGGCGGCGCTCCTTAACAGAGCAAGCACCGGCAACAGCAACAGCGCCCATAAAAATTCCGGATTTGCAAAATCAAAGTTCATTTTTGTTTCTGTGTGGTTTGCCTGCGTTTCTGCTCGTCGGCTTCGACGAACTTTTCGGCCGACTGCAATATTTGGTCTTTTTCGGTTTCGCTGAATGCGTGCCGGGCAAACTTGGCAATGTCGGCCAGTTTTAAAATCTTTTCGAGGTCTGCTTTGGCTTCGCCGTCAAAGTGTTCGGATTGGCCGGCTATTGCCAGGAATTCCTCCGTGGTGCGCTCGGGCGCGGGTATTTGATAGACCGCGTCGATGTAGTCTCTGACAATCTGGCTGACCTCCTCGGCATAGGCCTTGGGCCCGAAATCGCCGTAAATCTTGGGTGCGTTCTCAAAGCGCAGCTTCGCAACTTCGTACGGCGTTTTCGGCTTGACATGGCGCTTGCGCAACAGAAGCAAAACGACTGCAACCACCGCCACAATGCCGCCTATAAGCCAATACAAATTGCTTTCCAAAAACGACGGGCCCATCTTGCCGGTTGCCGGCCTTATTTGGCCGAAAAGCCCTTCGAGGGCCTTCCGTTTTGCCTCGAGTTTCTGTTGCCGAATCTTTTTTTGCTCCTCGGCATTGGCCTGTCCCCCCTGCAAAACCGGCGATTGACCCCCTTGCGGTGCCATCTGCAACATTTGGGGAGATTGCCGCTGAGGAACTATCTGCGCGGCCGGGGAATCCGGCTCGAGCTTTACCGTCGGCGCCTGCGCAAAAGCGCACAGCGCCGAGGCGGCAACCAGTAATTGTGCTAAAATCCTTTTCATTTGTGTGAGCGTCTTTTGAAGAAGTTGCGCAGCGTGGCCAAAAACGGCTTGTCGGTCCGGGCCTCGAGCAAGTCTATCTTGCAGCGCGCAAGCGCCGCCTTGAAATTTTTTACGCGCTCTGCGTTGATCCGGGCGTATTCGTCTATAACGGCGCGGCTTGATGTGTTCACCTCGACGACCTCCCCGGTTTCCGAGTCCTCGAGCGTTATCACCCCCAGCCCCTCGGGAAGCTCGAGTTCGCGCGGATCGATCAGCTCAAAACATACGAGATCGTGGCGGCGGTTGGTTATGTCGAGGGCCTTGAATATTTGCGAATCCTTCCGGTAGTCGGGCAATTTGCCGTCGGGCCCCTGGAGAAAATCGCTTATGAGAACGACGATCGCCTTGCGCTTGAGCATGCGGTTTATCTCGTCCAAAGCTCCGGCTATGTTCGTCCCCCTGCGCTTGGGCTCAAAAAACAAAATTTCGCGTATGAGGCGCAAAATGTGCCGCCTGCCCTTGTGCGGGGGAATGATTAGCTCCATTCCGTCGGTAAAAATTGCAAGCCCGACCTTGTCGTTATTGCGCGCGGCCGAAAAGGCGAGCGTGCTGGCAAGTTCGGCTGCAAGCTCCCTCTTGGATATGTCGCCGCTGCCGAAATTGCCGCTCGCCGACAAGTCTACGGCTATCATCATCGTAAGCTCGCGCTCTTCGCGGAACTTCTTTACGTGGGCTTTGCCGACGCGCGCGGTCACGTTCCAGTCGATTGTCCTAATCTCGTCGCCGAATGCGTATTCGCGCGATTCCTCGAAGTCTATGCCGCGCCCCTTAAAGACGCTGTGGTAGGCCCCGGCGAGCGCGTCGCTTACGTTGCGGTTGGTGCGGATCTCTATCTGCCGCACCTTCTTGAGCATGTCTGTAATTTTGTCGCTCATACCTGCTTTGCTGCAAGACGTCGCTTTTTATGGAACGGCGATTTTATTGAGAACTTTCGATATGACGTCCTCCGACGATATATTCTCGGCTTCCGCCTCGTAGGTGACTATTATCCTGTGGCGCAGCACGTCGAAGGCGACGTCCTTTATGTCCTGCGGAACAACGTATCCGCGCGACTGCAGGAAAGCGTGCGCTTTGGCTGCGAGGGTGAGGGCTATCGTAGCTCTCGGGCTGGCCCCGAATTCAATCATGTTCTCAAGCTCTCCAAGGCCGTATTTTTGCGGCTCCCTGGTGGCAAACACTATGTCGACGATATAGTCCTTTATTTTGTCGTCCACGTAGATTTTGTCGACGGCTTCGCGCGAGGACATTATTTTCTCGGGCGTTACAACCACGTTTACAGCCTCGCTTACCTTTGTCTTTGCCATCAAATCCAGAATTAGGCGCTCCTCCTTCTTGTCGGGATAGCCCACCTTGAGCTTTAGCATAAACCTGTCGACCTGCGCCTCGGGCAGTGTGTACGTGCCCTCCTGGTCTATGGGGTTTTGTGTGGCCAAGACCAGGAACGGCTCGGGGAGGTCGTACGTTTGCGAGCCTATCGTCACTTGCCTCTCCTGCATGGCCTCAAGAAGCGCGCTCTGAACTTTCGCGGGAGCTCTGTTTATTTCGTCGGCCAGGACTATGTTTGCAAATATCGGCCCCTTTTGGGTTAGAAACTCACCTTTTTGCTGGTTGTATATAAGAGTTCCTACTATGTCGGAGGGAAGCAGGTCGGGGGTAAACTGTATCCTGCTGAATTTCGAGTCCATGGCCGCCGCCATAGTTTTTACGGCGAGCGTTTTTGCCAAGCCCGGCACGCCCTCCAGAAGCACGTGGCCGTTGGCCAGTATGCCTGTGAGCAGCCCGTCGACGAGATATTTCTGGCCGACGAGAACCTTGCCCATTTCGTTTCTCAACAGCGAGGTCCATTCGCTGGTGGATTTTACCATGTCGTTTATTTCCGTTAGATTCATGCTCATAAATTTTTACGTTTTTACTATTTGTCGGAAAAAAGGCGTTTTTTTTTAACGCGTGCGCAATGGCGCGCTCAGCGGATACTTTAAGCCCTGCGCTCCCGATCTTTTTCTACGCCATTTACCGACATTTTCAACCCCCTTTTGTTCCCTCTTTTTATTTATTTGCAAAATTTTGGGCGCGGGTTTGTATACGCCGACGTATGAAACTTAAACTCGCATATATTTTGTTGTCGGCGGCGGCCGTAGTCTTCTGCGCCGGAGTTCCCGCCTACTCGGTTCCATTTTCCAGGACGCACGGCGCCGCAGTCAAAACCCAAAACGGGGACAACTCGACGCTTGTTTCCGTCATATTTGGACAGCCAAAAGAGGCCGAGGCGCAGAAAGCCTCCAGAGTCGTAGCGGCAAGGCCTTTTAAGGCGCCTAAGAGCGCCGTCTCGATAGTGCCTTTTAGAAGCGAGGCCATGAACAAGGACGTTTTGGCTACGGTAATCCTTCCGAACGCCTACTATAGGCAACCCAACAGGCGCTTCCCCGTGCTTTACCTGCTCCACGGGCAGGACGGTTCGCACACGGCCTGGCCGTCTATACGGCCGGATATTCAAAGGCTGGCGTCAATGTATTCTATGATAATTGTATGCCCCGATGCAAAGAATTCGTGGTATTGGGACAGCCCGGTCGATGCGTCGCTGCGCTACGAGACCTTCATCTCGAAGGAGCTCGTCGGACAAGTCGACGCCAAGTACCGCACGATAGCCGACCGCAAGGCGAGGGCCATAGCGGGCCTTAGCATGGGCGGCCACGGCGCTCTTTGGAACGCTTTCCGCCACCAGGATATTTTCGGCGCGTGCGGCTCGACTAGCGGCGGGGTGGAAATACGCCAGTTCCCAAAGAACAAAAATATGATTGCCTCGCTCGGCGAATACGAGAAGAACAAGGGCGTTTGGGACTCCCACACAATTATGAACCAAGTGGAACTTCTAAAGCCCAACAATCTCGCCATAATAATAGACTGCGGCACTGAGGATTTCCTTTACAAGGCAAATGAAAGCCTGCACAAAAAACTTTTGGAGCATAAGATACCGCACGACTACACGACGCGCCCCGGCAAGCACAATTGGCCGTATTGGAGAAATTCGCTGGCCTATCAGCTCCTCTTCTTCGATTCTTTCTTCCGCGATCCGGAATTTTTATGGACGCGCCTCGGTGCGCCCAAGAAACAAAAGTAGAGGTATTAAACAAAACAAGGTCTCGCTTGATTTAAGGCACCAATGCAGGCCCCAAAAAAAGCGCGCCGCGGAAACCCCGCGGGCGCTTTTTTTTTAAGTATTTCATTGCAACGCCAAGTACGCCCGCCTGTTAAGGAGGTGGTTGCTTCCATTTTTTTCCCTTAGTGCCCCCTTGTTTATTGCTTATTGCCGCGCGCGATAGCCTAATGCCGTATAACGCGCAGGCTTTGCTTCGAAACTAAATGGTCGGAGAAGGGCAGGGCGCCCGCGCGCCCCAAGGTGGCGCTCAGGCGGCATTTCGCCGCGCCGATACCGCTTCTTCTAATGGCTAAAAAGCGTATCCTATGGAAAACGACGTAAATACGTTGGCGTTTGGACCTATGTCGTAGGCGCTTAAATTTTTGACGCCGTCGCTCGTGTTGTATGAATACCCAACGCACGCCCTGGCGTAGAAATTCTTTGTGAAGCTATATTCGGCGTAGCAGGCCGCATTGACGTACCAGTAAGATTCGGTGGCCTTGATTGTGTCCATGTAGTAAAAATTGTCGCAGTGCACGTATGCGCCGAATATGTTGGCGCCTACGGTCAATCCGTCGAGCGCGCCGCCAAAGTCATACTTGGGGTTTATGCCGGCCCGAAATTCGCTCGTGTAGAATCCGAAGTCGTACTGGTAGCAGATAAAGGGCTGAAGGTAATCTATGTCGCCGATGAACCCAAAGTAAATATTGCCGCTGTCGCAGCATCCGCCGCCGAGCGTCGCCGGGCGGAAATCGCCGTAGACGGGCATGTCAGTAAATATAAAATTGCCGCCGATATCGATTTGAAGGTACTCTGTGATGTTGTACTTCCAGCCCTGGTATAGCTCTATTTTCGATGCGTAGTTGCCGGTTGTATTGTATGTATATACCACCTGGGTGTAGCTTTCGCCGCTAAAGAGCCCGCGGCGGTCCTCAATGGTAAATACCGCGGCGTGGTTTGCTATTTTTTTCCCGGCCAGAACCGGATTAAACTGGTATGAGGCCTCTATCGATGTGCGGCTGGGCGAGTTCGTTCCCAACACGTCGGCCCACGAAAAATTATCCAGACAGTCGGCCGCGCTCTCGTTAATGCCGAGGGCATTGTCGCCCTTGACTTCCTTCAGCCCGTAGCGCCCGAGGGTTCCATCAAAGGCGGACGCCGAAACGGCGATAAGGGCCGCCGCAATTGTAAGTGCTCTCTTCATGCCATCTCAGAGTGCCTTCGCGCCTATTTTAGGCAAGCATTTTTTTCCCGGGGCCGCTTTTAAATCCGGTGGGGATGTGTGTAAAAATTATTGACTTTGTGCGAGGACTTTGTTTACGTCCGATCAGTTGGGAGGATGCCGATGAAGTCGTTTGCTTTTTTTGCCTTGGCGGTTTTGGCCGCTTCTTTTGTTTGTGCGGTGGAAATGCCTGTCGTCTTGAAAAAGACCGACGTGTACGCCGTATCGCCGGAAAATTCCGTGCGTCTCGAGGGTGCAATGGGGCAGTGGTTGGCTCAGACGCTAAAAGGGGTGGAGTCGAGAGACCCCGACATGCTTGCGTATCCGTTTAAAGCCAGAAAAGAGACAAGGCTTTGGAAGAGCGAATTTTGGGGGAAGTGGTTTACGTCGGCTGTCTGGGCCTATAGGTACAGCCATAGCCAAAAGCTTGACAAGCTCCTGCGTTATTCGGCAGCTCAGATAATTAAGACCCAGGACGCAAAAGGCGCCATAAAGACTGTCACGCCCCAGTGGGACCTTCATGAAATGCCGACAGTCAATTCCGTAATTACGGACCAGTCGTGGGATCTATGGGGGCGAAAATACACGCTGCTTGGCCTGCTTGCCGAGTACGAGCGCACCGGCGAGGCTTTCGTTCTAGAAGCGGCTTGCAAACATGCCGATTGCATTCTCGAGAGCGTCGGCGACGGCAAAAAAGACATATGCAGGATAGGCCAGTGGTTCGGCCTTCCCTCGTCGAGCATTCTCGAGCCCATGGCCTTGCTCTACCAGTACACGGGTTGCGGGCGCTATCTCGATTTTGCAAAGTACATAATTAGGCGTCAAAAAGACTCTTCGTGGAGTTTTGACGTCTTTGAGAGAATGCGCGACGGCTGGGTAGTCACCGACGTCTTTCCAAAGCCCGGCGATCCCAAGTTTCCCGACTATCCCGGCGGCGGCTCGAAGGCCTACGAGGCGATGAGCTGTTTTGAGGGCCTGCTTGAAATGTACAGAATCACGGGGATTTCCGACTACTTGAAGGCCTCAGAAAACATGGCCTCCTCGATTCGCGAGAGCGAGACTTTAATAACGGGGTCCTGCGGCATCCACGAAAAGCTCAAGCGCTCAAAGTACCTTCAAGACCTCGGTACCGCCGAATGGCAGGAGACTTGCGTCACGGCCACTCTCATAAAATTTTCCCTCCAACTTTTGCGCCTAACCGGCAAGCCGATATACATGTCCGACATCGAGCTTGCCGCATATAACGCCCTGCCTTCGGCTCAAAAGCCCGATTCGTCTTGGTGGTGCCACAATAGCCCGATTAACGGAGTCCGAAAGGCGGCGGTTGCGCAGTGCAGAAAAGGTCCGAACCCGTGGGAAGACAACTCCCCGAAGGCGCCCGGAGAGCCCGACTTTAAAATGCATTGCTGCGTTGCGAGCGGCCCGCGCGGCATTTTCACCATTCCAAAGTGCGCCTATATGACTTTTGACGGCGGGGCGGTAGTCAATATTTATGAAAACGGCTCTGCAAAACTTCCCGTAAGGGGCGGTTCTGTCGACCTGAAAATAGGCGGCCTCGAGTGGGGGCGCAACAGCTTGGCCGAGATTTCCGTCGACGCGCAAACTGACTCCGAATTTACGCTTCGGCTCTATATTCCCGACTGGAGCTCAAACGCCAAAATCTGGCTTAACGGCGAGCGGCTTTCGGGCGACATACGCGCCGGGACATACTTTGACATTGCGCGCAAATGGGCTAAGAACGACGCCGTAAAAATCGATCTCGGCGCATATGTGCGGCTGATGAATATCCCAGGCAACACAGACGTCTTGTACCTTAAATACGGGCCCTTTGTCCTGTCTATGGACAGGCGTTTTGAGCCCGATTGCGCGAAGGGCGCCGACGTGAAAATGATATCGGCTGACAAAGTCGACGCCTCGTGCGTAAACGTAGGCGGCGCCAAGGTGGCCTTCGACGTAAAGCTCAAAGACGGCTCCACGCGACGTTTTATAAATTATAGCGACGCAGGCGCAACTTGGGCAAAAGATTCCGAATTCTTTACCATGTTTAAACGCCGCGGACCGATAAAATACAGACCCCTGGGTAGTCCCTATTCGGCGCAATAGCGCAAAGAGGTATTTTTTTATCCCATATTTTTCATTTCTCAATCTTCCCAGTTTTTTCTTTCCCTTTCCTCCGATAGACAAACTGCCGCGTTTCATCCCAAACACGCTGCCGCCCGCGCAGGCCTCCTAAAAGTGGGAAAGCAGTTTCTCGGCGCGGCAGTTTATTCCGAGTCTGACTGGCGCCAGTTTTGCCGGCGGAGAAGTCTTTTTGTTTATGAGATTTCCATAATGCGCAAGAAGCATCGCGCAAATGCGTGAACGAAATTCTTCTTGCAAGGCTCGCGCGGCCGCCGCGCGCCTTGAATGGCCACGCCTCGGCGCGGGATAAAAAAAGCGCGATTTGTTTGCTTCTTTTTTCGGGGGCGGTACTTGTTTTTTTTTTGAGGGGTGGGGGGGCGCTACTGCGCAGAGTGGGTGTGCTTTTGATGTTCGAGGAAAGCGTAGGCCTTTGGGGGCGTAGGGCGCCTTTTACACTGCAATCAGCCCCAGGCTTGCGCGCAGCTTTTTGAGGTTCCGCGTGCCTGCCGCGCCCGTTTTTAGGGCGTTTTAACTTTTTTATGAGCCGTTAATAATGTGCGGCGGAAATTAAATTAGGGCACTATCCTTATTTCAAATTTTAGAGCTTTCCCGAGCATCGAGTGAAGCAGCGATATCAAGCGCAAAAGACTCTTAAGCCATACGGGGTTGTCTGATTTATTGACGGCCCAGTTGAGTTTTTTTTCGCTTAGCCCCGCGGGCGCGAACTTAAAAAGCATGCGGGCTAATTTTAGAATCGGCGCGTAGTATTTATCGCATAGAGATCCGCAGTTGTTGGATTCCAAGTCCTGGTTTTTGCAGGCCCATTCGAGGCGCTCCCGTATGGGGTTTCCGTCGATTTTTTTGCGCGGCAGGCGCAGCACGGCCGATATTATGAAAGTTTCTTTTTCAAGGAACGTGGTGTGGCGAAAGCCGAAGTCTATATCGGACTTTGGCGTTTCTATTATTCTTTTCCCGTCGAAATACTCGACGCTCTCAACGAAGTCGGATACGCTAAGGCCGTCCTTTATTCCGCTTCCGGCGTTCATTGCAATTGCCCCGCCGACCTGGCACGGGGCGCTCGCCAGATAATAGCAGCAATCCAGCGAGTTCTTAAGGGCGAAATTGAGCAGCTGCATCATTTCAAGCCCCGAGGAAACCCTGTACAGGTCGCCGCCCAGATGCTCGATTTTTGCAGGCAGAGAGTTTTTTATGACGGCGCTTTTTATTTCCGAATTTTCAAAGAATACGTTGGAGCCGCCCCCGAGGACAAAAACCTTAAGCCCTCTCTTTCGCGCGGCTTCAAAAGCTGCCGCTATGTCGGATTTGTCCTTGATTTCGACGTAAAAGGCGGCTGTGTTCAGGGTTCTGAACCTGCTGAGTCCTCTTCCGCGATACGATCCAACATGCATGTTTACGAGAGCTTTTGTATTGCCTTTACTATGAGTTCGTGTTCGGCCGCGTGCACTCTTTCTTCGAGGCTTTCGAGGGTGTCCGATTTTTCTATGGGCACGCTGCTTTGCATGATTATCTCTCCCGAGTCGAGCTCTGCGCTGACGTAATGTATCGTGCAGCCGCACACTTTTTCGCCGGCTTCAAATGCGCGCTTTATTGCGTCTTTGCCCTTGTAGGCTGGCAGCAGGCTCGGATGGAGGTTTATTATCTTGCCATCGAAGGCCTCTACGAAGTTTTCTGGGAGAATCCGCATGAATCCGGCCAGCACAATCAGATCGGGAGATTTCGATTTTACGTATTTAATGTAGTTGTCGGCAGCCTCCTGAGAGAGGCGGGCTCCCTTGCGCATCGGATCCATATACACGGCCTCGATGCCGGCATCCGAGGCTATTTTTAGGGCGGGCGCATCGGGATTGTCGCTTACAAGCGACAATACGCGCACATTGCCAAGCCGACCGTTTTGGGTCGCCCTTATTATCGCCTGCGCGTTGCTGCCGCGCCCGCTTGCAAATATAATTAACTTCATTGGATTTTTTACCACACCGGGCTTCAATATCGCAGGTCATATTGGATAATCGCAGTCGGCAGGCAAATAAAAAAAGTCCCCAAACGGGGACTTTTTGCATGGGGGGGGCGCAGCGCGGCGCACATGGCGCCCACTTTTTCCTATGCCTTTATTTGCGCTAAAATCTCGTTTAGGCGCTTCGACATTTCCGTCGTGTTTTCAAGCAGCCCCGCGCTTAGAAGTGCGTTGTCGAATATCTGTTCGAGCACCAATTTAGCAAGTTCCGGCGACGACTCCTTCAGCGCGGCCAGATTCTTTATCACGGGGCTTTTTGTATTTATTTCGAAATCCACTACGGGCTTGGGCAGGGGAGAATCGTTCATGGCCTTTAGCATCGCCCTCATCTGCGGAGAAATCGAATCGGCGTTGAGAACAGCCGCAGGGCTGTCGACCAAGCGCCCTTTCGTGAGGACTTCCTTTACCTCGTCGCCGAGAGTCTGTTTGACCCAGTCCTTTAGTTCCTTCACCTTGTCCTCAGGCATAGGGTTCGGGTCGGACTTTTCGGGGATATCCTCAAGCTTTATTTCGGCGCTGTCTATGTTTTCGAACCTCTTGCCATCGTACTCGCCGATGTTGCCTATCATGAAGGTGTCTATGGGCTCGAATAGGTACAGAACCTCTATCCCGCGCGCTTTGAAGGCCTCTATGTAGGGCGCCGATTCTATCGCGTTTCTGTCGGGCCCGAAGGCGCAGTATATTGATTTTTGGTCGGGCTTGATTCTGCCGATGTAATCCCCCAGGCTTACGTATTGACCCTTCTGGAAAAGGCTCGACTCGAAGCGCAGCAGCTTAGCGAGCTCGCCCTTGTTTTCGAAGTCTATCGAAGCGCCTTCCTTTATGAATTTGCCGAACTTTTTGAAGAATTCGTCGTATTTTTTCGGGTCGTTTTTCAGCGTTTCGGCTAGATGTTTTATGAACTTCTTTTGCACGAGGCGCCCTATCTTTGCGGTCAGGCCGCTATCCTGCATGCTTTCGCGGGATATGTTAAGCGGAATGTCGGAACTGTCCACCACTCCCTTGACAAAACGCATCCATTCCGGAAAGAAGTTCTTCGGCTCGGGGTCTATTAGCACCTTCTTGCAGTACAGGCTCACCTGGCACTGGCATTTGCCCCAGCCCATCGCCTCGGGGTTTTCCGCGGGTATGTATATTAGCGCGCTCATTTCAAGCGGCGCGTCCGACTTAAAGTGGAGATAATCCGTCGGCGCGGCGTACGAGCCGGTAAAATACTTGTAGAAATCCTCATACTGCTCCTTAGTCAGCTCCGATTTCGATTTCAGCCAAATGGCCTGTTTTGCCTGTAGCTTCTCGCCGTCGATAATGACGGGGAAGTCGACAAAGGCGCTGTATTTTTCGACAATGGCCTTGACGGGCTCTTTGGAGGCGAATTCCTTGTAGTCGCCCTTGAGCTTTACTACTATTTTTGTGCCGCGCTCGGGTTTGTCGCAATCCTCGATGGTGAAGTCTTCCGATCCGTCGCAGGACCAGTGTTGGGCGTTTGAGCCGTCCGCCTTAGTGTAGACATCTACCTTTTCGGCCACCATAAAGACGCTGTAGAAGCCGACGCCGAACTGGCCTATCAGCCCCTCCGGGAGCTGCCCCTTGTTCTCCTTCAGGGCATTTACGAAGGCTTTTGAGCCTGAATGGGCGATTGTGCCCAAGTTCTCGAGGAGCTCGTCGGCGCTCATGCCGCAGCCCGAGTCTTCGATGGTGAAGGTGTTTGCGTCCTTGTCGGTGGTTATTTTTATTTCCAGTTCCGGGGCCTGCTGGCCTGCTGCCAGCGCTGCATAGCGGGCCTTGCTCGAGGCGTCGGAAGCGTTGGAGACGAGCTCTCTGACGAATATTTCCTTGTCCGTGTAGAGAGAGTTGACGACAATATCCAGTACTTGTTTTACTTCAGCTTTAAATTTGTAGTCCATAGTTGATATTTACTTTGTACGTTGAAATTCTTAGACACTTTTTTTAGCAAAAAGTGCGCCTGTTTTTTACTTCGGCTGCAGGGCAAAGTACAGCCATTTTTGCCGTCTTTTTTGTTCTACTCCAAAAAAAACTTGATTTCACCCCGCGGAACGTCCACTGTTATTGGCGCGCATGGCAACCGGAATAAGAATGGAAGACGACGATCCCGGGGCTTTTTCCACAAAGCTCTTTGCCCTGTTTTTTCTCATATCGGTTCTTACTCTCATATATTTTAACACTATTTCCACCGAGGAGCTAAAGCTAGTCTCCGCCCAATTCCCGGATTTTAGCGAGCAGAAGAAGCGCGCAATTGTATCAAGCTACAGGATATCGGTTTCCGTCGTGTTGTTTTTTATCGACGTAATCATCGTTGGCCCATTCGCCTATCTTAGCTATTTCGGGCAGCATATAAAGCCAAAGCGCAACAATGTGCTGGTGAAAAACCTTACGATATTTGACTTGGGCATAATGCTGGCTCTCGTCTTTACCCTGGCTTTTGCCTCGGCGCATATTCTCATTATAGACTGCGTCTCCCCCATAAGGCTCACAAAAGGCGAGTTTAACACCATAATAGGCTTTAACATAGCCATATTCATACTTTGGTGGATTATAGCCCTTATGAAAATCTACTCGTATTCTTCGGAACAGCGCAGAGAGCTTTCTAAATACGCAATTTATTGATTTTAAATATAAATGCGCTTGAGAATACCGGGTTGCCCGGTGTCGCTTTGGCCGCCTTGCGTTTTTTTTTATTTATGCTTGAAAAGATGCTACATAATGTCGATACTCTCGGGGATTGCGCGTAAGCGGAAGTGCGCCTGCGCGTTTTTGCATGTTTTTTAGCGATGAGTGTAAAAGAATTTTTTATTCAGAAATGGCGGTTCTTGTACGACAAAATCGTCCTTGAAAAGGCTTCCCCGGAGTACATTGCCCGGGGGTGGTCGATAGGCATGTTTTACGGTTGCCTTATACCTTTCGGGTTTCAGCTGCTTCTTTCAATACCTACTTCGTTTATTCTAAAGGGCAGCAAAACCGGCGCGATTGTAGGCACGTTTATAACAAACCATTTTACAGTGTTTGTCATATACCCCGTGCAGTGCTATATAGGCGCAATACTGACGGGCAGGACTATACCGTATTCCGAGCTTAAGCAGGCTATGGCAATGGTCATAGAACAAAACAGCTTTTCGGCATTGGCCTCGCTGGGAATGGATATTGTAATAGGATTTTTTGTCGGCGGAATTTTGTTTGCTGCAATTATGACGCCCCTGACGTATTTTGCCGTTCTTTATATTGCGCGAAAGCGCGGTGCGGCGGCTTCCAAGAAAGCGGCATCTCTTTCGCAACAGACGGACTCAAAAAAATAATTTAACTTTTTGACTTGCGGGAGCGCGATAGGATGGCGGGGCCTTATTGCTTTTAGCGCGCAGGTGCCGCTTTTGTATGCGCCCTTTTCTCCGCGCGCGCCATTTGCTTGTGCCACGTGCTGTGCGCTTGAAAATGTCTTTTTGCGCCCTCCGGCTTGGCGCCATTTTGGAAAGTCGGGCAATGAGACCGGGTGGGGAATGTTTTGCGACCGCTTATTGCCGCCTATTTATTTGCGTCTGCGTGATTGCGGGCGTTATGGGCTTGACTAAGGCGGAATAACTTTAGATATTTGTGGCGCTTCGCGGTTATTTTTAGCGGCGCTATTTTACTAATTAACAACATATGAATATGAAAAATACAACGGCTTTGCTATGCGCGGTGCTATCTGCTTCCTGCGCTGGTTCACATTCCACGGTCTCGCGCGGTTTCCCGCAGGCGACGATATCAAATTCCGAAATAGAGGCGATAGTGGGCACCGGAACGGGGAGGCCCGATAATTTCTATCGCGGGCAGCGCTTCGATTGGTCGGGCGTAATCTATTCGTTGAAGTACAAAAACCACGAGTATTTCGGCGAGTGGTTCAACAACTTTGACCCTTATTTTCACGATACGATTTGCGGGCCTGTGGAGGAGTTTTCCCAGATAGGCTACGAAGATGCAAAGCCCGGCCAGACATTCCTTAAGATAGGAGTCGGCCTCTTGAGAAAAAAGGACGACAGCCAGTACACGTTCCGCGTTCCCTACGAGATTGTCGACGGCGGGAAATGGACTTGCAAGGCCGACGAGAATTCCGTCGAGTACAACCAGAAGCTCAACAGCCACATAGCCTCGTACGACTATACTAAAATTATTGAGCTTGTGCCCGGCAAGCCCGTTATGAAGATACGCCATATTCTTAAGAACACCGGCGATAAGCCTATAGAATGCACGGTGTACTGCCATAATTTCTTCATGCTTGACGGGGAGAGGTCCTCTCCTGCAATTTCGCTTAAATTCGCGTTTGAGCCGAAAAATCCCGAGCTTAAGCGCGACGAGAACAACCTCACTTCGCTCAACGGCAACACCCTTAATTTCATACGCGATTCCGTGCCCGAGGACAACATTCTCTATCGAGGCTTCTGCGGCTTCGACAAGGTCGAAAATTACGACTTTGTCCTAAAAAATTCCAAGACGGGCGCCGCGGTGCGAATCACCAGCGACAGGCCCCTTCTTAAGGCGACCTTCTGGGCCTGCCACAAAACCTACTGCATAGAGCCTTTCACCAAGATTTCCATCCCCGCCGGGAAGGAATTTTCCTGGACGAACACCTACGAGTTTTTCGAACAAAAGTAGCTTCTAAAGGGACGCTCACCATATTTGCCATGCGCCCGAATTATTCTGGGCGCTTTTTTTTGAATGAATTACATGGAATCAACCGTTTGTAAAATGGCGATTCTAATTGCCTGTCTTTGCGCGCTTGTTGTCGGGTGCGCGCCCGTTTCGGGGGGCAATTCGTCGGAAATTAAAATCTGCCGTCAGATTTATAAATTTGACGACTCTAGGGCGTGCGCGGCAAAGGCAAACGAGGCGATATGCCGCGATTTCCTCAGCCATCTTTTAGAATTTGAGCGCCAGGCCAACGCCTACAAGGCCGACGCCGCCCTGCCTGCGCGGGAGCTCGTTTTTTGCGCCCGCAGCAGGATTTTCTTCGACGGGCAAAAGTTCTTTTCCTGCCGCAATATCTACGACACTTATTTGGGCGGAGCGCACGGGCATGAAGAATCGACGTGCTTTAACTTCGTTTTCGGCGAGGGCGGGGCTGTTAAAAACTTAGGGCTTTTCGACGTTTTTGATTTCTCGAAAAGGGAAGGGCTTTCCGCCTTGATAGCCGGCGAGCTGGTTGGCCGCTATAAAGGCGGCCTTTTGGTCGATTTGGGCGCGCCTGGGGCTTCCGACTACATCTTAAACTCCATTGCCGGTTTTGCCATTTCAAGGGATAAGGTGTGGATATTTTTTAGAAAATACAGCGTCGCCTGCGGAGCTTGCGCGCAGGCCCCCATTTCTCTCGATATGCAGAGCGCAAGGAAGTTCTTTATCGATAGCGCGCATATCGAGGCCTTATTGCGGTAAATTAAAAATCAAAATGCGCAGCCTTTAAAAATACTTGAAAATTTCCTTGGCGAGGGGAGAATCGCGGAAAATTTTACATATATGGGAAACCCTACGGATTTAAGAAAAGGAAGCGTAATAATGCTCAACGGCAAGCCCCACGTTGTAATGAGCGTAATGCACCGCACGCCGGGACGCAGGCTGGGCTTCGTGCAGACGGTAGCCAGAAACCTCGAAAACAACATGTCTACGGCCATAAAATTTAAGTCGACCGACAACGTCGACTTTTGCCAGACTACCATGTGCAATCTCGAGTTTTCCTACATCGACGGTTCCGATTACCATTTTATAAATCCCACAACCTTCGACGACGTCGCAATTCCGGCAAGCGTAATCGGCGACGACGCGCGCTGGCTTGTCGAGGGCGTGCAGTACACCGTATTGAACGTCGACGGGCAGCCAGTTTCGGTGCAGATGCCCCTTAGTATAGACCTCAAAGTCGTGGAGGCTTCCGACGGCCTCAAGGGCGATTCCGCCACGTCGGCTACAAAGCCGGTAAAGCTTGAAAACGGCCTCGTCGTGAATGTCCCGCTTTTTATTAAAAAGGCTGACGTGGTCAAAATACGGACGGAAGACGCCTCTTATGTAAGCCGCGCGTAGGCAGGACTTTCAAGGCCTTTCTTTCCCGTCGTTTTTTTTCGCGTTTTTTTGCGGAGGAAATTTTCGGGTTGCCGAATCGCCCGCACGGCCTGTTTTGTCGGCGGGCGGCTGTTTTGTTTGCTGTGTTTGTCGGGCGTGTGCTGTTTTCTTTTTGAGACGCCGCGCACAAAAGCGGGCTTTTTCGTCTTTTCAATTTGACGAAAGATTATGGCGCCCATTTTACGCGGTTAAAACTTGTTTTGATGGGGCGGGTGCGGCGGCGCTCCTATTCGATTTCTTAGACCTATTTTTCGGAAAGTTTTTTTAGCGAGTTTACGCGCTGTATCTCGTCTGTTAGGGCCGCTCTTACGGGGTTGTCGGCCTCGGCCTCGGATAGCATTTTTTCAAGCTCCTTCAATGCGGCGTCGAATTTGCCGTTTTTTGCCGCAAGAGAGGCGTATATTCTGCGCGAATAGAACTCGTCGGATAGCGTTTTTGCCTTTGCAAAGACTTTTTCGGCCTCGGCAAATTTTTCCACAGATATTAGAATCTGCCCTTTTGCAATGAGCATTTGCAAATTGTCGGGGTTTAATTTTAGGCCGCGGTCGAGCAGGGCAATGGCGACAAGGGCCTGCTTGCGCCTGAAGAGCTTCAGCGAGGCTTCGTCGCGCTCGGCTTTCGGCAGGCGCGCAAGGAACCAGTGGGGCATGTCCTGGGCTATCATTCTGGCCCCTTGAGTCCAGAATGTGGCCATTTGGGGGTCGAGCGAGCAGGCCAGGTCGATCGAGGCCGAACATTCGGCGGAATCCTTCTTTTCCCACGCGCAGTAGGCTCGAATCCAGATAAAATCAGCTATCACGCTTTTATACCCGCCTAAAATTGCCAGCATCGACGCGCCCCCCACGGGCGCCGATGCAATTTCCCGAAGTTCCGCGGGATCTGATATGCGCTTAAACGGCGCCGATAGCGCACCGGCGATGGATAGCGCGGCAATGACTGCCAGAACTCGAGTTGCCATATTCATTTAAAAGTCTCTTCGGCTGTAGAACCACGCCGCCAGAGCCAGAGCGCAGACTATGTAAACTGCCGAATATGCCCCCATGTTTAGCAGCATCTTAAAATCTATCGGCGCGAAAGCCATTATGCGGCTCGATTCGAGGTATCGGAAATCGGGCAGGGCGTACGAGGTAATCTTTGCCGCCCAGCTCGACCCTCCCATCCCGGTTAGCGCCTCCGAAAGCACGGCGCAAAAGATGCACAAAAAAGACACCGACACCGCGAAAAGAAACGAGCGCGAAAGCGAGCATACCGCAACCGACATCGCCACGCACATGCAGAGCTTAAGCCACTGGACAAAACAGTACGCGAACACGCCAGCATAATTGACATAGGCCGGGTTCCCGTCGGGCATGTCGGCTTTGGAAATAATTAGCGAGGCGCAGGCGGCCGCGAATATGGCAAGGGCGAATATGGCAAGAGCCATGCAAACTCCGAGAGCCTTCCCAAATGCGAAATCCGCCGCGTTTACCGACTTAGACAGCAGCGTAATCACCGTTTTATTTTCCGATTCGGCGGCCAGAATTGAACACGAGGCCGATATTGCAATGACTATCCCAAAAAAGTTCATGGCTCCCGAGGCGAAGTCGAAGACGAACTTTAACTGGTCGTGCCCGAGGTCGAGCCTCAGGAAGTATTTTGAGGCCGCAGTGAGCGCCAGCGCCACAATTGCTGCCAAAAGCGCAAAGCGCTGGCGTATCGTTTCCCTGAATGTATTTGCGGCAATGAGCCAAATCATTTTACTAGCCTCCTGAAAAATTCCGAAAGCGGCATTTTCGCCGGCTGCTTTGATATTGTCTTTACGCCGATGGCGCAGGCGGCCGACTCTATACGGGCGATGTCATCGGCTGCGTCGGTCTCGAATCTCATATCGGTCTGCCCGCTTTTTTTGAGCAGTTCGTCGAGCTTGCCGCACGCGGCAATTTTGCCCTTTGAGAGAATGACGACCCTGTCGCACAGCCGCTGCACTTCCTCCGACGAGTGCGAGCATATCAGTATCGATTTCCCCCGGCTTTTTAGCCTAAGTATAATATCGGCCATGTCCGCCGTGCCCGCCGGGTCGAGCCCCGAGGCCGGTTCGTCGAGAATTAGTATCTGCGGGTCATGCACAATGGCCTGCGCCAACCCCGCGCGCTGGACCATGCCCTTGGAATACAGCGCCAGCTCCCTGTCGGCGGCATCCGCCAATCCGACTATTTCAAGGGCTTTTTCCGTCGCGTCCCTGGCGTCTTTTGCCTTCATTCCGGAGAGCCTGGCGTAGAAATTTACAAGTTCAAACCCGGTCAAAAATTTGTAAAAGTATGGAGATTCCGGGAGATATCCTATTTTGCGTTTGAGCTGTTTTGAAAGCTTTTGCCCGCATATCAGCGCGTGCCCTATGCTCGGCTTAACCGCGCCCACGAGTATTTTTATCGTGGTGCTTTTGCCTGCGCCGTTTGCGCCCAAAAGGCCGAGTATTTCGTTTTGGTTTAGGCAAAACGATACGCCGTCGAGAGCCTTCATCAGCATTCCGCGCTTGCCGATGCCGTAGTACTTTGTCAGGTTCTTTACTTCTATGGGGACGGCCATGTTTTATAGTTTTATGTTAAAGCCCTTATATGTTTCTTCGGTAAAATCGGCTTTTTCTTCGTGCCTTTTTATAAAACAATCCATAACCTTTAAAATTTCGGCGACAAACGCGCGGACTTCCCCTTCCTGTCCCACAGCGACCAAGTGAACGCGGCCGTCGTCGAGATTTTCTACGTAGCCTGCCACGTCGAAGCCCGTAGCTATGCGCGAAGTCTTAAATCGAAAACCGACGCCCTGCACGCGCCCCTCAAACCATGCCTCTATGCGAAATTTCTTCATCCGCCACATATTTTCAGTATGCCCGATTTTATTCAAGTTTTTTATGATGTTTTCCACTTCTCTGGGCAAAATGCAATACGGCAACAAGCCTTGGATTTTTGTTCTTCTTGCGCATGATGTATCGCTCGTTAGAGCTAAAGCTGTGGTATATTAGTTCGTTATATTCGCCCCGGGAGACCTTTTTGTGTTTTTTTGCTACTTTTTTTTTTAGATTTTCCCCTAAACGTCGAACGAAAGAGGAGCCCATATTTTTTACCTCTCCGCCCATCCGCTTAAACACCGCCATCGTTCTCTCTCCTTACCACCGCTTTCAAGCATTAAAAAAAATTTTTATATAATATGCCGCGGGTTATTTTTTGTGGGGGGATATTGTTTTGCATGGTTTTTTGGAAGCGTTGCGGTCGGGGGGGGATAAAATTTTTGGCGCCGCGCGGCCGTAGTGTGCGGCGGTCGGATCTTGGGCAAACAAAGCGCCGCAAACACCGAAATCGAGGTTGCGGGGAGATTGGAAGATAAAGATGAGTTAGAACCTACCCTGAAATGCCGATGATTTCCCCTATTTTTCTTATAGCGGAGAGTCAACAAACGCGTCGAAAAACCGATGGTTTTTCTCGGCTTTTATTTTTATAAATCTTGGGCAAAAAGCGCCACGGAATAAAAAAATTCTGTCTTGGGCAATGGCGGTAAAAATCAAAAAAGCGCCCCGAATGGGACGCCTTAAAAGCCGCTTTTTTTTGCGGCGGAAATTTTCAATTTTCCGGGCTATTCGCCGTCGTCGCCGATAGCCTGAACTGGGCAGGATTCGAGCGCCTCATTGCAGAGAGCCGTTTCCGCATCGTTCGAGGGTTGCTTCTTTACGCAAGCGCAGCCTTCGTCGGTGAGTTCGAAAAGGCCTTCGGCCGTCGACGCGCAAAGGCCGCAGCCGATGCACTGGGAATCGACATAGAATTTGCCGGGAACATTAAACTGATTTTTTTCGTCTTTGTTTGCCATAGTGGCTCTCGATAATCTCTTACATGCAATTTAGGTCAAGACTTTTTTTATTCCAAATATGGTTTGAAATCGGGCATTCTTATGTTAAGACAATACGCCGTAAAAGAAAATATGAGAGTCGATTTTAACAAATTGTCGTATACGGGCAACGAAATAAAGTATATACAGAAGGCCATGGACGGTTCGCCCCTGCAGGGCGGCGGGCAGTTTATGAACGTCTGTGAATTTCTTTTGCGCCGCATAACGAGGGCAAAAAACGCGCTTCTGACGACGTCTTGCACTTCGGCGCTCGATATGGCTGCAATAATGTGCAACATAGAGCCCGGAGACGAGGTTATAGCGCCGTCTTACACGTTTGTATCCACGATTAATTCGTTCGTTCTGCGCGGCGCCCGCCCGGTATTCTGCGACGTCCATCCCGACACTTTGAACATCGACGAGACCAAACTTGCCGGCCTAATTACCGAGCGCACCAAGGTTATAGTGCCCGTCCACTACGCGGGAGTCGCCTGCGATATGGACGCAATATGCGCCATAGCAAAGCCGCGTAATATAGCGGTAGTCGAAGACGCCGCCCAGGCCTTTAACGCCTACTACAAGGGCAGGCATCTTGGAACTATCGGGCAGATAGGAACGCTTAGCTTCCATTCGACAAAGAACGTAATAGCAGGCGAATGCGGGGCTCTGCTTACAAACGACGACGCCCTCGCCCGCCGCGCAAACTACATCCGCGAAAAGGGCACAAACCGCATAGATTTTGTCGACGGCAAGATAGACAAATACACGTGGATAGACTACGGAAGCAGCTATATACCCTCGGAGCTTATCGCGGCGTTTTTGTCGGCGCAACTTGAGCAGGCCGACGAGCTTACCCAGCCGCGCATTGAGGCCTGGGGCAGGTACGCGCAAATGCTGTCTCCTCTCGAAGAAGAGGGGAAGCTGCATCTTTGCAAGATTCCGCCCTATGCTAAGACAAACGCGCACATTTTCTTTATATACCTCGACGAACCCGACAGGGCGAGGGCGCTGCACTCTTATCTCAAGGAGCGCGGAGTTTCCACAAACGCCCATTACCAGCCTCTGCACACATGCCCGATGGCTCTGAAATTTAATCCGCATCCGGCGAGTTTGCCGGTTGTCGAAAAGATTGCCCAGACAATGCTTAGGTTGCCCATGTACGCCTCGATAACAGAGGCCGAGCAATCTTACGTGTGCGATTGCATTAAGGAGTTTTTCGCCAGGTAATTTTGGTTAATTGAGTTCTTTGACAGATTTTGGCAAGCGGTGGGCATTCGCTGGAGAGATTTCTCTTTAGAGGAAAGTCCGGGCACCGCAGAGCAAAGCCCCGGTTGAAAAACCGGAATGCGGGGGGCAAACCCCCGTGTATGAACAGTGCCGCAGAAAACAAACCGCCTACGGGCAAGGGTGAAAAGGCGGGGTAAGAGCCCACCGCCGCGAGAGCAATCGAGCGGGCATGGAAAACTCGGCTTGGTGCAAGACAATGTATGACGTCTCGGGCTGCTCGTCCTTATGGCGTCGGGTGTGTCGCGCCCCCGAAAGGGGGGAGCCCTTCGCGGCTCAGATAAATGAATGCCGCTTTGCGCGGGCATATGCATGCGCAAAGCACAGAACCCGGCTTACAGCCGCTTGCCTCACTGTCTGTATTCTGTTCATTTGTGCCGTATTTGCGGCAATGACATGGGGGTTGTTAGCGCTTGCTCTTGTTTAAACAATTCAAAAAAGTACCTATCGAAATCTCTTTGTTTGTGTTTGTTGGCGCCAGTATCTGTTTAAATAATAAAAAAGCGGAGGTTTTTTTACCTCCGCTTTTTTTTGTCTTATGTATGCAACAGCTTAGTTCTTGGCCTCGCCCGGAATTAGCAGGTAGTCCATGGCGGCCACTTTTTTGCCCTCAAATTCATACGGGGCGTTGGTGTAGTTGGTGACTACCCGGCTGCCGTCGCCGTAAACCGTCAGATAAACGTCGTCGGCGAGCTTTTTATGCTCCTGCATGAATTCCAACTGAAGATGGGCCACTTTCTGGTATTCGTCGTAGAACTCCTTTATTTTGGGGACGTTCTTGACGTTAGTGGCTGTATAGTACACAGGACGGCCGCCAAATTCGGCGTGGTGGAGCCTTATCGTGGGCCAGTCTTTGTTGAGGTTGTTGTTTGTGTCGCTGTAGAAGGCAGCCGACGGCACTATGCCGTGGTAGACAATCTGCCATATCGGAATATAGCGGTCGAGCATCTTGTGGTGGCGGTTCTGGTGGTTGATGTAGAAGGCCCAGTCAAGATACTTGATTACGTGGTCGAAACCGCACTCCGAAGTAAAGCCTCCGGTGATTTTGTGCGCGTATTTCATTATCCTTAGATACGCTTGCGTCCACTGCTTGCGGTTGAGCGGGTGTTTTTTGTCGTGGCAGACGCGCGGGGCTATCGCCGAAATTACGTCGACGTGGTGCAGGCCGTTAAAACCGAGCCTGTTGTATATCTCGGGATAACCGTCCTTGACAAACAAGTCGAAAATCGGGTCGGGGCAGGGAGTGTAGGCTTTTCCGCCGGCCCACGCCCCCACATACATTAGAGACCCGTCGGCGCGCTTTGCTATGTAGTCTTCACTCCAGCAATCGGCAATCCTGTAGGCGTCGGTGTGGTTGACGTGGGGAGAAATGTAGTAGCCGAGGCTCTTAGCCGTCTCTATGGTGCGCTTGAGCGCCTCTTCTCCGCCTATTTTGGGTTCGACGGGGAAAAGTTGCGGATAGCGGCCGTCGTGCCCGGAGATATTCCAGCCAACTTCGTGGAAGACGAGGTTGTCGCACCCGGCGGCCTTCAGCGCCTTTATTGTTTCGGTTACTTGGTCGCAAGTGCAGGCCACATTCATGGGTAGTTCCGTCTCTACCGTATAATCCTTGATTATGTATCTGCCCCTCTTGTCGCGGGGCATCGGCTTGCCTCCGTGCTGGCTTCTGATAAGTATGGATTTTGCCATGGCCTCGAGCTTCGGATTGTTTTTAATGCGCTCTTTAAGCGGTTTTACCTCGCCGCGGTCGAGCTGGTACTGGCGGTACTTCCTGGCCATGCCCGAGTAGTTGGCATCGTCGCCGGTGAGCTCGTAAAAATCGACGACTATGTCCTCGTAGGCGGGCACTTCCATCTTCTTTATGTTAAAGCGCGGAAATACGTTGTAGACTCCGTCTTTGGCCTCGGCTACCATGTCGAATTCGTGCCTGAGTTTCTTGACAATGCACATCCACGTCACTCTCGGGTTCTTCATCCCGAAAAATGCGTAGTAATTTCTGCCGTTGCCGGTATAGACTCCGTTGTCTTCCCTAAACGTGCCTATGGCGCTTTGCGTGTTGATAAAGTAACCTTCCTCGCCCTTCTTTGCCTGGCAGGCGGGTATCTTTATGTCTATGTAGTCGATCGCCTGGCTTATGTCTTCCTTGGGAATTCGCACCCGCCACGCGCCGTCTTTGCGCTTTTTTACCGGGTAACTTGTCTGCAGCTTGGCGCCGCCAGACCAAATGTCCACAGTGCACGTGTTAAAATATTTCTCATTCCCCTGTTCGGGCGCTTTTTCGCCCGCAAAACATATCGCAACGCACGCGAGCACAAGTCCAATTAGCAGTTTTTTTATCATATCCTGTCTGTGTTATGTGTTGTATTGAAAGCGCCTAAAAAGGCGCTAAGACCTGGAGATTTCAGGGTATTTCGGGGGGCTTGTCAAGATAATTGCTCAATTTGAGCTGCCAAATATGCCCAATTTCTTTGAACCCTGCAGGTGGTGCAGTTTGCAAATTTTTGCGTTGCAGACTTATGAAAGTGTGTTTTTTTTCATTTTGTGCTTGATAGAGACCGAAAAAGTGGCATGCTCCCAGAGTAAGCGTCGAGAAAAACTTTCGCGTTTGACGGTTCGGGCATGTGGTACGTGTTTGGGCTATCGGCTGTCGAAAGCGCTTCCGCAATACCGAGGGCGAGGGGGCTTTTCCTTCTTTGGGGGTCTGTTTGCCTTCGGTTCAGACGGCAGTTTGGGGTTGCGCGCAGCAGAGTTGTGCGCGCAGATTTCCGAGACTGCGCGGGAATTTTTGTTTCCGCCAAAAATTGTGAAAAAAGAAAGATAAAAAATGTCTGATCACAACACAGTAGATAAACAATCGATAATCAAGGAATACCGTCTCGACGACAAAGATACGGGTTCATGCGAAGTTCAGGTCGCACTCCTGACTGCTCGGATAGCGCATTTGACTGCGCATTTGGCCTCGAATAAGAAGGACTTTCATTCGCGCAGGGGTCTGCTTGCCATGACGAGCCGCAGAAGGAAGCTCTTGGATTACCTAAAGAGCCACTCTCTTGAAAGATACAACGCTCTTATTCAGCGTTTAAAGCTGCGCCGCTAAGGCGCGTGAAAAGGGGACGAAGATGTCCCTTTTTTTTCAATGCACGGCAGGCGCGGTTTGCGCCTCCCGCCTCTGGGGGCTTCTCTTCGGGGTTTCGGAGTGTTTGGATTTTATGCGCGCGGATTTTGCGCGCTATGAATCAGCAAGTCTCCCGGCGGATGGAATGACCCGTGTCGCTTTTCGACTGGGCTTTCCGTCTCCGGGGGGCGATACGGGCGCCAAAGCCGCGGGCAGTTTTGCCTTTCGGCTAAACGGCCTTGGGGCTTCCCGCTTATGGCGGCGGATCTTCCGAGGCTTAACTTGGACACCGTAGAAACCCAAGGGAATTTCTCGGATTTTAATCTTTATCGGAGAATATTCCGATATTCTTTTGGCAAAGTCGGCCGACTTTGCAGAATACGCAACTGCCGTAGGCGAACGTCCGATCCGTTCGGCGGCGCACATAGAAAGAAAACAGATAATGGATCAAAAATACAGTGTAGAGGTCGAAGGCCTCGGAATAAAAATATCGACGGGCTCGATAGCCAAACAGGCAAACGGCTCGGTTACAATAAGCCTCGGCGAGACAAACCTGCTTGTCAATGTGACGGCCGCCGGCGCCTTGAAAGACGGTCAGGACTTTTTCCCGCTGACGGTTGACTACAGGGAAACATATTCGGCGGCGGGGCGTTTCCCCGGCGGCTATTTCAAGCGCGAGGGCCGTCCGAATGAAAAGGAAATTTTGACATCGCGCCTGTGCGACCGTCCGTTGCGCCCCTTGTTCCCGAAAGGGTTCATGAATGAGGTTCAGGTAATCGGCTTGCTGCTTTCGGCCGATATGGTCAATGATCCCGACATACTCATGGTAAACGGCGCTTCGGCGGCGCTGCTTATTTCCGACATTCCCTGGAACGGCCCCATCGGCGGCATACGTTTGGGCGAAATAGACGGCAAGTTCGTCGTCAACCCGACTCATGAGCAGATGCTCGATTCGACTTTGGATCTCATATACGTGGGCAACGAAAAGGAGATGATGATGATTGAAGGCTCGGCCGAGCAGTGCCCGGAAGAGCGTTTCATAGAGGCTTTGGCCTTCGCCCAAGAGCAGATACAAAAGATAATAGCCGCCCAGAGGGAGCTGGCCAAGATATGCGGCAAGCCCAAGAAGGAATTCCCGCTCATAGTTTGCCCGCAAGAAATTCTGGATATGTGCAGGGAGTACGTTGGCGGCAGGCTTTTGGAGGCCGTTTTCCAGGGCAATAAGCTCAAGAGGCAGGCCGATGTCGATGCGCTCATGAACGAGACCGCCGAATTTGTCAAGGGCAAGGTCGGCGAGGAAAAGTTCGACATGGCCCACATAAAGATGGCCTTCGAGGAATTGCAGGAGAGGGTTTACCGCGACAACATTCTCGACAACGGCGCCCGTTGCGACGGCCGCGGAATAGAGGATTTGCGCCCGATATCCTGCTCGACGAACGTATTGCCGAGGGTCCACGGTTCGGCGTTGTTTACCCGCGGCGAGACGCAGGCGCTTGTCATGACGACGCTTGGGACTAGCCGCGACTACCAGGAGCTCGACGGCCTGACCGGCGGCACCAAGCAAAAGTCGTTTTTCCTCCACTACAACTTCCCGCCGTATTCCGTCGGCGAGACGGGTCGTTTTGGCACGCCCGGCCGCCGCGAGATAGGGCATGGAAACCTGGCGGAACGCTCGCTTTTGCCGGTATTGCCCTCGGAGGACGAATTCCCGTACGCAATCCGCATAGTATCCGAGATTATGGAGTCTAACGGTTCGACCTCGATGGCGTCGGTTTGCGGAGGCTGCCTGAGCCTTATGGACGCCGGCGTTCCGATACAGACGCCCGTAGCCGGCATTAGCTGCGGCCTTGTTACGCGATTTGACGACAACGGCAATCTTCTCAAGCACGTAGTGCTTACAGACATAATCGGCGCCGAAGACCACTACGGCGATATGGACTTCAAAATCTGCGGCACTAAAAACGGCATAACCGGGTTCCAGCTCGACCTCAAGATTCAGGGGTTGCCCTTTGAAATTGCAAAGGAGGCCATATACCGCAACAAAGCGACACGCATGAAGATTTTGGGCATAATGGCCGAGTGCTTGGCCGAGCCCAATAAGGATCTCAAGCCCTGCGCTCCGAGAATCAAGATCATGCAGATTGATCCGGAAAAGATAGGCGCTCTCATCGGTCCCGGCGGCAAGAACATACGCAGGATTGTTGAGGTTTCGGGAGCCCAGATTGACGTCGACGACGACAATCCCGGCAAGGTTCTCATATACGCCACTAACGCCGACAGCATGAACAGGGCCGTCATGGAGGTAGAGCTTGTCACGGGAGAAATAGAAGTGGGCAAGACCTACCGCGGCATAGTGCGCTCCATAAAAGACTTTGGAGCCTTTGTGGAATGTCTGCCCGGCAAGGAGGGGCTTGTGCACATATCTGAGTTGGCGGATTTCCGCGTTAACAAGACCGAGGATGTCTGCAAGCTTGGCGACGAAATGTTTGTAAAGTGCATTGGCATAGACGACAAGGGCAGGGTAAAGCTTTCCCGCAGGGCCGCGCTTTGCGAACAGCGCGGCGAGCCCTACGAGCCCAGACCCCAACCTCCGCGCGAACGCCGCGAGCGCAGGGAAAACCGCGACGAGCAATAAAAGGCGATAATTTGGCGGGGCTTTAGCCCCGCTTTTTTTTTAGGCGCGCTGCACAGTTTTTAACGAAGATAGCCTAAAGGGCGGCAAATTGTATAGCTATTGTCAAGGCAATCAATGCGGAACTGTGCATTCATATAAATGCTTGTATAAGGCGCGCATTTTTGTTATCCGTGGTTCATGAGAAGGATTTTTGCATGTCTTTTGGCCTTGTGGTGTTTTACGATCTTTGCGCAGGATATAAAGGACGTCTATTATTCGTCGAAGGACGACGATCTTTCGCGCAAGTTTTGCAAATTGGACGTTTACAATATCGGAGAGTCTGGCGAAAAGAAGCCTGTGCTGGTATGGTTTCACGGAGGGGGCATCACATCCGGAGACAAGCGCCAACTGCCGGCCCCGATAGTAGAAAAAAACTACGGCGTTGTCGTTGTGAGCGCAAATTACAGGCTCTCTCCCAAGATAAAGGCGCACCATGCAATAGACGACGCGGCCGAGGCCGTCGCTTGGGTTTATAACAACGCCGATAAAATCGGGGCCGACAAGCGCCTTATATTTGTCTGCGGACATTCCGCAGGGGGCTATCTTGCCGGCATGGTTGGCTTTTCGCCGAAGTACCTGCAAGGCCATGGAATAAAGAACACCGATTTGGCGGGGCTTGTATTGCTTAGCGCGCAGACGACGAAGCATTTTCAAGTCCGAAAAGACTTGGGCGATAATACGTCCCGGTATTTGCCGGTAATAGACGAGCTTTCCATACTGGGAAACGCCGGCAATAAAGCCCCTCCGCTATGCATCATAGTAGGAGACAAGCGCCTCGAATGGAAGTGCAGGGTCGAGGAGAATTTTCTGCTTGAGGCGACGGTGCGGGCGCTCGGCAGTTGCCCGTACACGGAAATTTTCCAGCTGCAAGGCACAAACCACGGCACATGCGCCGTCGGCTTTGCGCCCATTGCAAAGAGTTTTATAAAGAAAGTGCAGTCTCAGATAGAAAAGTAAAGCCTGCGCCTCCGTGCCGAAGCTACTTTATCAGTTCAAAAAGAGCGGTGTCGGGCGAGGCGAAATTATACTGGAAAGAATCGGTGTTCTCGCCGACGACCTTCCCTGTAAATTTTTCCACAATTTTTGAATATTTTGCTGGCAGGCTCACGCGTTTTAGCCCTCCTTCCGCAGTGTGTATGGCCGCGTACGAGCTGTTTGCGTAAACGGGCGCGTGGAAGTCTATGTACATTTTCACCCCGGCGTCCTCGGCGAGTTTCCTGAGCATTTGCGCTGTTACGTCTCCATATGAATGGACGTAGGCAATGTTGTAATTTTTCTTGTTTGCCAAGTTTAGTCCCTTTGACCCGTATTCAAACCCGGTAAAGTCTTTCACAAAATTTTTATCGAGTTTTTTGCCGTCTGTAATGGCGGGCGCATAGATAAAAAGCGAAGTTTTGCCGTCGACAAAGACGTTTTTCTCCAAAATTTTCCTGCGTGCCTGGTCTATTTTGAAAGCGGCGGGAAAGATGAAAAATTTGTATTTGGAGAGGTCGCACTTGTCGAGGTCGTTAAAGGAAATTATTTCAAACGGGGCGCCGATTAGGCTTGCTTTGCGCCTGGTGTAAGTAAAGATCTCCTTGGTGCGGGGATTGGAGTCGTTTATAAGCAGGGCGCTTTGGGGGTCGGCCACAAGCGCGATTTCGGCAACGGGCTTGTTTTCCTTTGAGAGGCTTTCCTTCCATATCTTGTGCCCGGCTGCGATGGTTGACATGATTTCTTTTGTGTCGAAGAAGCCGCCCCACATGTCGAAAAACCAAAGAGATGCGCCGTTTACAATGCTTAGGGAGAGTTCCCGCTTTATGCCAGCGTCGGTCGCCTCGGGGGTTTTCCACATGGCGTTGTCGCCGGGAGTCCCTTTAAAGGGTATGTTCTTGTTTACTTTGGGGTCGCACATGATTGTGAAATGGTCTATTTCATGCAGCCACCCTTTCCCGTAGCGCTTTCGAGTGCCGTCGGCGCACATGAATCCGCTGCCTTGGCCCATTTTTCTGTCGTCGTACGTCCCCGGACTCTGGAAAGAATCGAGGTTCTTTGAGGCGAATATTTTTTCGTAGCTTAAGTGGCCGCACGATACGAGCCTGCCTACGTCAAGTTGCATTATGTACCCGAAAAAGGCGCCTATTTTTTTCTCGGGCGAGACCGTCGCGCGGGCCAGCTGGGCAAACTCGTCTATCGTGTCGGCTACAAGTTCCCCCGAAAATTGGGCGTAGTCGATTAGATTCGACTCCTTTTCCGGGTCGCGCAGGAAGTTTTCAAACGACGCCTTATTGAATAGATCCATCTGGGGCAGGCCAGTGTACTCTTTGCCGCGTTTTTTTAGCCAAGCTTTGTAAGCGTTAATTTTTGAAGGCCCCGCGGAAAATTTGCTGTAGTCCATCCATTCGTCGGTCATGCCGCACGCCAGCAGATAGGCCTTGATTTTGTCGGGATACTTTTTTTCGACGTGTTCGAGGAGGGCCTTGAGGTATTTTTTTGTGGTGTCTTTCCAGCGCTTGTTGGCGACTGTGTTTGAAAGCATCGTATAGCTGTCCGATTCCATCGACAAACCGCAAGTTGCAAGGTGGTGGTATAGCCACATGGGCGAATTTAGGTCTACGATGAAAATAAAATTGGCGTTTTTATTTACGGATAGAACGTCGTCGAGCTGTTTATCCACGATATCGAAGTTGTACGTGTCGTAAAATAGCCAGTTTGGAGGATATTCGCTATACGGGTCGCCCTTGGCGTTGAAAGTGTTCGCCGGGAATATGGCCACGGTATTTACGCCGTAATCTGCAAATGTTTTTATATGGTTAAGCGACGGCTTGAACGAGCGGTATGCAAATACCTCAAAGCCCGCTGCATTGAGCACCGCCGACGATGTAGCCAAAATTAGAGACAGTATAATTTTATGTAAACGCATGCTATTGTAAACTCGGTTCCAAAGTGTTCAGATGATAACTTGTTATCGTATTTTTATCAACGAAAAAAATGAACCTGTAATGAAAAAAATAGACTTTTTGAAAAAGTTGCAGGTCTTGCAATAATGTTTTTTCTTCGACGGTGTAACAAACCCTCATGCATCTGAGTGCCTTTTGTTGGGTGGAAAATAAGGGGGGGTATATGGCAGAGCGGGAGTGTTGTTTGAGGTTTGAATGGAGTTTGATTTTATAAAAAATATGGTAGTTTTTTTGATTGCAATTTTTTTTATTCATGTGAGAATGGGCGGAAATTTTTATATAAAACCGCGGGAAAGCCCACGATGCGTTCAAGCGGCGGAATTAGTTAGTTCGATTGGAGAGGTGACGGAGTTGGTCGAACGTGCTCGATTGGAAATCGAGTGTGCCTCAAAAGGGTACCGGGGGTTCGAATCCCCCCCTCTCCGTTTGACAAATGCCTTTGGCGAAAAACATCGTCACTAAAGAAGACGCGCAATATTTACGTACCGCTTTTGTACGCTTCTATCGCGCGTTTTTTTTCAGTTTCCCAGTCTTCGTTCAAAATTAGGGTCAACACCAAAGAGAGTGGATTTTAATGAAAGACGCCGCATAGAACCAAGACCCTCAATCTGTAATTTTGGAA
>CALXLK010000011.1 GCA_944389175.1 uncultured Opitutales bacterium
GTTCTCTATTACTCTTCTGGTATGTTAGACGGCGGTATTTTGGTTTTGTCATAGTGCTTTTCTTGGTCGAAAAACATTTGCTCTACATTACCTTAGCCGCTTGTCTAACTCCTTTAGCTTTTATGCACTGGAGTATTTAATTCGCGATTGCCCATAGCTTTGGCACATATAATATACCTATCAACGAATATATGGGAATCGCGGATTAGAATTAGAGAAACGTGTACAAAATGCACGTCCTGATGTTAGAGATCCTATAAATAAAATAATATATGATTTTAAGTTTGGGAATGCTAATATGTCTAGTTCTCAATATATGAAATATACGACAATATTTGATGGGTATGAAATTGTTATTGTCCGTCCTTAAAAGAAATGAAGAACCCTATGTTAGAGAAAAAAATAGATCTTGATTGGGAAATGGGGCTACAGCCTATTTCGCTTGTGCGTATAAGACCTAAACAATATTATAAAATAGTCGGTCCGTTGATGATTGGTATTAGATTATATTCTGCGAGAGAATATTATAGACCAGCAGTTTATGCATATCCACTTTGGGTTGAAAAGAAATCTATATTTAAACAACCAATTATAAATGAACTATCTTTTTATGACGACAAAGGTCTTACAATAGACATCTATTATCAAAAGCATCAATCAAAATTTATCCCAGCCCTAAATATAATAAAAAGTAAAATGGATTTTTTAAAGTTTGATTCTATATCATATACAAAACTGAAAAATCTTTTATATGAATGCGTCCTAAGAGGAATGCCTGAACAAGCTGATTCATGGGGTGGTTTTGAATATCTTAGAAATATTTTTCATATAGCTGTTGCATTTAATCTTGATGTAGCTGAAGAAATATTATCTCAGTTTGTAAATACAAATTGGAGGATAGATAAATTAGCGTTCTTTAATTATAATGTAGATGAGATGCGATTGTATATGGAACGTCTTCTAAAGGACAAAGATGAATTTATCCAAACAATAAGTAAAAACAAGGAAACCTTTCAGAAATTAAGTTGTTCAGAAATTGTATTATAAGGAATTTCAATTCTTATGATTTATTATGCCTCAAATGAATATCTAGGGACACAAAATAATCTTACAGATGGGTTATTATCTAGTGCTGTATTTGGTGGATTTGGACAAGGAGTTTCTTCGATTGTAAAAACTACAGGATATTCAACAATGCTACAAGCAACCAAATTTAATGCGGCCCCAAAATCTATTGTTCAATACGGAACTAGTTATAATGGGAGATTATTAACCTCATCCTGGATGACATCTTCCTTTATTAGTTCAATTCCAAGTTATAAATTCTCCGTTTAAAATTTCGCGCAACAAGCCCATTTTCAGCAAGTTCTGAATCTGGGCTTATTTATGAGACAACACCCCTGTTTGCAACTATTTGATTATTAGGGTTCAACAAAAGCCCGAGCACACCAGACGTGCAACTAAACTGCAACCGCCACTTGGCACTACACCTTGGCGAGGATATTGTAATACGAGGAATCTATTAAATTGCCTAAATACAGCAAGAGATTCGGCAGTCCCGGTTCTTCTTGAGAGTGGATTTTTTGAAATGCCCCGCGGAAAGCGAAACCTTTATTTTATTGAAAAGTTTATTTTTGCATAATACCACTTTGTCATGAAATTTAAATCTTATCGCGCGCCAGATACGTTGATATTTTGTTCGTTTGCAATCTCTTCGACTATTATATTGGGATATCAGTTTTTTGTATACTATCTTCCAATTTGGACTAAAAAGGTACCTACTCATTGGAGTGGTGAGGCTATGGCAAATGATTGGATGTTTGCCCATGAATGGTATTTTTTTATATTGATTATGACTGTCGTTTTTTGTGGGACGGTATTGTCAATAGGCTATGTACTAAGCAAGTTCTTTTTGATGGGGACAAAGAAATTTAGATATTCACCTTTTACACTATCTTTCCCTCTAGCTTTTACATTTTTTTTCTTTTTTGCAGGTATAAATGAATCTGTTTACGCTTCCTACTTAGCCAAGGGAATTATGTCGAATACTTCAATTGGTGTAATTTACTTTGCAATGGCAGGAATAAGTTGCTTTGTAACACTTCTATGCGTATTGGTTGTGTCTATGAGACTGCAGGATGATTCTTAATCATTTTTCCAGCTTGCTCTGCTTTTAATACGGTTTACCATCAAAGCCAATTCTTGAAAATATCTCGCCTTTCATGAAAGGATGCTTCGAGCTTTCAAAAATTTCACTAATTGTTGCCTGAGGGATAGCCCCGTTTATTCAGGCGTCCTTTAGATGTCTAATTGAAATCGGGCTGGAATATTTGCCGCGTTTTAAAGTAATCTAAAGTTAAATTTCTGTATGTCCTCTTGCGTATCTTAGCCGCATCCAAAAGGTGCATCTTCGGGTGGCAGACCTTCCAAAAGGCGCTTTTGGTTCCACGACATGCCGCGCTTTATATCCGAGTTTTTGCCATTTCTCTAAGCGTTAACTTATTTTTCGCATTTAACCAAGCGCGATATTGCACCATGCATAAAATGCCTCTCCCGGGGCCAGCCTTCTGCTCATTGGCTTTTGCCCAACCATCACGGGCAAGATTAAATGGCAATGTTATTTTCAAAAGCCCCAAGCTACGGCTGTTATTTATATTAAACTTTATTTGAGGAAAGCATCCCAGGACATTTGCGTATTACTCCGTCGGATAGATTTTAAGCACACAGTTTCTCTTAATTGATTCTGTGCTGTCGTAGCAAATAATAAGCTTCTTTATACAGGCCTCCACAAGTTTTGACTTTTCTTCAAAAGTAAGTTCCTCATGTATGCCCTCGTAGTTTCCCAAGGCGGATTCGATCTGCAACCTACCCATGTCGAACTTTTCATGAAGTGCGAAAAACTCCTTTTCCACTTCCCTTAACCGCTCTTCGCGCAATTTCAAATCTTCCGCTTTATTCCGCATAATTCCCTTTGACGAGTTTTTTTATATATCGTCATCTCCCAATTCCCCAAATTGCTCAAGCGCCCTGTCTATTTCAAGTTTAGATACTTGATACAATACTCCACTTCCTCTTGGGGCGATTAGCTGTTAAATTGCAACTTATATCCGCTTAATAGGGAGACGCTAAAACGCAGCTCAATCTGGGAGTCTGTCACAAATTATTATATTTATTAGAATGGGATTTCAATCACACGGAATTTGGATGGAACTTTAATAAAACGGGGCTTGAAATGTAAATCGAATAAGAGTACCATACTTTTCTATAACCTTTTCTAAGTTTTTACGATAACGCAACGGATCTCCGGATATAAAATCTCCGGATATTAATAATAGCAATTCATTAGCTTTTTCTTCGTCTTTTGCAACTCCAAACCCATTATTATAACATTCATAGAGAGTACGACACACCTTATGTTTGATGTTATTTTTTGTCTCTGCAACTTCCTCCAAAATTGATTCCCAAATTTCTACCGCTTTTGATTTATCTTCAGGCACTCCCCTGCCGTAAAAATAGCATACCCCCATATCATATTTTGCGGTTAAAGAACCTTTTTTTACAAGTACTTCAATCCACTTAAACGCTTCTTTATAATCGGGTTCTATTATATCGTCATAACCACCATATAGACGAACAAGGTACTCTTGTGCAGATTTAGTTCCAAGTTCAGCGGTTTTTAACATTAATTCTATGCCCTTTTTGACATCTTTTTTCACTCCCCTGCCGTAGATGTACATATGAGCTACATTACTTAAAGGAACAGGCATGTTTTTCTCGGCAGCTTTTGAGAACCAGTAAAAAGCCTTTTCGAGATCATACGACCTACGCTCATCATCAACGTAGTATCTTCCATAACCCCACTGGGCATATGGATTCCCCTCTTTTGCTTTCTTATCCAAATATTCCAATGCTTCCGGCTCTGTATAATTCCAATTTGTCGCAGCTTCTGAATAATAAAAAAAAGCCTTTCTTTCGTCCTTCTTCAATACAGTGCCGCGCTCATACGCTCTTGCTAAATTTAATTTTCGGTAGTATTCAGCTTCTTCTTTAGATTTTTTATAACTATTTTCTCCGGCAATCAATAATGGAAAGCTTAAAATTATAGTTAAATAAAAAACAATTCTTTTCATACTATTACATGTTTATTATCATGAAAAAAGTTTGTCAAATAAATTAGTTGTTATCAATTTCAGATACCATTTTTTCTGATAAATTGATTCTGACCGCCCCGCTGTATATCTCTTTCTCTTTAGAATTTTTTGTATAATTCTTTATAACTCCACCATCCGCATTGTCTCTCGGGGCATAATTCGACTTTTTGTCTGAACTAGCATGTAGTTGGGCATAATATCTGATATCGGTAGATGAAATAGAATCCTTTACAATATTTTTCTTACCGAAAACCTCCTTAGGACGGCCCTCCACACTCGAAATTTTCATTCTTATATCCAGATTACCATCTGTACCGGCTATTGAATTCCATCCCGGCTCATCTACTTTGTTAACTATAGATATTCGGTCGATTCTAACGCACCCGTTTTTGTCTGATTTTGCGTCGTATGCAACATCTATGCACTTCTTTTCGTCATTTTCAAATTCCAAGCGAACAATTACCGTCACATCTGACTCCGGCTTATATCCGCTGTCCGAAAAATCAAATGCAGACCATATGCCACTAACTTTTTGGCCCCCATTTTTCTTATCATTGTAACTTCCGACTTTAAAAGTATCTTTAAAATCTACGGAATCTCCGGTTGAGTTTCTATCTTCATCAATCTTACCAGATCGGATAGTCTTGCGGATTGCTACGCTGGTTTCCACTTAATTAGCGGTACGCTTTATAGCGGACTTGCATTAACAAAGTTTAACTCCCTTGCCCAGCCTTTCCCGCTTTTTTATACCGAGTATTGGGATATGTTATATATCTTTTTCTTCTTCGCGCCTTTCGTAATTTTCTATTTCTTCGCCTTTGATTTTATCTTGCTACATATATTTTTTTAGTTATTTTGTGTTTGCATATTGTTAAGAACGGTATGATTTGGTTTGAATTTAATGTGAAAATAAATATATTAAATGTGCAAAAATTATAATTATACATGCATTGTATGGTTTTAAGATTATTCCTAATATATATTTTTTTGTATTCAGCTTGTTATGCGGAGAAATCGGTCAAAGAAGTCCAAGCATACAATATGATTGAAAAAGCAAAAGCTGAGAACGTTATTCAGGCGGGTTTAATCAACGCTATATATTTTCTCAATACCGAATATTTTGTTTTGGAAGGTGAAAATAGGAAGATTAGAAATCCTTTATATTCTCCAGAACAAGCCCGGGACTACGTTAATCTTCTTATCAGAACTCTCAACTTGTCGCGCGTGGATGTTCTCGCCAAAATGATTGATGAAATACATATGGTGGAAATTTGTGTTTCAAAACTTGTTAAAAAATACAAAGAATTGTGGACTCCCTCCAAAGATTTTTACGACAGATTAAAGTTAATAAGCAAAGACTTTACTAAAAGATATAATAACATTGTCGCCATGGCCAAAGAGGATAAAACTTTTGATGGTTTTATATATAAAAAGTGTGGTTTTTATGAACCCGGGAATACATCTTTACAGCGTTCTTTGTACTACCAGGGATTTAATCCTGAGTTTTGCAAGTCTATGATATATGAGAATAAATATGGAGGAATGGATCAGCCGCCGTTGAATATGACGCCCTCAGATGAGGATTTAAAGACAGACGTTGTTCCCCGAGATGCCAGAAAAGCCTACCAGTACGCTATATTGAATTCAACGTTGTTTGATACAAGCAATTATGCCAACCTATGTCTAAACGGAATAGGCACCGAAAAGAGGCCAGATATTGCAGCGCTTGTATTTTCACGCAGTGTTTTTTGGAATTGGTCTGCAGAGGATATCGTTAAACAAAAAAAAGAGGCTGCCTTTCGGTGGGATACCCGTGAATATTTTATGCCTCTGTACGCCTATATGCTCTACAATGGAATCGAAATAAAGAAAGACAAAGCCAAATGCGACACAATTTTGATGATTCCAATTTATAACGAGTGCTGGAAGAATTTTTATTGCGGTTGGTTCGCGCCCAAAGATTTTGAATTTGCCGTGTATTGTTTGGAGCTTCTAAATAAGAAGGTCTCCGAGGGAAATCTGGAAGAAATATTGAAGAATATAGAAGACAAGCCGTTAAAATTGCCCGCGGAGTACTTGGCTGAGATATACGAGGGGAAATTCAATCCCAAACATAAAGATCCTAAAAAAGCCTCATATTGGAGAGATATTGCAGATAAGCAAAAAAATACGCACCTATTGAAACAATAGGTGCGTATTTTTTCTTGTTTGCCAAAGGAATTGGCGTATGGCGCTCAATGAAAATAATACAATAAACGCGTATCTTTCCTGTTTAGAAAATATTATTTGTCAACTTGCATTCTATGCCCGTATTTGTCGGCGGCGGTGCGTTCCATCCGATCCGCCTTTGTATTTATTCCATCAAATTCTATTTTTCTGGAAAAGACCTTCTTTGGATTCTTTCCTTTATTTATTGGGATATTCTTAACGCTTCCTCCTTTATAAGGTCCTCCATTTGAGTCATTGTAATTGTCATTGCTTCCCGTCACGACATATTTGATATCACTGGCATGTACGACCGCATCATACGCCCAGCCGTTGTCTGTTGTAGCGCTATTGAAGGATTGAAATGAATCTTTCGCAGGGCCTTCAACTGCATATACATCTATGCTTGTTGTTAAAGTAGTTCCGTAATAATACGGTGTAGATCCTCCAATCGGGGTTAATCTCCAAATGCCAATAAGCCCATTTTCTTCAATTGCATCAAAAGCAATAGATTCTTTACTGAAGCTCGTTTCTTCCCCGGTATCGCTGTCTTTTTCTTGGTATGTCAGATTAAGAATTATTGTTTGTCTTCCTTGAAACGGAGTTTTGAACAAAGTGTTAAATGACATCCATACTTTTTCTTCTTCATATTGTACCTCTCCTTTTTGTATATTTGCGTAATCTTCCCTTTTGCCTTCCAATATATCATTGGCAGCCTGCATAAACTCTCTTTTTTCATCGTTAGAAAGTGATGGGTTATCATCAATATTCTTCCATTTTAATTCATCGCTGGCATCAATCTTAGAATTTGTATTATTGCCGGGGTTAGAAGTATTTTCATTTGGAGTTTCGCCGGCGTCGGAATTTGAGGTTCCTTCTTTGTCCTTTCCCTTTGAAGATTTGCCATTACCGCCACCCTCTGAAACCCATTGGCCGCCGTCCGATTGCCCCTTGGGCGCACGCGGCTGATCGGGGCGGTAAGTCGATTCTTCATCTTTGGAATTTTCGGGAGACTCCTTTTCCCGGTTTATTTCTTCGAGCGAAAGTTTGCCGCACGCACAAAGGCAGAAGTTTTTTACGGCCTCGGCACTGTTGGGGTTAGCGGTTGTTTCATTTGCATTTGATTCTCCTTCTAAACCTGCAAGGTGGGACGCCTCGTGTATGATCACTCCGGCTCTATTGTCTTTTATTTCTTTTGTATTAAAGAAGGCGTTATAGATTTTTATTTCGCCTCCCTCCGATACACTTGCTAAGACCGAGGTATCTGCGTTGCCTTCGGAGTCTGAATACGCGCGCTCTTTCTTGCATATTAGCTCTTTATTTTTAAACTTTTCTATCAGATTTTCCAATATTTGCAAAGGCTCCTTGTCGTCATTAAAAAGATAATTTACTAAACTTTCGTCGATTTCTCCATTTTTTAACTTTGATAAAGATGCGTTTAAATAAATGAACGCCTCTTTAATAGATTGGCTTAGAAATGAGCCATCTTGCAAAGGGAAGTTTGTTGAGCGTTCATACCTTATGGGTCCGAATTGGGTTTTTATGCGTGTTTCCATGGGACCAAATTTACAATTAAACTGTAAAATCGGCAAATTTACTTTTTGAAACTTTGAAGAAACAAAAACTTTTGATATTTTTGAGGAGACAAAAACTTATCATGAACCATGATTTTTTAACTGCCAAATTTGCCTACGAAAACTCCCAGCGTTGCGTTCGATAAACAATCACCAATTAGGTTTTTCATCTTCTCCTTCGATACTTCCAACATCGCGTCCAATATAGGCTGCATGTCTTTCCTGTCGTTTATCTTCTCGTTCATGATTTTTTATATTCCGTTTATATCTTGACTTCATAATATCGTGACAACGCTTGTTTTCGGCCCCCACGACTTGCGGTAGTCCATCGGCACTTCGCCTCAAATCCGCATTTACTATATCAAATGTCTTCTCGGCGGCAGGGCCTTTCAGCCCTTTTATCAAGCTACCGTTTTGCAGGAGGAAACGGACCCCAATCGCATATATGACCTAAAAAAGTATCTCGATAAATCGGCGGTATATGCGCAAGAACAGATAGATAATGTCGCGGACATCTACTTTAAAGGCGGAGTACAGGATAAAAACGCCATCGGCAAAATGCGGTCAATTCTCGATAGTTCTGTCAAAATCTATTCGGATTTAAAGAAAGAAGATCAGGACAAATTTTTGTCCGCATTGGAATCTTTTGTAAGCTTCTACGGTTTCATAACTCAAATATGCAGGATGTACGACAAGGACTTGCTTAAATTTGCCATATTTGCAAAGTTCCTGCTGAAAGTAATTCCGCGAGACAAAAGCGAAAAAGTCCACTTGGACGACATGATACTTTTAGAGTACTACAAAAACGAAAAGAAGTATGACGGAAGTATAGCGCTCGATGAGGCCGACGGGAAAATCGCGCCAATGACAGGTAAAGGTAAAAAATCCGAACCCAAACGAGACAAGCTGTCCGTGATTGTCGACGACATAAACAAGCAATTTGGGACCAACTTTACCGAAATGGATAAGGTCTTAAAACAGATAGAAAACGACCTTATAAATGCCCCGGAACTTCAAAAATTTGCAAAGAGCGACAGAGAGACTATCCGCATCGTTTACGATAAATTATTCCCGTCAATACTAGCAAACCGCTACGCCACAAATGAAGACTTCTTCTCGAAAATGTGTAGCGACAAAAAGTTTATGAGCGATGTAATGGCCAGATTATTCCCCATAGTCTTGCAAAGATTGGCAAAATAGTCGACTAGTGTGTGGTAGATATTCATAATTCAAATCGCCAATATAAAAACTGAACATTCTCTTGTCTTTCAAGTTTCGAAATTATTTCCATAATTTTGCCGATGCTGAACCTTTCAGCTATTATAAGCCCTTTTACGCTAGAACATTAATAGAGTTTTAACAAATCTGGCGATATTTTCTAATTGATAATGCGCTTGTAAATGTTGTGCTCAGGGTTATTTCCAGGCTTTATGGCGTTAACATATCTTTATTGCGGCTATTTGCTAACTCTTATTTTGTAATATTTTTCTCCTGATTTTCTTTTTTCTATCTTTCTATCTGTCCACTTTCCGCATAAACACACAGCCACGCTCACACTCTCTCACCGTAAGGATACAGAAACTTAGGGGTTTCTTTATAAGGGCATTAGAGAGCTGGCGCAGAAAATCCGTGCGCACACGGGGCGCGAAAGGCATTTGGGCGTTTAACTTGACTTATGGGCAGTGTTTATTTACCCTCCAGTCCGTGTTTTGTAGCCTCGCTAAAATGAAATATCTCTGGGTAAAATATATAAAAATATGTGTCTTTGCGTCTGTCTTTGCCTGGGCAGATATTTCGTGCGCCGAATCCTATGATTGCAGGGCGGAAATATCGTGGAAAATGCTCTGGGAACACTTCTATTGCCCGAAAACTTCGATGTTCTACGACTATGTCAATTCGTGGAGCAGGGGCGAAGAATTTAAATATTTTCCGACCCCAAAAGAAATATCAAAAAATATACCCACTCCAATGGGCTATGGCACGGGAATGGAAAATGCGGGCATAAATGCGGACCTTATGATGATTGCAACAATAGCAAAGTATAATGCAACATCTGATCCGTCGCTTGCGGATTCGGCCAAAAAGATTTTTGACGGCATATGGAATTGCGTAATGGCCCATCAAAATCCTGGTTTTGTCTTGCGGGGCAAGTGCCCGTTCGATGCCTCAAGCTACTATCCCGTATCTTCGCGCGATCAGGTTACCGAAGTTGTCAATGCGGCCTTTCTGTACCATCAATTCACTCCGTCCAGTGCCGAAAAACTTAGGGCAGGGCGCCTTCTTCGGGCAATTGCAGACCATCAAATGCGCACGGTAAAAGCCGAAAACGGGTACAATTTTCTCGACGCATACGGCAAACTGCAAAAGTGGCAAAGGGCTGCCGATCTGTCTAAAATGTGGGAGGTCGCCCCGCATGAGGCGGCAAGATTGCCTATGGTATACATAGCAGCATACGCAGTCTCAAAAGACCAAAAGTATCTTAAAGAATATACAAAATACTCAAGCGCCGCACTCGAGCAGACGTTGGATTTTTCCAATAAATTGCCCCCGTGGGCTCACTGGCAGATGCATCTTTCGATAAGGCTAATATGGGAATTGACCCCGAACGAAGACGAGAGGAATATTTGCGCCAATATACTATCGAGATCGAAATCTTTAGGATTAAAGAGAATCTCTCCGGCTCTTAAGCGCTGGTCGAGTTTACCTGACAATACAAAATATATGCTTGCCCCGAATTGGCGCTCCAGCGACAAAGACTTGATGAAGCGCTGGAGGCAGGTATGGTTTGCATCGGAAGCCCCGGCTTATGCGGCAATGACAGTCGCTTGCGGCACAGAGAAAATGTCCAAAGAAGATGCGAACGTTGTTAGGGGCCTTCTTGAGCAGGTGCAATATGACAAAATAGCGGGGCAGGCCATGATTTACTATTTGGCTCTCTATTATATTTCTTGCCTATAAAAAATTCTATTTTGCTTGAATGGTCATTTTCATCTACGCCTTTGGCATATTAGCCCAAATAGAGTCGTAAACTATCATTTAGGCTTGTCTAATGCGCCACAACAATGGCCAGTCTGCCGCATTTATTCTTTGCAAGCGTTTCGTTCCACTCTTTTTTTTCTTAGAAATCCCATTGGACGGCTTTTCGGCCTTGTTCAATCATTTATCCTGCCGCTATGACAACTGGACTTTTCCCAATCAATTTAACACTGAGAAGCAATAGCGCTTGGTTGCGTTGCATGGGGCATGTCGGATTATTTTTGCAACACTAACAATAGATGTGTGTTGTAAATTCCCTACTTAGGCAAGGTCCCGAACGTAGATTTTTGTGATTTTCTCGCCGGAGCGTTTAGGCGGGCGCTTTTATTTCTGGTGTTTGCCGAATGGACTTCTGGCACAGCTTCCAGTGGCCTTAGACCCGCACCATATGCATTTGTCATCTCCGTGCCCGTGCTTGTGCAGTTTTTCAGGGCCCCTTGCACATGCGCCGTAGGCCCGGCTTCCGCAGTACATGCATTTATCCGCATCGCCATCCGAAAATGCTGTAACGGATGATAAAATTAGAAATATCGGCAAGATAAATTTAATCATAATGTTATATTTTGTTGTATCTATCGTACTCGCTCATTCGCAAGTCGCGCACCAGGGATTTTCTTATGTACTCCATGAAACTTAGCGGCACATAGGCTTCTCCGCCGCGGGTCGACCCCTTTGAGTCTATGACTACCTTGCCGCTGTAAACGTGTATCTTAAGCTTTGCGTGCTGCATTCCGTTTAATTGTTCGACTACAATGGGATTGCCGTCGTCCAAAACATTCCATCGCCTTTCGCGCAAAATCTTCATTAAAACCGAGTGTATGTCGGCCTTGCTTGCTTGAAGGTCCCCTATGACAATTGAGGGCGAGCCCTGTTCTCCGAACATTAGGCTGTTGTCTGTCGTATTTGTCGTGCATCCAAATAGAAGAAGCATTGAAATCAACACCGCATATATGCTTTTACTTATCTTCATCTTTTATTAGGTTTAAAATTTCCTTTGCCCTTTGGACTGTCCATTCCGTACCGGGTTGCCGCTCCAACGCCCGATTAGCCCAGTAAGCCGCCATATCGTAGTTTTTCAGCTCGTAAAAGCATTTTGCCAAATTTGCCTTTGCGTAGGGCGTGTCTTCGTTTATGGATACCGCCTGGGCGTAAAATAATATCGCGTGCGACCATTTTTTCTCTTCCTCGTAGGTTCTGCCTATCAGGTTGAACATCGTATCGGATACTGACTCAGCCAGCGATGTTAGCGCGTATTCCCTGACTTTTTTGAAGTCTGGTTTGGGATTGGAAAACTCGGACAGGGCGTTGTCGGCAGAGTCGTTTTTTTCCGCCGAATTTTCAAATGAAATAGACGATTTTTTCTGTGATAGTATTTTTACAAGCGGAATTTCCCCATCTGCGTTTACAGACACATCGATTTTTACAGGCGCCGATACCGGAATCTTTATGCCCGATAACATTGAGGCGCTCAACGGGTATCCCCTCCTTGATATTTCTCCGACCAGCCTTTTGAACGTCTCGTCTATGCCCACAAACATTTCGGCGGCGAGGCAGAGTTCGCTATCATTGAACTTTTCTACCGGTATATTCCCCATGTCTTTCGCCAGCCAAGATTCGGGCACCGATTTTAGCGGCAATCTTTTGCGGCAGCATTGAATTTTGGAGTTTTCAGGGAAAAGTTCGCCTTCCGGATACTTTAGAATTAGGGCAGTCTCAAGTTGCAGCAGTTTGTTGCGCGCCAATCCCGCTATTAGGCGTTTATGGTCCTTGGTAAAATCTATTACGGGGAAGTTTTCTATGTTCTTTTGGGGGATTTGCAATACGCAGCAGGCCCGCCCGTCTTTTAATATTACAGTCCTTATGATTTTTGCGTTATTTATGGCTCCCGAAATATGCTCGTAGAATACGCTATATTTTATTTTGCCTGACAGCGGCGCTAGCTCGTTCGGCAGAATGGCCTTTTCCGAGACGGCGAATTTTGCAAACTCTTCTTGGGCGCTTAATTCGGCCCTCGTCAGGGCATTTTCCTTTGAGGCGTCGCTCTGGGAGCGAACTTGCGCGTACCCGGTGACGTAATAGAACCCGCCATCGCGGATTATTTCACCGCATAGACGGTTGCAGAGACAGCATAAACCTGTCGCTGCAATCACCTCGAATATATTAGAAATCCTCACTTTCTATGCTTTGAATTTTATATTTTTGCGCTTCGACAGAGCGCCCTTTGCCCGAATCGGCGTTATTTGCAGAGCGCTGGGCTGCGGAATTGTCGCCCCCTCTTCTGACTGCCGTATTGCCTCCCCTGTTGAGAGTAGCATCGCGCATGCTTTCCCTGCTTGTATTTGCCGTGTCTGAAGTCTTTATGCTCCACATTCTGACTACCCCGCAAATTATCGAACCCGAACGCGGGTCTGTTATTTCCCAAGAACGTATCGTAGATATACCGGGAATGCTGAGGGCACCGGCTTCGGTCTCTATCATTTTGCTCATGGTTTCTTCGACAGACTTAGCCGTCATGGCTTCGGTTTCTTTACCGGTTTCCAGACCATTTTTTGTGCCCGCATATGCTACTGTTTCGCCCGCGAAATTTCTTATGAAGCCGTCGGCTTCGAGTGTGGCCTTTTCATATGCCATGTCGATTGAAGTGGCGCTTTTACTCCTGGCTTTTGTCTGCCCGTAGGAAATTATTACTATGTTTCCGTCTTCATCGGACGTCATTTGTACTCCAATCGACGGATATAGTTGCGAAATCTTTAACTTCTTTATCCAGATTCCCACCGGATCGCCTTTCCTGGGCGTAACTTTTGGCGCATAGCCGGTTCCGTTAATGGCGCCTGCCAACAACTTGGTATTCTCAGAGTAATAGCAGACAACAGTAATCTTTTTGTCTTGCTCGAAGATTTTGGAAGTAATTAGCGCTCCAACTTGCGTCTTGGCAAGTGCCTCGACAGAATCAGAAAATACGCTTTCATTCAATACATCTTCAATGATAGGCTTTGCCTTTTTGTCGGTGATATTTACACCGGATTTTTTTAACGCGTCATCCAATTTCTTATTGACTAACATCTTGACCTTGTCGAAAATCGTCGGCGGTATGCTGGCTTTGGCTTCGGCTTCCGCCATTATTGCTTTTGCGGATTGCGGTTCCAATGCGGCATATTTTGATCTCGTGGATATTTCCTGTGCGAAAAATCTCGTAATCGCGGATTTTGCATTTAGCATTGCCTTTTTGTACGCGTTGACACGGTATATCTGGAAGTCCTTGTCTGCCGGTGACACCTCTATGGCCGAACTTCCGATTGCCACATATCTGCCGTCTTTGTTTAGGCCTTCTACCCATCCCTTTTTTATGAGATAATCGTTCGCCGCGCTTTTTGCGTCGCTTACTGCTTCAGCCTGGGCGTCGAGTTCGGATAGAAAACTCAGGCTTCCCGCGGAATCGGCGGCCGGAGCGCTCTCCTGGGCCGCGGCCTGTGGTTGATTGCCCGCAGCTTGGGCGAATAGGCTCGCGCTTGAAAGTGTTGCGGCAACTATTGTCGCTATAATTTTTTCTACCATACAATATCCTCTTTGTTTGATAATTTTTCCTGTTTTTTAGGAGATTTTTTATCCTTTAAAATTCTGCATACGATTTCTTTTTGCTTAAATATTTCTTTTATATTTTCGCTGTCATTCAATATGCGAGCGTCGCTTGTTTTGCTTTTAACGCGGATAATCTCAATATCGCCGCATTTTGTCTCTTTCCTGCCGAGCGATTCGCCGGTGTATGGGTCTTTTATTATTTCCCCCAAGGCAAACATTTCGTACCTGTCGCCTTCGACGACGCTTTCGCCGCCCTGGTTTAAGATAACCTCGTCCCCTTCAACCGCGACGACTCTCAGCGGATATATATTATCAATTACTTTTTTTACCGCTGTATCGGCGAATTTTTTGAAAATATCAATTATCGGGGAATCAATATTGCGGGATAGCGTTACTTTTGTGTTGATAAGGCCTGAAAATTTTATCTGCCTTGTGGCTACATCTATAAATCTCAGGCTAACCCCGCAGCCGGAATCGTTAAAAGACGTTTTCAACCCCGACATTTCCATGTTAACCGACTTCTGCACAGATGTTAGCGACTCGACGCCCCCGACAACTATGTAGTCTGCCCCGAGAACCTGCCCGAATTTGCACATTTCCTCTATCGGTGTGTCGGCGTTTGCAATTGTGGCCTTTTCTTGAAGAATGTCGTCGGCGTATTCCCTGTCCAAGACGGTAAATTTTCGCGTGGCCACCATTTTGTCGACAAGCGCCTGCGTGGAAATCCTGGATACGTCTTCCTTCGACACATCGGAGTCTCCGACATTGTATTTATCCTTGAGTGTTTTAAGCGGGAATATGGCAATTCTAAGCCTATTTTGGTTGCCATTGTCGTATTTGGCAATCTTTGCCCTGACTTTCGCCTCCTTTATACCGCTTTCGGTTTTGTTTACCGATATAATTTCGTAAGAGGCCACGATGCCCCTGGTCGCCGAAGCGACTCTCTTTTTAAGCTTTTGGCTGGAATACGACTCGTCGTCGGAAATGCTTTCCACGGCTTCCAGCTGGCTTTTTGTCGATATCGCCAGGCCGTTTACTTGCGATACGCACTCTACTATGGCAGACTCCACCGCCGAATTGTCGTCGGCTCCGCGCCCGGTGCCCTCCACATCGACATACTTTATTTTTTGTGCGCCCGCATCCAGCAGCGACGCCAAAATAACGATGAATGAAATCAGCGCGTTTTTCACAGCAGTCCTTTGCCCCTTAACTTATCTATTATTTCTTCGGCGGCGCTTTTTGCGCAATTGTCCAGGGCGTTTTTCTTGGCCAACGACTGGTCGCTTCCAATGCCCCTTACCGTTATGGGCCTGAGCGAAGCCAGTATTTTGGGAAATTTGCCCGAAATATTGTAAATTTTGGCGGAGACGGTTGCCGAAACCAGAGGTTTGCCCGTCGCCGCGTGAATTTGTTTTGCGCTTAAATCCACCGTTCCTACCACTATATATTTTATATCGTTTTCAGGGTCCTTCAACTCACGCATAATTTTACGCCAAGTAGCGGGTTTTATGCTGGTGCCCTTGCCGTAATCCTCCTGCATGAGCCCTATCGAATCAAAAAACGACCCGTCGGAAATGTTTTCCATGCCCTTTGAAGAAAATACGTCTGTGAGAAATCCCCCGAATTCGCCCCGGCTTACCTCGTCTATCCTGTACTCTTGGACATCGCTTTTGTTTATCGTGGAGCCCCCCGTGGTCACGACGCTCATGCTCTCGGCGGACTCCCTAACGGCATTGGAGCCGTCCGAATTTTCCGCGCTTATGGCGCCGGATTTTTCGCCTTGGCTCTTCTCAACTTTTGTGACTTTCGCATCGAAAGACGTAGTGGCGGCAACTTCTCTTGCTATGAAGAACACCACTATGTTGTTTTTTGCAAGCGTGGCGTCCTTTGAGCCAAACGAGTCGCCAATGTCGTTTTTTATTTTGGCATCGTCTACTATCGCCTCTATTATGACAGAGTACATTCTGGATTTTTTATCCATTTTATCCTTTGCCACATTGTATCTTATTATGTAGCGGTCGGGATTTGAAAGAAACTGGGCTCTCTTTTGTTCAAAGAGCTTTCTCGTCGCATCCGGCAGAGTGTCCGCGTAGGCTAGCACCGCGTTTGACTTGGCCTTGTTTAACGCGTGTACGCGCTCGTCTTCGTCGGGAGACGACTTGAAAATGCCGTCAGAGTATTGGTAGTCGCCTTTCCCTATGACCATCGTTTCGGCATGCGCAAACACGGGCAATATCAAAAGAATTGCCGCCAGTATGTTCCTGATTGTACTCATTTTTATTTACAGTTTTGAATTATTGGGGGAAATTCGCTGAACTTCTCGTCGTTTTTTAGCCTTTGGCCGGCCGACTGAGTAAGCATTATCAAGACGTTCATATATTCGGCGTCGAAGGGCCAATTCTTTTCTTCGCCGGCTATGTACACGGAGGAATTGCCTTTGCCTATCGTCCTGTTGAATACAATTTCATCTTCAATATCCCTCACCGATACGCGGTACGAGGCCCCAAAAAAGTAGGTTCTAATTCCCCGGTTTTCCTCCGCTATCTTTGAGAGCAACTTTCTTAGCGATATGTCTATTTTATAGGTTGATCGCGGCGGATGCAATAATAGCTGGTTTGTAAGCTTCTCGGCTTCCACATATCCGTCGGCCATGACATAAAATATTTCAGAGCCTTCGTACGAATACGGAATGACTGGCACTTCAAAATTTTTGTATATATAAGCTCCAAACAAATTGGCTATAAACTCCTGGGCTTCCTCCTGGCTGAATCCCATCTTTTGGACATTGTCGCTGGCTTCGGGAAGTATGTTAACTTTCGATACCCCTATCGACGAGGCGTGCATCCTCTCCGGAGTTATCTTCGATATTACCTCTATAAAAAAATCAAAAATATTTAGGTTTTCAGACCCCACCACAAACGCATCTCTGCCGTATATCTTTTCGAAGATTGATTCTATTTGTTTTTCATCCGGCGGAACGTCGCAGATTTGTGAATACGAAATTATAAAGGGATGCGAGGCCAAAATTGATTTGCTTTTGAAATCGAAGAACATCGCCTCCGCAACGATGAAAACTTCTAGCTTATATTTATTAAAGCCCGACAGCTTTGATACGTAATTTTTTTCTAAGTCCACCACGAACGCAAGGCTTACAGCGTCGCCTTTTATGGAGCCGAGATCCTGCGTGAGTACGCTAAAGTTCGAGCCTCTATATTGGGAAAGCCTCTCGGCCAGAACTTTGTTTAAAGAGTTTTTTTTAGTAAGCTTCCATGAAAAAGGGAAGCGCTTTGCCACGCTGTTTTCTCCCGCCGATTTCCCGGCAAAGACTATGCCCGAATTTACAACCTCCATGCCGTTCAAAAAGCATGCGGGAAACGCGAGCAAGGCAAGTACAAGCAGCAAAGCGCCCCTCATTAATTAGTCCTCAAGATCGGATTGTTTTGCAACCTTGTCGGCGACGGCGTTGACGTCGTCCATGCTGATGCCGTTTTCCGTGGCATACACGGTGTAGGCGTCAATAGTTACGGCTACATTCTTGAGGTCTGTCCCCATTGCGTCGGAGAGGCTCGTCAGGAAGCTGAGCTGGCTTGCGGCGCTGCCGAACGGGTTCGAAGCCGCCTCTTGCTGGAGGGCCTTTACGCTTTGAAGAACTTTATCCAAAAGAATCTTTTCCTGCGCGACACCGCCGATCAGGTATCCCAGGGACTCTACAAATTCCTTCTTTGCAGATTCCGAAGCAAGCTTGACGGCCTTGTCCATTTCGGGCATCTTGCTTGCGTCCAGAACCGCTTTCGTATCGCTCAAGTTTTTGGCTCTCTTGAGCTGATCCAGCTGCGCCTGCATTTTGTTGGCCTCGTCGTTGTTGCCAACGCAATTGGCCGCGTGGATTCTCGCCTGCATGTATTTTGCGCAGATCCCCTTATAGGACTTGAAATCCGCATTGTTAGATACGTCGGTATCCCCGCCGCCAAGTGTTCCACAGGCAACAAGTGCCAATGACGCCATTACCAATATACTTTGATATATTTTTTTCATTTTTCTTAATTTAGAGTTGGTTACTTTGTTAGAATTAAGTATGAACTGCATAGAGTATTACGAATACTTATGTTGCGATTTTTATTGGAAGTATATTGTTTACAAGTAGTAAGAAAAATGACACGCGTTAAATTTTAATGTAAAGTTTTTCAATGCGTGATAAATACTTTCACTAAACGAATACTATATAGGCAAATAAAAAAAATATTGACATAAGTATTCGTAATACCATGACAAATGAAATAGTTTCCGCACGGTTATTGCTTGAAGGTAGCGGTGTAACATTGCTTGAGGCGGCAATATTGGTGCGAAATATCCTCGATTCATCGCAAAGAATTTCAAAAAATTCTGCTATTGCGTTCTGCTATAAGGTGATTGAAACGGGGAAGAGGCACATCCGTTCAAAGGAGATGGCACTTAAGGAAGCCTTCCCGTTATACCTGCAATCAAAACAAGATTTGCGTCCAGACTCAATTAGGGATATCCGCTATCTCGGTCGTCGGCTCATAAAAACGGATCCGAAGCTTGCCGGGAGCAATTTTTCAGACATTAAGCTTGCCGATTGCCAACGTTGGCTGTCTTGCGCCTTTTCTACGCCCAGCCAATTTAACAAGGCCCGCACTATGCTTCACGGCCTATTTGAGTTTGCCTTAAGGCACGAGTGGTGCGACCGAAATCCTATAAAGTTGGTAGGCCGAAGAAAGGTTATCGAAAAAGAAATTTCGCCTCTGAATCTTTCGCAAATTAAGAATCTGATAAAGACGGCAAAGTTGCCCAAGCATAGGGAATGTCTGCCGGCGCTGGGGCTTTTGATGTTTGCAGGCATTAGGCCCAGGGAGGTGCATAGATTGACATGGAAGGATATAGATCTCGAAGAAAATTCCATTACAATTCATTCAATCTGCTCAAAGACTGGCGGTGTTCGTCAGGTTGAAATATGCCCGGCTCTAAAGAGACTGCTGATACCATACGCGAAAAATAAAAGCCAAGAGAAAATCTGCCCTCATGATTGGCAAAAGCGTTGGCGGGATATCAGAAACGATTCCGGATTTAAAGACGGGTGGGTTCAGGATGTTTTGCGGCATACCTACGCAAGCTACCATGCAAAGCGTTTTAAGGATCTGCCGCGCTTGCAGTTAAACATGGGGCATTACGACATTTCGCTTTTGCGTTCCCGCTATGTGAATATGCGAGGAATATCCTATGTGCACGCAAGAACTTTTTTTAACAGAAATTTTTGCGAAAGTTCAACAGAGCAGATTGTCAAAGGACTCTAAATACCAACAAGCTTGACATTATGTAGATACATATCTATCTGCTAGAATGTAGTTTTGTTCGCCTTTAGTTTATGGCGGGCGGATTTTCTTTGAATGAAACGAGGGGGATGAAAGATGGTAGGTGGATAATATGAGCTTGTTGCCTTTTACGCGTTCGGGATGGAACGCTGGGGCGCTTTTTTCTTTAGGCGCGGACTCAGGTGGGCAGAATTCGCTTATAAATTTTTTAAGGATCCGCAAGGGGAACTTCTGACTCCATGGGGCCTTTGTTTGCGGCAATAGAATTCATATATGCAAAAAAACTAATTAGGGCTAAAATGAAAAAAAAATTCTTATCGTACTTGTTGTGTCATTAAATGCGTTGTTCTCGGGTATGGCGTCGGCTTCCGAGACGATAGGCTTTGATTGTGGCGCTGCGCGCCTTGAATTCTCGCGCGCGGACGGTCGGGTTATGGGACTTTATCGAGGCGGCACAAATCTTCTCGCCCCGTCGGACAAGGCTTTTGAAATTAGAATGTTGGATGACTCGGGGGAGTATTTGACCCTGGACAATTCGGATTTTGGGAAGTTTCACATGCGCGGAAAGACCCTAGTATGGTCAGAATGCGATAAATTTCCCGAATTGAGATTGGAAGTTACCGTTGGTGCACGGGCGATGAATTTAGGCTTAAATCCGCCGTAAAGGGAATTCCGAATGGAATTATGGTCGATTACGTCTGCGCTCCGAGAATTTGCGCCCCGTTGAAATCGGAACTTTTTTACCCGTGGAGCGAGGGCGTAATAGTGACTGAAGACGTTAAAAAAAGCAGGAAAGACTCCCACTTAAACTTTCCCGATAGCATAAGGTTTGGGTAGTATCCCGGCATCGTACAGATGCAGTTTATTGCATCTTATTCACAGAAGGGCGGGGTGTACTTTGCCGCAGACGACATCGGGCGAGCCACGAAGGTAATAGATTTTGCAAATGCCGGCAAAGACAAAATATCCCTTAGGATAGAAGCCATGTGCGGCTCGTATCAAAATGGGGCGGAGTGCGTTATCCCGTTTGATGTCGTGCTAAGGCCTTTTGATGGAAATTGGTACGATGCGTGCCAGATATACAGGAACTGGGTAAAGAAGACGATGTCGGGGGGAGAGCGTTGTAAAAATTCCGTGGCTTGATGAATCTCCGGTCACCGTAATTTACGTTGTCCGCGGAGCCGGTCCCCTGAACGATAAGACGCTGGACTATTCCCAGACAAATGCGCTAATCCCCTACGAGAACGCCTATCCGCACATTATGCGGTTGTCGAAAGAATTCGACAGCAAAGTTATGGCTCTTATCATGCGTTGGGACCACAACGGCTCATGGCAGCCGCCGTATTATTGGCCGCCTGTCGGGGGCGCCGAGTCTTTTAGAAAATTTGTGGACATGCTTCACAAAAGCGGCAATTACATCGGCGTCTACGGTTCGGGGACAATGTATTCCAAAAAAAGCAAAGTCAACGATTTCGATTCGTCGGTCAACTACGCCAAAAACAATATAGCAAAAATCACGACGCGCGGTCCCAAAGGCCAGAGCCGAATGTCCATATGCGAGCAGTTGAGGGATTCCGAGGGACTTTGCATATCGTGCAAAAAGGCCCGCGACATAATGGAAGAGCAGGCGCTCATCTGCGCGCGTGAGAATGTGGATTTCTTTCAGCTATTCGACCAGAATATGGGATGCACTTGGCTTATATGCTACTCGAAAGAGCACGGGCATCCCCGCGTTCCGGGCCAATGGCAGACAGAGGCAATGCGCGGATTTTTAAAGGATTTGAACGCAAAGATTCGCCTATCCGGCAGCTCTATGGTTTTGGGTACCGAAGGCGCCGCTGCCGATCCGTATGTCTGCGACCTTCCATTCAACGACTTGCGCGATGCAAGCGCTCTGCGGTTCGGCAAACCCGTGCACGGCTACCAGTATGTATTTCACGCCTATACCAACAATTTTTACGGCAACCAATGCGAAGTTCCCACCTTCGTGAAGCTAGAAGAGGCTCCCGACAACCTGCTGTTTAGATTGGCTTACGCCTTTAACGGGGGCGAAATGCTCTCGGTTGTCATGCGCCAAAACGGCCAAATATGCTGGGGCGCGTCGACGCCTTGGACGATGAAAGCCCCCGAACAGGCTCCCGTATTCAAACTGGTAAAAAATTTGAACGCAGCCAGAAAAAAATATTCGAATTTTCTCATATACGGCGAAATGATTAAGCCCGAGATTGAGGTTTCTTGCCGGACATACGTTATGCCCGGGAAAAGGCACACGCTTTATTATCCGGAAGTGCTCACGAGCGCATGGAGAGATTCCGACGGGAACAAAATACAGTTTTTCGTCAACTTTAAAACTGAAAAGACGACGTGCAAAATAGGCGGAAAGGATACAGTTCTGCCCCCGTGTTCAGTGTTGGCTATAAATTTACCGAGGTAGAATATTTACATTTGCACAATTGGCGCACATGCGGCGCCTTTTGTTTTGTGTGATATCCATTATTATCAACTAACAAAGGCCGCCGTGCTTTTGCATCAATTTGTCGAGCCTACATTCCGCCGATATAGTGCAAATATCGCCGCGCGCGCGAATCGGAGCGTGGTTGGAAAGCGAGGCCAAACAAAACAGGGGATGGGGGCTACAGCTTTCTTGCGAATTATTTCTTAACAAAATATTACAATATGCGGCGTATTTTCGGCTGTTGCAGCTCATGCGGGAAAATGCAATCAGGTTAAATTATCGTCGTGGCGTTTCGTCGCGGATTTTTCCCAAGGGGGCAAAAGCATTGTTTCTGTCTTTATTTTTTTTCAATTGCCATATCATTTCATGTCCGCGCGCTTTTTCGCATGGGCGCATTGCTAAAATAAACCAAGGCTGGCAAATATCAAAAGCCATGGCGACAAATGAAGCTGTGCATGCGGCGAATAATTTTGATGGCTTGTAAATACACTTTGCCAAGTTCTCTTATGTAGGAAATGGTCATTGGACTATGTTTTTCTTGGGCGTCGCGCCGAATATTTTTTTATATTCCCTGGAAAATTGGCTCGGGCTTTCATAGCCTACGGCATATGCGGCATTGGCGGCTGTTTCGCCATTTTCAATCATCAGTCTTTTCGCCTCGTAAAGCCTGAGCCGTTTTTGGTATTGCAACGGGCTCATTCCAGTAATCGCCCTAAATTTCCTGTAAAAGCTAGACTGCGACATGCCCGCAATTTTTGACAATTCTGATATGTCCGAGATTTCCTTATAATTATTTCTCAGATGCGACATAACTTCGGCGAGCCTTATGCCCGATCCATCAGGAGTGTTTATCGCGCAAATATATTTGCCAAGCGGCGACAGCAATAGGCGCAAGTGTATTTCCTTAATTAGAACAGGGGCAATGAAGCGTATTTTTTCGGGCGTTTCACACAGCTCGTAGAGCCTCAAAAAAGCCGACAATAGCCCGCAGTCTATCCGAGCCTTTCCCACGCCCCTCTCGTCAACGCCGCGCCGCGTCCTTTACGTCTATAAGTATGCTTATTGCCCCGGATTTTGCAAAGGCCTCGGCGCAGGCCAATCCAATCCCTTGGGCGGCTCCGGTTATAATTACAACTTTGTCTTTCATATCCATTGCTAAGTTGAGGCCTTTATTTTATCAGGATAGGCGCCTACGGTAAATACACGATATTGCCGATTTCTTGCACGAAATTCTCACGCTAAAGAATTCTTTTTTTGGGAAAAATTTTATGGGTGCGCTGATTTATGCGGCACAGTATTTTGTGGACAAATCAAATATTTGTATGCTATCTTCCAGATCGAGAGTTGTTTGACAATTTATTCCGTTTTTTGTCCTTCCTGCACGCGCGCATGGCAGGCGCGCTTGCGCAATCTGCGCGTTGGCGCTTATGAGCGCCGCGTGTGCCCATGAGAACCCCTTGGCATTGCGCGCGGCCAATGGCGGCGCTTGTCGCGGGCGGGTTTTATATCCTGGGACATTTGCGTGCGCATGTCGGCTCGCGGACTTTGCTCAATCGGCAATGTTTGGCGCTTTTAACCCTGTGGCGGGCTGTGTGGGCGTTTGGAGTATTGTCTGCGCGGGTATGTATGTTTTACTTTACAAATTAAAAATTGAATAGAGGTATTAATTATGGATTCTAAAAAAATCGTCATAATCGGCGGCGTTGCCGCCGGAGCAAGCGCTGCTGCGCGCATGCGGCGCCTGGACGAACGCGCGCAGATAACAGTTTTTGAGCGCGGCGGGCATGTATCGTATGCAAATTGCGGTCTGCCCTACCACATAGGGGGCGTAATAGAAAAACGCCAGAGCCTGCTGGTGACGACGCCCGAAAAATTCAAGTCGTGGTACAACATTGACGTTAGGACATCGTCGGCGGTTACGTCGATAGACAGGGCAAACAAGCTCGTGCATGTGATCTCCCAAGGCGGCGAATACGACTATCCGTACGACTGCCTCGTCATAGCCACCGGCTCCAGCGCATACACGCCAAAAGTCGATGGCGACGACAATCCCAGAGTCGGCCACCTTTGGACAATCGCCGATATGGACCGCATAACAAAATTTTTGCAGTCGGGCGCAAAAGAGGCCGTGATTGTAGGCGCCGGGTTTATCGCCCTCGAGGCCGCCGAGAATCTAAGGCGCATAGGCGTTGGCGTTACTCTCGTCCAGCGCAGCAATCGCGTCCTTCCGATAATAGACGATGAAATGTCCATACCCGTCCGCACTCAGTTGTCGGCTCTCGGCGTTAAACTGAAACTCGGTTGCGAGGTCGTCAGATACGAGGCCGTTTCCGACGGCGTGATCGCCGTCCTGTCCAACGGTGAAGTGTTGCATTCGGATATCGTCTTGACCGGCACGGGGGTGAGGCCCAATTCGGAGCTTGCTTTAAACGCGGGGTTAAAGTGCTCGGCCGAGGGATATATCGTTGTCGATGATCACATGCGAACATCAGATCCGTATATATATGCAGCAGGAGACGTCGTGGAAGTAGCCGAGCCGATTTTTGGAGGCCGCACCCATATACCTCTTGCAGGTCCTGCCAACAAGCAGGGCAGGATAGCCGCCGACAATATTGCAGGCTTTGACAGAAAATATCGCGGGACATTCGGCGCAAGCATCGTAAAAATAGGAAGCGTTAACGTCGGTAGTGTGGGGTTTACCGAGCGCCGGCTCAAGATAGCGGGCAAGCCGTATAAAAAACTTTATTTGCACCCCTCGTCGTCGGCTGCGTACTATCCTGCGGCCACGCGCATGGATTTGAAAGTGCTTTTCGGCGACGACGGCACAATCTACGGCGCGCAGATAGTCGGAGAAGGCGGCGTTGACAAGCGCATAGACACAATCGCTTCCGCAATGCAATCATCTCTGAAGGCCGACGAGCTCGCCGACTTGGAGCTCTCCTATGCCCCGCCGTTTAATTCCGCAAAAGATCCCGTGAATTTTGCCGGATTTGTAGCGTCTAATATCCTTGGCGGGATTACCGACCACGTCTACGCCGACGAGATTCCCTCCGATGCGTTCCTCCTCGACGTGCGCGAGCCCGGCGAAGTGGCCGCCGGAGGCGTAAGCGGCGCCGTCAATATACCTCTTGGAAGTTTGCGTTCCAGGCTTTCCGAATTGCCCAAAGACAGGCTCATTGTGGCCATGTGCAGGGTGGGCATGCGCGGATATCTGGCCGAGCGCATACTAAAGCAAAACGGCTTTAAGGCGGCAAACCTATCCGGGGGGTATTTGACTTTTCAGGCGTTCAAGAGCCTCTCAAAATAGCCCGCGAGGAAAGGCATAGGAGGCACCCTGAAGCTTCTGCTTGGCCGCTGTGGCGGAAGGAGTCAAGCGCGGACGGTAATGCGCGCACAAGGCATTTGGGTTGCTGGTGCCGCAGGCTCTGCAGTTGCGCGCGTGCGCTATTTAAAAATTCAAGATTGCGCCAACATTTAATTATAGGGCTATAAATTGATATTGCGTGTATTTATAGCCTTATTTTTTATGTCCGTGTTGTCTCAGGAGAGCCTTCCTTTAAAGTCTTCGTAGGAGAACTCTCTTATAAGGGAACACTCGCCGTTTGAATGCCGAATGGCTATTGCCGGCAGGGGAGTCCCGTTGAAGGTGTTTGTCTTTACCATGGAGTATATGGCCATGTCGGCGAAAGAGAGCCTTTGGCCGGGTTGCAGGGGAGCGTCGAACGAATAGTCGCCGATTACGTCTCCGGCGAGGCATGTGGGGCCTGCCAGCCTGTATGTGTACTTCTTTTCCCCGGGCATGGCGGAGTTTAGAAGCGGCGGCCTATACGGCATTTCCAAGACGTCTGGCATGTGGCAGGCCGCAGAGGCGTCGAGTATGGCTATTTCAATCTGGTTTTTTACGATATCCAGCACTTGGGTTTCCAAAAAGCCGGCGTTGAGCGCGACGGCTTCGCCGGGTTCCAGGTAGACCTCGAGGCCGTACTTATTTTTCATGCGCATAACGCATTCGCACAGTGTGTCGATATCGTAGTCTTCCCTCGTAATGTGGTGCCCGCCGCCGAAGTTTATCCATTTTATCAGCCCGAAGTATTTGCCGAATTTTTCCTCTACGGCATCCAGCGTTATTTTTAGCGCGTCGGAATTTTGCTGGCAGAGCGTGTGAAAGTGGATGCCGCTTACGCCGTCGAAAAGGCTCGGCTGAAGCTGCTCCGAAGTTATCCCGAGACGCGATCCCGCGGAACACGGGTCGTAAATTGCGTGATCGCACTGCGTCGAGCACTGGGGATTTACCCTGATGCCGACTTCGGCGCCGCATTTTAGCGCCCTGTCTTTAAAGCGCCCGAGCTGCGAGACGGAATTGAAGACGACGTGGTCGCATATTTGCGCGATTTCATCAAAGTCGCTGTCTTTGTAGGCCGTGCAAAAAACGTGGTTTTGCCCGCGGAAAGCTTCCCTGCCGAGCCGGGCCTCGTAGAGGCCGCTTGCCGTGGCTCCGTCGAGGTATTCGGATATGAGCCCGTAAAGGGCAAAGGCCGAAAAGGCCTTTTGCGCCAGCAGTATTTTACATCCGCAGCGCTCTTTGACCCCCTTTAGAATCTCGAGGTTTCTTATTAGGGATCCCTCGTCTATTACGAAGCACGGGCTCGGCAGTTGGCTAAGTTGCATAATTAATCCACAAGCGCCGGGTTGAAACTTTCCTTCCAAGGCAGACCCCATTTGTTGAGGGCCTCCATAAACGGATCGGGGTCGAATTCTTCGATATTGAATACTCCCGGCTTATTCCAAGTCTTTGTCAGAAGCATCATAGCCCCGATCATTGCGGGTACCCCGGTAGTGTAGGCTACCGCTTGGCTGCCGACTTCGGCGTAGCAGTCTTCATGGGTGCAGACATTGTATACATAATAGCGGCGCTCCTTGCCGTCTTTGACGCCTTGGAATATGCAACCTATGTTTGTCTTGCCCTTTGTCCTCGGCCCGAGCGTCGAGGGATCGGGAAGGACGGCCTTTAAAAACTGCAGCGGAACAATTTTTTTGCCCTCGAATTCTATCGGCTCGATAGATGTCATTCCCACGTCTTCAAGGCATTTTAGATGCGTCAGGTAGCTCTGCCCAAAAGTCATGAAGAATCTGATTCTCTTTACCCCTTTTATATTCAAGGCCAGAGATTCAATCTCTTCGTGGTGGAGCAGGTACATATCCTTGGGACCTATTTCAGGGAAGTCGTAGACCCTCTTTATCTCCATGGGCTTTGTTTCCACCCACTTGCCGTTTTCCCAATAGCTGCCGTTTGCGGATACTTCCCTTATGTTTATTTCGGGGTTGAAGTTCGTGGCGAAGGGATAGCCGTGGTCGCCGGCGTTGCAGTCGAGTATGTCTATGTAGTTTATCTGGTCGAAATAGTGCTTTTGGGCGTACGCGCTGAAAACGCTCGTCACTCCGGGGTCGAATCCGCTCCCCAGCAGCGCCGTTATTCCGGCCTCTTCAAACCTCTTGCGGTAGGCCCACTGCCACTTGTATTCAAACTTTGCGGTGTCGCGGGGTTCGTAGTTTGCCGTATCAAGATAGTTTGTCTTGGTGGCAAGGCACGCTTCCATTATGGTTAAATCCTGGTAGGGAAGGGCTAAGTTCATCACGAGTTCAGGCTTGAAATCCCGTATGAGGGCAATGAGCTCGTCGACGTTGTCGGCGTCAACCCGCGCGGTCGATATTTTCGTCCGGGTGGTTTTCTCAAGCTTTGCTTTGAGCGCGTCGCACTTGCTTTTTGTGCGGCTTGCTATGCATATTTCGTCGAATACGGCGCTGTTTTGGCAGCACTTGTGTATTGCCACCGAGGCTACTGCGCCGCAGCCTATTATTAACGCTTTTGACATTGGTGTTTCCTTTTGTTTGGTTTTAAAGACTTAGAAGTATCTCCCTGATTATTTTGCAGGCCAGCGCCGTGGAGGCGCCGCTTTGGTCGTACGTCGGCGAGAGTTCGTTTACGTCGCAGGCCACTACGTTGCCGGTTTCAGCAACCTTTAAAAGCGCTCTCCTCAACTCTTCAAAGCTCACCCCGCCCGCCTCGGGCGTGCCGGTGCCGGGAAATTCCGACGGGTCGAGCACGTCGAGATCGACCGTCATATATATGGGTGCCCCGGCTATCTTATCTAGCGCATGCTCTATATTGTTGAGGTTAAATTTATTCATGAAAACATGGCTCTTGGCCCACTCAAACTCGGGCCTGTCCCCGGATCGAATGCCGAATTGAAATATGCGGGCATCTCCGAGAATGTCGTGGCAGCGGCGCATCACAGTAGCATGCGAGAGCTTTTGCCCGAGGTATTCGTCGCGCAAGTCGGTGTGCGCGTCGAAATGTATGATGTTTAATTCCGGGAACTTTTTCGCCGCAGCCCTGACGGCGCCGAGGCTTACCAGATGTTCGCCTCCGACCATAAACGGCTTCTTGTTTAAGCCCAGTATTTCCGCAGACGTATCCTCTATGATCTTGAGGACGGCCTCGGGATTGCCAAAGGGAAACTCGAGATCGCCGAGATCGCACACTTTGATGTCGGACAAATCCTTGTCTTGATACGGGCTGTAAGTCTCTATCCCGAAAGATTCCCCCCTTATGGCCTTGGGGGCAAAACGCGTCCCGGGGCGGTAGGATACCGTGCCGTCAAACGGGGCCCCAAAGAGCACTATTTGGGCGCTTTGCAAATCGGAATCGCACGATATGAAGTCTTGTCTGGCTTTATTCAACATCTTTGAGCATCTCCTCTACGTAGGTGGGCAGCGCAAAAGCGCCGCAGTGAAGGTTTGTGTTGTAATATTTTGTCTTTATCTTTAGCGCGTTCCAGCGCTGCGCGTTCAAGTCTTTAACGGGGTGGTACTTCTTCGACGCGAATCCGAAAAGCCAATGCCCGGACGGATAGGTGGGTATGTGGCATTGGTAGACTTTGGCTATCGGAAAACGCCTGTATATGTGCTTGTGGGCGCGCGCCATAGCAAGGGCGTCGTTTTCGTAAAAGGGGCTCTCGTGCTGGTTGATAAGAATGCCGTTCTTGCGCAGAGCCTTGTTGCAGCTGCCGAAAAATTCTTTGGTAAAGAGCCCCTCGCCGGGCCCGAACGGGTCGGTGGAATCGACTATTATGAGATCGTAGCAGTTGCTCTTGCCCCGCACAAATTTTATGCCGTCTTGGAAGAATAGCTCCACCCGCGGATCGTCGAATCCGCAGGCAGTCTGGGGCAGGAATTCCTTCGAGGCCTTGACTACGTCTTCGTCTATTTCGACGACGTCGATCTTTTTTATGCTCTTGTAGCGCCCCAGCTCCCTGGCGACGCCGCCGTCGCCGGCGCCAATCACGAGCACGTCGTGCACTCGCGGATGCACGGCCATCGCCGTGTGGGTTATCATTTCATGGTATATGTACTCGTCCTTTTCGGTGAGCATCATGACGCCGTCGAGGGCGAGGAAACGCCCAAATTCAGGAGACTCGAATATGTCTATCTGCTGAAAATCGCTTTCTTTCGAGAAGAGCTGGCGGCTGACCTTTATAGAAAAGTTGACGTTCGGCGTGTGTTTTTCCGTAAACCAGAGTTCCATTTCTATTTCTCCTTTAGCACGTTTAACTTCGACACGGAAATATCCTCGGTGCCCGTCATAGAGCATCCTTTCGACTTGGCGTATTTTATGTATTCTATTATCTCCTCAGTGACAACTTCGCCCGCGGCTAAAATCGGAATCCCCGGCGGGTAGCACATTACGACTTCGCAGCAGACGCGCCCCAGCGCCTTTGAAAGCGGCACTTGCTCCTTTTGCCCGTAGAAGGCCTCCTGCGGCGAAAGGGCGACCTTCGGGCTTATGAATTCTTTGGAAAAGGCCTTCGACTTTGAGCGGCGCCTCGACGTGCGAATTTGAGCCAGCGCGCTGACGAGCCTTTCTATGTCGCACTCGCGGTCTCCCACCGACAGGTAGGCCAGTATGTTGGCCAAGTCGCCGAATTCGATTTGAATGTCGTATTCGTCGCGCAGCATGTCGTAGACTTCTATGCCGGCTATGCCCGCGCCAAGCGTGTATACGGAGAGCTTTGTGATGTCGAAATCGAAGACGTCCTTGCCGTCGATTAGCTCTCTCGAGTAGGCCCAGTAGTCGCCTATGGAGTTTATTTCAGACCTCGCGTATTCGGCCAATTGGCAAACCTTGGCAAAAATTTCGGCCCCGTGTATTGAAAGCTCCCTGCGCGACAAATCGAGACTCGACATTAGCAGGTACGAGGCGCTTGTCGTCTGCGACAAGTTTATTATCTGGCGCATGTAGCCCTTGTTTATGGCTTTTCCCGCGAGTAAAATCGAGCTTTGCGTGAGGCTTCCTCCGGACTTGTGCATGCTTACCGCGGCCAAGTCTGCGCCCGCTTTCATCGCCGATACGGGCATGTCTTTGCCGAAATAAAAATGGGCGCCGTGGGCTTCGTCCACCAATACGAGCATGTTTTTTGAATGCGCCATCTTCACTATTTTTTTCAGGTCTGAGCATATGCCGTAGTAGGTGGGGTTGTTTACAAGCACGGCCTTTGCGTCGGGGTTTTGCCTTATTGCTTTTTTTAAGTCGCCGACAGACATGCCGAGGGCTATGCCGAGCTTGGAATCGACTGCCGGATTCACATAGACGGGCACCGCTCCGCACAAAACAAGCGCGTTTATTGCGCTTCTGTGGACGTTGCGCGGCAGTATTATCTTGTCTCCGCGCTTGCACGCGTACAGGACCATGCTCTGGACGGCGCTCGTCGTGCCGTTTACCATGAAGAATGAGTGCGCGGCGCCGAAGGCCTCGGCCGCCAGCTGCTGGGCCTGCTCTATGACCGACACGGGGTGGCAGAGATTGTCAAGCGGCTTCATCGAATTGACGTCGATAGACAGGCACTGCTTACCCAGAAATTCGGCCAGTTTCGGGTTCCCGCGCCCGCGCTTGTGGCCGGGGACGTCGAATGGGACTACGCGCATCTGCCTGAAACGGAGCATCGCCTCGTACAGCGGCGCCCTTGAAAAGTCGGGTCTTTTCATCTTAGTATATGTTTTTGCCGCTGTATATTTCGAGCATCTCGCGCCTGAGGCTCGAACTTATCTTCGCGCGTTCGTTTTCGGGAAGGTCGTTTGGATCAATCTGGAAGAGGTAGTTCTGCAGGTCAAAATCCTTTATGAGCATGCGCGTGTGAAAGATGTTGGCCTGGTAGACGTTAATGTCGACCGCGTCGTAGCGGGCGAGCGTCTTTTTATCGAGATAGTCTTGTATCGAGCTTATGCGGTGGTCTATGAAAAGCTTTTTGCCTACTATGTTTCGGGTAAATCCCCTGACGCGGTAGTCCATTGTTATGATGTCCGAACTGAAACTGGCTATCAGATATTCGAGCGTGGAAAGCGGGGTGATTTCGCCGCAGGTCGCCACGTCTATATCTACCCTGAAAGTGGCTATGCACGTGTCGGGGTGGTATTCTGGATAGGTGTGCACGGTTATGTGGCTTTTATCAAGGTGCGCTGCAATATCTTCTCCGCGGCGGCTGGGGCCGGCGGCGTTGTCCGATATCAGGAACGTCACCGATGCGCCTTGCGGGTCGTAGTCTTGCTTCGACAAGCTTATGACTTTGGCCCCTATCTGCTGGGTCAACTCCGACATGATTCCGGTAATTCTATCCGAATTGTACTGGCTGTCGACGTATTCGATGTAATTTTTTTGCTCTCTGGGCGTTTTCGCGTAGCATATGTCGTAGAGGTTAAAGCTCAGAGATTTTGTCAGGTTATTGAAACCGTGAAGCTTTAGTTTTTTTTCCATTCCCGGAAATGTAAAATATAAAATTGTGTGATTAGACGGACTCCGAATGCGGATATGCCGCGTCCCGGCCGTTACTGATATTTTACATAAACCGCGCTCGTTGCGGTTTAAGGTGCGGAGGTAAAACAATGCCCGCCAAACTGCGCCCTATCCAAGGCGCCTTTTATAAGGAATGCGAATTTTAGGCCGTGCGAGGTGTCTACAGACTGCACGGCTCCAGTGTGTACTGGGAAGTCCAATAAACAACATGCGAGGCCGACATATCGGCAAAGACATGCTTTATGCTATTTGGCATAATGACTTCCAGTACCTTTCTTCCTTGATTGTTAAAAAAAATAGAGAGGCAACCTGCCTCTCTCAAAAACATTGTGCCTATAAAGACGACACGCCGGCTTTTCTGTCAAGATAATTTTTGTATTTTTTGTTCCCGTCTTTTTTTAGGACAGTGCCAAGTATGGCATTGGATAACTGCTTTATTGCTTTTGTTATTTTTGTCCTTTTTCGCGTTAAGCTCCTCTTTTTTTAGCGCCGATTGCCAAACTTTAAACTTACAGGGCAGCATACATTATGTCTCTTTACAGGGCGCCGACAAAATTTTTGCCTTCGGTCTGTCCCATATTACTGCATTTTTCCCTTTTTATCTCTTATTTCTCCTTTTGATTCCTTTATTGGCGCAATTCATACACGCATAGGTGTTCTAAGCGCATGCCGCCGGCGCGTACATGTCGGCAAATAGCGAACTCTTTCTTCTTTCTTCATCCTTTCCCCAATCGGGAGACAAAAAATGGCCGCAGGTATCTTCCGTGCGGCCATTTTCTTTATCGGTTGCTACATTCTAATTGTGCCGTTTGCCATTTCCTCGAGAAAACATTTGTAGGCGTTTGCCACGCCCGAGACAATGTCGTATTTTGGCTTCCAGCCCGTGGAGCGCAAAAGGGTCGTATCGCAAAGTTTTCGCGGGGTGCCGTCGGGCTTTGTGGTGTCCTGGACTATTTTGCCCTTGAAGCCTACAGTCTTTGCCACTATTTCGGCAAGCCCCCTGATGCTTATTTCTTCGCCGCTGCCCAGGTTAACCAAGTCGGGCGGGTTGTCCATTTCCAAGAGGTGAACACACGCATCGGCGAGGTCGTCGACGTGCAGAAATTCGCGCAGCGGTTTTCCCGTACCCCATAGCACGACTTCGCTTGCGCCGTTTTGCGCCGCTTCGTGGAATCTGCGTATTAGCGCGGGGAGGACGTGCGAGTTCTTCTCGTGGTAGTTGTCGCCAGGGCCGTAGAGGTTTGTGGGCATGCCGCTGTGGTAGCAAAGCCCGTATTGTTGGCGGTAGTATTGGCACATCTTAAGTCCCGCAATTTTTGCTATGGCGTACGCCTCGTTTGTCTTTTCAAGCGGGCTTGTAAGCAGGGCGCTTTCGGGGATTGGCTGGGGCGCCATTCTCGGATATATGCATGTGCTGCCGAGGTAGAGAAGGCGCTTGACGCCCGCCATGCGCGCCGCGCGTATGGTATTTAGGGCTATGGCGAGGTTTATTTCTATGAACTGCGCCGGATATGTATTGTTGGCGTATATGCCGCCGACTTTCGCCGCGGCAATCACCGCCACGTCGGGCCTTTGCTCCTGGAAAAATTCCTCCGTCTGAGCCTGGTTTGTCAGGTCGAGCTCCTTGTGCGTGCGGAGGGCGAAGTTTTCATAGCCGTTTGCCCTTAGAGCCCGCACTATGGCTGAACCCACCATGCCGCAGTGCCCGGCGACGTATATTTTATCTTTCTTGTCCATCTTCAATTGCGTTAATTTTCCAGAGACTAATTTGTTTTTTGGGTATATTTCAATAATTTTTTATTTTCAAAGCGCGCGCCTATTGCCGTGCCCCGCGCCTACCGGACTGCTCCAAGCGCATCGACACCCGTCAGACGATGTTTCCCATGAGGGGCTTGCTCGTGGTAGCTCATGCGTCTGGCGCCGTGGGCCTTAATACATTTCTCCGTATAGGAATTCCGCCAGCCTCTTTGCGGCGTCGGCGCTAAAATACGTGCGAGAGGCGGCCGTGTTCGAGGCCATCTGCGGCTGAGTTTCGGGATTCAAGAACTTTTGGACGGCGTCGTCTATTTCTTCGGGGTCGCATATGGCGATGCCTGCGCCGAATTTTTTGCATATCATATGCGCGTTAGTCCGGTCGGGCCCTATATAGACTATAGGCAGACCGAACGAAGTGTATCCTGAAAACTTGCTCGGCGACACCACTCCGGCGAGCTCTTCGTTGAGCAAGACTATCCCCCAGTCAAAGCCCTTTTCCTTGTAAAATTTTCCCAGATCTTCGTACTTTTCAATAAATGAGTACGATTTAAACTGCGCATTGGCGGCGTCTGCTATTTTTTTTAGTCGCGCGGGCGCGTCCTTTGTGCGCCCGCAGTATGAGAGCGTTACTTTTGTTTTCTCTGAAAGGCGGGCGAGCAGCTTTTCTAGAATATCTGTTTTATGTGATCTGCCGAGAGTGCCCGCGTACAGGAACGATATCTGGTCGACGGAGGCTTTTTTCTTGGCCAGATCCAGCGGTTCGACTTCGTTGAGAGCGAATGTCGGGCATACGAAAGCCTGCAGGCGCCCCCGGGAGCGCTCTCTGATGAGATCTCCCATGTTTTCGTCGAGGCAGACGGCTTTCGCCGCCCATGGAAGCAGCGCGGCGTCGAGTTTGTCAAACAGGCTCCATATTTTGTTTTGAAGCGTTCCTTTTTGAGTGGAACGCGCGCCGAAAACCGGATGGTAGTCCATTATCCACGGATATACCCTCGCCCCAAACAGCTTCCCCCAGAAGAGGTAAGTCATTTGTATAAGCGGCGGCGACGTCCTGACAAATACTATATCTGGCCTGTACAGAAACAGCTTTATCGGCGCGCTAACATGCATCCAGAGCAGGTTTGCAATGCGGCGCCAAGCGGTGCCACCGTTTATTCTTTTGTGGAAGAGTCCGCCGGCGATGTCGCAGTGGAAGTCTTTTCCGTTTTTTTGCGCCAGCTTTTTAAGACACTGCCTTGTTTTTCCCCATAAAAAGTCGCCCTTTGCCGATACGGGGTCATTGTCGGAATATTCGTATATGTAAAGTAGTTTCATTCGTTTTTTATTCTTGTATGTCCCCCTTATCCTCGCCGCCGCAGGCTTGCTTAAGGCGGGGTTTTGAAGCGGGGCTTCTGAAAGTTCGCATTTCATTGCAACGGATAGCGGACAACGTCGGCCTCGGATATGTCAGAGCCTATTTGAACCTCTATTATGCGGAGGTCTTTGACGGCCTTTATGGCGTGCTTCTGGCCGGCCCTGACGGCAACGGTGTCCCCAATTGAAAAATCGGATACTTTTGAGTCTATGATTATCTTCCCGTGCCCGCCGGTACAAGTCCATATCTCGTCGCGCAACTTGTGCGATTGGTAGCTAAGCATGGCGCCGTCGGAAAATTTTAGCGACTTGGTGAGCGTTTTCGTGCCGTCGGGGAGCGTCTGCATTTCCAGCACCGTGTATTCCCCCCAGCGGCGTTCCTCATACATCGGGTATCTTTCGAGCTTTTCGACGCACTCTTTTATGGCTGCGCTTTTCGACTTGTCCCCGACGAATATGCCGTCGGGAGAGGCCGCTATGACGGCGTTTTTTACGCCCATGCAAACCACCGGCACGGATAGCTCGTTTATTATGTTTGTGTTCTCTGTCGATTTGTCGGCGACCACTTTGCCTATGCAGTTTTGCCCGATTTCCCGGCAGAGGCTTTCCCATGTGCCCAGATCGCTCCACAGCCCGTCGAACTTTACAACGCGCACAGATTTTGCTTTTTCTACAACTTCGTAGTCGAAGCTGATTTTCGGAAGACTGCCGTATTGGGCCAATACGTCGTCGTATTGGCCGGCTTTTATGTATTTGCCCGCGACGGCGTCAATGTATCCGAGTTTGAAGGCAAAGACGCCGCCGTTCCAGAGCGCCCCGCAGCTTATATATTCGGCGGCCTTGTCTTTTGCGGGCTTCTCGGCAAAATTGGCGACCCTTCGCGAGGCGCGGTCGTAGGGGGCGTTTTTGTCGGGAATTATGTATCCGAATTTCGTCGATGGGCCGTCGGGCTTTATGCCCATTAAAACAATGTCGGCTTGTGTGTGTTTGAGCTCTTCGACCATGGTTTTTATGGCGTCGAAGTATTTAGTCTCGGTGTAGGGGTCTATCGGCATGACGACAACCGTCGTGTCGCCCGTACACCCTTTGCAAAGCTTGAGATATTGGCCTGCCAGGGCTATTGCCGGGAAGGTGTCGCGGCGTTCGGGTTCGGCGATTATCTCCACTCCGCCGCCAAGCTGGTTTATTAGCGGATCCCTCTGCGCCAAACTGGTGACAATGGACAGATGAACCGGGAGTTTGGATTCTCTTATCTGGCGGTATATTCTTTGCACCATAGATTCTTTCCCGCCTCCGGGCGCGTCTAGCAGTTTCAAAAACTGTTTTGATCTGACGCCGTTGGAGAGCGGCCACAGCCGAGTGCCCGAGCCTCCGGATAGCAATACCATCTCAACCTTGTCCATAACTTTTTAGCGAATCTAATTTGCCCCGCATCGGCCTGTCAACGCTATAATTGTGGCGCTCCGTTCTCCAGACTTTTGATATTTAATTTTTTTCTCCCTCAAGAGGCAATGCTCTTAAAGTTTTTCAAAAAATACAAAAAACGGCTTCGCATGGTTAAGTTCGATGTTTTTAGAGGCAGGGCTAAAAAAGGGGGGGGCGACGCGCCAAAATAAAGAGTAGTATATGTTGTGGGGATGTAAATTCTACCGCCCCACTACCGCGCTCACCGAAAGCACCAGCCCGACGCCCGTCTGTGCGCGTGCTTACCGTATATTTGCATGCGTGAAATTTAACACAAAGGCATAAGAGGCGGGAGAAAAATCGAGAGTGTAAAAAATAGGGCGAGAGTAAAAACAACCAAAAGTTAGAATCATCTAATAAAATTGCTTAACATACCTATCCCGTTCATGTTTATCTGCCTTTCATGTTTGCAAGCCACGGATCCTATATAAAAGAAAATTTTCGCACTCAACTGACGAGTGCGTGCACGCTTAAGAATGAATGTCCGCTATGCGATGTATGCTTGAAATTGCTTTCTGATCCGGCCGTATGCGCGTCGAATATATTTAGCTTACCAATTGGAGTAGCGAAAATTATATTCTCTTATATTTTGCGCCGTTTAGCTTTTTTACAAAATATGTTCTCCATTACCGCAAAACGTTTGCGCTTTTTTCGAGTAGGGACGAAAGCGCTCTACTTAATCGAGCAGGCGAAGAGTTTCCTCGCAATGGAGCAAAAAATATTTTTTTGGGAGGGATTCGACAAACGAGAAGCAAGGCTTTTTTATTTTTAAAAAGTTAGAACATACTAACAGTACAGTGCAAAATATGAAATCATACAACACTATAATTGGCGCTATGAGCGTACTGACAATAACGACACTCGCGGCATTTGCCCACGGGGAACAAACAAGCGAAGAAGGGGCGCTTTGAGCTGGCAGGATGGCGAAAGCATCTTTTTGGACAGAGCTGCTGCCGATATTTTGCGCCCGAGAGGCTTTAGGCCATCTCTTGGGTGGATAGGGGAGTTTTGGAGTAATGTTTCCGACGGCAGGGATATTTCCTCGATTGCAGACACGCTCTTTACCCTGGAATTAGAACAGGACCTTTCCGCCCTCATTGGCAAAGGCGGCTGGGGAAAGATAGGCATTAGCGCCTTTTATTATGCGCAAACAAACGGCGGCCAGCTCGGTGGGTTCGATTCGTCCCAGGGTTCTTTTAGCAACATTGTAGCCGGCAATATGTGCAGGGTCTTTGAGATATACTACTACAATGAATTTGAGACAAGATTCGGCAATGTGGCCTTTAGAGTGGGGCAACTGGCCGCCGACGAGGATTTCATGGGCATGGATTATTCCGACGTGTTTTTAAACTCCTCGTTTGGCGCCATGCCAAACGTCGCCCCGGGAAATTTATTTTCGCAGTATAACGTGGCGACTCTCGGGCTCGTCGTTTACTACAGCCTGGAAAATTTTGACGCCACTTTCGGCTTTTACAACGGAAATATCGGTCCTGACATATCTTCAAACAACGGCTTTGATTATTCGCATACTTTCGATACTGTTGCCTTTTGGTACCAGTTCGGCTACAACTACAATATAGGAGGGCTCTCCGGGCGCGCAATGTTCGGGGGGAACTACCACAGCGATACAGGCAAGGCCAATTTCGACGCCTTTGGCGGCGGGGCGTTTTATTCCTTTTTCTTTGGCATAGAGCAGGCTTTACTTAACGACTCGCAGGGCAATGCAAAATTTGGCGTTTACGCACGGGTGGGCATTGTCCCCGGTAGTGAAGTTTCCGACAACAACTTTTATGCCGACTTTGGCTTTAATTTGTTCTCGCCCATACCGGGGCGCACTTGCGACGTGTTTGCGGCGGGCTTTTCCGTGATTGAAAACGAGCGCGGCGCCAGAGACTCCGGCTGCGCCCATTACGAGGGTGCCCTTGAGATTACCTACAGGTGCCAATTAACGCCCGCCATTTCCATTCAGCCCGATTTTCAGCTGTTTGTAAATCCCAATAACCGGAATGAAAGCGGCGCGGCATACATTGTGGGCGTAAGGGCGGAAGTAATTTTTTAGCAGCCCTCTTGGCGCGAAATTATAACTTTACGCACATACTTATTATTTTGCGCACTCCTTAAGAGGGTGCGCTTTTTTATTGACAGATCTTTGTTATGCGATACGAATGTGCCCGCTGTATCTGACTTGTCGTGCGTGAAGTTAGCTGTTGCGCGGGTCGGGTGTTTTTTTTGAAATTCAAAAATAAAGGAGGAATATGACGGTAAAGAATTCTATCTATACATGCTTTTGGGGGCTATGCGCCCTTATATCTGCGGCGGCCTACGCCCAGGTCCCACAGGCGCTAAGAGACGTTTGGGAAAATCCCGATTTGCGCGAGAAAATAGATGCGGGCATAAAGGCCAATAGAATGGGAATGTTTACCATAGAGTTCGACAAACCCGTAGAGAACGTGAAAGTAGACTTGCAGCGCCACGAGTTTCTCTTCGGTTTCTACGCATCGAGGGCGGCCTGCGACGGAGTCGTCTACCAAAAATTTACGCCGGAGCAAATCGCCGAGTTTTCGCGCCTGACAAAAAACATATTCAACTACGGAACTTTTGCTTGCGTGTGGAAGCGCGTCAATCCCGAAAAGGGAAAAATGCGCTGGAATTACGACAATGACGCCGAAATTGACGTCTCTAAGGATAAAAACCCGACAGTCAACCTTCCCGACATAGCCGTTGACTTTTGCAAGAAGAACGATCTTACCATGAAGGCACATTGCCTTTCGTGGATGATAAACAGAGAGCACTTTGTGCCCGAATGGGCCTTTGAGCTGAAAGATCGCAAAGAGGTTGAAATCGAGCTGGAGCGCAATATAAAGCGCATAGTGGATCGCTATGCGGACCAAGTCCACATCTGGGACGTCGTCAACGAATCCTCCTATGTCTTGCCGAGAGATAAAGTCAATATCGACGACTACATCTTCAAGGCCTTTAAATACGCCCAAACTATATTGCCCCCGAGCCACATTCTTATTATAAACGAGCTGACGACTGTCTGGGGGGACACCGCCAAGTATGGGAAACTTTCAAGGTTTTACAAAAACTGCCAGGACATCATAAGCCGCGGGGCGAAAGTCGATGCCATAGGCTTGCAATTTCACATATTCAGCCGGAAATTGTGGAACGAGATTTTATCCGCGAAACAGTACACGCCTTCGATGCTTGAAAAAGTTCTCGATTGCTACCAGCAGTTGGGCCGCCCCGTGCATATAACCGAAATTACGGTTCCCTCTGCCTTTGAAGGCGGCGAGGAGGCCCAGGCCTATTACGCGGAAAACCTCTACCAATTATGGTTTAGCCATCCGTCTGTCGAGGCCATAACATGGTGGAACATGCGCGATGGACAGGCAGCCCCGTCCGAAACGAACCTGCTCGGCGGATTGTTGCGTTCCGACTTTAAGCCGAAACCGATATACAAGGCCCTGGAAAACTTGATTGCAAAAAAATGGCACACCACAAAGAGCTTTGAGGGAACCAGAAAAAACGTCACCTTCTCGGCTTTTTACGGCAGATATAATGTAACGTACATGCGCGACGGCAAGGAGTATTCAACCTCGATAATGCTCGGCAAAAATACCGACAAACTAAAGAAAATAGAGGTAAAATAGGCGTAAAATTTTCTGCAAAGTTTGCGCCCGGTGTCAAAGCGGCATCCGGGCGCTTTTGTTTTTGAGTCGGCGCTTTGAAGGGGGGCAATCGGGCTTTTCTTTCGGGCGCGCGGGCGTTTTTTATTTCAGCCAACGCGCTTAATTAGAAAAAAGACTCACTCGCGTTTTTATGCGCTATTTTTTCTGGTTGCGGGCATCGAGTTGGCTCCAGCGTTCAAACAGGCGCTCGTCCTCAAGTTCAATCTCCCTCGAACGCGCTTGAAGCTGCTCTATCTTGTCGGGATTCTTTATTATGAAGTCGGCGGATTGAAGCTTTTGGGCAATGTCATGTTGCTCCTCCTCGTGGGCTGCTATCAGCTTCGGTATGTCCTCGAGCTCCTGGCGCTCCTTATTTGTAAGCTTTGTACGCGGGGCGGTTTTTGGCGCCTGTGCGGATTTCGGCGCTGATGTGGCAGCGGCGGGAGCCTGTTTGGAGGCCAAATAAGCTCTCCATTCGTCGTACCCGCCAACTATGTCCTTTATGCTCCCGCCATCTTCAAAGCCGAATACGGCGGTTACTATGTTGTTTAGAAAGGCCCTGTCGTGGGAAACCAGCAGTATGGTGCCCTTGAACGAAACGAGCGCCGCTTCGAGAATTTCAATCGTCTCCATGTCGAGGTCGTTCGTGGGCTCGTCGAGGACGATGACGTTTGCGGGCGTGGAAAAAAGCTTGGCAAGCATGAGCCTGTTGCGCTCCCCCCCCGATAATAGCGCTATCTGGCCGCGAATCTGCTCGGGCGTAAATAGAAAACTTTGCAGATAGCCCTGTACGTTTTGCCTGCCCGAATTGCAGGATACAAAGTCTGATCCTCCGCCTATAAATTCAAACGGCGTCTGGCTCGGGTCGAGCTCGGCCCTCAGTTGGTCGAAATACGCAATTTGCAGGTTCGTGCCGTACTTTACGCTCCCGCTGTCGAGCTTTTGGCGCCCCAGAAGCGCGTTTAGAAGCGTCGTCTTCCCCGCGCCGTTTTTGCCTATTATGCCTATCTTGTCCCCGGCGTATATAACCGTCGAGAAATCCTTAAATACGGTGTGCGAACCAAAGGAGACGCTTATATTTTCAACGCTCATGACCTTTTGGCCCGAGCGCTCGGCGCCCTGCAGGCTCACGTCTAAGACGCCCGTCTTTTGCCGCCTTTGCGCGCGTATTTGGCGCAGGCGCATAAGCTCTTTTACGCGCCCCTCGTTTCGGGTTCTCCGCGCCTTTACGCCCTGCCTCAGCCAGGCTTCCTCGCGGGCGAGCTTTTTGTCGAACTCGGCGTCGCGCCTTTGCCAGGTCTGGTCGAGTTCGTCGCGCCTCCTCCTAAATTCCTTAAACGAGCAGTCGAATGCTATCAGAGTTCCGCGGTCCAAGCCCACGACCCTCGTGGCGAGATTTTCCAGAAAAACCCTGTCGTGCGAAACAAAGGCTATTGTCTTGCCGCAGCCTTTTAAGAATTTTTCAAGCCACAGAACCGAGTCTATGTCGAGGTGGTTTGTAGGCTCGTCGAGCAACAAAACATCGGGGTTCGAGGCCAATTCGCGCGCCAGGAGAACGCGGCGTTTTAGGCCGGCTGATATATGCTCGGCCATGCTCGATGGATCCAGCTCGAGCCTGCTTATAATTTCGTTTATTTTTGCCTCGAGGGCAAACCCGCCGTCGCCCATGAAGCGCATGAGGCTTTCAAACTGCGAATGCTGCCGGGCGTCGAGATCTGCGCCCCTGCGCAGCAGGTCTTCGTATAGAATTATCCTTTTGCCCTCGTCCATCCCCGAGGCCACGATGTCGAAAACCTTGCCGGAGAGGCCCACGGGCACCTCCTGCGGAAGGTAGGCGCATTTGAGGCCGTTGACTTTTTCAATTAGCCCGGAATCGGGCTCTATTAAGCCCGCCATCAGCTTTAAAAGCGACGACTTTCCGCATCCGTTGCGCCCGACAATGGCCATTCTATCCCCGCTTTCGAGGTTCAAGTCGGCGCGCTCAAGCAGCGCATGGGCGTCGAAACGCAGGCTTACCGAACTAAATGAAATCAAACTCATAAGCGCGCAGTATCTGCATTTTTTCCAAAAAGGTAAATATTATTTTGCGCCAATTTTTTATAATATCGGCGCGGCATTTGTGCAATTCGTCCTATTTCCCGCCAAAGTTTCTAAGCGACTTTCCGCAAAAGCGCTTAAAGGCCTTTGAAAGCGCCGCGACGCTCGAGTAATTCGTCTTGTCGGCTATCTTTTGGTAGTCTTTGCAACCTGCGGCTATCATTTTTTCGGCGAGCCTCATGCGCGCCGTGTATACATTCTGTGATATAGTCATGCCAGTGTATTTTACGAACAACTTGTCGGCAATGGCGGGCGCTAAACCGAGGCGGGCGGCCGCGGCGTTTCTGCTCCAATTCTTTTGAGGCTTTGAGGCTATATTTTCGGCGCAGGCTCTTATTGTCTGCTCTTCGTCTCCGCCTTTTGCGCCGAATTGGCGGCTTAGAAGCTCGGCCAGCACATCGGCGAGGCTTTCAAGGTAGCTTATTGAACGCCCGTCCCTGTAAACTTCCTCGGTGTAAAGCCTCAAAATTGCAACGGCCCCGTCAAAAATTTTTGACGTCATGCTCCTGGCTTTTGCGCCGAAGTTCCAGCGGCTTGAATTGTCTATATGCAGCCAAAACACGACGGCCCTGCCGCTTTTTACGCTCTCCTGGCACACGCACCCGGAAGGTACGCACAGAATGCGCCCGCAGGTTAAGTCTTCCTTGTGGTCGTCAAACGTTACGGATATTTTCCCCTCCAAAATAAAAAGCAGGACGTTGTAGGGGCGTTTGCCCCTGCTGTGAAAGTATCCGGACAAATGCGAGGTTAGCCCAGCGTAAGAGATTCCCCTGCGCCTTAGCGGATCCGACGGCAGGGGCGCGGGCGCGTTTATGTCGGGGGTAGCGTTTACTAACTCCTTTGGCATGCCGGGGCACGGCACGGAAAGGTAGTGCTGCACGCCGCCTTTCGTCCAAAACTGGGCGAAATCGTCGTTGTTAATATGCCATAGGTATTCTATTTTTTTGTTCTTCATTTCCCCGGTAAAAGTAAAATTTCACCTGCGCGCACCCGAGACATTAATGTGGACACAGGGCGGAAAACAAGTTTATTTTTTACAAAAAAGTCCGGATTTTTCATTGTGAAAAAATCGCGGGAGGGGTAGAATTGCGCGCAAACTGCGGGAGCGCGTCCCGAAAAACCGAAAAATCATAATTGATAAAGGCTGATAAACATGAAAATAACTAAGATAAAAACTTTTCTATGTCATGCCTACCGCACGAATTGGGTGTTTGTAAAGGTAATGACCGACGAGGGGCTCTACGGCGTGGGCGAGGCTACTCTCGAGTACAAGGAGCACGCCGTTATCGCGGCCATAGGCGAGCTTGAGCGCGCCCTGGTTGGGAAAAATCCGCATTGCATAGAGGCCATATGGCACGACTCCTACCGCGACGCCTATTGGCGCGGCGGCCCGGTGCTAATGAGCGCGCTTGCGGGCGTGGAGATGGCTTTATGGGACATCAAGGGCAAGGCTCTCGGCGTTCCCGTTTACGAGCTTTTGGGCGGAAAAATAAGGGACAGTGTCGCCTGCTATGCAAACGGCTGGTTTGCCGGATCTAAGACGCCCGATGATTTTGCAAGGTGCGCCCGCAGGGCGGTAGAGGCGGGCTTTAGCGGCCTCAAGTGGGATCCCTTTGGAAGCGCGTATATGAACATAGACCCGAAATCTCTTTCGTCGGCGCTCGACTGCGTATCGGCTGTCAAGGACGCAGTCGGCGACAAGGTCCACATAATAATAGAGGGTCATGGCCGCTTTAACGTTCCGACTGCCGTCAGGATAGGAAAGGCCCTCGAAGAGTTCGGCGTCTTATGGTTCGAAGAACCCGTTCCCCCCGACGACAAGCAGGCCATGGCGTGGGTTCGTTCGAAAATTTCCGTGCCCGTTTCGGGCGGCGAGCGCCTTTACAGCCGTTTTGACTACTTGGACTATCTGCGAATGGAGTGCGCCGACTTTTGGCAGCCCGACGTTTCGCACGCTGGCGGCATAATGGAGGTAAAAAAGATAGCCGCAATAGCCGAGGCGCACCATATACCCGTGTGCCCGCACAATCCAAGCGGCCCCGTGGCAAATGCCGCGACCCTTCAACTGGCCGCATGCGTCCAGAACTTCTATCTGCTGGAGACGATGTTTGGCGACATTCCCTGGAGGGGCGAAATAAGCGACGAGCGCGTGCGCTTTGAAAACAGCCTAATGTATATCCCCGATTCTCCCGGGTTGGGCATAGACATAAACGAGGAGGCCATTGCCGCCCATCCGTATCAGCCGCACGATTTGCGCCACTACAAAGGGACTCTGACGGATATCCGTCCCGCCGACTCAAAAGGATATTTCCAAAAATAAACAGCCTCGAAACATAACCAGATTAAACTCACATTATTATGAAAAGATTTGAAGGAAAAGTTGCAATAATAACCGGCGCCAGCCGCAATACCGGCGTGGAGATAGCCGACTTGTTCATCAGGGAAGGGGCCAAAGTTTGCACCTGCGGCTCTACGGTTGAGTCTACGGAAAACGGGGCGCGGATTCTGCGTTCCCGCGGCCTCGACGGCTTTATCTCAAAGGCCTGCGATATCGGCGATTTCGCCCAGGTAAAGGCGCTTTTCGACGAGGTCTTAAAGACATTCGGGAGCGTCGATATACTCGTAAACAACGCATGCGACCAGGGATTGGGGAAGCCGTTTTTGGAAATGGAGCCCGAGTTTTTTGAGAAAGTTGTGCGCACGAATCTGGTTGGCGATTTTATGATGTGCCAAACGGCCGCAAAAATCATGCTCAAACAGCCGGGGAAGGGCGTCATAGTCAATCTCGGCTCAAACGTGTCCATGAGGGCGATAAAAAACAGGACGGCGTATGTGTCGAGCAAGGGCGGAATAGATGCGCTCACGCGCTCTCTGGCGGTGGATTTGGGGCCTCTTGGCATAAGGGTAAACGAGGTCGCCCCGGGATATATCTACACGGAGCGCTGGGAAAAGCTATCTCCGGAAGTTATTGCAAGAAGGCGCGCCAACGTTCCGCTTAGGCGCGAGGCGACGGGGCAAAATATAGCCGAGGCCGTAGCATTTTTGGCCTCGGACGCCTCCGCCAACATTTGCGGCGAACGCATTGTAGTTGACGGCGGGTGCTCGGCGCAGCACATGCCCACCGATATCGACTTATAGAAGTCTTTGCCGACCCCGGCAATTTCGATTTCTTCTTTTACTTTTGTCCCGACCCTTATCGCTTTTTGCCCCGACGCCGCCGCTTAGGCGCGCGCGGGGGGGGCACGTGCGTTTTGTATCTTTTTATCCTCTCTCTCCAGGCTCAATAATGCGTTTGTTGTCGGAAAGCGGATTGTTTGCCAAAAAGACTATATTTAGAGCGCATAATTTAGAGCGCATAACTTTTTGTTAGTTTTATATTCTATTTAGCTGTATCTGTGTTAGAGACGGGCTTACTTAATTTTCATTGAGTTTTTTTGCGCCTCCGTTTTCGCTATTTTTTTGCCCCCGCGCCGCACGCTGTGGCCTCGGGAAAGAAACAACAAGTGCCCCATGTAAAAAAAATGCGCGCCTTACAACAGAGACGTTTTAACATGTGTATTCATCGGCGCATGGCGTTTTTCTTTTCCTCGTCGCACAGGGGCAAATGGGCACTGCATGTGCTATTTTATTTTCGGCTTTTTTGCGCGCGCTGATTCGCTCTTTTTGATGCTTTGGGCAATACTAAAATTTTACGCGCGCGCTGGCGAAAAAAACAAATTTGCTTGAATAAGGCAGTCTTGGGCCCGATATTTTGCCCATATGGACAATGCGGCGTTAGTTTTGGAGGGCGGAGGCATGCGCGGTGTTTTTACCGCGGGCGTCCTCGACGCATTTTTAAGGCACGGGGTTTACTTTAACTATGTGGCGGCTACATCAGCTGGCGCGTCGAACGGCCTATCGTATGCGTCGCGCCAAATGGGCAGGGCGCATTTTTGCAATATCGAGGCGCTCGGCCTTCACAAATACATAGGCCTTAAATTTCTATTCACCCAGCGCTGCATAATGGATTTTAAGTACCTGTTCGAAGAGTTGCCGCTGCGCGTCTATCCCTACGACATGCACTCATATCTAAGCTCTGGGCGCTTTATTTTGACTGCCACAGATACTCGGACGGGTCTGGCGCATTATTTTGACACCCCTCGGGATATGCGCGGGTTGCTGTTGGCTTGCCGGGCCTCGTGCAGCATGCCGCTTGTCTGCCCCATGGTAAAAATAGGCGAGAGCGAGTATCTCGACGGGGGTATCGTCGACGCCATACCGTATGCGCGCGCGGCCGCCGACGGCAGAGAAAGGCGCGTAATCGTGCTGACGAGGCTGTTTGGATACAGAAAAAGACCGGAGTGGAAATATTTATCGTGGATATACGCAAAATATCCGAACTTGCGCAGGGCGCTCGTCGAGAAAAGCGCCATGTACAACAGGCAAATTAGCGCGGTGGAGCAAATGCAAAAGCGCGGCGAGGTTTTTGTCATAAGGCCCTCCCACATAAGCGCATCGCGCCTCAGCGCCGACAGGGCGAGCCTTGAGGAGCTTTACAACCACGGAGTCGAAGTCGGCGAGGCTTCCCTCGACGGGCTCGAGAAATTCCTTGCATAGGACGCGTTTTCGCGGCAGTCCCCGCGCATTTTATTTAAATCGCGGGCTTTTGTATCTTCTTTGCCTTATTTGACGCGCTCGTGTGAAATATTTTTGAAGGGTGACTCTATAGATTGCCTCGAAATTAAAAAAAAACAAAAAAGTATTGTAAAAGGCAAAGAGAGTGCTACATTGACGCCCTAATAATGATTACCAATGCGGGTTTAGGCATTTTAAACTTACATATAAATAATACATTATAAATCTAAAGGACATAAAACATGGCAAATCTGAAAAAGAAGCGCAGATTAAAGATGAACAAGCATAAGCGCTCGAAGCGCTCGAAGGCCAATCGTCATAAGAAGCGCACATGGATGTGCTAAGGCGCACATTAAGTTTAATTTTCGTTTGATTTTCTCAAGTCGGCGCTAATGCGGCCGACTTTTTTTGCGCGCGCATAAATTCTATTAACATCCTCATATTGATCGGGGTGTGCGCTATTTATTCGCCTCATGTTTATTTGCCATTTGCGTTCTTACCACCTTGGCACGCGCGCAGCACAGCGCTACTTTTTATTACTTTTTCGGGGGGCGCCCTCTGCGATGTTATCGGCGCCGATGCCGGCTATAAAAACCATTTTAGTTTACACCGTAGGATTTTTGTCGCGGATTCATCTTTTACTTTTCGGAGATCGAATTTTATTGACGGGCGCCGAATTATTGGCACAATATCCCGCGATGCCGATACATATGAAATTAAGCGCAATATTTACCTTCGCTTTTGCCCTCGCGGCCTTAGCACAGGCTCAAACAGACTTTAAATCTATAAAAATCGACCACGGCCCGTATGTGCAAAGCCTCGGTCCCGATTCTGCGACCATAGTTTGGACAACCGATTCCCCCGCCGTCTCCTGGGTCGAAATAGCACCCGACGACGGCTCCAGTTTTGAGGAAGTTGATAGGCCCAAGTTCTACGAGGCGCCCACGGGCAAAAAGAACTGCGGCAGTATTCACCGAATAAAAGTTTGCGGATTAAAGCCCGCCACAGTATATCATTACAGGGTCTTTTCCAAAAAGGTGCTAAAGGAGAGCGCGGAGGAGACATACTACGGCTACACGGCGGCTACCCGAGTATTCAATTGCACCCCGCCTAAGTTTAAGACCCTCGATTGCGGCAAGGAGTCTGTAACTTTTTCAGTCGTAAACGACGTCCACGAAAAGGCGGACAGGCTCAAGAGCATGCTTGGGCACGTTCCGAAAAATATCGATTTCCTGCTGCTTAACGGCGACATGGTAAACAATATGAGAAGCCGCGCCGAATTTTTCCGGTCGTTTTTAGACGTCGTTGCCGATTTTTCAAAGGGCGGCACAGCAGTGTTTTCGGCCAGGGGAAACCACGAGACGCGCGGCGTCCACAGCTTGGCCTATCTCGATTATTTCCCGACGAGCACGGGTTGTACATATTACTCGTTTAGAATGGGGCCTGCGTATTTCGTCGTAATGGATTCTGGCGAGGACAAGCCCGACAGCGATGTCGAATACTACGACCGCGCCGACTTCGACGCCTTTCGGGCGCGCCAAGCCGCATGGCTTGATGGTGTCGTGGATTCCGCGGAATTTAAGAAAGCGCCCGTAAAGATTCTAATATCCCATATTCCCCCGTCATGGGAAAGATCCCACGCTTCCAAAAACCTTCAAAAAAATTTTGCACCCATAATAAACAAAGCGGGCTTTTCTCTGATACTAAGCGCCCATCTGCACGCGCACACCTATTTCCCGAAAAACGATGTAATCGAAGTTCCAAATCTCGCCAATTCAAATACCGAGATGATGAATATAACCGCCGATAAAGATAAAATTGTGGTAAGTTTTGTGGATATGGACGGCAAAAAGACAAGGGCGGATATGGTATTTGACGTAAAGAAATAGCAGTCGCAGGAAAATATTTTAGCTCTGTATTGCATTTGATTCTTGCCCTCAAATTCGAATGATAGTGCGTTGAAGATATATTGGCGCTTTTAGTCTTCTTATTGCTTTTTTACGCAGAGCTTATTGATTTTTAGCCGCCTTCCCGACCGCCGAAGAAATTAAAATTGAAATGTTCCCGGGAGTGGGTTGCCGTCGGCATCTCCAACGGGCGGTGCAACAAGTCAAAAAAAAGCCCGCCAAAATGGCGGGCGGCAAAGTTAATTTTTTAGAGGTTTTTCTCCGAAATGCCGAAAGCCTCGAATAGGTAGGGGGCGTCGGCGGAGAAGCCGAAGTCGTCGGTTGAGACGATGCGGTCGGCGTATTTGTGCCACGGCATGGAAATGCCGGCCTCAATTGCCACAGTTTCCGCGCATTTAGGCAAGACTTCGTCCTTGTATGACTGCGGTTGGGCATCGAATATCTCCATGCAGGGCATCGACACCACCCTGGTTCCAGGCTGGGTTTCCGCCGCCTTGAGCGCCAACTGCAATTCGGAGCCTGTCGCTATGATTATCTTCCCGAGCGCGGCCGTTTCCTTTCTGGCTATATAGGCTCCCTTGAGAACCCCGTTGCGGCGGGTGCTCACATCTATCTGCGAAAGATTTGGCACATTCTGGCGGGATAGCACCAGGGCAGTCGGGCCGTCGTTGCGCGCCAGGGCGCTCGCCCACGCGCCCACGGCCTCTTCGGCGTCCGCCGGCCGTATGACGTTAAGGCGCGGAATGCAGCGCAAAATGGCCGCCATTTCCACAGGCTGGTGCGTCGGGCCGTCCATGCCCACCCCGACCGAGTCGTGGGTGAATATAAACTGAACCGGCAAGCGGGAAAGGGCAGTTACTCTCACCGCGCCCAGCATGTATCCGGCGAATGTCAGGAATGTGGCGCACGAGGGCTCAAATATCCCGTAGTAGGCTATACCGTTTGTTATTGCGCCCATCGCGTGCTCTCGAATGCCGTACCAGATGTTTCTGCCGCCGCGGTTTTGAGCGGAAAAGTCGCCCATGTCCTTTAGGTAATTCTTTGTGGACCCGAAAAGGTCGGCCGCGCCGGTCACCATGAAGGGAAGCTTCTTTGCAAGCAGGTTCATGACGGCGCCGCTCGAAGAGCGCGTCGGACTGTTGTCGTCGGCGGGAAATTCGTCAACCATGTCAAGGAGTTTTTCGGCGCTCAGTTGGCTTTTCCTATTCAGACAAAAATCAAGTTCCCCTGCCTTTTGGGGATTCTTTTTCCCCCATTCTTCAAAGGCCTTTTGCCACGAGGCCGATATCTCGGCGTTGGCTTTGCGCGTTTTGGCGAACATGTCGTAGGTTTGCTTCGACACGTAGAATTGTTCCTGCGGCAGGCCGAGGGCTTTTCGCGCGGCTGCGGCAAATTTTGCGCCGCCTTCGCCGTGTCCTTTTGCCGAATTTTCGACTTCCGGAATTCCCTTGGCAATGGTCGTCTTGAATATGACAAGCCTGGGCTTTCCCGATTTTGAGTCTCTGGCGCTATTTAGCGCCCCGCGTATTGCATCGATGTCGTGCCCGTCGGCTTTCAATACCTCCCACCCGTACGATTCGAACCGCATGGCGGTGTCTTCGGCCATCGTTTTGTCGGCCATGGCGTCGAGCGTTACGCCATTTGAATCGTATATGAGGATGAGGTTGTCCAGCTTTAGTGTTCCGGCTATCGCGGCGGCTTCGGCGGCCACGCCCTCTTGCATGCAGCCGTCGCCCGCCAGGCACCATACCTTATGGTCGAATATTTTAAACTCTTCGTCGTTAAAGCGGGCTTGGGCCATTTTTTCGGAAATAGCCATGCCGACGGCGTTGCCGATGCCTTGCCCGAGGGGCCCGCTGGTGGCCTCGACTCCGTCTGTGAGGCCAAATTCGGGGTGTCCGGGCGTCTTAGAGCCTTTCATTCTGAAATTTTTTAAGTCTTCTATTGAAAGATTGAAACCGGAAATGTGCAGCCACGAATACAAGAACATGCTGCCGTGGCCGGCGCTGAGAACAAACCGGTCTCGGTTGAGCCACTTCGGCTGGGCGGGGTCTATGTTTAGTATTTCTCCAAACAAGACGGCCCCTATCTCGGCGCAGCCCAGCGGCAGGCCCAGGTGTCCCGACGAGCATTTTGCTATGGCGTCTATTGCCAAGCCCCTTGCCTGGTTCGCCGCTTCTTGGAGAAGTTTATTATCGTGAATCGGTTTCATATAGCTATAAAAAAGTGTCGCCCATATTGTATTTTTTTTGGACAATTTCAACAATTTTTGCCATTTGCTTAAAAACAAATATAGGGAAGATAATCTCTCCGGGGCAAAATTAAAACAAATGTTGACTTGCCTATATTTTGACTCTATAAGAACTGAAAATTTTTACATCGAACCATTAAAAACTCCATTTTTCGACTATGCATTTAATTGACAAGATAATCAAGGCGGTCGCTTTTGCCGCATGCGCCACGGTATGTTTGGGCGTATCGGCCGAAAAAACGTCGATATCGTATAGACTGTGTCCGTTGGACGTGCTCAATATTAAGGTCTTTAATGAGCCTGACATGGATACCGTCTACAAGGTGACGGCCTCGGGGTACATAGTTATGCCTTTGATAGGCTCGGTAAAGGTGTCGGGGCTGACTTTGGCGGAGGCCCAGAATAAAATCCAGGAGCTTTACGAGAAGGACTATCTTACGACGGCCAGCGTGACGATTTTCGTCGAGGAATACGCCCCCAGGCGAGTGTATGTCATAGGCCAGGTTAACCGTCCAGGCGAAGTTCTTTTCCCCAATGAAGAGGAGCTGACTCTTTCCAGGGCGATAGCCAATGCCGGAGGAACCACGAGAATAGCCAAGGATAGGTCGATCAACGTCAAGCGCAAGCTTGCCGACGGAACGATCAAGGTCTTTGAGGTCGATTTGCGCTCGATACTAAACGATAAAAACGTAACCGACTTCCCCCTGCGCGACGGCGACACTATCGAAGTCCAGGAGTCCGCTTTCTAAATCTCTATGCAACTTTAGCGGGCTAATTAACGGCAGGCAATCAACATAACACTTACAAGAATTTCCAATGTCAGAGCAAGAAAACAACCAAGAGAATTTAGGCAACGTTCAACAGGACGACGCAAAAAAGGCCGTGCGCCGCAAGAAGTCGTCGGCCGGATACGGCAATTATGGCGGATATGGCTCGTACGGTGGCTACGGAGCCTACGGCGGCGGATATGGCGCATATGGTGGAGGGTATGGCTCGTACGGCGGCGGGTATGGTTATGGCTACGGTTATGGGCAGCCGGGCGCGCAGGTTTCGGCGGCGGCTCCTTTGCCGAACCGCACATTGAAGGACTACCTGCTTATTTTGCGCGAGCGCATATGGTATATAATAGTCACGTTTGCGGTTGTTTTGGCGGGCGTGTTGCTGTACACAATCAAGGTCACCCCGCAGTATACTTCTTTTTCGTCGATCCAGGTTTTGCGCGATAGCGACGCTCCGATAGACGTAAACGGAGCCCAGCATTCGCGAAACGATTCAATTCTTTCCATGGAAGACTTCAACACTCAGGTAAAACTGATGGAGAGCTTTGAGATTGTTTCCGCGGTGAAGTCGCGCATGAAGGAGGACGAGCTTAAAAAATTTGCCGCGCCCTACCGCGACATGTTTACAATAGGCGTTCCCAAGAGCGAAGAGGAAATCTTGTATGAGAACCGAAAGATAATCCCCGAGCGAATGACGCTTTTTGTGCGCATAACATATACGCACCCCGACAGGCACATGGCCGCAAAGATAGCAAACCTTTTTGCCACTGAATATATCAGATTCACCCACCAGGGAAAAATCCAGAAGCTCATTACTTCGATTGACGAACTCACCACGAAAGTCGCCCAGCAGGACGCCAAAGTTAGGGAGCTCGACAGGAAGCTCATCGACTACCGCGAAAAGAACAGGGCGGTTTCCCTCGATAGGGATGACGACGTCGACCGCATGGAGCTCAGGGATATCAACACTATTTTGGTCAACGACAAGCGCACTCTAGATGCCATATCCACCCAGTGGAGCATGGTTCAAGATTACAAGCGCGCCGGCAAGGATCTTTGCGAGCTCTCTTTCATAGCCGATTTGCCCCAGATCCAGAAGCTCGTCACCGACAGGTCGACACAGCGCATTTTTGTTTCGTCGCTTGAGAAACGCTATAAGGAAAAGCACCCCAAGATGATAGAGGCGCGCAAGACGCTCGACCAAATAGACAAAGAATTGGCTTCCGCCATCGAGTATGCCTATGAGAAGATACGCACGACTTACGAGAACGCCCTTCAAAATTATGAGGACTCTCAGAAGCGCTTGGTCGAAAAGAAGAACGAGATCATAGAGCTCGGGAAGAAATCGACGGTGTACAAGGCGCTGGAGCGCGAGAGGCAGGTGGCCGAGGGCATGCACCAGGCGTTGATATCGTCGTTGCAGATTCGCAATGCGCAGGTGTCTTTGATAAACGAAGGCGCCAGAATAGTCGACCGCGCCACGCCGTCGCTGAGGCCCTCCAGCCCGAATTACGTTTTCAACATAGTAGGCGGTATTTTGGCCGGTTTGGTTGCAGGTGTCGGCGTTGCACTGCTGGCTGCATTCCTCGACGACAGAGCCAAGAGCGCCTACGACATAGAGGTGGTAATAGGCGTGCCGCTGTTGGGCGTCATTCCCCGCGTGCCGCGCATGAGCTCTTCCGACAAGGCCAAAGTTGCCGCGAATAATATGGACAGGGTGACGACCGAGGCGTTCCGTTCCCTGCATTCGGCGATGAAGGTAAACAGCATGACGAAGAACGCCAAGGTGATACTGTTTACATCGACAACGCCTTCGGAGGGAAAGAGCTTTGTCGTCACGAATCTCGCCCTGACATGCGCGCTCAACGGCGAAAAGACGATAATTATTGACGCGGATATGCGTTTGCCCGTTTTGGCCAAGACTCTCGGCGTCAAGTGCCAGAAGGGGCTCATTGCCCACATTGAAGAGGGGGTTCCGCTCGACGAGGCCATAATTTCCGACTATTTCCCGAATCTTGACATATTAGCTTGCGAAAAGCGCGCGACTAATCCGATGCAGGACTTGAATTCCGAGGACTTCCTCAAGATGCTGCAGACTCTTCGCCAGAAGTACGACAAAGTTTTTGTCGACTCGCCGCCTGTTGGGGCGGTAAGCGACGCTGTGTCGATTATGCCGGCTGTTGACGGCGTGGTGTATGTCGTCAAGTACAACTCGGCCAAGCGCAAGGTAATAAAGAACTACATAAGGCGCATGATGGAGTCGAATATTCCGATTTTTGGAGCCGTTATGAATATGGTAACATCTAGTGCAGCGGCGGTATCGAGCCTCAATTATTACGATAAGAGTTACCAAAACTACTACACGACTCCGCCGGCCGAATCCAAGAAAGCGGCGAAAGAGGACGGAAAGTCGAATTCGGCAAAGGGATAATGTGCAATTTTAAAGCAGAGTGTTGTAAAAAATGTTCTGCTTTTTTTATTTCTTAACACTGACAACTTACTGAAATGAAAACACTGTTTGTGACACTGGAAAAAGACCAGAGAGAGACGCGAGTTGGCGTAATACCCGCCGACGCGCGCAAGCTCGTAGCTCTGGGCTGGGACGTTAACGTGGAAAGCGGTGCTGGGGCCAAGGCCGGTTTTTCGGACGCCGACTACCAAGCCGCGGGGGCGAAAATAGTAACGGGAGATTTCGCAAGCCAGGCCGACTTTGTCGTATCTGTGCGCAAGCCCACTATTGAAGATGCGGGAAAGTTTAAGAAGGGCTCGTTTCACTTGAGCCTGCTCGACCCGTTCAACGAAAAGGGGCTCATAAAGGCTTTTGCCGACGCAGGAGTGTATGCGGCGAGCTTTGAAATGATACCCCGAAGCACGATAGCCCAGAAAATGGACGTGCTCAGCTCGCAGTCGAATTTGGGCGGCTATAGCGCGGTGATAAGGGCGGCGTCGCTTATAAACAGGATTTTGCCGATGATGATGACGCCCGCGGGAACGATTTCGCCGCTTAAGTTTTTCATAGTAGGCGTGGGCGTTGCCGGGTTGCAGGCCATAGCCACGGCCAAGAGGCTCGGCGCGCGCGTCGAGGCCTTCGACACCCGTCCGGTGGTCGAAGAGCAGGTCAAGAGCTTGGGCGCGAAATTCGTCAAGATAGACTTGGGGCAGACCGGCCAGACGGCGCAGGGATACGCCAAGGAGTTGACGCCCGAGCAGCTGGAAATGCAGCGCAAGGGCATGGCCAAAGTCTGCGCGCAGTCCGACGTGATAATAACAACGGCAAAACTTTTCGGGCGAAAAGCTCCGAGGATCATATCGGCGGAAATGGTTGGCGGAATGAAGAGGGGCAGTGTGATTATAGACATGGCTGTGGAATCGGGAGGCAACGTGGAGGGATCGCGTCCCGACGAGATAGTCATGACGCCCAACGGCGTAATGATAGTAGGCGATACTTGCCTTGAGACCAGGGTTCCCGCCACGGCGAGCCAGATGTTTAGTTCAAACGTCTACAATTATATCAACCACTTTACCGTCGACGGGCAGTTTAAGCTGAACTTCGACGATGCCATTATGAAGTCGAGCGTGGTGACTGCCGACGGACAAATAACAGATAAACGCTTCATGTAACGATATGGATATTATTCTCTTATTATTTATATTTACGCTTGCGGCATTTTTGGGGTTCGAATTGATATCGAAAGTGCCCAGCCAGCTGCACACTCCGCTTATGAGCGGCTCGAACGCCATCAGCGGCATAACGATTGTCGGCGCCCTAATTGCAACCGCCGGCACTAAAGACTGCACGTTTGCCACCGTGTTGGGCGTGGTAGCCTTGGTTTTGGCCTGCATAAACGTCGTCGGCGGATATTTCGTCACCGACAGAATGCTTGCCATGTTCAAGAAGAAGGGGGGCAAATAAATGAACGCCGATAGCCAGACTCTTATGCAGACGGTAAATTTCGTCTACATAATTTCCTCAATCCTATTTGTAATAGGCATAAAAATGCTCGGGAAGGCCGATACGGCCAGAAAGGGCAACATAATATCGGCAGTGGGTATGCTCATTGCGGTCGTAGCCACGCTTTTTGACAGGCAGATACTCAAGGCCGCCGAGCCGATGTCGTGGGCGCTGCTCGTCGGGGCGTTGGCGGTAGGCTCTATTGTCGGATATCTGGTGGCAAAGAAGGTCAAGATGACTTCGATGCCGGAAATGGTGGCCCTGCTAAACGGCTTTGGCGGCTTGGCGAGCCTTCTCGTGGGTTGGGCCGACTTCTACTACAGGGGAATGACCTCGAGCATTTCCAATATGGTTTCCGGCGGGTTGCCTACTTTTACGTTGGTGGCGACAATCTTGGCTGTTCTCATAGGCGGCGTTACTTTTACGGGCAGCGTATATGCCTGGGGAAAGCTTTCCGGGAAGATATCGGGCAGGGCCCAGGTCTTTAAGGGACAGAAGATAGTCAATGCAGTCATAGCACTGGCCTCATTGGCCTTTTCCGTTTCATTCTGTGTTGTGGGCGATCCCCAGACGGCTCATTTGTGCCTAATTGCCTCCATAATACTGTCTTTTGTGCTCGGCTTTGCGGCGGTTATGCCCATAGGCGGAGGCGACATGCCGGTTGTCATTTCGCTGTTGAATTCGCTCTCTGGCTTGGCCGCTTCGGCAGCGGGTTTTGTCATTGAAAACAACGTGCTCATCGTCGCCGGATGCTTGGTCGGGGCAAGCGGAGTAATTCTTACGGTCATTATGTGCAAATCGATGAACAGGACGCTTTCCAACGTGTTGTTCTCGGGCTTCGGCGCTGCAGGAGGTGCTAAAGGCGGCAAGGTAGCCGGCGAGATGAAGCCGATGTCGGTCGACGACGCCTACTATGTGCTTGAGGCCGCGCAGAACGTCGTATTCATCCCGGGATACGGCATGGCGGTCGCACAGGCGCAGCATGCCGTTAAAGAATTGGCAACGATTCTCGAAAATAACGGCGCTGAGGTTTCCTTTGCAATCCACCCCGTCGCAGGCAGAATGCCCGGGCACATGAACGTTCTTTTGGCCGAGGCCGACGTTCCGTACGAACAGCTCAAGGAAATGGACGAGGCAAATAGAATTCTCGAAACTGCCGACGTGGCTGTCGTAATAGGGGCAAACGACGTAGTCAACCCGGCTGCGGCCGAAGACAAGGGAAGCCCGATTTACGGCATGCCTATTATAGAAGCCTACAAGGCAAAGACTGTCTTGGCCTTAAAGCGCGGCAAGGGCGCCGGATTTTCCGGGCTTGAAAACGCCTTGTTCTTCCGCCCGAACACGAGAATGGTGTATGGGGACGCCAAGGCCACTCTCAACGAATTGGTTTCAAAGTTTAAACAGTAGCGAATTTTGTTGTATTGCGGGGTGGGGCATTACTGCTTCGCCCCGCTTTTTTTACTAAAAGTGCGTGAGGACGGATAAGGATTGTACAAAAAGGTATTTTGACAAAAAAAGACTTGCCTTCAAGGCTCCGGTAAACATAAAGAGTGTGATAATTGCAAATAAAACTTTTGCATTTTGTCCAGTGGGAGCGTAGCTCAGTGGATAGAGCAGCGGTTTTCTAAACCGTTGGTCGAGGGTTCGAGTCCCCCCGCTCCTGCCAGTTTCGGGCTATTCTTAGTTCCGCGGCGCGGGCAATTATAAATGCGGGCGTAGCTCAATTGGCAGAGCGCGACCTTGCCAAGGTTGAGGTTGGCAGTTCGAACCTGCTCGCCCGCTCCAAAAAAACAGGGACAGTTTATCCCTGTTTTTTTTTGCGCCACACTTGGCGCCGCGGTTTTGGGCGGAACATTCGTCCTATGCCGCGCGGAAAAGAGCGGTTTGGGCGTCTTCCCCGGTTAAGTAAATTTTAACTATACCAGAATAATTTTTAGCCGATATAAATAAAAAAGATCGCATTTCGGAAAATACTTGACTGTGTTATTATAATAATATAAATTGCTATTTTATTATAAAAAAAGAGTTAAACAATGGCTAAATATAAGGTTTTAGGCGGAAAAACTGTAGAGGGAGAGACTACAGAAGAGATTCTTGAGGCAATTCGCGCTGTATCGTTCAATCCCGAAATAGACTTGCAGACCTTCATAAGGACTTTCGCCAACCATTGCCAATTATACACGGCCATGCGCATAAGGACGGATTCCCTGGATCACGCACTCGAAGATATTATAAAATACCGTTTCATAACACGGATTGACTGATTTTGTCTTAGCGCTCGTCCATTCCATTTTTTTTCAGAGCCATTGAAGTTCTGTAGGCTCGTTTGATTCTTGAAAAATATTTTGACATTTCCGCTCTTTTTTGAAATACGTGACTACAATATACCGTCGATGTTTGCGCAGGGCGGCGGTTGTTTGATTGGCTCGAGTGGCGGAATTGGCAGACGCGCTAGACTTAGGATCTAGTTTCGCATGAAGTGAGGGTTCGAGTCCCTCCTCGAGCACTTTTTTTGATGGGGCTTTTACGAGACGAATTTGTTTGCAGCGGGTATGGTGCTCAAAGCGGCTCATCGCCTCTCTCGGTTCACATTTGCCCGTTTTGTATTTTTTTCGCGTTCGCCGTTTACGCGTTTTTTTACATCGCTGCATGGCGCGAAACTTTTATTGGCATGCTTTGCTTACAATATTTGTTTAATTTCAGAAACTGATATTCGATTCAGGGTTTCTTTTTTGCTGAGGCTATAAAGGGCGATGGCGCAGTGTATTAGCGATATTGAAGATGCTAACTTCGCCTTCAAAATCGCCTTGTATTGAGCCAATGACCCGGTATTTGCCCCTTCAATTACAAACCTGCAAGGTTCTCGCAGCCGTTCCGCTTCGCGTGTCCGTTTCAAATATTTGGCGATAATATTCTCTTATAGCCTTTTTCATGGCAACCAAAGATAATATGAAGGCGGCGCGTCCGTCGTTGCGTTTTTTTTTTACAGATTTACAGTTATGCGTTTTTCGGTTAGGATAAGCACTGCTTTAGTGCCTTTAAAAAGTGGTCTTTTTCTCGCGCGCCGATGAGAGAAGACATCTTTTATAATAGGGGGAAAATGAACAAAAAACGGCCGTTAAAATCGACCGTCAGTGGCGCCGCCGGGGCGTATTTTTCGGATTGGTTTGCAAAAAAAAACGGCGCCAACAAACGCCGTTTTTTTTGGTGCTCAGAACGGGACTCGAACCCACACGGCTTTCGCCATACGCCCCTCAAACGTACGTGTCTACCAATTCCACCACCTGAGCATTTGAATTGAATAATGGTGTAGAAGGTGCGAATTTTTGGGCGTTTTGCAAGAAAAAAATGCGTTTTTTTTATTTTTACTCGAGGTCGTTATCGAGCATTGAGCCAAACATTATGGAAGAGTCGCCAAAGGCCTCTTTTACGCTAAAGAAAGCATTTTCCCTGCCGACGGCCTTGGTGTCTATTTTGTCAAATAAATCAGTTTGAAATGGAGAGTCTGGGGCGATAAGATCGCAACACGATATGCCAAGCATTCGTATCGCACCGTCGCGCATGCACGTTAATGCGCACTTGTACGCGGCTTCCGCCAAGTCCGAGGATAAATTCGTCGGCCATTTTAGCCTTGTCTGGCGATTGACGACGGTGAAGTCGGACATCTTGATTGTTATTTGAATGCAACGGGCCTGGATATTTTTGCGGTGCATTCGCTGTGAGAGCTTTTGGGCGACGATGGCAAACCCTTTTTTTAGGTCGTCGTATGTGAGAATATCGCGTTTGAATGTAATGTGGTTGCCGATTGATTTTACCGGGTCATGGCTTCCGTAGTCGGCCACCGGGGAGTCGTCAAGGCCCAGGGCGTACTTTTTCATTAGGCTGCCGTGCTTACCAAACTTGGCAACTAGCGGCGCTTCGGGGAATGCGGCTATGTCGCCTATGGTGGATATGCCCATCTTGTGGAGTTCGGCTGCGGTAGAGCGGCCTACGAAAAGCATTGAGGCGGCCGGAAGGTTATAGACTACACTTTCTATGCTGTTGCGGTCGAATACTGTGGTTGCGTCGGGTTTTTTATAATCGCTGGCGAGCTTGGCAAAAACCTTGTTAAACGAGACTCCCACCGATACGGTAAGCTTTAGTTCGTCCTTGATACGCGCGCGGATTTTATCGGCTATGGTTTTGCCGTCGCCGTGCAGGGCGGCGCTCGCGGTGACATCCAGCCACGATTCGTCTATGCCGAAGGGTTCCACCTTGTTTGTATAGCTAAAGTATATCTGGTTTGCCAGTTTTGAATACTTTGAGTAGAGCCCCTTGCGCGATTGCAGCAGCACCAGTTTCGGGCATTTTCGCTTGGCCTGCCAGATTGTCTCTCCTGTTGACACGCCGAAGCGTTTGGCGATTTCGTTTTTTGCAAGGATTATGCCTCGGCGGTGGTCGGGGTCCCCCGATACGGCGACGGGCTTGTCAATCAGCTCGGGGTGGTCGAGCATTTCGACCGACGCGAAGAATCCGTTCATATCGCAATGAAGAATTGTCCGGTCGGTATCCATTGTGTATTGCTCCCTTTGTAAAATTGCCTTTCCGAATAATACAAACCCGAAGGCAAAAACTTACAAGAAAATATAAAAAAGTCGAAAAAAAGCTTGCCAAAGCCCACCTACAAGTGTTCTAATGGCGCTTTAACACTAACGGGGGTATAGCTCAGTTGGTTAGAGCACTTGCATGACACGCAAGGGGTCGCAGATTCGAGTTCTGCTACTCCCACCATTTTAAATAGCCGTAAGTTCAATAACTTGCGGCTTTTTGTTTCTATAAACGTCCTCTTTCGAACGCTTTTTCTCAATCAGCTTCCTGCGAACTTTTATTGCTTGGCGGAAGATTTTGAAAAGACGCAGAAGATGCTTGACTTAAACGCGATTGTGGGATCGAATCAAGCCGTTCTCGGCGAGAATTCTTTGAGAAGGGTACATATGAGAGTCTCCGTATTAAGTAGGTTGTTGCTTTCACTAATGTTGGTTGCGCTTGCGGCTTCTTCGCTTTTTGGCGGCGTCGATCGGCAGTCTGGGGATTATTCTTTTAAACTTTCACTTTTACAAGAGGAAGAGGAACCTGATGGAAAAGTTTGCGTTGAGCAGACATACTACTTGGGAATAAAGATGGTGGACGGGCAAGGTGAGGCTTCCCAGAAAGTACAATTGCGTTCGGGCTCTGATCGGAACCAAGAAGATCCGGCAAACGTGAAAAATTCCCAGGGCAGAGTTCTTTCGGATTCTTCTCTTTCCGTGAAATTGCGCGCAACAAAAGAGGCGGATTGTTTTGAGACAAAGCTGAATTTTTGCGCTGCGAAATTCGGGGACGGAAAATTTGAAGTGAACACACTCTTAAATCTTTCCTTGGCAAAGGAGGTTGTGGTGGCTGGGCAAGGCGTAGAATTTGTCGAAGGGAACCAGCGGAAAAAAGCAAGGAGGGTTATTAAGGTCTTGTTGGATTCCCGTAAGTAATTTTTAGCGCGCTTGCTCATGCCGCCCTTAGGGCTCGCGGAATTTGACTGGTAGATCATCTTCTCCAGGGGCAGGGGGTGTCAGGCGTTTAGAACTTGATATTTCTTTGTGTCGTTGTGAATGATTTGTGTTTGCGTTACGTTTCCTGCTTCGTTTTCAATTTTGCCATTTTACAAGAAAGTGCATGTCGTTGGAGAGCCTATTATTCCCTTTTATCATTCTGCCGTGCGCTGAACATCATAAAAATGCAAAATATCGTTTAGTCTTGGAAAGATTTTTATATTTATACAATGTATATGGATATTTTTGTTGTATATTACTTAAATAATATCTACGACGGCGAATATGTTTAAGGAAAATCTTTACCAGCCTTTTGAAGTTTTAATCCGATAGCGCGATACATTCCCTGTAAAAGAACACCAACATTCATTCTTTGAGGCTACTTACGTAGCCTCCGGCGAAGGAATTCTCGAGGTTTATCGACCCATGTCGGATCCTTGCAAATTCAAATATGTGGCAGGCAGCCTCTTTTTAATCCCCCCAAATACGACACACTGCTTTAGCGTGTCGAAACGCAGCAAGTTTATATTTGTGCGCTTTACCGACCGCTATATCGACGAGCAGTTGGCCGACAGGGCAAAGCATTCCCTTTATTTGTCGTACGCAACTGCGCGTATATCGTTGAGCGGCATGCAGCTTAAATCAGCGGAGACTCTTTTCGAACTCATCGAATCGGAACTTTCTCTCGGGCAAAACTTTTCGGAAAAAATAATTCAAAACTCGGCAAATATCGTACTTATGGAGGCGGCGCGCTTTCTCGTAAATTCGGCCGACGCCCAAGTTCAGAACGCAGATGAAACCGCGAGGGAAATGCATATGATACAATATATCCAGACCCACATCCACCAGCCTGGTTTGCTGCGAATAGACAATCTGGTGCGCCTCTTCGGATTGTCGAAAAATTATATAGGGCGCTATTTTAAGGACCGTTTTCAGGAGAGCCTGCAACAATACATAGCGCGAAACAGAATCAAAAGAGTCGAATATTTGGCGGCAAATAGCCTTATGTCCATAAAGGAAATTGCCTACGATATGGGGTTTGCCGATTCATCCCACCTTATAAAATTTTTTAAAAGATATTGCGGCATGTCCCCGATGCAGTATAGGGCAATGTGCAACTCCCCAAAAAGAAAGCCCGCAACGTAACCGACGCATAAACATCGCCAGCCGCGGTAAAAACATTATCGAGGCCAAAAAAAGTACAATAAATCGCATAAAAGTACATCGCTTGGGGTTGTATTGTTTTTGCTCTCATGGGGTGATTGTACGTATTTATATGAACTCGTCAAAGATGGTTGGCCATTGCGCCATGTTTGGAGCCAACGCCATGTGGGGGCTTATGTCTCCGGTGGCAAAGTATGTTATGTTTTACGGGGCGGTGGGCGCCTTTTCCCTTACTGAGCTTAGAATCATAGGCGCGGCCGCGCTCTTTTGGATTGCCTCTCTATTCCAAAAAGCCGAGCACGTGGGCGGAAGGGATATGATGAAGCTATTTTTGGCATCTATGCTTGCCATAGTTTTTAACCAGGGGTGTTTTGTCTTCGGCGTTAAATTGTCATCGCCTGTGGATGCGTCGATTATAACAACGAGCATGCCCCTCATAGCGCTCATTTTATCGGCGATTTTTCTGAAAGAGGCCATAAACGGCAGAAAAATCGCAGGCATTGCACTCGGAGGAATAGGCGCGCTGATGCTTGTAATGGGTGCGCCTACATGCCCTTTGCGGGGCGGGGGCTCGTATATCTGGGGAGACCTTCTTGTTCTGTTTGCCCAGTTTAGCTACGCCCTCTATATTGTGCTATTTAAAAATTTGGCGGGCAAATATTCGCCGCTTACCATAATGAAGTGGATGTTTACGTATTCTTTCCTGGCGACGGTTCCCTTTTCTTACGGCGAAATAGCGGCGACAAATTGGAATATTGGCGCAGGCGTCGTCGCGGCTATTGCATTCGTCGTCGTAGGGGGAACTTTTGGCAGTTATATGTTGCTTGTTGTCGGACAGCGCAGGCTCCGCCCGACGGTTGCCGGAATGTACAACTATATCCAGCCGATGGTTGCAAGCATAGTCGCAATTTGCTGGGGCATGGATTCATTTAGCATTTCAAAACTTGTAGCTGCAATATTGATATTTGCGGGGGTTTATATGGTGACGGTAAGCTCGGCGGAAAAGTCGCGCAAGCAGCAATCTCTCTAGCGGGCAACACTATTTGCATCGACTTCATATGTGGTTATGCTCAAAAGGCGCTCTTGCCTGTTGTGCTGCCGAAATGCCGTGGGTGGGCCGTCGTTTGAGACATCATAGGCTCATTGCAGTGCGCCCGCTTGCAAGAATGTCTTTTCCCTCTCTTTTTCCTTATTTTCCCCTATCTTTTTCCCCGCACATCATACGCACACCGCCACGCACAAAAAATAAACAAAAAAATACATGCGCTATCCCCCACCCGCACATATATATATCGCCGATAACAACAAACAAAGGCGGTAAAATTTACTATGGGTGTCTTTTGCCAAATTAAGTTTTAAGGTGAAGTTTTTTCGCGATTCTTAAGCATCGTTGCGGGCGCGATTTTGGCTAGGCGCTGGAAAGTTGCCTCTCGAATAAAGAATATGCGCGGCAAAAAGGTGTATGCAGTTTGTATCGCAGTTTTTTTTGTCGTTGCCAAGGCGTTTTTATATTTGAAGTTCCAATGCAAAAGGTGTACTTGTAGCCTCGTATTTATGAGAGGAAAGGGGTAAGATGATAAGCGTAAAAAAACAAATTCGCATGCTTGCGGCATTGTCTGTCGCGGCGGTTATGGCTTTTGGTTGCCGTGCTCCGGAGGGGGGGCTTCAAAATTCGCAGCAGGCTTCGTCCTTAAAAAAGGGAATGGCCGACGCGGCTAAGCGCTCCATAGTAATTTACGACATGCATGTACACCCCCGCAACGGGCTCACACCGGAAATGGCCATTGAGCGGGAGAAATCAACCGGTATAAAAGTTGCCGTAATTGCAAATCACGGTCGGGGGTGGAATATTGATAACGACGAAAAACTCTTGGCCTTTCTGGAAAAGATGAAAAAGCCCACCGTAGACGGCAAGCACCTGCTCGTGGGCGTGCAGGTAAACGATAGAGACTGGCCCAGCCGCATATCGCCCAAGGTGCTTGAGAAATTCGACTACGTGCTCGCCGACGCGCTGATAATGAAAAACGACGACGGTTCTTTTACAAAGCTTTGGAAAGTAAATAATATAGAAAATCCGCAGAAGTGGATGGAGAAGTTTTTTGCGCATAATATGAAAATTCTCGACGAGCCCATAACGATCTTTTCCAATCCAACCTATCTGCCCAAATGCCTTGCAAACCAATACGACGAGCTTTGGACGGACGAGAGAATAGAAGCTCTGGTGAAAAAAGCTGTCGAAAAGGGAATCGTTCTTGAAATTCAAGCGCAATGCCGCTTTCAAGCAAATCCGCGCTTTATGCAGATTGCAAAAAAACACGGCGCGAAATTCTCGTTTGCAAGCAACAACAAAGGAACCGAGGAGGTTTGCCTGGATTCATGGTTTGAGGCAATACGCCTTGGCGATTTAAACGGCGCGGATGTTTGGACGCCCCCGCCTAGAAATTAACTTTGAAACTTTCGGCCGCAGACGTTAGTCGGCGGCTTTTTTTATTCCATTTCCCTCTCTTTACTCTCTTCTTTTCCCCTTCTCTCCGAGAGCATGTTCTCCCGCCAGATATTATTATTTCTTTTCATTTTTACACGGTGCACATCTTGATTTTTGCACGCGTGTCTTCTTATTTTTTGCTATATTACACGCTTACTTTTACTTGCAAAAAGATCTCGCGCGAAAAGTTCGGGCACAAATGAATATTTTGTTTGTGCATGTAATGAAGTCTTTGATGGCAACTTGAATATGCGCTGTCGATTCTCAAAAAACACGGGCGCGTCCTTCTATTCTCGCTTTTGGGCTTTCCGCTCACGGCAATGTGAGATTCTCCAAGGCCTTTCCCAAAAAATATTTTGTATCTTTTTTTTTACGCGGGGTGGACTTATTCTTGCTTTATCCCGCGTTTTCATAGCGACCTTCAAAAGCGGCGAGAACTTCGAATTCATCGTAAAGTCGGTCAAAAAGTCTTCGGCGAAAAAGGACGTCGAAAAATGGAGCATAGAGGGGACATACTATCCGGAGGTTCCGATGGAGCCCGTAGACCTATGACGGAGTCGTTTTACGAAGCCTTCATCAACTGCCGTCACCGCGTTCTTGGCAGGAATCTGAAACCGTTTTCTCTCAGACATTGCCTTTTTGTTGGCCTGTCATAGATAAAGAATTTGCGTTTGTCCGATGTGTGGCTTGTCTTTTTTGACGGGGATCGAATACATTTTCCGCCGCGTGTGTTTCGCTCAACCCCAGCCAACCCCCTCAGTCGCGATTTTATGGATATGACCCGTTTTTCATTCAATGTTTTTTTGTAAATTTATTGTTTTTCTTCGCTTTTTTTGTTTTTTTGAAAGTTTTATCTTGACTTACTTTTCATAAGAAGTAAACAGACATGATTCATGTGCAGCTTTTTATGACGTTTGTTCGTTTTTCGATTTTTATTCTCACGGCGGTGTGTGGCGTGTGTACATACGGCGCAGTCAATAATGCTCCGTACGACGTTACGGTCGGCAATTTTTACACAAACCCGTTAGGATTGGATTTACAGCCGATTTCCTTTTCGTGGAAGTTGCCTCAGATGCGTGATGGTATTGAGCAGACTGCGTATCAAATTGTAGTATATGATGTTACTCGCTCGTCTTCCTCTCGCAAAAACAGGGGGGAGTATTGGGATTCTGGCAAGGTTCAGTCTTCTCAATCCGTAAAAGTTCCGTATGGTGGCAGGATGTTATCATCGCGCGCGAAATGCCAATTTAAGGTTCGTTATTGGGACGAGTTTGGGAAGGTTTCCAATTGGTCGGAGATGGGCACATTTGAACTCGGGCTGCTGAAAAATTCAGATTGGAAGGCTGATTGGATTGGTGCGGATGAACCCGTACAACGTCGTACGGAAATCCGAAATTTAGGCAGTCAGAAACGCAAAGTGCTTCTCGGCGGAGACAAACCCGCCTATTTGCGAAAGGATTTCAATCTTGGTAAGACCATTGTTTGCGCAAGGGCGTATGTATCTACACTGGGAATTTTTCAACTTTACCTTAACGGGCAAAAAGTAGGCAAAGATTTCTGGGGAACGGGGTGGACTGACTACGACACAAGAGTTCAATCCAATACATATGATGTTACTTCGTATTTGCGTTCCGGCGAAAATACTGTCGGAGTCCTGCTTGGTGGAGGGTGGTATACTGGCCGTGTCGGTTGGGATATGAATTCTTGCCCGTACGGAGACACTCCGCTTGCGCTCGTCCAAATTGAAATAGAATATTCCGATGGTAGTTGCGATGTCGTTTTGAGCGATTCTTCTTGGAAATGGTCGCGTGGCGCAATCGTTGCCTCCGACATTTTCGATGGCGAAGATTGTGATGCCCGGCTTGAACAAAAAGGTTGGAACGGAACTTGCCGCACACCTTCTATTTGGAATCTTTGGGGGTTGCTACAAAGTTCCGAAAATTTTGACGATTCAAACTGGCGTTCGGTAAAAATCGGAAAAGTTGGAAAAATATTGGTGGAACCGCGTCGTTCCCAGCCCGTTGTTATTAAGGATACTTTGAGCCCCGTTTCCGTTAGAAAAATTAAACCTGGCGTATTTGTCTTTGATATGGGGCAAAATATGATTGGTTGGGCGAAAATTAAGGTTCCGTCCGCATCGGGGCGTAAAATAACAATACGTTTTTCGGAGGTTTTGAACAAGGACGGGACTTTGTATACAGAAAATTACAGGACCGCACGTAGTACCGACACCTACATTTGCGCTTCCAACGGAGTCGAAACATACGAGCCGCTCCTTACTTTTCACGGTTTCAGGTATGTTGAGCTAAGCGGGCTTCCCGAAGACTTCGAGGCAACTCTCGACTGTGTGGAAGGTAAGGTCGTATATTCCGATTTGAGGTTGATTGGTTCGTTCAAGTGCTCGGAGGAAAAAATAAACAGGCTTCAAAGTAATATTCAGTGGGGACAGCGTTGCAATTTCTTTTCTATTCCGACCGACTGCCCTCAACGCGACGAACGACTCGGGTGGCTTGGCGATGCTCAGGCTTTTGTATCTACTGCGGCGTTCAATATGGACGTTGACGCATTTTTCCACAAGTGGCTTCTTGATGTCCGCGATGCTTCCGCAGACGGTGTTTATCCCGACTTGGCTCCCTGTCAAAAAAACAGTTGGTTTGCCCAAAACAAGGGGAATGCCGTTTGGGGCGATGCGGGTGTTATTTGTCCTTGGGAAATTTATCTTGCCTATGGGGATGTAGAAATTTTGCGCGAAAATTATCCGACAATAAAAAAGTGGATTGCGCACATCGAAAAGGTGTCAAAAAATGGATTGCGTCCACCGGGAGTTCACGGCGATTGGCTTCAACCCTACGCAAAAAATTATCGTGATACGGATTCCTCAAAGGAACTTATCGCGCAGGCGTATTATGTCCGCGTTGCGGATTTGGCGGAGAAAATGGCAAAAATTCTCGGATATAACTCCGATGCGGAGCATTTTGCAAAAGTATCAAAAAATGCCAGAGAAGTGTTTTGTCGGGAGTTCCTGAAAGGGGACGGAATTGTTGAAAACGACTGCCAAACGTCATACCTGCTCGCGTTGGCATTCGATATTCTTCCTGAACGAGAACGCCAGCCCGCTTTTGAAAGATTGCTTAAAGCGATCGAACGTTCGAATATGCATTTGCGCACGGGGTTTGTGGGGACTCCTCTATTGAACACCGTGTTGACGCGCTTTGGGCGCAGTGACTTTGCCTACGAACTTCTCTTCTGCGAAACATACCCGTCGTGGTTGTATTCAATATCGAAGGGTGCAACTACCATGTGGGAACATTGGAACGGCATTTCCCCCGAAGGCGAATTTGAAGATCCAAAAATGAATTCGTTCAACCATTATTCCTACGGGGCTGTCGGCAAGTGGCTATATAAAGACGTTGCAGGTATTTGGCACGACGAGCGCGCTCCGGGGTATAAAAATATAGTGTTTGCGCCGAATCCGACAAAAAAAATGTCTTATGCTTCGGCTTCAAACGAGACGCCATACGGGTTGGCTTCCTCTTCTTGGCGGCGAAGCGGTAGCGTTTTGGAATGGGATGTTGTAATACCTCCAAACGCGACGGGTACGCTCATTTTCCCGACAAAAGATGTGGATTCAATAACAGTAAACGGTAGACCTCTGGCAAAGGAAACTTCAAAATCCGCCGATGGTAGGCCACTTCTTGCGGGCGTAAAGTCTGGCAGGTATAGAATTTTTCTACTAAACCAATAAATAAAAAAAGGAGTGCATAAAATGTATAAACATTCTAAAAATCTAAAAATTGCTGCGTTATGCGGGGGGGGAGAAGTAAGCGTAAACCTAAATTCGTTCCCGCGCCGGTTTATCTTTAGGCGGTTTGCTCGCGCCGAAAAGGGCCTCCATGCAGGCGCGCCGGGAAAAATAGGGAATAGGGCGTGAAAGCATGAAATTTTAAAACGCCGCCGACCTGTCCTTTTTTTCACCCCCCGCGCCGATTCTAAAGAATTTAAGCTGCCTTGCCTTAGAATCTATCAGCACGGCTTCCGCCAACATTTGCCAGTTGCAGTCGAAATCGATTATATCGACGTCCGAAGGGCGGTCCTTTTTCAATATGCCGCCGTATCCCTGGGTTATAAAGAAATTTACGCCTCCCCTCTTGAAAGTCCTGTCGAAATGGCTGTCTCCCACGATATTTCCGGCCAGTTTTCCGCCTTCGGAGACGAAATCGTCCATTATCTTCACGAACTCTTTGCCGTTTACATATTTTGGAGTGGGCACGGTCTCCCAGTTGCCGAGGTCGTCGAAACAGTAATGGTTAAAGATTACGGCACTCCAATCTTTCGGCATCTTTTTAATGTTAGACCTCAAAAATTCAAGCTGCTTGTCGGAAAAACCGTAATATGCGCCGTCGCTTGAATTTAGGAAGAAAGCCCGGCATTTCCTTTTTGAAAGGTTGAGGTACCCGTAGTCTCCGCCGGGCGAACGCACGGCGTCTTTGCAAAGCGGGGAAAATCTCCACCCGAGAAATTCGCTGGAGAATCTGCCACGGTAATGGTCGTGGTTGCCTACGCAATACAAAGTGGGGATTTTTGTTTCGGAATGGTATTTCAGCAGCGTGTCCAACAAGAGCATGCCGTCGTCCTCCCTTTTTAGGGGGTATTCGAATCCGCAGTCTCCGAGATTTACGACAGCGTCGGCGCCGTACGACTCGGCGGCGAAATTGGCATAGCGTATGTGTTCCACTGTATTGCGACCCTTGCCGCCTATGCCCGAGTGGAGGTCGGTGATGACTATGAACATGGCGCAATTTCGGTTTTTCCTCCATTCGTCGATTCTTTTTCCCGTATCCGAAACCGCCTTCCTCACCCAATCCGGCACCGGTCCGGAATCGGAGGGCGAATTGCCGGTTTGGGAAAGTCCGAACCTGGAGTATCCGACAACTGAAAACAATGCGGCCGTTTTTATAAAGTTTTTTCTATTCATACGATGAACCGCACCATAGCGCCAATGGTTTGAAATATCAAGAAAATAAAATTCTCTTTACATTGAAAAGACCAATTTATTATTATGTTGAGATATATACATTAAAATTAAAAACAAAATCGGATTGGTTATGGGAATCATGAAAAAATTGTTGGTAATGGGGGTATCTCTTTTCGCTTGCGCGATATCCGTATTTTCGAAGGAAAATTTCAAATTTGTAGATATTTCGGATATTGCTGACACTCCATTCGGAGCGTCGATTGAAGGCGAGTTCGCCCCGTTTAAAAAGCTTTCTGGCGATACTGCTGTCAATTTGGGCGGAATAGATTTTAAGCTTTGCGGCGAAGCCCTCCGCGTTTTGTCGCAAAAAAAAATAAAAATATCCGTCCGCCCGCCAAACGACAGATATCGCTACTTGTACATTCTTTCGAACAGCGGAGACAAGGTCATAAAGGATAACGAGCGCAAGAATATGGCGCACCTCTATATAAATTCCAACAAATACCAAATTAAGTTGTATCCTAAAAAGCACATTGTAGGTGGAAGCGCCGTGCGCAAAGATTTTCTTGAAAATGCGAAAGCGGTTTACGGCGGTGACGGGGAGCCTTACCTTTACATATCCCGCATTCCAGTCGAACAAATAAGGAACGGGATTGCGGAATTAGAAATAAAGCCCGAAAACCACGTTTCATGGAACATATTTGCAATAACGCTTTCAGACAAAAAAGTTCCCACGGGGAAAACCTACAAGTTGGGCGGGAACGAATGGAAGCCAGTGGATATTTTCGATACTGAAATAGCCGATGGTTCGGCGCTCGACCTTTCCGGACTTATGACGCAAGCTCCAGCGGGAAAATGAGGGCGCGCGCCTAGGCTAAAAAGGGGCGGCGGCGAAGGCGCTTGCCGATTAACCGCGATTTCGCTTTTGGGAGCCGGCAAAAAACATGCGCCGCGCTGGGGCTGCTCGTAGGAGAAAGGCCGCTTTTGCCGATGGAAAAATTTTTCTTCGAAGAATTATGAAATTTGCAATGATTAGTCGGCGTATTTTTTCATCGGCTGCGTGGCATGTTTGCAACATGTGCTACCGTATTGAGGTCGGCCATTTTATTGAGACCTTACCAGAGGCTTGGCTGCCTTTGATGTATGGAATTTCTTCAAAACAAAATATAGCCTTGTGTATTTTGGGCGGGGCGCAAAAATATACCTAGCATGAAAACCGTAGCAGCAATACTTATCAACTTAATTTTTGTATTATTTGCGTTTTCGAAAGAGCAAATAAACGTCGCCGACTATGGCGTCAGACCCGACGGAGGCGACTGTACCGAAGGGTTGCAAAAGGCGCTGGCCAAAGCCTTCGCCTCAAATGGGGGCGCGGTGCTAAATTTCGGGCCGGGCACCTACCATTTCGGCCCGAATTTCGCCCCCGAGCTGTACTTGTTTAACAGCAACAACGACGAGGGGCTCAAGCGCATCGTCTTTAAACTCGATTCGGCAAAGGATGTTGAAATCAACGGCAACGGCGCAAACTTTATCTTTCACGGGAAGGTAGTGCCGTTTTGCGTTAAAAATTCCAGGAATATTTCATTTAAGAATTTTTCTGTGGACTATTTCAGGCCCATGCACAGCGAGGCCAAAGCCGTTGAGACGGGAGAGGGCTATACGGTTGTGGAAATAGATACAAAGCAGTATCCGTTTACCGTGCAGTTGGGAATCTTAAAATTTCTCGGCAAGCCCGACAACCTGCTTTTGGATCCGCCCGAAAAGATAGACTATCCGTTCAAGCGCATGATTGAGTTTGACGCCGCAAAGCGCGAAACGGCGTATATGACGCGCGACCGCGACGTCTATTTGGGCCTGCCCGCCCAGCGGCTTTCAGAAACCAAAGTTAAACTTTTCCACCCCACGCTCAGGCCCGCCAAGGGGGATGTGATTGTGTTTCAGCCGCACACGCGAGAGTATCCGGGGTTTGTGGTGACTGCTTCTGAAAACGTCTCCTTTGACGGCATTACAATATACTCGTCGGGGAGCATGGGCATATTGGGCGAAAACTCGGCCGACATATTCGTGCGCAACTGCAAATTTACGCCGTCGGAGGGCAGAATGATGAGTTGCGGAGTTGACGCAACCCATTTTGTCAATTGTTCCGGAAAGATTGTCTTAGATTCAAATTTGTTTGAAAACCAGCTTGACGACGCCACGAACATCCACGGCATCTATGAACAGATTGTCCGCATAGACTCAAACTGCGCCGTGACGCGGCTTGTGCATATGCACCAGTGGGGCTTTGACACTTTTAAAAAGGGCCAGGCGGTGGAGTTTGTCGACGCCAAGAGCATGGTCACTTTGGGCAAGGGCCAAATAACTGCAGTCGAGCGCATAAACAAGGAATTTAAGCGCGTTTTCTTCAAGGAGAACGTTCCCTCAAATGTCAAGGTGAAGGACGCCGTTGCCGTCTTGCGCGATTATCCTGAAGTTGCGATAACAAACAATACCATCCGCAACAACCGCGCGCGCGGCATGCTTATAAATTCGCGCGGCAAGACTCTAATAGAAAACAATTATTTTCACTCTCCGGGTACGGCTTTGCTTTTTGAAGGCGATGCCTCATTCTGGTTTGAACAGGGGGGAGTAAGCGACTGCACCATACGCAACAACACTTTCGACAACTGTTCGTTCGGCGTCTGGGGCAGCGGCATAATTGCGGTGGGATCGGGCATAAGGGCCGGCAGGGACGTCAGCCGCTACCACAAAAATATACTCATAGAAAACAATACATTCAACATCTTCGACGATTTTCCGCTGCTTAACATATACTGCGTCGACGGCCTCACATGGCGCGGAAACAAAATCAACAGGACAACGGCATACCCGCCAAGAAAAATAAAAAACCCAAAGCTATTTAAGATAGAAAATTGCGATAATATCGTAATAGAAAAATAGCATTTTGCCTTACATTCGGCGCATGCGTGCGCGAGTGTGCGACTGGCGGTTTTGGCAAGGGTCGGGGCGCGGCAGGGCTTTTGGCATAAATTTATCTCTGTCTTCGGTATCCGCGCGCTGCCCCTTGAGTGGGCGCGCGGGGCGTTTGCCAATACATAGGCGGATGCGCCTGTGATTACCCGAATCCGGCCGGGATCCCTCATTGTGGGTTTGTCGTAAAAAAGTCCGTCGACGGAGGAAAGACTTGGACTGTCGCAACAGACGGGAAAAGCGGCGTTATTTGCAGGCAAAAAATGCAGGCAAACACAAACAATAGCCATTGCAAACGGCAGAATTTATGTTTCCGCAGAGGTTTTTGGATATCCCAACAAGGGTTGGTGCCATATGTATTCGGTGGTAATGTCGGCGCCTGAGGAGGCCGACTTGCTCGACGCAAATAGTTGGACCATGTCTTCCAAGGCAGTCATACCCGATGAAATGGCAACTCTCGCCCATGTGGGTTGGCTTGAAGGGAACATGATCGTGCGGCGTATAGACGGCAAAGTTTTTAATATCCTTCGAACTCACGGCATAACAGACGAAATTGCCTCCGTATATGAGGTTTCGGCCGACGGCAAAACAGCCATGCTTGATAGCCAAAATATGTTTATTAGAATCCCGGGTGCGTGCAAAAAATTTTACATTGTTTACGACGATAAAACAGCCACCTACTACGCTGCGTCGAATTGGACGCTCGAGCGCGACAGGGGTAAAGTAGGCAACTGTCCGCATTCTATCAAGGCCGAGCGAACGCGCAACACACTTGCATTGTCCCGCTCGAAAAATTTAATCGACTGGGAGGTGTACACCGTGCTGCTTCATGACGACGACGTAGACCATGCAGGCTTCCAATACCCTACCATAGCCATAGATGGGGACGATCTTCTCTTGGTATCGCGCACGGCATATCCCGACGGGACCGGCAAGGCCGACAGCCAACATAATTCAAATTTTATAACATTTCACCGTGTAAAAAACTTTCGCCATCGTACCTTCGACAGCGAACCGTTAAACGGCGCCATCGCCCCAATATTTTACCCCTACTGACTTTCGCGTAACAATAATATAAGGCAAAATTGTTCGCTTTTTTTACCTGCGTTAAAATACTTAATAGGTGTGTTTGGAATGGGTGTTGACATTGGCGCAGGGCAAGTTAGAATCTCTACGTCAATATCTAATGTAAATAACGAATTTAGTGAGGGGAGAATAATGTGTAATAATGTGTATGTTTAAAAAATTGTTTTTTGCTATTGCAGTGTGCGGGTCGGCATTAATAGCCCGTGCAGACGTCGTGGAAATTGCAAACATTTCTAATATGTGCGGAACCGACCATCTCGGGCGCGCGCTTCCCGAATACGGTCAGGTATCCGAGCCCAAGAAGGACAAGCAGGTGGGTCTGTTTTACTATTTGTGGCACGGCCAACACGGGACGGAGGGGCCTTACGATATATCCAAGATGCTCGAAAAAGATCCCGATGTATTCAAGAAGCCGGATAGTCCGCTCTGGCCCGATCCAAAGCATGCGCCAATGCTGCACTGGGGCGAGCCGTTATTTGGCTATTACCAGTCGGAGGACGAGTGGGTTTTGCGCAGGCACGTTCAAATGTTTATCGACGCCGGCATAGATATTCTCTTTTTTGACGCCACCAACGGCTTTAGTTTCAAGAACGTATACATGAGGCTCTTCAGGATAATGGACGAGCTTAAAAGCCAGGGGTTCAAAGTTCCCAAGTTTTGTTTTTACCTCGCTCCCGCCACGCGCGGTTCCGGCACGGGCAATTTAAATTCCCTCTGGGAGGATCTCTATTCAAACCGCTATTATTCCGACATGTACTTTATGTGGAAGGGAAAGCCGCTTATAATCTGCCACGACAACCGCCCCATGCCCCGCAAGATACGCGACTTTTTTACGTTTAGGGCGCCCACCTGGCAGACGCCCGATATACCCAACACGTGGTATTGGGAGGGCTCTCCCGAACAGAGGGTTGCCCGCGACGAATTTGGCAATCCCGAGGAAATCCCCGTCAGCGTTTCGTGCGCCGGGGCGCCGAGCTGGTTTAAATCAAAATACCACATAGGGACAAGCGACGCGCACTTTGGCTACCCGATAATGAGCCGTTCGTACCGCACAGACACCCGGAAGCTCGACGACAGGCCCAATGCCGTCGATTACGGCATTTTCTTTCAGAACCAGATAGAGACCGCGTTAAAATCCGACGCGCCCGTGGCGTTTGTAACTCAGTTTAACGAATGGCTGGTTCCCTTTTTGACGAAGCAGACGAACCAGCGCTACAAGATGGTTTCGTGGATAAAACTGCAGGACGAATGCGACATAGAAAACAGCCGCGACATAGAGCCCATGCGCGGCGGCTACAAAGACGCCTATTGGTTTCAGACAATGGCCTTTGTGCGCCGTTTCAAGGGCCTGCCTGCGCCCGCGTACGGCAGAAAATATTCGTCGGCAAATTTTGACTGGAAGGAGTGGGAAAAAGTTTCCCCCGCGTACGTTGAGCCCGTTGGCGATATCCAGGCGCGCTGCTATCCCGGGTATGAGGCCTGCGGCTTATACCGCAATACGACGGGGCGGAACGAGTTTCATGTGCTAAAAGTGGGTGTCGATAAACAAAACATAGGCTTTTATGTCCGCACCACATCGGATATCACCAAGCCCGATGGGCGCAATTGGATGAATCTGTTTATAAAGGTTCGCTCGAATAAGGACAAGGGCTGGGAAGGGTACCAGTACCTAATAAACGCCGAGCCCAACGGCGATAAGACAAGTGTCGAATACAGCGGGGAAGGCTGGAATTTTAAGAAAATTGGCGAGGCCCAAATACGTTGGCAGGGGCGCAACTTGGCAATTGTAATTCCGAGGAAACTTTTGGGCGTTGAAAACGACGCCGATCTCAAGCTCGAGTTTAAATGGTCCGACAACATGCGCAACCGCGACATCATGGATTTTTACGAAAACGGCGACGCCGCACCCAGGGGCAGGCTAAACTACTATTACGAGTTTAAAAAGTAATTCTTCTCGTATTTGTTATATATTTTCTCTTTTCCCACTCTCTCTTCGTTCTTTTTCTATATCCATAAAGCGCATACATACGCTATGCCGCAAATGGAAAATCTTTTCTTTGCGGGCAAACTGTAGTTTGAGCGCGATGCGTTCTTTCAATGCATTTTTCGGGGGAGGGTTAAAAACGCGCGTTAGAAAATAAAAAAGGCCGCATTTGCGCGGCCTTTTTTACAAGCTTTAGCAAGGGTTAGTCCAATCCGATAAATATGTAATTGTTGTTGAACTTGAGCTCTTGTTTTGTCGCCAATTCGACTTTGTAGCCGTCATCGTCTTTTTCAAGCACAATCACGCGCGCGCCGCCGAAGTTTTCTTTTATGTACTTTAGTATTTTTTCGGGGATTAAATCCACCGGGACGGCCGACGTCTTTGCGCTAATTTCTTTCCAATTGCCGTTGCTGTCAAACTCAAGCATTGTGCCGTCGGTGTAGATGACCTTGTAGTCTTCCGTGATCATCGAAAGCAGCGTCGTGTCCATTAGAGCCGAAGCCAGCTTTTTGTCCTTGAAATTAGCGTTTGCAAAGTCCTGCGCCGACTGCGGGAGCTGGGCGTAGGCTATGACTTTTTCCTCTGCGTTAGCCCACAGGCCGCAGGCCAATATTACAGCTGCTATTATTATCTTTTTCATAGTTGGATATCGTTAGTTTCTCTGTTTTGGAGGAAAAATTTTTTTAATAAGCATGTCAACTTTATTTTGTTTTATGTAAAAAAATGCAGAAAATACAAGGCGGGGGTCAAACGATTGAGCCGATGCGAAGTCTCTCGATTATTACGTATAGTTAAACGTTTTTCTCACGCGCTTGAAAAAGTGTCCTTTTTTAATCGGATTCTTTTATAACACTATGTTTTTCTACAATATTATAAAAAAACTCTTGACAACGAATTAAAAATTTTCAAATATCCATTTCAGCTTTCGCGGGGCGTAAAAGTTTCGCGGGGCGTAAAAGTTTCGCGGGGCGTAAAAGTTTCGCGGGGCGTAAAAGTTTCGCGGGGCGTAAAAGTTTCG
>CALXLK010000012.1 GCA_944389175.1 uncultured Opitutales bacterium
TTTTTGTGTTTGTTGTGGGTGTTGGGTGGGGGTGGGGGGTGGGTGGTGGGGAGGGGGAGAGAGAGAGAGATGCGTTGCCTTTTCTTCCTATGTGGCTACCTTCCACTTCACTTCACATTGTTTGGAACACCACCTTTCCCGTGGACGGGCGGGAATATGGCACGCACACAGGTGATTCTTATGCCCGTACGCAATGGGGTATAAGGGGAAAACGCCCCAAAAATAACAAGCACTGCAAACTGCGACGGGTCGCTACGCATCCAAATTTTTGAGAAAATGCCACACTAAAAAACAAGCACGGTAACCCTGCCCCCCCCCGAATCTATTTCTTATACTTTAGTGGTGGAACTCATTTTTTCTTAACGGCCTCTTTATTTTGTGGCGTAGGAGGGGTGCGTTTTGCGACAAACGAAAGGCGCCCAATGGCGCGCTTTAGGCAAATGATATACGCCGATAAACTCAGAGGAATACTCAAAAAAAAACAAGCCCGGCGAACACGCCGAGCCCGTATCCTATCCCGTATGAAAACTTTTGAAATTACTTTCTTCTGCGGTAAGCTGCCAAAGCCAAGGCCAATGCGCCGAATATCGCCGCAACCGCCGCGGGCTCGGGAACCTGGGAGTTAATCCAGTATCCGCCCTGCTGGTCGTCAACTGCAAAGAATTCGAGCTTCTCGCCGTCTGTACCGTAGAGGTGCAGGTCCTCGATCTCTTCCGCCGTCATTTCGGTAATTCTGAAGGAATTGTCGTGCCAGTTGTCGAGAACGAGTACGTAGTCATTGAGGGTATGATCTGCCTGAAGCTTTATTTCGCCCAGAGAGAACACCGCGCCGTCGGCTATCTGCAGGGTAAGCTTTGTGCCGTTTCCAAAGGCCAAAGCGCCCAAATCGTTGTCTACGTTCACGATGAGCGTCGAATCCGAAGTAGGCTGCTCTGAATTCTCGTAGTATGATTTGGATACGTTAAACGTAGTCCCGGCCTGGCCGGCAAGAACGGTGTTGCCGTCTTCGCTAATTGTGGAAAAAGCATTCTTCGTGTTTAGAATGAGCTTGCCTTTGGCTGAAAGCGTGACGGTGTTTTGGAACTGCAAGGCGCCCTCTGCAGCATTTACCGTAAGCTGGCCGTGAATGTCGTTTACGGCCGAAGCCAAACCGGAATTATACTGCTTTATTGTGCCGGTCTCGCCAATTATTGCAAATACTTTGGCGTCTGTATCGGCTCCGCCAGTAGTGTTTGCGCCGTTGCCCACGCGGAAAGCAAAATTGCGCGTGTTGTAAGTCACGCCGTCTTCACCCTTTTTAGGTGTACCCCCCACATAGCCCGTGACAACGAGGTCGCCGTCTATCTGCGAGGTCTCAGTCTCATTTTTTATAACCCTTATTCCATTGGTGGAAGTCAGAGTTCCGCCATTTTCAATTACTACGGAGGGGGCAACTATGCTCCCGGCGTTAAAAACACCGCCAGACTTCACAGTAATCGTGCCGCCGTTATTATAAGTGGCATACGCGGTTTTGTCGGCATTCCACAAGTTTATAACGCCCTTGTTTGCAACGGTAAAGGGTATGCCGTTAAGAGAGGAGGGATTTATTATGTTTAGTGTGCCGCTATTGACTATAAAGCCGATTTTTGTGCTTTGATTTCTAAAGTTAATGTCGAGCGTGCCGGCAAGGCCGTCCTTACTCTCCTCGTTCGCAGTGCCGATTTTCAGTATTGAAGACGAAACGCCGCTTAGCAGCTGAATTTGGTTTATCGTCGCCGTCATGCCCGAGTTAACCTGAATAAAGTTGTTTCCATCGCCTACATGTGCTATTGTTATATTAAGGTCAGGTTTGTCAAAAAGCACGCCGCAGTTCCCCTGCTGGAAAAACAACTCTGCGGAGGTAAGCCCTTCCGTGCCCGGCGTCTTGGACCACGTATTGTAGCCATCAATCAAATAAATTGTCTGCGCTTGCGCAACCGCCGCAGAAGCGGCCAGCACAAACAATGGTAGTATGCAATTTCTCTTAGTTTTCATATGTGTTGGGGATTAGATTTAGGCAAGAGTTAAATCTCCCACATGTTTATTGCAAGTTTTTTTTTAATTTTTTTATTTTTATAAAATTGCGATGTTTTAATGCGCCACAAGCTAAGACAAAATAGCCGCGCCTTCGGCCGCACTTAACGCCGTATTGCGCGCGGCTACCAAAAACACCTCGTGTTGAGAAAAAGCTAAAATTTGGAATGCCACAGACGCAAAAAAAAGAGGCACCTTCGCATGCTTGGCGCTTCTTTTTTAGGAAGCAGCATCTCTCATTGCTCAATTTTAGCGCAACAGAACCAAAATCAGCCCCTGTCCGAAATTTCACCTACACCTTCGCCGTCGTCGAGGAGAGTCGTCTGGCCGTTTGTTTTTTCGTCGGAAGAAAAACCGTTCCAGCCGCCGCCGAGCGCCTTGTAAAGGGAAACTACGTTGTTGACGAAGTCCATCCTCGAGGAAATCTGATTCTGCTGGGAAGATAGCAACTGGCGCTGCGTGACAAGCAGGTCCAAAAATTCTATCTCGCCGGCGGAATAGAGTGTCTGGGATAACTCGTAGGCTTTTTTATTGTCGGAAACGAGCGTATTTAAAAGCATTATGCGCTCGCGCTCCTTTACGGTTGAAACAAGGGCGTCTTCAACCTCCTTTATCGCGGTGTAAACAGTAAGCTGCCAGGATATCTTTACCTCCTTTAACACGGCTTCCTGCAACTTGACGTTGTTTACAGTCTTGCCGGCTTGGAAAATATTCCAAGTGGCTGTCGGCCCCACCGACCACGACCCGTAAGGATTGCTTACAATGCCGCCAATCTTCGGAGTGTCGTAGGAAATGGTACCCGTTATGGAAAACCGCGGATAAAAATCGGCTTCAGCCTCGCCTATTGCCGCAACGGCGGCGTGTATGCGGTGTTCGGCCGCAATTATGTCGGGCCGCCTCTGCACAAGCTGCGCAGGCACACCTACGGGAATAAAATTCTCAAGATGCGGCAATGGCTTATCTTCGGACAGCAACCCAGACAACTCTCCGGAACGAACGCCGACAAGCAACTCGAGCGCCCTCAAAGCAAGCTCTTTATTCTCCTCTATCTTGGGCAGTTGCGCGTTCGTGCTGGAAACTTCCGCGGCCGCCTGGACAACGTCCAACTGCGAAACCAAACCGTTGGCCTTGCGCCGCGCGGTAATTTCATACGTCTTCATCTGCGCCTGCAAATTTTCCTTTGTTATCTGCAGCTGCGCCTGGTAGGCTCGATATGTAAAGTAGGCCTGGGCGACGTCGGCAGTTATCTTTACACGCGTGGCAACCGCATCGGCAAGAGAGGCGCGGTAGTCCTGCTCGGATATCTCTATGCCGCGCCTGACCCCGCCAAATATGTCGATCTCCCAACCGGCCGTAGCGCCCCAGCCGTACGATTGCCGCGCGCTGGCGTTTAGCGGAGACGCCCCTTCCCTAAACGACGCGTCGGCGTCGAGAGTCGGCCAAAGACCGCTCTTTCTCATGCCAAGCGTCGCCGCCGCCTGCTCGATGCGCGAACGCGCAGTCTGCAGGTCGAAATTGTTTTCAATAGCCCGCCGGACAACCTCGCATAAAACATCGTCGCCAAAAACCTTCCACCAGCTCGACAGCTCCTCTGGCGCATGCTTGGAATCGACCGCCAAACTCGATATGTCGCTGGCCACCCATGTCTTGGGAGCGTCAAAACTCGATTTTTGATAGTCTGGCCCCACCATGCAAGCGCTAAGCGCAAGCAGAGGCAGCGTCGTAAGTACACTTGAAACCCTACTCATATCGCAATGCTTCTATCGGATCCAACCGCGCGGCCTTCCACGCGGGATAATAACCAAAAATTATACCGACCATGGCCGACACCCCAAACGATATTAAAATCGCCGTGTACGACACCGAAACAGGCCAGCCCATGAATTGTGAAAGCGCAAACGACAACACATGCCCAAATATTATGCCCACTACTCCGCCAAAAAGACATATGACTATCGACTCTATCAAAAACTGCTTTAAAATATCGCTGCCGCGCGCCCCCACGGCCATGCGCAACCCTATCTCGCGCGTGCGCTCCGTCACCGACACAAGCATTATGTTCATTATGCCTATGCCGCCTACGATAAGCGATATAAACGCCACGCACAAAAGCAAATTCGCCATGGTGCGCGTCTGCGACTTCAACATGTCGGCAAACTCGGCCATGGCGCGTATGCGAAAATCGTCGTCGAGCTCGGGCGAAAGCTTGTGCGCCTCCCTCAGGGCAAGGCCCACCTGCGATATCGCATCGTAAACGACGTCGGCTGATTCGGCCGTCAACATTATGCTGTCTATGTTCGAAAAACGCACCGGCGGCATGTTCGGAAGCGCGGGCGCATACAGAGAGACACTGCCCACGTACGTGTCGGTCGCCGATGTAGTCGACGCCGCCGATGTAGTCGTGGAAGCAGCGCTTATCGACGTTCTGCCCGCTCCGCGCAACCGCGTCTTGACGGCCGTCCACGGCGCTATAAGACAGTCGTCCTGGTCCATGCCCATCATGTTGGCCCCCTTCGCCTTCAGCACCCCGACAATGCGAAAAACAACATTCTGTATGCGGATATCCTTGCCCACCGGGCTTTCGTCGCCGTAAAGCTCGCGCGCAATTGTCTCGCCTATGACGCAAACCTTCGCGCCGCGCTTTACGTGCCCGGCAGTAAAGGGCTCGCCCTCCTCTATCTTCCAGCCGGCCATGTCAAAGTACTTCTCGTTGACGCCGTTTATAAAGTAAGGGCTCCAATTCTTACCACCGTAAACAAGCTGCCCGCGGACCGAAAGAAACGGCGTGGCAGACTTTATTAAAGGGCACTCGCGCAAAATGTATTCGAGATCCTTCATGGTGAGGTTCGCGCGGCTTGCCGCACCCGAACTTACGCCGCTTGTCTGGGCTATGCCAGGGAAAACCCTTATGGTGTTTGCGCCCATGGCCGCAAAATTTTTGGAAAGGACATCGCTTGCCCCCTGGCCGATTTCCATGAGCGCAATTACGGAAGCGATGCCTATTACTATGCCCAGCGTCGTCAAAAACGTCCGCGTCGGATTCCTGGCTATGGCGACAAGCGCCGTCTTTACTACGCGAAGCTTCTTCATAGACGCCTCTCCTTAACCTGCTCGTCGTCGGCTATCTCGCCGTCGATTAGCTTTATTACCCGCTTGGCGCACATGGCGACATCCATCTCGTGCGTAACCAGAACTATCGTCACGCCCTCTTTCTCGTTTATCTCCCTGAAAAGGCGCATGATCTCGTCGCTCATTTTCGAATCGAGATTGCCGGTCGGCTCGTCGGCAAAAAGAATCTTCGGAGTGTTCACAAGCGCCCGCGCTATCGCCACGCGCTGCTGCTGCCCGCCGGAAAGACGGGACGGCTCGTGGTCCATGCGGTCGCTCAGGCCGACTTTTGTCAACATTTCCACCCCGCGCTCAACCATTTGCTTCTGGCTCAAGTGCGCCGCCGTGTACCCCAAAGGCATTATCACGTTCTCTAGCGCAGTCGTGCGCGGCAAAAGATTAAAATTTTGAAACACAAAACCAATCTTCTTGTTCCTGACATCGGCGCGCCCGTCGTTGTCAAGCTTGGAAATTTCCTGCCCGTCAAGCCAGTATTCGCCGGATGTCGGCCGGTCCAGACAACCGAGTATATTCATCAGCGTGCTCTTGCCCGAACCCGACGCCCCCGTAAGGGCGACCATCTCGCCCCTGTCTATGGAAAGGGTGATATTCTTGAGCACGGGCAAGGCTATATCGCCCATAAAATAGGTCTTGTGAATGTCGTCGAGCTTTATGAGACTCATTTTGACTCCCCGCTAGCGTTGCGCCGCCTTGGCAGAATTCGTCGATTTCGGACGCCGCTTCATTGCCGGCATAAGCGGAGACGCCTGCGCGCGCGCTATCTCCGAACTGCTCATCGCCCCTACGACAACCTTCTGGCCCTCCTTCAACTCGTCGGACTTAATCGCCACAGCCGTGTCGGTGCGCAGCACGATCTCTACGGCTACCGGGCGCACCTTGCCCCCTCCGGCCTCAACCCATACGCGCGCGCCAGGCTTAAGGGAATCGATATCAACGCCGGCTGCTGCCTGATCGGCGTTTTCGGGACGCCAACGCAACGCAGCATTTGGCAGATAAAGAGTGTCGTCGGCGCGCTTGACCTCAAAATACAAGTTGGCCGTAAGATACGGCAACAGGCGCCCGTCGGAATTGTCGGCGACGACCTCCACCACATATGTGACGACATTCTGCGACATTGTCGCATTTAAACGAACTTTGCCTACCTTCCCGTTAAACTTTTGGTTGGGAAGGGCGTCAACTGTGAAAATGACCGGCTGGCCGGGCTTTATATTGGCAATATCGGCCTCGTTGACCGACGCCCAAACCTCCATGCGCTTGAGATCTTTTGCCAAAAGGAAAAGACTGCTTGCGTTCATGCTCGAAACAACCGTCTGCCCTACATTCACCTCGCGCGAGATTACAACGCCGTCAACAGGCGCCTTTATCGTGCAGTAATCCAAGTTGCGCTGCGCAGTCGCAATGTCGGCCTCGGCATACGATATGGCTGCCTTCGCAGCAAGAATTTTCGCCTTCGCGGCCTCAACCTCGGCCGTCGACTGCTCCCATGTGGACAAATAGTTGTCGTATGTGGCCTGGGAAAGCGCCTCCGAAACGCCAAGCCCTTTGGCTCGCTTCCAGTCGCGCTCGGCCTTGCGCGCATAGGCCTCCTTCACCAAAAGTGAGGCCTCCGACTGCGACAGCTCGGCTTTGGCCTGAAGCAAATTGGCCTTCGCCTGCTGAAGATTCGTCTTGGGAATGGTGTCGTCAATAATCGCCATGAGATCCCCCTCCTTCACAACAGAACCAAAGTCCATCTCGTGGCCGGCCCTATCCTTGCCGAAGGAAACAATTTCGCCGGAAACTCTCGCGCCCACGTCAACCAAGTCCTCGGGCTCAACCGTACCGGTCGCCTCTATGTTTAGGACAACGTCCCCGCGCATGACATCGGTCGTCTTATAGACAACCTCACCGTCAGACTTGCGACCGAAATAATAGTACGCCGCCGCGGCCAGCACCAACGCTACAACCGCGATTATTGTAATTTTTTTCATAAATTTCTCCCCGAGTAAAAAACCAGTGTGCTTCTTAAACGCCAATCGGCGAAAAAATGTTTCAATATTTATTCCCTAAAATGAAAGCGCGCGCATGTCAATGCTCGAGTGCTTTTTTTGCAGCGGCGGCCCGCTCCCACATGTACAATGTGGCCGTAGTGCCGTACGGAGAATAAAGCCTTTTGTACCTTTTTATGTCCGCGCGCGGATGAAGCGCCCTAAACCCCATTCGAACGCCAAAGTCTAAAACACTGAACACGTCGGGACGGTTAAAGCAAAATATCAAAACCATCTCCACCGTCCACCTGCCTATCCCGGGATAGGCGCAAAGAATCTTTTCAACCTCGGCGTCGGGGCGCGCCCTCAAATCGTCAAAATCCACTTTTGAGTCTAAAACGGCGCCCGCAATGCTTGACATGCACGCCGCCTTGCGCTCCGAAACGCCGCAGGAACGCAACCGCGCCACCCCCGCGCGGCAAATCCCCTCAGGAGTAATCTCTCCGACTGTCTCCCTCATGCGCCCGAATATCTTTGAGGCGACAACCCCGGATATCTGCTGGTTGAGAATCGAAAATATAATGTAGTTAAAAGGATCTCCCCCGAGAGGGCGCTTTACGGGCCCGCGCTCGGCTATAAAGCGCCCCAATATGGGATCGACCCTCGAAAGAACCTCAATTCCGCCGGTCGAAACATACATACTATACGGCCTTTCCCCTTAAGAGGGCAATCTCGGCGGCATAACCGTCGAGATCGTTGGGCGTCTCCAGATAGAAGGGCTTGTCCCTGAGCTTGGGGTGGTTTATGAAGGCGACGATGCCCTCGAGTCCAAGCGACCCCTCCCCAATCTTTGCATGGCGGTCTTTGTGCGAATTAAAGGGCGTCATGCTGTCGTTGAGATGGACGGCCTTGAGGCGCTCCAGCCCTATGGTTTTGTCAAACTCGTCGAGCACCGAGTCGAGACTGTTGACGATGTCGTAGCCTGCCGAGTAGGTATGGCACGTGTCAAAACACACGCCGATATATTTGCCGTACTTGGCCTTGGATATTATCTGGGCAAGCTCCTCAAAGCGGGAGCCAACCTCGCTGCCCTTGCCCGACATAGTCTCCAGCAAAACGGTCGTCGAAATTCCATCGAACATGGCCGAATCGAGGGCCTTTGCTATCTGGTCAATACCGCGCTCCACACCCTGCCCTACGTGGCTGCCCGGATGGAATACGTAGAGGGAGTTTTCAATTTCCTGCTGGCGCTGAAGGTCCTCGGCCATGCTCCGCGCAGCGTAGTCGCGCAGACCCTCGTCGGCGGAACAGGCATTGTAGACGTAGGGCGCATGGACAAGGTACGGGGCAAAGTCGCGCTCCTTGCAATATGAAACCATAGCCCCGGCGTCGGCGGCGTCGAATTCCTTGAGGGCGCCGCCGCGGGGATTGCGGCTGAAATACTGGAAGGCGTTTGCGCCGATTGACTCGGCATCCTTTGCCATTTTCATGTAGCCTTTTGAAAAAGAGAGGTGGGAACCGATATGCATGCTTATTCCTTTGTTAAAATTCTTATATCGGGGAGATTTCTAAAGCGTCCGCTAAAATCAAGTCCGTATCCGAAAACGAAGCTATCGGGAGCATCGAAGCCGACGAAGTCGGGCCTGCGAGCCCCAGCGCACTTCCCCGGCTTGCACAATAGCGTGCAAGTCTTTACCTGCAGGGCGCCGGAATCTTTGAGCTTGCCGGTAATTTCGCGCAGTGTAAGCCCCGTATCTGATATGTCGTCGACAAGCAAAATATTTTTGCCGGCAAATTCGCAAAAATCGCGGCTATAGCGCAGCGTCCCCGAACTTTTTAGCGACGCCCCGTAAGAGGATACCTTCAGCGAGACAACTTGCATGTCGCAGCCTATCTCCCTCATTAAATCGGCGGCAAAAACCACCGCGCCCTCCGCAAGCCAAAGCATTACGGGAGGCTCGGGAAGCCCCCGCGCCCACTCCGAAATTTCGGCGCCCAGGGCCCGTACCCGCCCGGATATGTCGGAGGCCGAGAATAAAACTTGACTTTGCATGCACATACGATTAGCCAGCCCCGGCGTTTCGTCAATTTTTTTTGCGCGACGAAGGCGTTATTTAACGGTTGCAATAATACCAGAGACCCGTTTTACTCGTTGCATATGAAGAGATTATTTTGGGCGGTGCTCTTGCTTTCGCTGTCCGCGGCCTTCGCGCAACAATGCAAAAGCGTAAAATACGTGTTTTTGTTTATAGGAGACGGCATGTCCATTCCCCAGCGAATGGCCGCCGACGCCTATCTGAAGTCTTTGGACAAACCCCTGCTTGAAATAAACAAAATGCCATGCCAGGCCTTGACAAAGACGAACTCGGCCGACCATCTCATAACCGATTCCGCCGCAAGCGGCACGGCGATAGCATGCGGGAAGAAAGTTCCCAACCACTACGTGGGCGTCGACGCCGAGGGCAAGCCTCTGACGTCGATGGCGGTCGTTGCAAAACGCGCGGGCAAAAAGGTTGGAATAATAACAAGCGTCACGCTAAACCACGCCACCCCCGCGGCCTTCTACGCACACACGACAAACCGAAGCGATTATTACAAGATAGGCCTCGACCTCGTCGCATCTCAATTCGACTTTTTTGCGGGCGGGGCAATAAACAAACACGACGACAAAAAATCGAAAATATACCGCGGCGACATCCTCGACATCGCGCGCGAGAGCGGGTACAAAATTTTCGACACGCCAGAGGGTATAGAGTCTATCACGAAAGCCGACGGCAAAACCATAGCAATAGCATCAAAAAACGGAGCCATGCCATACGCCATAGACGAACCAAATTCTCTCAGGATTTCAAACCTCCTTGAAAAAGCCATAGAAGTACTCGACGGGGACGAAGGATTCTTCATCATGGTAGAAGGCGGCAAAATCGACTGGATGTGCCATTCAAACGACGCCGCCACGACAATTCGGGAAGTTATAGACTTTAACAACGCCGTCAAAGTGGCCATGGACTTCGCCAAAAAAAGCCCCGACCAGACGCTGATAGTTGTCACGGGCGACCACGAAACCGGGGGGCTTACGCTAGGCTTTGCCGGCACGGGCTACGAGTCGTACATGTATTTGCTCAAGAACCAGACATGCTCCGTGGGCGAATTTGAAAGCCGGGTAAAAAAGCTTATAACCACCAACCCCGACGCGTCTTTTGAGGACGCAAAAAAGATTCTTTCCCAAAGCTTTTCGTTCAAGTTCGACGGAGACGCAAAGGCCGACAGGCTCGTGCTCGGCGCCGCCGAAATAAAAACGCTCAAAGACGCCTTTTCACGGGAAAAAGATTTCTTTTTAAAGGCAAAGAAGTCGGGGAAAAAGGAAGCCTACGAGCGCGAAAAAAGCCCGCTTGCAATCTCCGCAATACGCTGCTTCAACAACAAGGCGGGAATCGCGTGGACGTCTAACGCCCACACGGCCCTCCCGGTGCTGACAACCGCTCAGGGAGTCAATGCCGAAGCGTTTTCCGGCATGATTCAAAACACCGACATCGCCGCAAAAATGAAAAAAATCCTCGAAAAATAAATGGCGAAAATATCGCTAAAATTTGCCGACATAGCAGCTGCGGCCGTATTTGCGGCACTCTCCGCCGCGCTGCTATTTATAGGCGGGCCGCAAGCGGTTACAGGCGCATCGAAAGAGACGGCGGAGGTGCTCAGCGTGGACAACGCTCCGATGCAAAGGCTGGGAATGCTCTACCAGGGCTCCCAGTCGCTTTCGGTTAAAATAACCTCGGGGGAAAAACGCGGGCAAATTTTTCGCGCCGAAAACAACCTGCGCGCGCAAATGGATCTCGACAAAGTCTTCAAGCCCGGCGATACCATAATAGTGGCAATCCCCAAGGGCGCCGATGCCAAGACCTCAGTGCTCAACGCGCAGGACTTTTACCGTGGCGCAAGCGCCGCCATTCTCGTAGGCCTCTTTGCCCTCCTGCTTGCCGCATTTGCCGGCTGGACGGGAATAAAGGCGCTTTTAAGCTTCGTTTTCTCGGCGCTTTTCATATGGAAAATTGTTGTGCCAATGTGCCTGTCGGGCGCAAATGCAATTCTCGTTTGCTTCGTATCGGTGGCAATTCTTACCTTCGCAATAATTTTTCTTGTCGCAGGCCCCACGAAGAAGGCGGTCGCCGCATTCTCGGGCGCGATGCTGGGCGTAGGGGCAAGCTGCCTTATGGCCATAGTCTTCTCCGAAATTTTCCACATTAACGGGGCGGTGATGCCTTTTTCCCAGGCTCTGCTGTACTCGGGGCGCGAATTTCTGAATCTTTCCGACTTATTTGTGGGCGGGATTTTCCTATCGTCGTCGGGAGCGGTTATGGATCTGGCCATGGACGTCGCCGCGGGGCAGGACGAAGTTAGGGCGCACTCTCCGCAGATTTCCCGACGGGCGTTAGTTTTGTCGGGCTGGCGAATCGGCAGGAGCGTTGTCGGAACGATGACTACAACCCTGCTGCTGGCCTATTCGGGCGGTTATCTTACGCTAATGATGGCCTTTAGCGCCGAAGGCGTATCGGCAATCGACTTCATCAGCAATCCATACGTGGCCGCAGAGCTCGTAAAGACAATAATTGGAAGCTTCGGCTTGGTGCTCGTGGCGCCGTTCACGGCCATAGTCGGGGGCTTCGTTTTCGCAGGAAAGGGCAAATGAAAATATCGATAAAAACCATTGCAAAACTCGCGGGCTGTTCCACAGCCACGGTATCGAACGTTTTGAACAACAAGGGAATGTTCAGCCAGAAAACGCGCTCGCGCGTGCTTGAAATTGTAAAAAAGAACAACTACACGCGCAACGCAATCGGCAGAAACCTGCGCACGGGCAAGACCGAAACAGTTGGCATTACCTTCTACCGTCCAAACGCCGATATCTTCAGGCACGAATTTTACCTAGGCATGATGGGCGCGCTCGAACGCACAATGGCGGAAAACAACTACGAGATAATACTCTCGGAATATACTGATACAATGGTCGAGCGCGGGGAATTGCCGCCGTTTTTGGCAAAAGGCAAAGCCGACGGCATGATCGCCCTTGGGGGCTTTCCCCAGCACTCAATAGAGTTGTTTGCGCACAGCCAGCACCCGGTTGTAATGCTCGATACTTACGCCGAAAATGTCGACTGCGTTATTACCGACGGGAAAAGCGCGGTGGAAAACGCCATGAAACGGCTCTCCGAGTTGGGTCACAAAAGGGCCTTTTTCTTCGGCTTCGGCCTGCCCGACTATAACACCGACATGCGCATCCAGGGGTTTCTCTCGGGCGTTGAAAAGTACGGCTTCGACGCCCAGCACAGCAAAATCTGCCGAAATTTTGTCGACACCGACGGCGCGGTTAAAGAATTTCAAAACATAATAAACGGCTCGGCGCGCCCGTCTGTAATAGTATCGGCAAACGATAAAGTTGCGGTGGAGCTCTTGAGCGCGGCAAAGGAGATGGGCGTGCGGGTGCCCGAAGACATCAGCATTTTGGGCTTTGACGACACCCCTATTTCGCGCCTTACCTCGCCAAAACTTTCCACGATACGAACGGACATAGAAAATATGGGCCGCCGCGGAGCGTTGCTTATGCTGCGCCGCCTCGCCGACAAAGACGCGGAGCCTGTGGTTGAAATATCAGTCCCGCAGCTTATCATGCGCGATTCGATCTCAAGAGTTGCCGGGGCGTGAGCGAGAGCGCAAAGTCACGCGGCGCCACGGCGGCCGAGCGCGCGCGACAAAAGAAAACAAAAGAAAACTATTGCAAAAAATATTTCAAAAAAAAGAAGCCCTGGTTGGGGCTTCTTTTTTTTGCAGGCGCAATTTCGTATTACTTTGCCCTGGCGGCCGTAAGCGAGAGAGCTAGCACGTATACCATCGCCGCCGCGGGGACGATAAACCCCGCCAGAGATCCCAGCGCATCGGCCACGAGACCCATTATCGGCGGCAGAATGGCCCCGCCTACAATCGCCGTGACCATGAGACCCGAAAGCTCGTTTGATTTCCCGGGCATTTTGTCTATGGAAATGGAAAAGATAAGCGGAAATATATTTGCATACCCGAATGCGATGACAAACAGCGCTATGGTCGATACTGCACGGCCGCCCAGAAGCAGCAGCGCAAATCCCAAAAGCGCCGTCAGCGCGCTCGCCGTCAAAAACTTTGAGGGGTTTACAACGCGCAAAACGGCGGCTCCCAAAAGGCGCCCCGCCATAATCGCCAGGAAGAAGTAGGTGACGTATTGCGTCGCCATGTCGCTTGAAACGCCGAAATTTTCGGTAAAGAAAATAGGCATTCCGCTAGAGACGCACACCTCGGCGCCGACGTAGAGGAATATGCCCAAAACCATGGACGCCACATACGGATTGCCGAGCTGCCCTATGCACGAGGCCACCGTGCATGCGCCTTCGCTTCTGCTCTCTTTTATTTTGAGGGCGGCCACGCCTGCTATCGTCACGGCTATGCCCGCCGCAAAAATTGCAAAGACCACATTCCATTCAAAATCCGCGGAAAGCCCTTTTGCGCCATTTCCGCAAAAGAGCGCCATGCAGAAGAATACGACCGGAGCCGTATTGGAGCCTATTGCCTTTATAAACTGGCCGAGCGAGAGATTGCTCGAGTATTTGCCCTCGGCGGACACGTCGCGCATTATGGGATTGCCCGCCACCTGGAGAATGGCTGCGCCCGCGCCAAGGGAAAATACCGAAACTAAGAACACCGCAAAATTGGACACTCCCAGCCCCAGCACGACAAGCACGCCCAAGAGCGCCAGAGACAAGCCTATTAAAAGCGTGTTTTTCTTGCCTATGCTGTTTTGCACAATGCCCATGGGCACCGACAGCACGCCGAACATTATCAGCCCCGCAAAGGCGATAAGCTGCGCCTCAAAGTTGTTCAGCGAAAACGTGTCCTTTGCCTTGCCTACAAACGTCGCCACGGCGTCACCGAAGCCCATGCACAGAAATGACAAAAATATCGGGAATGTCTTTTTCATTTTTTTTTACGTTAATATTAGTCTCGCGTTATGCCGAGTGACTTGTACCACCTCTTGTAGTCGGAAAGCTTAAACGGCGGCTTGCCGTACATATAGTGGTTCTTTAGTGTTGTACCGTCTACGGTGTAATCTATCAGCAGCATGCCCTGCCCTTGCGGTTTGTCGAGCGCGCCTATCTTTAGGAGGGAATTTGGCCCAATGTAAATGTCGCCCTTGTCCATGAGAACGCGGCCGCTGTCGGCATCGGTTATTTTCACCGACACTTTGGAGCCCTCCAGCTTTTCGTTTGCGCAATAGACGCCCATGTCGTCGGTCACCATCACGGCGCAGTTTTGCTGGACTCTCTTTATGTAGTAATAGGCCAGTTTCTTCGAAAAATAGTAATCGACAATGGCGTCGGAAAGAATTGGCCAGCCGTCGCGCACATTCCACCAGATAATGCCGCCGTGCTCGCCCTTGCGGGAGCGCATCATTTCGATAAAGTATTTTTTCGCCTCGGCCTGCACGACTTGGGAGGCGAATATGAAATCGTCGAGATCCCGCGGAACTTCGCCAAATACTATTCTCGCCTGGTTAGTCATCAAATTGTTTCTTTTGGCAAGATATGCGTCGTCGGTAAAGGGCATGCAGGCTTTGCACTGCCACTGCTTGTTCCAGACAAGCTTGTCCTTGTCCGTCCACGGATAAACGTATTCGGGATCGAACATGCGCTCGAGCGTTTCGCGGTTCGGGCAGCCGTGATAGCCTATTTCGCTGACAAACTTAGCCTTGCTCTTCGTATAAAAAGCGTCTTTGTAATAGCCGCGCGGCCCCCACAAATGTGCCTCCACAGGAGTTATGGCGCCGTTGCTCTTGTGCGCCTCGGAACTCACATACGGGGAGGAGGGCAAATACGGGCGCGATATGTCGAGATCGAAAAGCACGCGCGGTATGACCACCCGGGTGGTTTCGTCGAGGTTGGGATCGACCTTGAATTCGCGGAATCCCCAGCGGTAAGAGGCGTCGTTTTCGTTGTTGCCCGACCACAGTATTATGCTCGGGTGGTTGCGGAGGCGCTTGACGACAGACCTCGCCTCCTCGTCGAGCATCTTTTTAAACTCGGGGCTTTGCGAGGGCGGCGTGCAGGCCATCGAGAAATCCTGCCAGATTACTATTCCGTTCTCGTCGCAAAAATCGTAAAAGATGTCGTTTTCGTAAACGTTGCCGCCCCAACAGCGGACAATATTGCAGTTTAGGTCTTTTACCATGTCTAAAACCTTTGGCAAAAGTTTGGCGTCGCGGCTGTGCAGGCCGTCGACTTGCACCCAGTTCGTGCCGAAGGCAAACATCGGCTGGCCGTTGATTTTAAACTGAAATTTTCCGGGATTGTCGGCCGAGATGTCGGCGTAGTCGAGCTCCACGCGCCTGAGCCCCATTTTGAATTTGCGCTCGTCAACCTTCTTTCCGTTTTCGTCGAGAAGCTCTATGTGGGCGTCGTAAAGAGACGGCTGCCCCATCGTTCTCGGCCACCAGAGGTTCGCATCTTTTATAGTCGCGCCGATGCGGACTGCGTTTGTGTGCATTTTCCCGCCGTTTAAGCGGTAAACTTCCTTGCCCTTATAGGAAATTGTCGCGTTAAAGCTTAGTTTGTCGAGCTTGTCAAAGGGCGCTCGAGCTTCGATTTGCAAGACGATTCTTGCCGTTCTTTTTTTCGCGTCCACAGCAGGCACCACATACCACACGTCAAAAATATGCGACTGCGGCTGGATTTCGATGCTGACGCTCTTCCAAAGACCCGCCGAGACGAGGCGCGGCATGATGTCCCAACCGTACATGTGCGGGGCTTTGCGTATTTCCACGCCGTCGCGGTGCGGACCGGGTGTGGACATCATGGGCAAGTCGCGCTTGAGCCCCTCGATAACTGCCGAATAAATTAAAACCTCTATTTTATTTTCGCCGTCTTTCAGAAAGTCGGTGATGTCGACTTTGTGGCCGATTAGCATGTTCTGCAAAGCGGCAACTTTTTTTCCGTTTATAAATACGTCGGCGAGAGTATCGACGCCCTCCATATTCAGAATGGCCCTTTGCCCGTCGGAGAGTTTAGGAGCCTCGAAGGTGCGCTGGTAGAGCCACTGGTAGCCCTCGTACTTGCGCAGCAAATAGACGTTGTCGCCGTGCATGGGGTCTTTGATAAGCCCTGCGTTGAGCATGTCTATTTCGACATTGCCGGGAACTTTTGCATCTATTGTCGCCTCCGGCTTCGCCGCGGCGGGGTCGGTTATTTTTTGTTCGGGCTGCTTCCAAAACGAAAGCTTCCAATCGCCGTCCAGCGATATCGATTCGCCAAACGCAGACGCGCAGACAAAAAGTAGCAACGCACAAAGCAGTCTATACATTTTCTTTTCCTCCATATATTACCTTTTTCTCTATTTCCTGAACTAAAATATGAATCACTTTTATGTGGATTTCCTGAGCCCTGTCGGAATACCTCGATTGCGGCGCGCGGATTTCCACGTCGGCAAATCTCCCGAGCTGCCCGCCGTCTTTGCCTGTCAGGGCGACAACTTTCATTCCCAGCGCGCCTGCCTCCTTCGCCGCGCGCAAAACATTTTCCGAATTGCCGCTTGTGCTTATTGCAAGCAAAACATCGCCCCCGCGCCCCAACGCCTCGACATAGCGCTTAAAAATATCCTTTGGGTCAAAATCGTTTGCCGCGCAGGTGATGAAAGCGGCATCGTTTGCCGCAATGGCCGCCAAGGCGCGCCTGTCGCGGCGAAACCTCGCGGTAAGCTCCTCGCAAAAATGGGTCGCGTCGCAAAGCGATCCCCCGTTGCCTACAGCTATTATCTTGCCCCCGCCCGCAATGGCCGCCGACATAATTTCCGAGGCCAAGGCCACGTTCTTTAACGCAGCCTCGTCGGATATAAACGCCTCCAGACACGCCTTCGCCTCGCGCAACGCCTCTATTATTTCGTCCATTCTACAAGTTTTTACGGCCGCCTTCCACAGCCACAGATATTGCCGCATAGTCGCCTATCGAATCGCCAAGGCTGGCGGGAACAACGGTGCAGACTTTCGCGGAAACGCCGAGTGCTTCGCGCCTAATCTCCTCGAGCATATGCGCCTCAAGCAGGCCGCGGGAGCGCTCGTAAATACTGCCTATGACGACACGCTCTGGGTTTATGATATCTATCAAAACGGATACCCCGCGCCCCAAATAGCGCCCAGACTGGCGGTAAACTTCAACGGCGTCTGCGTCGCCTGCCTCGGCCGCCTCGGCTATCGTCTTTGCCGATATTTCGCCGAGTTTTGAAACGTCGCTGCAAAACGCGCATTTCTTGCCGCTTTGAAAGAGCTCGAGCGCGCGCGTCCGTCCGGCTTGCGCAATACCTGAACCGCTGCAAAAGCCCTCAAAAGAGCCCTTTTTGCCGTAGCCTACGGGGCCGAACCTCTCCAGCCTGATGTGCCCTACCTCTCCTGCGTTTCCGTTTGAACCCGAATAAAGGCGGCCGTTGATTATGAGGCCGGCGCCAAGCCCGGTGCCGAACGTCATAAAGACCATGTTGCGCGTGCCGCGCCCGGCCCCGAATTTCCATTCGGCAAGCGCGCATGCGTTGGCGTCGTTTTGCAGATACGACTCTACGCCCAAGCGCTGGTGAAAAATTTTTGTGATATGCACGTCGTCCCAGCCTATCAGATTCGGCGGCGACATTATTACGCCCCGCTGGCTGTCGAGCGGGCCGCCGCTGCTTATCCCCACAGCCTCTATGTCGGAGGCCTCTATGTTGCGCTTCTTTAAGATTTCGCCTATTGAAAAAAAGAATTTGTCTATCGTGCTCGCGCAGTCGGCAGTGGCAAATGCCACGCGCTCAAGCATGCAAATTTCATCGCCCGATACGCGCGCAAGAACAACCGCAGACTTCGTTCCGCCAATGTCAATACCTATGTAATTGCCCATCTCTGCTGAAACGTTTAACCCGTGCGCAAAAAAAAATCAAGCCTTTTCTTTTCGCTCTTTTAGCAAGAATAAAATTTTTCGGCGGCCGCGACAAAAAACAACGCGCACTGTAAGGTACGCGCCGCCGCGTTTTTCTAAATGCCCAATCCGAGACTTTTCTTCAAACACTGCCTCGAACTTAATTCCCGCGAAGAATCGCTTTTTTTGGAGGTGATTATTTTTTTATAAGCCAGTAAAATTTCCAAATGTCGGATATCATGTTTTCTAAATTTTTTTGCTTTGAGGTCTCTGTAATGACGTCGACGGCTCTGCCTAAGATATCCCAATTAACTCTCATTATAAATTCCACCCCGACATTTTTTATTTCGCCTCTCCTAATTGCCCGCAAAACGATTTTTCTAAAATGAACGGCTCTTTCTATCGAATATCTTTTGAATTTCGGCTCGTGCTTGAGGGCCTCTATATAGAGGGCGTTATAGCTAAAAATATCTATCTTTGCGCCGAAATCCCTGCCTGAATTCGATATTATATCCCTTAGATTCTGTTCGCAAAATTCAATGACCTGGCGCAGGGAATCTTGGCTGTTTGTCTTTTCGGGAATAAACCGGTCCCAGAAAAAGAGCTTGAACGACTCCAACACGAGCTCTTTTTTGTTTTTAAAATGTTTGTACGGAAGGCTTCTCGCCACGCCGAGGGCATTTGCAATGTCGCTTGTGGAAACGCCGTTGATGCCGTTTTTTAACATCAGCACAAACGCCGCCTCCAAAATCTTTTCTTTTGTCTGTTTCATGCTACATTGCCTTATCCATGCGCGAAAGCGCAGCCAAGGGGAAGTATTGGCAATAAAAACCGTAGCGCAACATAAATCCGCGCGAAAGCTCTTTGCCCTGCGGAAGAGGCGCGCCGTTGCGCAGGTCGACTTTGGCACCCAGGCCGTATCCGGGGAATCCGGTTCCGGTAAATTCCGACTCCTCCCACGAGCCGTCGCTTTTTTGCGTATTCTTTAAGTATTGGGCCCCCCTAAGCGCGGCGGCGCGCGCCTTTTCATCCTTAAAGAGCCCCAGCGCCAACACGGCCCAGGCAGTTTGGGACGCCGTTGACTTTTTTTCCGAAATGCGCGGCTGCATATACGTCGAGGCACTTTCTCCCCATCCGCCGTCGGCGTTCTGCTTCGATATCAAGAAATCAACGCCCCTCCTGATTCGCTTGTCCGAGCAATCAAACTTGCATGCCGCAAGCGCGGAAAGCGCGCTCCATGTCCCGTAAACGTAGTTTATGCCCCAGCGCCCAAACCACGATCCGTCGTCCTCCTGTTCGTCGAATATGAACTTTACCGCCCGTTGAATCGCGTCGCTGTCTAGGTTCTCCCCCGAAAAAAGCAAACCTTCTATGACATGCGCAGTGACGTCCACACTCGGGGGATCCAAAACCTCCCCAAAATCGCAAAAGGGAATTTTCGTTACAAGCGACGTATTGTTGTCCTTGTCGAAGGCCCCCCACCCGCCGTTTTTCGATTGCATCGCCAAAATCCATTTCTTCGCCCGGAGAATAGCCGACTCTATTTTTTCGATTCTGCCGTCCCCCTCGGGAAGCAGCTGTTGAAAGCGCTTAAGGGCTATAATGGCAACCCCGGTATCGTCGATATCCGGATAGTATTTATTTTCGCGCTGAAAACTCCAGCCGCTTGGCTGGACGCCCTCGCCCACAGTTTGCGCCCAATCCCCGTAAAAATTGTTTTCTTTTTCAAGCAGATAGCCAACCGCCGCGGAAAGCTTGGGATTATCCGCCTTCTGCCCAGCCTCAATTAGCGCCAAAACGGCGAGCATGGTATCCCATACGGGCGATTCGCTCGCCTTTACTCTCCGCCCTTTGGGCGTCATTTCCGTCCAATGCAAATTTAGGGCGTTTACGGCTTTTGCCATATTTTCGTTCGAGAAATCAAAACCCTCGAGCTTCATGGCTATTATGCCGTATATCCACGGGGGCTGAATTCCGCCCCAGAATCCGTCGTCGTCTTGGTGCTCGAGAATCCATTTCATGGCCGCTTCTTTTGCCTTTTTATGGAAGCGCGCGTTGCGGAATTTGTCGTTGTGCAGGTGGATAACCTTGTCGGTAAGGTTAAAAAAGCTCTTAAACGAAAAAAGCCGCCCCCTCTTCATTCCCGCCTTGTATACCTGCGCCGAACGCCCCTCGGGAAAAAGCTCGTTAAGGCGCCTTTCTTCGGGCAGCCTCATAACCGGCTTCTGCGAAGTTACAACGCAAAGCGGCAAAATCGTAGCCCGCGCCCATGCGGCAAACCTGTATATGTTTAGCGGAAACCATTTGGGCAAATATATTATTTCCGGAGGCAGTGCCGGCGTATATTCCCACGGCCACTCCCCGAAAAGAGCCAGCCAGTATTTCGTAAAAACCCTTATATGTTTATGCCACTGGTTTTTCAACAGCCATCTCCGCGCGCGCGCCATGTATTCGGCTTCAGTATCATGCCCAAGCACCCGCAGCGCAAAATAACATTCAACCGTCGTGTTAACGTCGCCGTTTTCAGCCCCAAAATAAATGTCCCACGAGCCGTCGGCCCTCTGGTTGTTTAAAATGTACGACTCTATCTCGGCGTTCTTTTCATATTTTATTCCGCAGAAAACCGACGCCAAAAGCCATTGTGCCTCCATGCAGCAGTTGGTCTCCAGCTGGGCGTTCCAATACCCATTCCCCGACTGCTTCGAATAAAGATATTTTACAGCACTCTCTATGTTGCCTTTTAAATCCATGGGAAAACAAAGAGAGCAGTTGCTCACTTTTGTCAATAAAAAAGTGACAGGTTGCTCTCCTTCTTTGTTCGGGGGTACCCCCTCGCGTTTTTCTTTGACGGCGCAAGCCCCGCTTTGCGCGGCGGCTCTTTGTTTGCCTGCAGCAAAACCGCTTTGGCTGCTCTCTCCCCATCGGCCATGCCCCTTTTTACGGCCACGGTCTAAAACATAAACAAAAAACGCGCCTTCCACAAAAGAGCGCCTTCCTCGCGCGGGTTGGCAAAAAGCGTTTTGGGCAAAAAAAATCCCCCGAAATGCGGAGGAAAAAAGGCGTGGATCGGAATCGAACCGATGATGAAGCTTTTGCAGAGCCTTGCCTTACCACTTGGCTACCACGCCGAAATTTAAAGGTTGCATTAGAAATTATTGCAGGCTCCTTTGCAAGCATTTTTTTAGACGCGCAGATTAAAAGAAGCCTATTTTCTGCACAATATATAGCGCATGCGCCCCGACATGTCGGGCAGAGTCTCAATTTTCGAATACGTTTCGCCGAATTCTTCCGCCAAGACTTTCGGATGTAAAATCCCGCATTCGCATGCTATGAGTGCGCCGTCCTTCAAAAAATCGGGAGCCGCCGAAAGAATCTTGCGCAAATCCGCAATCCCTTCGTCGTCGGAACGCAGGGCGAGAATCGGCTCAAAGCGCGAAACCTCAGGCTGGGCGCTCTCCACTTCGGCGTCGGTAAGATAGGGCGGGTTTGCAAATATCAGATCGTACTTCCCCTCGACTTTTTCAAACCAATCAGACTCTCTGAAATCGGCCTCAAGCCCCAATTCCGCAGCATTTTCGCGCGCAAGCGACAGCGCCTGCGGGCTTTTGTCCACGCCAAAGACTTTTGCTCTCTTGAAGTGGTTTTTCAACGCAAGCGATACCGCACCGGATCCAACCCCAAGCTCCAAAATATCAAGCGCTGCGTTTTCGTCGGTAAAATATTTTGACGCCAATATGTCGCACAAATTTTCCGTTTCGGGCCGCGGAATTAAGGCTCGGGCATCGCACTTTATGCTAATGCCGAAAAAGTCGGTTTTGCCAAGAATATACTGCAGGGGTTCCCTCCGAGCCCTGCGGCGCACAAAGTCTCTAACCTTGTCGAGATTTTCCCCCGTCAGGGGCTCTTCGAATCTTAAAAAAAGCTCCAGCCTTTTACAGTTGAGCGCCCCCGCCAGCAAACACTGCGCATCCAGCTTCGCATTCGGAACGCCCTTGCTCTGAAAATAGGAAATGCTTTTATTAAGTATTTCTAATATCGTCTGCACTATTTGGAAATGAGTTGCTGTATGCGCTGGGCGTAATCGGCGTCTTCAAGGGCCTTTATCAGTTCACCCAAATCCCCGTCCATGATCTGCGGAAGCGAATGCAGGGTAAGTCCTATCCGGTGGTCGGTAAGGCGGCTTTGCGGAAAATTATAGGTGCGAATGCGCTCGGACCGGTCGCCGCTTCCTATTTGCTCGCGCCTGCTCTGGGCATACTTGTCGTGCTCCTCGCGCTGCTTCATTTCAAGCAGGCGCGAACGCAACACTTTGAGGGCTTTAGTCTTATTCTTCAACTGGGAACGCTCGTCGGCGCATTTGACAATCATTCCGGTCGGCTTGTGCAAAATCTGAACGGCGCTGTCTGTCGTGTTTACGCCCTGCCCGCCGGGGCCGCTTGCCCTGGCTATCGATATCTCTATATCGTTTGGATCTATATGCACATCGACCTCCTCCGCCTCGGGCAATACCGCAACCGTCGCCGCCGAAGTGTGTATGCGCCCGGCCGCCTCCGTCACGGGAACCCGCTGGACGCGGTGCGTGCCGCTCTCGTACTTCATAGACTTATAAACGTCTGTGCCCGAAACCAGAAAGCATATTTCCTTGAACCCGCCAGAGGCCGATTCGCTCGAGCTTAAATTTTCAATTTTCCACCCCCGGCTGTCGGCGTACCTGCTATACATTCTGTAAAGATCGGCGGCAAAAAGCGAGGCCTCGTCGCCGCCGGTCCCGGCGCGGATTTCTATTACCGTGTTGCGCGAATCCGTGGGGTCGGAGGGTATCATCATCTTCAATATCTCGGTCTTGAGCGGCTCCACCTTCTTTTCAAGCTCGGCCAAATCCTCCTTGGCAAGCTCAACAAACTCAGGGTCGGCATTTTCGGCTATGATTTTCTCGTTTTCGCCAATCTGCCTTAAAATATCACCGAGATTTTCATAGTGCTCTTTGAGCTTCGTCAACTGCTGGTGCTCGCGCGATACGGCGCTTGCCTTGCGCTGGTCGTTGTAAAAATCCGGAGCCCCCATTTTCTCGTCGAGAATCTTTAGTCTCGCCAAAAACGGCTCCAACGGCGGTATGCCCTCCAATGTCTTTTCTTCCAAATTCATGCTTCTGTGCTGGCTTTTTCGTTCTTTTTTATCCCGTAGGCCTTAACTGTCAAGGCCTATGTCTATCCACTTGCTCGAATGCACGGGAGCCGCGCTTGAAACAAAGTCGGGGCCTATTTCGCCTATCTTGCCGATTGTCGACAGCGTCACCCCACCGGAAACCTCTACGTATGCACGCTGTCCAATGTAATCGACCGCCTTGCGCATGTCGTCAAAATTAAAATTGTCCAACATTATAACGTCGGCCCCGGCCTCCAAAACGGGCGGTATTTGACCGGGCGAGTCAACCTCGACCTCTACGGCCACATCGGCGTTTTCCTTCCTGGCTTTTCTCACCGCTTCGGCAAGCATCTCTCCGCTTGCGGCATGGGCGGCGGCAAGATGATTGTCTTTTAACATCACCCTGTCAAAAAGCCCTATGCGGTGGTTGTAACCCCCTCCGCAGGCGAATGCGTATTTTTCAAGAACTCGAAATCCCGGCGTAGTCTTGCGCGTGTCAAGCAGCTTTGTCTGAGTTTTTCCAAGCGCTTGAACGTACTTTGCCGTCATGGTGGAAACCCCGGAGAGCCTCTGAAGAAAATTCAACATTATGCGCTCGGCCTGCAGCATTATCTGCGCCGAACCCTCGAAAATTCCAAGCACGTCGCCCTTTTGCAGTTTGTCCGCGTCTTTGGCCTCCGGCGTAAACTTTAGCCTTTCAGAACCGGAATGACTCTGGTAAACGTCGAGAATTATCGGCAAAAGCTCCATTCCGCAGACGGTGAGATCCTCGCGCGAAACCAGGCGCGCGCTCGTCTGTGTTTTCGGAGTGAGCGTCATTGTGGTTATATCGCGCCCGCTTTTGGGCGGATTTGCCAGACCTTTGCCCTCTATGTCCTCGGCGCGCGCAAGCTCGACCATCGAGCGCAAATAATCGGCGTCTATTTCGCTCCATGAGAGCCTGCGCACTAAATGCGATAAAAATTTCGTGCTCTTCATCGATTACGAAAGAAAAAATTCTTTTTTTGCCGCCGCCTTTATTTCGACGCACAAAGGCTTTCCCTTCTTGCCAATGGGGTGGACCGAACACGGAAGGCCAAGCGATTTCATCAGTGCCATTCCGCCGGCTACATCCCAAAGATAAAGACCCTTTTCACAGTACGAATCGGCTCTGCCCGAAGCGACCCAGGCCATCGCAAGGGCCGCGCTTCCTACCATTCTTACCTTTTTAAATGCTTGGGCGGCCATTACAAAAGTCTTTAGGGATTCGTCGTCCATGCTCGCGGCATTCGGAAAGCCCGACATTAAGGCAGCTTGGGAAATATCTTCGGCCCACTTAGGCTTAAACTCCTCCCCATTTATGGTGAAGGGAAGACCTTCGCCGCCGGCAAATATTTCACCGCGCGTAAAATCGTATATCACCCCCACCACGGCTTCCCAGCCGCGCATAAGGGCTATGCTTACGCAAACACCGGGCATGCCCCTGAGGAAGTTGTACGTCCCGTCTATCGGGTCGACAATCCAATACGGCTTGCAGCTTTCAACTATGGAAATATCTCCGCCCTGCTCCTCGCCTATAACGGGTATGTTTGTGTGCGAGAGCAAGTCTCTTATGAATATTTCGCTCTCGATATCCTCTTGCAACTTCACGTCTTTTCCGGCATCGGAATTGACGCGGCGCTTGGCTATGCCGTTTAACCTGTCGCCAGCGAGCCTGGCTACATTGACGGCCGTTTGCAGCAATTGTTTATTCATAGCCGCAATACTCTCACAACAGCGCCCTTTTACAAGCATTTTTTGTTTTTCCCCGCCCGGCGATAATTCCCGCCTGCGCGCCTCGCTTTTTTAGCTTTTTTAAAAATAAAAAAACGCCGCTTTTAGCGGCGTTTTCACTAAAGGAAAGACAACTCTATTTCTTTTGATCGACGTATCTGCTGAAGCTTTCGACCGTCCAGCGCGTAATGTGGTTGTCGATGTTCGTCTCGACCAAGTCGCCGGCTTTTTTGTCCATAAGGGCTTTTGCCAAAGGCGTCTGGTAAGAGTATATCTTCTTCGATGTGTCGCTGTCCCAAGCTCCCAAAATGGTGCAAACGTGAATTTCCCCATTTTCGTTTTTGAGGGACACGATGGAACCGATTCCAACTCTGTCGGTGGGCGTCGTATTGAAATCGAAAACCTCCGCCATGCGAATGTCCTTCTCCAACTGGGCCCTTTGAGCGGTGAGCAGTTCGTCGCGCTCGCGCGCCATCTTGTATTCCGAATTTTCGCGCAAGTCGCCGAGTTCGCGCGCGGCCTCGATTGCAAGCTTGCTCGCCGGCAACTCCACCTTGACGAGTCTTTCCAACTCCTGCCTCCTCTTGTTGAGGCTCCATTCCGAAACAAAAAGCCTCTCGTGGGTCGACGTCGTCTTGACGAGCGCCTGAACCTTCGGATAAAGCTTTATTATCCTTGAAAGAATGGATTTTTTTGAAAGCTCTTCAAATCCCTGGTTTAGCATCAAAGTCTTTGCAAGGTCGCGCGCCGTCTCCAGAGACGAGCCCTTTAACATTTCCGCTATGAGGTTTTGGTCTTCCGTCAGCGCTTCGGCAAGCGGTATTTTTGCTGTCGAAACAACCGTCTCCCTCTGCAAAGACTCATTGTCTATGGCCGAAAGCATAGCGCTTAAGAGGTTCTCATTTATCAAATTTACGAGAATGTCTTTGTATTTGCTCTCGTTTCTGTTCTTTACAACCCACAGGATAAGAGGCCCGTTTAGCGTCTTCTCCTTTAGCCACGTCTCAAAACTCTTTTTCAGCAAGTAGCTCGACTTTCCCTGGTTGTCGTCTTCAAAAATATAGCCTTTGACAACTTTGGATTCTTTGTTGGTGTCCCACTTCAAAAGGAAGTCAACGCATTCCTTCGTAAAGCGTCCCTCGCTGTTTTTTAGCAAGTTGATAGTGGTTTCGCGCCAGTGGACGCCCTGTATTCTGGCAAGAAGGTCAAGAAACCTGCTCAAATAACCAGAGGGCAGATTCTTCGCAAGATTGCTCAAACCGTCTTTGGGGTTGTTTTGAATTATCTCCTCTATTATGTCTTTGCTGCGCGGCTCTATCTCTTCGAGCTTGCTCTCCTCCAGTTCGACGTTCTTGTCGCCGGTTCTCTTCTGCTCCTCAATGTAGCGGATAAGGTCGTTTCTTATCCATATTCCGCGCAGGCGGTCGGCGTCGTTGAGCTGCCTCGACGACTTCTTTACCGATTCGGTCAAATCCTTTTTAATCTCTTCGAGCTTCTCCCTAATTTCGGCGTTGCCTCCCTCCGAAGACCCCTCATAGGCAACCTCTCCGGAAAGATGCTTCTTTATGCCGATTGCCGTTTCAAAAAGCTTCTCGGCAAGCAATATCTTTTTCTTGGGCTCTCTGTTGATGAAATATTCATGGAGAATCTCCTCCTCGGGCGATTGCGGCTCGTCGCGCAAAGCATAGTAGTCGTTCTTAGACTTCGGACACTCGACCAACGGGTTTCTTACCAGTTCCTCCTTGGTCCTGTTCCACCACTTTCTAAATTCCTTTTCCGCGGCCTTGTTGGCTGCCTCAAATTTCTTTTCGTCTTCCCCGCCAACATTGTTTGGCCTATATCCGAAAAGCTGTTTAAAAATACTTTCAAGCTCTATCGTGCTTGCCGACCTGTCCTCTTTATTCTTGTCTATGTAATTGTAGACGAATTCTCCGCCGTTTTCCATCTCTTTCTCGAGATTTTCCCTGTCGGTTCTATAGCGGACAAGTATGTTGTCGTCTGGCAATATTTCCAACTTATCTACGCAGAAAGCCGGATCCATCATGTGGGCGGGCTTGCCCTCGAAATCTATCTTCAATTTTCCGGAGGCCTCATCATAGCAAACTATAGTGCCAAAACCCCAACTATTGTGCATGCAATGCGCCCCGTCTTTCATCGCTTCAAGCTTCGCTTCTTTGGAGGCCAAACGCGGATTCTTTTTTATGATGTTTTTTATATCTGCAGAATTCATACCTGTTTTATCTTGAATTTTGTTCCTCAACCCTTATTAGACTTTGCCCCAATAAAAAATGGAAGGATTTTCGTCATATTATGCCGCCGTCTCAAAGGTTATCGAGATGTACAACACCAACCCGTCGAAGGCCGACGAGATAATGTCTGAACAATTTTCCTTATACTTCCACAAGAAACCATTTCACGGCGTTTGTCAATTTATCTTTTTAACACTTTTAAGAAATAAATTTTTGATAGAGTGTTCTATCGGCAAAATAGCAAAGAAAAAACCGCGAAAAAAAGTTGAGTCGTTAATAGAGGCGGCCTTCGCCGAAATAATTATTTCTGAAGACGAAAAAATTCCAAAAGTTATACACGGTTGGGTGGAATTTGCAAAAACTTACCTCTCTAAACCCGAGGCAAATTTTGTAAACGCCGTTCTAAGAAAGGCTAAATTTGCATTGAACGAAACTATAAAAACTGGTTCATTGAGCCAAATTTATAGCTTTCCTCAGTGGTTGATAGACAGGTGGACGGACCAATTTGGCGGCGAAACGACCCTGCAAATTCTAAAGCTTTCAAACAAGCCTTCCGAAGTTTTCTTTAGAAAGGCGGAAGGATTCTCCGACTCTACATTTTCAAAATACAGCCAATTCTTTACTCCTTCAAAATTCGATAATTTCTACATACTAAAATCCGGAAATTGGAATAAAGTAAAAGAATTGCTAAGCGAACCCGACTTTTACATACAAGACCCCTCCACGACTTTTGCAATAGACGTATTAAACCCTAAACCCGGCAAAACTTACCTCGACTTATGCGCCTCTCCAGGCGGAAAATCAAGATATATTGCCGACAAAATACGAAGCTGGGCAAAAAAAGAAAATTCTTTGGATATTCTGAAGAATGACAAGGAGACGTTGCTTGTTTCAGTCGACGTGGAAAAACGCCTGCGCCTACTTAAACAAAATATCTCGAAAATAGATTTTCTCCCCGCGCGCGTGCTGGCTTGCGACCTGCTCAATGAAAATCTATCCCAAAAGCTTTCCGAGCAAAACCTGCCTACTAAATTCGACGCCGTCTTTATAGACGCCCCGTGTTCCAATACCGGAGTCTTAAGGCGCCGACCCGACGCCAGGTATAGAATAACCCCGGATGACATAAAAAACTGCTCTAAAAAGCAACTCTTCCTTCTAAGAGAATATTGCAAATATGTAAAGGATGGCGGAATGCTTGTCTACAGCACTTGCTCTATCGACAATGAGGAAAACCAACAGGTGGCCCAAGATTTCTTGGAAGAGAATCACACGTTTGAGCCCATCTTTTCAAAAACGTTCCTCCCTGAGGATGAAAATGACGGCTGCGGCGTTTTTGTGTTCGTAAAAAAGTAAAATCAAACCTCTCAAAGGCAAAAGCAATTGTTAGAAATTTGTTAGTAGAGGGTTAAAACTATATTAGCCTAATATTCACAGATTGTGCATTTGATAATAAGTTCCACTTACCATATTTTATTAACAGAAAAACAAGTAGATATTTAGTTTTATCTATTTGATATATAGTATGATATTTAGTTTTTAAGATATTTACAGCGCATAATAAAGATAATACACATATAAATAAAACATAAATATAAAATATATATAATTCAAAGACGTTTGTTCTTTTGAAGAATCAAAAATAACTTGCAATTTTCGCTCTGCGGTATTGTAAATATGGGCAAACTACACTAACTAAACTACACTTATCTTTTATGGCCGAAACAAACATTAGAAAATTGAAAGCTTCGGGTTTGCCGCGGACAAAATACCCGAAGGAATCAAACGAGGTTGAAGGCGACTGCCTTTACGGTGTTACGCTTGAGATGGCCATGAATGAAGCAAGCAGATGTTTGCATTGCCCTAAGCCCAGATGCATAATGGGGTGTCCGGTAAACATAAGAATTCCAGAATTTATAGACGACATAGCTCACGGCAATATAGAGGACGCCGCAAAGAAGTTGAAAACCCAAAGCGCACTTTCGGCCGTTTGCGGCAGGGTTTGTCCGCACGAAAAACAGTGCGAGGGAAATTGCATATTGGGCATGCGTTTTGAACCTGTTGCTATTGGAATGCTTGAAAGGTACGCCGCAGATTATGCCAGGGTAAAAGATATTAACTTGTTTCCCGAAAAAAAGGCGCCGACGGGAAAGAGGGTCGCTGTTATAGGTTGCGGACCAGCCGGTATTACGGCCGCGGCCGACCTTGCTTTGGCAGGCCACGAGGTTGAAATTTTTGAGGCGGCCGAATTGCCCGGCGGGGTTCTCACTTACGGTATTCCCGACTATAGGCTTCCAAAGGAAATTGTTTTCTACGAAGTAGAGCAAATTAAAAAACTCGGCGTTAAAATACACTACAATGAAAAAATAGGCAAGACGCGCAATGTTGGAGCCGTTTTAAAGTCGGGTTTTGACGCAATGTTTATAGGCGCCGGGGTCGGCGTTCCGCTCATGCTTGGAATTCCGAACGACAACGCAAAAGGCGTTGTTTCCTCCACTCAATTTTTGGCGGCCTACAACATGTCAAAGATTGACCCGAAGGTTGAAGCCATAGGAAAGGGCGCAAAAAATATAGTGACTGTCGGTGGCGGAAATGTGGCCATGGATTGTTGCAGAGTGGCCAGGAGGATAGCTGGGAAGTCGACTCTTGTGTACAGGCGCGCCCGCGAGCAAATGCCTGCAAGAAATGTGGAAATTCAAGATACCATAGACGACGGGGTGGAATTTAACTATTTGTCGGGAATAAACAGGGTAATAGTCGACAACAAAGGAAATGTAACGGCTTTGGAATGTGTAAAGATGGAGCTTACCGAGCCGGACGAATCTGGTAGAGCCGGTGTCAGGAGAATAGAGGGTTCCGAATTCCAGATACCTTGCGATTTGATTGTCGCCGCCGTTGGAAACAAGCCAAACCCCATTCTTTCTATTACGTGCCCGACTCTAAATACGGCAAAAGAGGGGACTATTGTAGTAGATCCTGTCACTCTTGAAACGTCGGTTAAGGGAGTCTTTGCAGGCGGAGACGCCGTCACGGGAGCTTTGACTGTAATAAGCGCCATGGGACAGGCAAAAAAGGCCGCCAGAAACATAACTAAGTATCTCAACGGAGAGCCCCTAAAAGATGAGACCACGCCTGCTCATATCTAATGACGACGGCATAGATTCTCCATTTTTGCCCACTTTTGCAAGAGAGCTTTCAAACATTGCAGATATAGTTATCGTTGTTCCGGCCGACGAGCAGAGTTGGATTGGGCGCGCGTATTCGAGGCACAAGAAGCTTTCCCTAAAAAAAAGGGATTTTTTTAATTTTGAGGCTTACACTGTAGACGGAACGCCGTCTGATTGCGTAAACATAGCCCTTTGCCATGTTTGCCCGGAAGTTGACGGCGTAGTTTCGGGAATAAATATAGGCCAAAATGTAGGATTGCCTTTGTTGTGGAGCAGCGGCACGTTTAGCGCCGCCGCCGAGGGAGCAAGCTTCGGATTCAGGTCTTTTGCATTTTCAATGAGGCTTGAAAGGCAATTTTACGAAGAGTGCAGGCTCTATCATAGAATGCCCAAAGGACACCTTCAATACAATCTCGAACAAGCCTCCCAGAAAGCTGCAGAGTACGTTAAAAAGTATGTGGAAGAGCCAAATGAGCAAGGTATTGTCCACAATGTGAATTTTCCCATTCTTTATACAAAAGAGACGCACTTTAAAGAATGTTCTCCCGCGAGGGCAATGTCTGCCCCTTTATATGAGCAAAAAGACGGCTTCTACTGTTTTAAGTACGCTATAAGGCCAATCGAAAATACATCCTTAACGGATATTGAATGCCTTGATTCTGGCTGCGCATGCTATTCTAAAATAAATATTTGGAAATAAAAAAAGCGCCAACTAAATTGGCGCTTTTTTTATTCGTTAATATAAGGTTATCTTTCGATTACGAGGAGGAGGTCGTTTGGTCCGGTTGAATCTTTCCCCGTCGGAGAGGGGCCAAGTATTACCTTGCCCTTATGTTTTCCGACATTAAACGAAGTTCCCAAACCATAACTGTTGCCATTTACAAAGTAAGTGGAATTGTCGAAAGACGAATTTCTATCCTCGAGAGTCATCAAAGCGTATGTCCCGGGCTTTATGTTTGTATCTTCGATGTCTATATAAAATTCGACATTTTTGGCATTTGTAAGATAATTAAATTTCAAAGACGGAACACCGTCCTTAGTTACTACAAAGCGTATCTTAAACTTCCACATATTGGGAAGTTCCGAAAATATATCGTCTATTATAGCCCCTGTTCCGAAATTTGCCTGAGTCTTGCCTTTGAGTATAAAATTTACCCCGCAAGGATCTTTAAATGTAACATCTGGATGAACCGGAACAATGCATATAAGACCCCCGAGCGTGTCAAACTTCGTGTCTATAAGCTCAAGAGTGGCCATTCCGCCCCATCTTGCCTTATGCCAATAATTAAAGGACAAGTTTTCATTCATCTCAACAGTGCAGTTTTCAAGCTGCAATTTGCTGGGATGCATTTCTATATTTATGCCCTGGCGAAACTTTAACTTCTTACCTTTTGCAAATACGAGCTTTGGTACGTTTAACGAGAGCGACCCCCAGTAAATATTTTGGTCTATTTCAACGATCTGGCCGTGTCGCATAGTTACGTTATCAGTGGACGAAGGCTTTGTGTGGTATTCGTCGGTAACGTAGTGAAGGCTTCTTCCCCACGGGCAGGTGCTCGTCTTAAAACCGCCTTCCGGCATTTCTCCGCCGGGCTGTCCAGGCAAAAATCCAAGCCCGAAAACATGGCAATAGGCAATTGTAAAAAATAAAGTGGTAATTCTTTTCATCTCTTTAATTACGTGCTACTGTTTCCGCCCATACAAAAAGCAAACCTGTTTTTAGTCAAGCTTTTGTTAACCTTTCTTTTTAGACTTGGCAAGCTCTTGGGCAACAGTAAAGCGAACTAGAGCGTGCAGCCTGTCGAGTTCGTCGGGATCTATGCTCGGGGTGCGACTCGCCGCATCGGCCGCCTTTATAGCCATTTCCTTGGCCTTGGCTATGTCCTCATCGGTAAGTTTGGAAACGTCGATCGCCGCCTCGGTTAATACGGAGACAACGTCTCCCATGCAACGGGCATAACCCCTGTCTATGGCAATGCTTTCCTCCTCCCCGGAAGCCTTTGAAATAAGTACGGCACCTTCGTCGAGCATCGTAATCAGGGGAATGTGCCCCTCCATTATGCCGACTTCGCCGCCGCTTGCAGGAAGTGTAACCATGGTCAGATTCTCACCCTTCCAAGCTATCCCCTCCGGCGTTACTATCTCAAGTGAAAGCGACATTATTTACCCTTGTTTTGTTCGTGTGTCTGGATAACCTCATCTATGGTGCCCTTCAAGTAAAAATCGTTTTCGTTTACTTCGTCGAGCTCCCCGTCGAGAATCATTTTAAAACCCCTTATAGTTTCGCTTACCGGCACGTATTTACCCTGTATTCCGTTGAAAACTTCAGATACAAACATCGGGTGAGACAGGTATTTTTGAACCTTTCTGGCCCTCGATACAACAAGCTTGTCCTCGTCGGAAAGTTCGTCTATGCCCAGAATCGATATTATGTCCTGCAAATCTTTATACCTTTGAAGAACCGACTGCACGCCGCGGGCAACCTTGAAGTGCTCTTCGCCTACGATATCGGGCGAAAGGGCATTCGATGTCGACGCAAGCGGGTCGATGGCCGGATATATGCCAAGGGCGGCTATAGAGCGGTCGAGAACTATAGTAGAGTCGAGGTGGGCAAACGTGTTTGCCGGAGCCGGGTCGGTGAGGTCGTCAGCGGGCACATACACGGCTTGGAACGACGTTATGGAACCCTTCTTTGTGGATGTAATCCTCTCCTGCAAAGCTCCCATTTCCTGAGCCAGAGTGGGCTGGTAGCCCACAGCCGAAGGCGAACGACCCAGCAGGGCGCTCACTTCGCTTCCAGCCTGCGAAAATCTGAATATGTTGTCTATAAACAAAAGAACGTCCTGAGCCTGAGCATCTCTAAAATATTCGGCCATGGTAAGAGCCGTCAAAGCAACGCGCATTCTGGCGCCCGGAGGCTCGTTCATCTGGCCGTAGACGAGGGCAACCTTAGACTTATCCGGATCCTTGGAATCTATGACGCCGGATTCTATCATCTCGTTGTACAAGTCGTTGCCTTCCCTCGACCTCTCTCCGACGCCCGCAAATACGGAAAAACCGCCGTGGGCTTTGGCTATGTTGTGGATAAGCTCCATTATTACGACCGTTTTGCCCACGCCCGCTCCGCCAAAGGCGCCCACTTTGCCTCCCTTTAAAAACGGGCAAATCAAGTCGATCGGCTTTATGCCGGTCTCGAGTATTTCCGCGCGGGTGCTCTGCTCCGAAAGTGGGGGAGCATTGCGGTGAATGGGAAGCCTCTGGCTTGTTGCAACCGGCCCCTTCTCGTCCACAGGATTGCCCAAAACGTTAAAAATTCTGCCCAGCGTCGCCTTTCCCACAGGAACACTTATTGGCGCTCCCGTATCGACAACTTCGGCTCCGCGCTTCAATCCCTCCGAGGACGTCATGGCGACAGTTCTTACGACGCCGTCTCCAAGCTGCTGCTGTACTTCAAGAATTATTTCCTGTTTTGCCCCGTCTATTTCAACCGATGTCTCAAGTGCGTTGTAGATTCTCGGTATCGAGGCTTCGTCGAACTTCACGTCGACGACGGCGCCTATTACCTGTATTATTGTGCCGATATTTTTGCTTTTTGCGTCCATATTTGTTTCCGTTTTAAATTATTGCGAGTTTTCCGTGTTGGCGGCGGCCGAGAGCTCCAAAATTTCAGTCGTTATGGCCGACTGGCGCGCCTTGTTGTATTCGAGCGTCAGATCCTGTATGAGGGAGTCGGCGTTGTCGCTTGCGCTCTTCATCGCCACCATTCGCGCTGAATGTTCGCTGGCCTTGGCGTCGAGCGCCATGTAGTGTATGGCCTGGTTTATGTAAAAAGACGGCAAATTTTGCGCTATTTCAGTAAGGGAGGGTTCGAATACAAACCGCCTGTCTTCTTTAGGATGGTCTGCAACGTCGAGCTTGTACGACTTTTTCAGACTCTCTATGAACCAATCCATGTCGTCTACGGGCGCTATTTTTACGAGGGTGGGCTCCTGCTTTAGAGTGTTTATAAATATTGAATAAAGAACCTCTATTGAAGCGTATCCGCCCTCTTTTGCCGTCTTCATTGCAAAATCCGCAATTTTTCTGGTCTCCGAGAATTTGACGTGGTCGCTTATCCTAAAGTTTGCAAGGACTCTACGTTTGGTGCGGGCTATGAAGCGAGCCGCCCTTATTCCCACTGTAATGAAGTCCACATCATCCTTTATTTCCGAAATGGCCTTGAATAAATTCGTGTTGAGACCCCCGCATAGACCCTTGTCTGTGGAAAAAACAATAACCAGCCTCTTTTTGCCCTGCCCAAGCTCGAGATTGCGCGCGACAACCCTGTATATCTCGCTGCCTACGCTTTTTGTAAGATCCATAAGCAACGTTGCGTAGGCGCGCCCCTGCTCGGCGTACATCTGCGCCTTCTTCATCTTTGAAGCCGCGACAAGCTCCATGGCATGGGTTATCTGCCCCGTGCTCTTTACCGCCTTTATGCGGTTTCGGATTTCTCGCATTCCCTTCATAAAGACGCTACCTTAGGCAAAGGTTTTCTTCCACTGGCCGCAGATTTCCTTTAGTTGGCCCTCTATGTCGTCGTCGAGCTTCTTCTGCTGAAGTATCTTTTCGAATACGGCTCCGCCCTTCGACTTCATAAATTCCTCAAAACTTGCTTCGGCCTCCGAAATTTTATTGACCTTGATGTCGTCGAAAAAGCCGTTCATCAACGCCCATAGAATGGCGATTTCCATCTCGACGGCCTTCGGAGAATTGTTCTTTTGCTTCATCACCTCGACGAGCCTGTCGCCCTTGTCGATGATGGCCTTCGTCCGGGCGTCCAGATCGGACCCGAATTGGGCAAAGGCGGCGAGCTCCTTGTATTGGGCGTATTCGCCCTTGAGCTTGCCGGCAACCTGCTTGAAAGCCTTCAGCTGCGCCGACGAACCCACGCGCGAGACTGAAATACCGACCGATATTGCAGGCCTTACGCCTTGGTTGAACAAGTCGGTTTCCAGGAATATCTGGCCGTCGGTAATGGAAATTACGTTCGTGGGAATGTAGGCGCTGACGTCGCCCTGCTGGGTTTCGATAATCGGCAGAGCCGTCAAAGATCCGTTGCCGTTTTCTTCGTTTAGGCGCGCGGCTCTTTCCAGAAGTCTTGAATGCAGGTAGAATACGTCTCCCGGATACGCCTCTCGCCCGGAGGGGCGCTTTAGAAGCAAAGACACCTGCCTGTAGGCGGCCGCGTGCTTTGAGAGGTCGTCATATACTATGAGCGCGTCCATGCCGTTGTGCATGAACCATTCTCCCATGGCGCAACCCGCGTACGGGGCTATGTACAAATTTGCGGCGTTTTCGCTGGCCGAGGCGGCAACAATAATGGTGTATTGCAAGGCGTCGTGCTTCTTGAGCAATTCTATCGTGCGGGCAATGTTGGCGTTCTTTTGCCCTATGGCAACATACACCGAATATACGGGGCGAAAATCCTTGTTCCCCGAGGCAAAGCCCTCTTTGTTTATGCGCGCCTGGTTTATTATTGTATCAAGTGCAATCGACGTCTTGCCAGTGCAGCGGTCGCCGATTATAAGCTCTCTCTGCCCTCTACCGACGGGTATCATGGAGTCTATCTCCAAAATTCCCGTCTGCAGCGGCTGGTTTACCGACTTTCTCGGAAGAATTCCGGGGGCTATCTTTTCGACCGGGTAGTATTCCTTTGCCTCTATGTCGCCCTTGTTGTCGAGAGGCCTGCCCAACACGTCGACCACCCTGCCCAGCAAATTCATGCCCACGGGCACGCTCAGAAGTTTGCCCGTTGTATGTCCCTCGTCGCCCTCGTTTAAAGACGAAGTATCTCCGAGCATTATGCAGCCCACCTCGGTCTCGCCCAAATTCAGCGCTATGCCGAATATGCCGTCCTTAAAGGCGATCATCTCGTTGTACATTGCCTGGCTCAGCCCGTCGAGGCGCGCCACACCGTCTGCAAGCGCGACTATCTTGCCCACGTTTTTGCGGCTGCTGCCGCTCTTGAGGGCCTGTATTTTCTCGTTTATTTCTTTTAAAATTTCGTCCATTTTACAACAGTTTGTCGGATTTTCTAAAATTTGCCAAGGGAGGCCAACTCGTCGGAGACCGAGCGCTCGTAAATATCGTCGCCGATTTTCACCCGGATTCCGCCCAAAAGCGCCTTGTTGATTTTCGTATGAACTTCGACCCTACCGCCCGCGGCTTTTTCTATTCTGGCCAACAGGGAATCCAGCGAGTCTTTGGATATCTCGCCCGAGGTCTCTATCACGGCGCTGCGCCTGTTAACGAGCGGTTTTATGTATTTGAGATAGGCTTTCAAAAGCTTGAGCTTATCGGAATACTCCGGGTTCTCAGCCACGTATTCGCATACGGCTCTCACGCGCTCGGCCGAGACTAATCCGTCTGCCGACAGTGAAAGGCCAACCAACATTTTTGCTTCCGAGGCGAAATTCACTGCTTAAATCTCCAGTTCCTTTGCGGCCTGTTCGGCCAGTTTTGAACGCTGGGCGTCGGTAAGAACGTCCTCGACGGCCTTTGCGGCGGCTTTCGCAGCCAGCTGGGCAAGCTCGTCTTTGAGTTCCTGGCGCATTTTTTTGCGCTGGTTTTCAATCTCCTGTTCGGCTTTTGCGCGAACCTCCTCCGCCTTGGCCTGGGCTTGGGCTACGGCGCCGTCTATTGCGGCCTTTGCCTCTTGCCGGGCTTGTTTGAGCACTTCGGCGCTTTCGGCTATGGCTTGGTTTAGCTTTTCGTCGGCCTTTTTCTGGGCCTCGGCGAGGGCTTCAGCGGCGCGTTTTGCGTCTTCGAGCCCCTTTTCTATTTCGGCCTTTCGGGCGTCGGAAGCCTTGATTACGGGTCTGAATACAAAGTAGTACAAAGCCGCCGCAACAATGGCAAACGAGAGCCCTTGGCTGACCAAAAGCGGCCATTCCACTCCGAATTCCGAGAGGAAATTCAGCGGAGAATCTGATGCGGCCAATATCGTTTGCATAGTCTGTCAGCGTCTATTTGCCCAGGAACAAAGCGTAGAATGCGACAGCTTCGGCCAGAGCCATGCCCAGAATTGCCAAGACCATAACCTTGCCGGAGGCCCCGGGGTTTCTGCCTACGGCCTCAACGGCTTTTGCGCCGACAAAGCCCACGCCAAGAGCCGCGCCAAGGCAGCCGAGACCACCTTGAATGCTGCCGGTCATGTTCATCTGATTTACTGCGTCTGCGATTATTTCTATCATAGTTTTCCTCTTTTTAGTTTAAAAATTCTATTCCTGCTCCTTTGTAAGCAGGCCTATGTACACTGCCGTCAGCAGCGTGAACAGGAAGGCCTGGATTAGGCCGATTAGCATTTCCAGCAGATAAAACGGCAGCGGAATGGTCCACGAAAATACGCGCGGCAGCGACAGCGCCATTTTGTGCATGTTTTCAAGCAGGACCTCCCCGCCGAAGTTATTGCCGAAAAGTCGGAACGAAAGTGAAAGCAGGCGCATGATAATCGATATTATATCTATGCAGCCCACCGCAAAGAACACGGCAAAAAGCGCAATGTAAATGGGCTTTGCAACCTCCGCGGGGTTGGCCTTGTTCCCGAATGTGTCCATTAGAAAATGTTTTGGCCCCGCGTACTTCCACACAAAATATATCCACGCGCAGAAGGATATTATCGCGAGGGCGAGCGTCGTGTTTAGGTCTGTATTTGCCGGGCGCAACAGGGGCACAAATTCGTGCGAGGAGCCCTTAGCCTCATCGAAGCCGACCGACCCAACACCCGGCAAAAGGCCGCTCCAATTCATTATAAGTATGTAGCAGAAAAAGCCCAACAACAAGGGGAACGCCCCCCTGAAGGCTTTTTCGCCCATGATTGGCTCGAACGTGTTTCGCGTAAATTCGACAATCTTTTCCACCACCAGCTGACCTGTAGAGGGCACGAGCTTCGCGCCGCCGCCAATCATGAACCTAAACAAGGCTATTATTACGATTGTGAAAATCCAAGTCGTCAGCATCGAGTTTGTGACGGGTATTCCGAATATGTCGAAGAGATATTCCCCCTTTGCCGTCGCCGCCTCAGCGGGTGCGGCCCCGAGATATTGCGCGTACAGCAACACTGCGGAAAATTTTAACGCCTTTCCCATGTCTTTACGATTCGTTTATATTGTAAAAGGTCGGAAGTTCTAAAAAAATTGTCAATAAAAAATCTTTGGTTTTGAGCAATGCCGTTTTTGCAAAAGGGTCTCTTTTGTCCGCGGCGGAGTGTTTTACTCTATCTTTATGTATTATAATAAAAAGCGTTGAGTCCCAACAGGGCGCAATTCTTAGCCAAGTGCGGATAGTTGCGCCTTTAAGGCTGTTATGCTACCGCTAATGCAAAAAAGTTTTTATATTTACAAGGCATCCGAAGCGCACTTGGCAATACTTGCGCATTGGCAGTTTAGCCAAATTTTATATACCGCACTTTTAAAGCGGTGAAAAAAACAAACGCAGCGCGTCCGCCCGCCGATAGCAGTAGCCCTTTTTACGCGCGGAAAGTTGTTTTTTTGCGATCCGAGGAGAGAGGGAAAAAAAGGAAAACATGTTTCGGCGAACGCCTAAGGCTGCAGCCGAGAGTCTCTGCGCGGACATGGCTTTCTTTTCCCTTTTAATGTGGCGCGCAGAGCTCTCATAGGCTAAGTATCGCCTGTTTTATAGGAACGGTTGGGCATTATTGGCGTTAAACCGCCGCATTTCTCAACGGTTCAGAGCGAAGTCGATATTTGTTTTTCGGAATTTCCGTTTGCCTCGTATGGAATGTCTTTTATGTCGCTTCCTACTTGCCAGAGGTGCCGCAATATAGGCAAGTCCTTCCGCACGCTGTATCTTTTTTTCAGGGGTTTCCCCGCGTTCCATGCGGCATTTGAAGATATAAAGAAAAAAGACATGAAATTTTTCCTACCGTATAAATGGTGCCAGGTCGTTTGAAGGAATCCGAAAAGATTGTCGTCGCTGGCCGTCTTTGCCAAAGACAGAATTCCGTTGTCGACGTCCCACGGGCATACGATAACATCGTGTCCGGAGTCTTTAAAGAATTTCGGTGTCGTAAAATGTGTCTGTTTGCCGTACTGCCAGTCGGCAATTATTATGTTTTTGGGCAGCTTCTCCAGGGTTTTTGCCGTTTCGGCGTCGCCCAGGGCGACATAGCCTTTCCAGCGCGCGTCTGCGTGGTCTAGGAGCATGTCGTGCCATATGATTGCCCGCGCGCCGAGACTGTTGACAAAGTTGTTGAATTTTGCCAGGTGCGACGCAAAAAGCTCCGTGATATTTTGTTTTCTGCACGAATAACACGTGCCCATGTCGTATGCTTCGTCGCAGCCTATATGAAAAAATGGCGGCTTGCCGTAAAAATCGTAAATTTCTGCGAGCATGTCCTTCAATATTTTATCGGCTTTTGGGCTGCTCATGCAGTAGCTCCAGCCGTAGAGTTCAAACACATTTTCCATTTCGGGGTGGTTTGCCAAAACGGCGTGTTTTGCCGTCGATACGCGGCTCTGCGTGGCATGGCCGAGGACGCTTACTTGGGGTATGGGCGTTATGCCGAGCTCGTAACAGAGGTTTATTAGCCGCTTGAACTTGTCCCTGTCTATTTTTTTGTCCGCGTAGGCAAATTGAGGATGCGACATATACGGGAAAACGCCCCACGGTTCTATCACGACGTAATTGAATTTGTAGTAACTTGCAAGCCTTATGTATTTTTCGAGTTGTTCGAGCTTTGTCTCGGGAAATATGCAAAGATGCATTCCCCTAAAATTGAGACTTGCAAAGTCTTTTATGCGCGCCCGCTGGAAAACAAAACCGCAGGAATTGCGGCCTGATTCCCCGAGCTGGCGAAGAGTCTTTAGCGCGTGTTTGAGGCCGGTTAAATCTCGGCCGTCGACAGTTATTGCCGAATCGATATCTATGGTATACCCCTCGTTTCCGAGTTTTTCGTTTTCGGGCTTTTGGCCAAATTCAATGTCGGGCACAAATTTCCAATATTGGCGGAATATTTTCTTTATTTGCGATTTTTCCGCCTCCGAAAGGGGGTTCGGCGTCGTCAATGCCACGCGGGCATCGGCGGCGAGCAAATACTCCCCTTCGAAAAAATCAGCCTCTTTGGGCTGCGGACAGAGCCTCTCGAGTATGGCGTCTTTTATTTTTGGATCAACAGGCGTTCCTTCTGCAAAAATGAAAACAGGGTAAAATAACACTGCCGCTAAAATCAATATCTGAAATAACCTACTCATGCTCTCTATGTTATATGAATGGCATCTTGCGGGCAAGATATTTTTTTGCTTTTAACAAGTTTTGTTTCTTTAGCCCGCGCATAAGCATTTGTTTTAGAGGCGTTAAAAGCCGCCCTGCCATTTTGTTTGAAACGAAAAGTCGCCGTTGCCGGCGAGATTTGCCGTCGGAACAATAACTCTTTTTTTAGATGTCTTTTCCCTTACGATTTTGCACCACGCCCCCCCCCCCCCTCTTCTCTCCCCTGCCCTTTGCACGGGGAATGCGGTGAGAGGGCGCGGGGCGCCGCCAAGAGGCGCAAAAAAATGCATGAGTTTTCACTGCAGCCTGTTGGCGGGATTGTTGTACCCCACCCTGCTGGGTTTTGACGGATTTCCGCGCGGGGTTGATTTTTTATCGGGTATCTCGCGCAAGTTGGTTTTGAGAGATTTTTCGTTTTCGATTCCGCCAAAAAAGATGAAAAAATTCTTGCGCCCAAGGCGTTATAGTAGAAGATTCTGCAAATGCTCGATTTGGGGAAAGTTTACGACGTCATTGTTTGCGGAGCCGGCCATGCCGGCTGCGAGGCCGCGCTTGCCGCGGCGAGAATGGGCGCGCAAGTTCTTCTGCTTACAGGAAATGTGGATACCGTTGCCCAGATGAGCTGCAATCCGGCAATCGGGGGCTTGGCCAAGGGACACATCGTCAGAGAGATCGACGCCCTCGGCGGAGAGATGGCCGTCAATGCCGACGCAACCGGGATACAGTTTAGGGTCTTGAACATGTCGAAAGGGCCCGCCGTTCAGTCTCCCCGCGCGCAGTGCGACAAGAAGGCCTACCAGTTTAGAATGAAAGCCGTTCTCGAAAGGACGCAAAATCTGACCCTTTTTCAGGCGGAGGTTTTGCGTCTGGTTGTAAAGGAGGGCGGAATCCGCGGCGTGGATACGAATCTGGGCGTTTCCTTTTTGGGGAAGACGGTCGTCCTTACCACGGGCACTTTTTTAAAGGGGCTTTTGCATGTCGGCGCAGCCCAGACGGCGGGCGGCAGAATGGGCGACTTCGCCTCAAACGAGCTTTCAGATAGCCTAACGGCAAACGGAATCCGCCTCGAGCGCCTAAAGACGGGCACTCCCGCCCGCATTTTGGGAGAGTCGATAGACTTTTCCAAGTGCCAGATACAGCGCGGCGACAAAAATCCGTGCTTGTTCGCCTTCTACGATACGCGCGAGGCCGATTTTTCGCATCAATGCGCCTCCTCTGGCGGGCTTAGCGGCAGTGCGCGCGCGGAAGATGGGGCGCCCCTGCCCCGCCCCGGCGCGCCTCTTCCCGGCAAAGGCGATTTCGGCCGAGACGGAGAGGGGGTTCCTTGTGATCTTTCCGACGGGCGCCTGTGCGAGATTTACCCCGACATCCCGGAGTCCCCCTCCCGGCGCCGAAAGGTTCTCGAGGCCCGGCGGGAAAATCTTTTGAAAATGTTCCACGTGGAACAATCGCTTTCGTTTGGATCTTTCGAGGGGTTTGGGCGCAACCAGCTTTGCTGCTACGAGACCGACACCACCGCCCTGACAAAGGAAATAATTCTGGCCAATTTGGAGAGGTCGGCCATGTATGGCGGCTATATTAAGGGCATCGGGCCCCGCTATTGCCCGAGCATCGAGGACAAAATGGTTCGTTTTGCCTCGCATGCTACGCACCGTCTTTTTCTTGAGCCCGAGGGTCGCTATACGGGCGAATGGTATATAAACGGGCTTTCGACCTCCATGCCGCTCGACGTCCAGCTCGAGATTATCCGCTCTGTCGTCGGGCTCGAGCACGCCGAAGTGGAGCGCCCGGCCTATGCGGTGGAGTACGACTACGCGCCACCCACCCAGCTGTATGCCACGCTGGAGTCGAAAGTAATAGAGGGCCTGTTTTGCGCCGGCCAGATAAACGGAACCAGCGGCTACGAGGAGGCTGCCGGCCAAGGGCTTATTGCCGGCGCCAACGCCGCCGCCAAGGTTTTTGGAAGGAAACCGATTGTGCTTAAGCGCCATGAAAGCTATATCGGCGTCTTGATAGACGATCTCGTGACAAAGGGCACGAAAGAGCCCTATAGAATGTTTACTAGCCGCGCGGAATACCGACTGCTTCTGAACCACTCCAGCGCGGAAATGCGCCTCTTTGAAGCGGCTTCGTCGCTCGGGTTGGTTTCGCCGGCGCGCCTTTCCAAGATAGAAAAGAAAATCGAGACGGTAAACGAGTACGTCGAGCGTTTCGAGTCGGGCAAAGAGTCGCTTATGCTGCGCCGCGATTTCAATTCGGCTCTCGGAGCCCTGCCCATCGATTTTTTGTGCCTTCCCGATTCCGTCCGCGAGGAAATTCTCTACCGAGTCGTATATCGAGGCTACTTGGAGCGCGACATGCGCCAAATAGAAAAAGCCGCGGCCTACGAGAACATAGAAATCCCCCCGGCTATAGACTATTCCGCCATTAAAGGCTTAAGAATAGAGGCCTCGCAGAAGCTGAAGGCGTTCGCGCCGATGACGGTTGGACAGGCCTCGCGCATTTCCGGTGTTTCGCCCGCCGATATAAGCGTGCTGATTGTCCACCTAAAGGCGTTTTTGCAGTCGAAGTAGCTTTTGTGCCGTACACAAACCCTATTGTCGGTGGCGATAGCCCTTTTAAACTTGCATGTTTTTTGTATTATTTTAGCCCGAGCTCGGCAAGTTTTTTGCGCATTGCGCCTTTGACTCCCGCCGACTTTGTGGAGAAAAACACGAAGCCGATTTTTTCGCAAAGCTCGATATTTTGCGGCTCGCCGTCTTCAATCTGAGGGTCGGCGTTGAAAGAATGCAGGTCGAAGCCCGTCGCCTTTTGCCATTGTGCGAATCCGCCTTTTTCGAATTTCGCAGTGCCCTTCCCGAATCCGAAGGCCCAGTCGAAAAGCGAGTCTTTGGGTTGTCCGTGCTCGAAGTATATGTTGTCGTCGAATTTTTTTATCGGCAGGTCTTTGTTCCATGCGATTGCTATTCTGAGGAACCCGTCGGTCCAGTCGAAAATGTTGCGTTCTATGACGGCGTCTCTGTGGAGGTCTTGTCTGTAGTCGCCCTTGTTTGTCCAGTAGAGGGTTATCGGGCATTTTGCGGCGGCTATTACGTTGTTTGCGACGCGGACTGCCCGCACTTTGTTAAGACTCATGCCCGACTGCGCGCCGATTATCGTGTTGTTCTTTACCGTATAGTGGCTCGAGGATTCGTCGCAGTAAATGCCGTTGCCGCCGTAGCTGCGGCTTGAAACGCATTCAATCCTGTTGCCCTCAACGAGCGTGTCTTCCTGCATGCCGAGCAAATATATTCCCGCCAAATCGCTCAGTTTGCCCTGCCCTATTTTAGTTATTTTGTTGCGGAGGATTTTGTTGTTTTTTGCGTATGAAATTTCGACGGGGCTCCAGCTCCAGCCGCACGAAATTCCGCTGTAATAGCCGTCGGAAATTGTGTTGTCGGCCACAATATTGTCGGCGCAGTCGAGAATAAGAACGCCAACTGCCGAGAGAAATTCGCGCCCGTATTTGTATATTACATTGTTTCTTACTTCCACTCCGCGGACGAGCTTTTCGTATGTGCGACTGTCGCCGCGCCCCCATTTGCCCAAGCGAACCGCGCCGCCGCCGATATCGCTGAAAATGCAGTTTTGGATTTTCCCTCCTTTGAATGTGTGTTCTATTGCAATGGCGTAGCCGTTGGTTTTTTCGAACGTGCAACCGAGAACGGATATGTCCGACGCGTTTGAAATTTCGATTGCAGCCGGAAGCGCGCACGACGCCTGACCGCATGTGTGCGCATAGCTGGTGTATGCCGCACAGTTGGCGAATTTTACATTTTCGAATGTTATATTTGCCGCGCCGTCGATTTCGATTAGCCTGTCGAGAACGGCAATGCTTGCCGACGAATTTTCGGGCATTTCGCCCCCGCGCGGGTGGTAGTAAAGTGTTTTCTGTGTCTTGTCAAAGTAAAATTGCCCTGCGGATAGAAAGCTTTTGGAGTTCGCGAACCTAAAATGAACCCACTCGGGTTTTTGGTAGGCAAGTCACAGGTTTCCGTTTTTGAGTCGAATGTCCGATGTGCCGTCTGCGTTATGTTTTATTGAGCTGATGTAATAGCGTTTGAATTCCCAAAATGCCACGAACTCTATGAAGGCGTCGGGGAGTTCTGCATCTGTGTAGACGGGAACATCGGCGGTGTTCAGGCGCAGAATTTCGTTGTCCTTTTTGGGCGGAAGTTTTTCAACGGTTATTTCGCGCGTTGTGGCGATTTTTGCACGCTGCCCGTTGACAACGAGGTATTCCACGAAGGGCGCGTCTACTTTTGCCTTCCAAAGCGCGCCGTCCTTTTGCCAGTTCCGTATTTTCATCTCTCCCGAAATAACGGCAGTGCCGTCGCCGACAACGGAAAGCCCGCTGTGTTTTTGCGTAAGCTTTACGGGCGCGGTGAGGGAGTGAAGCCCCGTGAGCGTAAGGGTTTTGTCGGGCGAAGACGCTGCGGCGTCGAAGAGTTTTTGTAGGTCTGCGGCGTTGAGTGCCGACAGCAAAAAAATACCGAGTGCAACTGTTGCGATAAATCGTTTCATATTTCTCCTGTTTGGTTTTGAATTTGTCCGAATCCCAAATGGCCTGCGAGAATCTAAAAGGACGGGCAGGGGCGGTCAAGTTTTTTGCCGAATTCGTAAAAAATCGGCTTCTAAAAACGCCCCAAAAACGGCGTTTTCGGGTGCGGGGCATGTTATCTGTCGCGCGGAGGGATAAAATGTCAAAAAGGGGCAAAATTTGCGCTTTTTGGCGGTGTTGTCGGGTTTTGCGTTTTTTTTTAGAGTTGTTCCACGTGGAACAATCCTGCTTTGCAAAAAAAAGGATCGCGTTTTTATTGAAATAGATTGTCCTGTGTGGAACAACCGCTTGGGTTAAGCGCGGAGGGAAATTGCGGGTAGGCGTTAAAGTCTCTTGGCTATGGCAAATACCCGAAGATTTTTAAAGCCCGCCTTGCGCAATGTCTTGGCGCATTCATTGGCTGTGGCGGCGGTTGTCATAACGTCGTCAAATATTACAATAGGCGCGTCTTTTCGTATATTGGCCGCTTCGGGCGTTATCTCAAATGCGCCGCGAATGTTTTGGATTCGTTCTTCTCTTGTAAGTCGTGTTTGTGTCGACGTGTTTCGCGTCCGCCTAAGCAGATGCGCTGTCTCAATGTTGAGCTCGGGAAATTTTGCGGCCAGGGCGCGGGCTATGACTTCGGCTTGATTGTATCCGCGCTTTAGCCGTCTTAACCTATATAGCGGAACGGGAACAACAAGCGCATTGCGCAGAAAATCTTTTGTCTTTGGGTGAAACGCCGCAGCCGTGGCCAAGTCCTCCGCGGCGTAAGGTGCGGAAGAATATTTTATGGCGTGTACAAGCCGCTTTATCGGACCCGCGAAAACCGTAGGGCAGAGCGCCTGCGAATAGGCTATCTGCATATCCATGCACTTCAGGCAGCCGTTGATGTCGGGCATGTCGGATCCTCCCAGGATTTCTCCGCAAATTAAACATCGGCAGACCGTGCACAGGGATATTTCCTTGGCGCAATCGCCGCAGAGATGCCTATACACGCCTTTTGGATTTATCTTTCCGCAAACTAGGCATGTCCGCGGAAAAATAAAATCCGCTATGCCAAAGGCAATACGCTTTAGCGCTTGTCGTGTCTTGTTTTTAGCGGTAGTCATTTCTTCTTTCGCCTTAAATGCTACTGCGTGTTTATATTTGGTCAACACATAAGAAATGTCGAATAAAATATATTGCCAACGAACGCACCGTTTCCGGTGTTGCTGTCGATAACGGTTCAATTATGTGTGTTGAGGTGCATGTCTTTTTTTTGTCTTCTGCGATTCTGTTTTTTTTCTTTTTCTATGGCTTAGGCGGTTGCCAAGATGCAATGTCTGAGAATCGTAGATTTATTGCCAGACTCTATCATTTTTAATGGCTGTTAATGGGATGTTCGACGGGAGCCGTAAAAAAGATATCTTTTTTTTTCTTTTTTTTTGTGTGTGGTTCGCCTTATAGGGTTTTTGAAGGGCAGGGGGCTGGGAAAATGCTTTCATACATTAAGAGTCTGTCCACTCCTTTTCCCTCGAGCTCGATTGGTTTGCGTTTCTATATATATTCCTATATTATGGATGCTAAATATCCGAAATTTTTCGGCGATTCCGATCGCCTTGAGCCATCGTCGACCCTCACGGCTTGCGCTTTACATTGGTGATGTGTTTCCAATCCCCCATCCACTATATATTATCAGTCGTCCGTTCCCCTTTCTGTATACGCCCATTTAAACGCTCAGTTTGGAGATATGAAGATAGTTCTTGCGCAGAAAGGGGATATGTGGCTCTTGCTTTCTTATATGATGTCTGTCGCAAAGCTGTAAAAATCGTGTTTCGTTTGTGTCTATAAAAGAATCCGTTTTTTTGCAAAATGTATTGCGTATTCCGCCGTTTGTTTAAATAAAAAATTTTTTTTGATGGGGTGGGGAGGGAGTTACCTGCAGAGGCTTCGCTACTGTTTTTTATTCTAATTAGATTGTTTGTTTTCATTCGTCATCCTTTTCCCCTGACGGGCTTCATTGGCTTTCGCATATTCGTGCTTTGTTTTTGCACGACAATATGCTAAGGCGCAATTTTGAAGGGCAGTGGCGAGAACTGTCGGCGAAAACAAAATATACTGCAATGCCGCTTTGTCTCCGGGGTGATACGGCTTCCCGAGGTTTATTATATATCCCCCCCCCCCCCGTTGTTCCGCAGCCGTTCCATATGCGCATATAGCGATATTGCCAAATATGTTGCATCTTTTCTTTCTTCTTCCCGAGTCGGTCTATCGGCGTGTTTTCGTCGTGTATGGTCGTCATTTTATACGGTGCGGTGGGGCGGATTGTTCCACGTGGAACTTTCAGAATGGAATAAAGTCTGACAAGGGAAAAATTATGAAATTTTAACAGAAAATATTTTTGTTTTTTCCCGCTTTAATGTTGCGTCCGTTGTCGCTTTCATTTGCTTTTTTTTTGCGAGGGTGGACATTTGTCGCGTATATTGTAATGCTCTCCTGCGGCGTTTTTATTATTCTCGTTTTGCTATAAGGCGTTTCGATGCGGGCTATATGTAAAAAATTTGTCTTTTTAGTTGGCATAAACAGGCGTTTTCTTTCTGTTTTTTCCTAAAAAGGCATATACTTTTTAGATTCGCGTTAGATTTTTGTAAAAAAATAAAAATTTTATCTGCGTTGAATAATAGAAAGTTATTATAATTGTTAGACTGTTGTTGGAAAAATCTGCTTGACAGTGTGGAACGAAAATGCACTATGAGGGGTCTTTTCCATTAGAGGAGAGTTTTGGGCAGGGTCCGCGAGGGCTCTGGAAAAAAAGTTGAAAAAAACTTAAAAAAAAGCTCTTGACAACGGAAGATGATTCTGTCCTAATGGGAGGCTCTTTCACCTTACAAGGGTGTACGGCGCTTAAGGGTGCGGTTCACGTAGTATTGGGGGGTGGAAGAGGATATATAGTTCATTGAAAGATTTACTAAGTACGATTGTGCGAACCTGCCGAAGTTCCGAGAGGGGCTTTGGCGCAAAGACTTTGAAAAGAAAAGGTCCAACGAATCGTGATGTAATACAAGACATCGCAAAGAAACAGACGTTGAACTTGAAGTAAAGAGATCTTAAAAGAGATTTAACGGAGAGTTTGATTCTGGCTCAGAGTGAACGCTGGCGGCGTGGTTAAGACATGCAAGTCGAGCGAGAACAAAAGCGTAGCAATACGTGGATGAGAAAGCGGCGAACGGGTGCGTAACACGTAAGCAACCTGCCCTAAAGACTGGGATAGCTCGGGGAAACTCGGATTAATACCGGATGAGGTGGCCACACGCATGTGTGGTTAACTAAAGCTTGAGAAGGCGTTTTAGGAGGGGCTTGCGGCCTATCAGCTTGTTGGAGAGGTAACGGCTCACCAAGGCAAAGACGGGTAGCGGGTCTGAGAGGACGATCCGCCACACTGGAACTGAGACACGGTCCAGACACCTACGGGTGGCAGCAGTTTCGAATCATTCACAATGGGGGCAACCCTGATGGTGCAACGCCGCGTGGGGGATGAAGGTCTTCGGATTGTAAACCCCTGTCACACAGGACTAAAAATAGGGTTCATAGCCTTATCTGAATTAACTGTGAGAGGAAGTAGTGGCTAACTCCGTGCCAGCAGCCGCGGTAATACGGAGACTACGAGCGTTACTCGGATTCACTGGGCGTAAAGGGAGCGCAGGCGGATTGGTGTGTTATGTGTGAAATCCCCGGGCTTAACTCGGGGGCTGCGCGTAAAACTATTAATCTAGAGACTTGGAGAGGTAAGCGGAATTTCCGGTGTAGCGGTAAAATGCGTAGATATCGGAAAGAACACCGAAGGCGAAGGCAGCTTACTGGACAAGATCTGACGCTCAAGCTCGAAAGCGTGGGGAGCGAAAGGGATTAGATACCCCTGTAGTCCACGCTGTAAACATTGTACACTAGGTATTGGAGGAATCATCCCCTTCAGTGCCCCAGCTAACGCGATAAGTGTACCGCCTGAGGACTACGACCGCAAGGTTAAAACTCAAAGAAATTGACGGGGGCCCGCACAAGCGGTGGAGCATGTGGCTTAATTCGATGCAACGCGAAGAACCTTACCTGGGTTTGACATGTATTTGGATATAGCAGAAATGTTATAGTGTAGCAATACACGGGTACACAGATGCTGCATGGCTGTCGTCAGCTCGTGTCGTGAGATGTTCGGTTAAGTCCGGCAACGAGCGCAACCCTCGCCCTATGTTACTAACAGGTAAAGCTGAGGACTCTTAGGGGACAAACCTGGATTCAGGTGGGAAGGTGGGGATGACGTCAAGTCAGTATGGCTCTTACATCCAGGGCTGCACACGTGCTACAATGGCCGGTACAGAGGGAAGCCAGACCGAGAGGTTGAGCGGAACCCGAAAGCCGGTCCCAGTTCGGATTGGATGTCTGCAACTCGACTCCATGAAGCCGGAATCGCTAGTAAAGGCGTATCAGCTACGACGCCTTGAATACGTTCCCGGGCCTTGTACACACCGCCCGTCAAGTCATGAAAGCCGGTTTCGCCCGAAGTTCGTGAGCTAACTCGCAAGGGGGGCAGCGACCTAAGGCAAGGCTGGTGATTGGGACTAAGTCGTAACAAGGTAGCCGTAGGGGAACCTGCGGCTGGATCACCTCCTTTCTAAGGAGAAATTCTGAGGCATGAAAGTGTCTGTAAGGATTAGGATGGAGGTTTGCGCGATTGTACTTAGTAACTATTTTATGGGCTGTATAGTTCATAAGATAATGCGACACCTGGAAAGGGCGCGGGGACTGGGGGCCGTAGCTCAGTTGGAAGAGCGGCTGATTTGCATTCAGCAGGTCATCGGTTCGAACCCGTTCGGCTCCACCATAATTAAGAGGGCTCATAGCTCAGTTGGTTAGAGCACACGCTTGATAAGCGTGGGGTCGATGGTTCAAGTCCATCTGGGCCCATGATGGTGTTTGCGAGAAGGATTTAGTTCATTGACAGTATGTAAGACGAGATTTAAAGAACATAGAGAAGATGAAAGTTTAAGCGAGTAGTATACTATGATAATAAGATCTTAGAATATAGCGAAGAAAGACCAAACCAGTAGCCCAATTTTAAAAAAGGAAGAAGTTTGTAAATAAACGAGAGAAGGGCAACAGGGGGATGCCTTGGCGACACATGGCGAAGAAGGACGTGGCAAGCTGCGAAAAGCTTCGGGTAGCCGCAAGCAGGCTTTAATCCGGAGATGTCCGAATGGGGAAACCCTGTCGAGGTAAAGCTCGGCAACAGCTGTAAGAATAAATATTGCAGCATGAGCAAGACCTGCTGAAGTGAAACATCTCAGTAAGCAGAGGAGAAGAAAGCGAAAGCGATTCCCTGAGTAGTGGCGAGCGAAAGGGGAGCAGTCTAAACCGGAGGGATTTATCCTTTCGGGGTTCGGACTTCGATATGGTGATTGATTGATAGGGGAACGGTGTGGAAAAGCCGGCCAAAGGGGGTGAGAGTCCCGTACCTTAAATTGAGAGAGAACCTAGGAGTATCCAGAGTAGCACCGGACACGTGAAACCTGGTGTGAATGAGTGCAGACCACTGCATAAGACTAAATACAAGGTGTCGACCGATAGTGAACAAGTACCGTGAGGGAAAGGTGAAAAGAACCCCTGTTAGGGGAGTTAAAAGTACCTGAAACCTGTTGCCTACAAGCGGTCAGAGCTCTGCAAGGAGTGATGGCGTACCTTTTGCATAATGGGCCTAGGAGTCTATATCAGTTGCGAGCTTAAGTGTTTACGACATGGAGGCGAAGCGAAAGCGAGTTTGAATAGAGCGTAAGTAACTGGTATAGAACCCGAAGCGGAGGCGATCTAGCCATGGCCAGGTTGAAGCACCGGTAACACGATGTGGAGGACCGAACCCATTAACCTTGAGAAGTTAAGGGATGAGCTGTGGTTAGGAGTGAAAGGCTAATCAAGCCCCGTAATAGCTGGTTCTCTCCGAAATATATTTAGGTATAGCGTTGTACAGTAGTCGAGAGGGGTAAAGCACTGAAAAGGCTAGGGTCCACACCCGGATACCGAACCTTATCAAACTCTGAATACTCTTGATGTAACTACAGCAGTCAGTCAGTGGGGGATAAGCTTCATTGGCGAGAGGGAAACACCCCGGACCATCGAATAAGGTCCCAAAGATAACGCTAAGTGGTACGAAGGAGGTAAATTTTCTTAGACAATGGGGATGTTGGCTTAGAGGCAGCCATCATTTAAAAAGTGCGTAATAGCTTACCCATCGAGAGAGTTTGCGCCGAAAATGATCGGGACTAAAGTGTTACACCGAATTTGTGGATTATAGAGATATAATGGTAGGAGAGCGTTCCAATTGCGTAGAAGGTTGAGTGGAAGCGAGGCTGGAGTGGTTGGAAGTGAGAATCTAGGCATGAGTAACGATAAGTATGGTTAAAATCCATACCGCCGTAAGGATAAGGTTTCCTGGGGAAGGTTCGTCCGCCCAGGGTTAGTCGGGAGCTAAGGCGAGGCCGTAAGGAGTAGTCGATGCACATTAGGTTAATAATCCTAAACCTGCTTAAAGATGTCTGAGTTGTATATTGACGAATTTGAGGGTGCCAGTCGGGTGATGAACGTCCCGGTCTAAGGGGTCGAGAGGCTCTGGGGACGCAGAGGCTACGGCTGATGCGGATTGGCAGTATCAAGTTCCGGGAAAATTTATACAATTAATTGATAGGCAGCCCGTACCGCAAACCGACACAGGTATCCGGGAAGAGTATTCTAAGGCGCGTGAGTTAAATCTCCCCAAGGAACTCGGCAAAATGGCCCCGTATCTTCGGTAGAAGGGGTGCCAACGCGAGTTGGTCTCAGCAAAGAGGCCCAACCGACTGTTTATCAAAAACACAGCTCTCTGCAAAGTCGCAAGACGACGTATAGGGAGTGACACGTGACCAATGCGGAAAGGTGAAATCTGGTTGTTAACGCTTCTGGACTAAGCCCCCGTGAATGTCGGCCGTAACTATAACGGTCCTAAGGTAGCGAAATTCCTTGTCGGGTAAGTTCCGACCTGCACGAATCGTGTAACGAGTTGGGTGCTGTCTCAGGGAGAAGCTCAGTGAAATTGTAGTCGCGGTTAAGATGCCGCGTACCCGCAGAAGGACGGAAAGACCCTATGAACCTTTACTATAATTTGATATTGTCGTTTGACTTTTAATACGTAGAATAGCTGGGAGGCTGAGATAACCTGCTTCAGGGTAGGTTGAGCCGCAATGTGAAATACCAGTTTTTAACTGTTAGGCGTCTAACCTCTGGTCCATTAGCTGGAAGGGGGACAGTGTTAGAGGGTTAGTTTGACTGGGGCGGTCTCCTCCTAAAAAGTAACGGAGGACTGCGAAGGTTCCCTCAGACCGGTTGGTAATCGGTCGGCGAGGATATGGCTAGAAGGGAGCTTAACTGTGAGACCTACAAGTCGAGCAGATGGGAAACCAGGCCCAAGTGATCCGGCGATAGTTCGTGGGAACGTCGTCGCTTATGGGATAAAAGGTACTCTAGGGATAACAGGCTGATTTCACCCAAGCGTTCATAGCGACGGTGAAGTTTGGCACCTCGATGTCGGCTCATCACATCCTGGGGCTGTAGAAGGTCCCAAGGGTTTGGCTGTTCGCCAATTAAAGTGGTACGCGAGCTGGGTTCAAAACGTCGTGAGACAGTTTGGTCCTCTATCCTCTGTGGGCGTTGGAAATTTGAGGGGTTCATTCCTTAGTACGAGAGGACCGGGAATGACGTACCGCTGGTGTTCCGGTTGTCGTGTCAACGGCAGCGCCGGGTAGCTAAGTACGGAAGAGATAAGCGCTGAAAGCATCTAAGCGCCAAGCTCCTCCCAAGATTAGATTTCCTTGAGGGACCAAGAAGACTACTTGGTTGATAGGGCGGAAGTGTAAGTGCAGTAATGCATTGAGCTAACCGTTACTAATTACCCGAACAAGTTTATTTACAGACTTTAGCGCCTTTTTTAAAATTGAGAGATTGGTTTGGTAAGAAATCTAAGGTTTGATTAATCTCGTTTTACATACACACTTTCCGATAGGCTGAAGAGGCTTGAGCGAACAAGGGCAACGACCTGATAGTACTAGAGAATCTGGTGATCATAGGCGAGAGGAAACACACGTTCCCATCTCGAACACGCTCGTTAAGCTCTCAGCCGCCGATGGTAGTACGACCCCGCTGTTGTGCGAGAGTAGGTTGTTGCCAGTATTATGAGGCGCAGGCTCTTTCCGAGCTTGCGCCTCTCTCTTTTTATTCACTCACTCCACCATTATCAAGCGTGCCCACACTCGCGTTCTGTCTCGTCTCATACGCCCAAACAATGCGCCCCAGAAACTCTGGCGATTTTGATATGCTTATACAACATCGCAGCATAGCACCTCTAATGGCGAAAATAAATGCTGCGAATTAGCCATTTTGCACGCCCCTGAAAAATACCGCGCTTGAGCCCGCGGCTAAATAAACCCTTTCAACGACAAATCTATTTAGCTCTCTTGGTTTATCCCCATGTATGCCCTGTTTTAACACTACACATGCAGTAGCCATTTTTCACATAAAATCTTACCACTTTAACGCGGCGGGCTTCTCCAATGTGCATCTTGCGTTGCCGTCCAAGCCTTTATCCATGTGGCGTTCATAACTGTCTCACGCGCGGCGAGGAAATTTTCTGTGAAGCCCCCTCATTTCCCCCCCCCTTGTGTCGCCGCGCCAGAACACGCGCTGAAATCTTACGCGTCGGCGCAACACGCAGACCAATACAACTTATGAGCCCTTTCCCCCTTTATTCTCTTTTATAGGCTTAGATGTTGCATGTCTGTCGGCTATTTTAGCTTCTTACGCGCATATCAAGCCTCGGCGCGGATTTCGTAAATTCTGGCATACTTGTCGCCGTTAGTTGCCAGAATGTCGGCTCTTATTGCCTTTACTTGTATTGGGACAAACTTGCAGATGACGTTGCGCAGGTAGTTGCCGCGCACTTGAGCCAGTTTTACTTGATGGCCGTCGGGCGTAATTGCAGTTAGATCAAAATCCTTTACAAGTTCAGGTTGCGGGCCGCGAATCATAAATTTTTTTATGTCGTACAGACTGCTCGTTTGGTCTATGCGGCGCGTGCCGCTGTCGAAGTTAAATCGAACAGAAGACACTTTTTTGTTTTCGTCAAATTCAAGCTTTATCCATGGTTTCGACGAAATCTTGGCAAGCCAACGATTTTTATTCTCTTCGAGATTGTCGAACTGGACTCCCGAAATCACGTTTTCAGGGCTGCTATTTAATGCCGACGACGAGGCCGTTACTTTGGCTGTGCGCGCCAAGTCGTTTTCATCGGTGTTTTTTTCGCCTAAGATAGTTTGCCCCGAGCGCAGAAGCCGTTGCTTTAGTTTGCCCATGAGCGCTTTGTCTGCGCGAAGTTTGGCGGGGGTGATTGCGTTTTCGGCACACATGGCAGCAGTAGCGCCAACAGCCTGTCCGCCGACAGCGCAAGTTAGCATTATTCGCGTAGAGCCAAAGGCCACGTGCGAGCAACTTATATCGCGCCCTGCCATCATTAGGTTTGGGACATCTCTTGAAATGTAGCAGCCTAGGGGGATATTGTACGGGGATACATCGCTTGTCTTTGCATAATGGGCGACGTATCCGGGGGGCGACCAGAATCCTCCCGAGGGGTGGTCGCCAAGCTGCCATCCGCCAACGCAGACGCCGTCATCATAGGCTTTGCATCCAGATTCAATATCCTGCTGGGTAAGGATATGTTCGCCAACGACTCTGTATGTGTCGCGCTTCCCGGGTATAAAGCCAACAAAATCTATCACGCGGTTTTTTGCGCTCGGAAATTTGCCGCTGTTTTTCACGTAGTCCCAGACTCCGAGAATTATCGCCAGAAGCTCGTGGCGGGTTTGTTCGAGATCGCGGTTGACGTCCCACCGCCCGCCGGTTTCAATCCACCAGTAGCCGAAGTTTAGATTCCCCGCGTTTAGCGGCCTGTGCTTTAGGTGTTCGGGCTTTATCTTTACAGCCCACTTCGGCGCCACAAACGGGACGGGCCTGTCGCATTCAACCGACGAAAACATAAGCGAGGCACCTTGCCTGGAGCCTAAAATATCAAAATCGGCTCGGGATTCCCCGAACTTTGCCTTGCCCTCGCGCCCCGACATTACCGCGGCGCCAGCCTCCATCGCCAAGCGCGCATCTCCTGTTGCGTCAACGTACGTTTGCGCGCAAATTTCGTAGATGGTGAAGGAATAGTCGCAGCGGGCGATAGCTTTGCTTATTGAGGCATCTTCGTTCGTTTCCGCAGACACTAGGGTAGTGTCGAGCAGCAATGTAATGTTTTTTTCCCCGACGCATTTTTCATACAGAAGCAAGTCCCAGCTCCCCCATGAAAATTCGGGGTTGCGCGCTATGTTTTCAAGCAGGAGTTCCTCTATAATGCCTCCTTCGCGCCAGCCTGTCTGTCGGCCTTGATTCCAAGCGGATGCATCCGTATTTCGCTGCTTGCGTTTCCGCCGAGGTGCGAACGGTCTTCAATTAAGACTACTTTTGCCCCTTCGCGCGCGGCCGAGAGCGCCGCGCAAATGCCAGAAAGCCCTCCGCCTGCAACGAGAACATCGCACGATATGGCGACCTTTTCCATAACCGGCTCGCCCTCGATTGGCGTCGATAGCAGGGAATCCTTGCGGCGTTTGGGCCTTGGAATTGGATTTGCGCCTTTGGCGTGTATCTTAGCGCCGCCACCTGCGGCATTTTCGCCGTCTGCAAAGAGATTTGTCGCGTCGACTGCCAGTGTGTAGCCAAAACACGACGCCAAAATTCCCTTCCCAAAAAACTTTCTCCTGCTAATTTTCCTTTTCCCGTCTTTTCCCATAAATAGACGCAATTTACGGAGCTCAACTATTGAATATTCACGGAAATTTCAACAAAAAAGAGCATATAGCCACAATGCGCCGATCCATTTTCGGAATAAAAAAGAAAAAAGGAAAATATGCGGGGCGAAGAAATGCCCAAGCGAAATTGGAGGGCGTTTTACTGCGGACTTTTTAGAGAGTCAAAATACGATTGCGCCTTGATTTTATCTCTTGCTATCTCGTTTACAAGCGCGCTTAGACTGTTAAATTTTTTCTGCTTGCGCAAAAATTTTAACATCTTTACTTCAAAGGTCTCGGGCGCGCCGAAGTCCACGTCTTTAAACAGATTTACCTCCACAAGCGGCTCCGTTTCTCCGAGCGTTGGCGACGTTCCGTAGGAGGCTACTCCCCGATATTTCTTGTTCGTCTTCAGCCTTTTTATTTCAACGGCATACGATCCAAACGGCGGTTTACAGTCGGGATTCCACGGTATGTTTATCGTGGGGAAATTAAGCTTTGCACCCATGCGTTTTCCCCTGCGGGCCTTGCCGCAAAAACTATATACGCGGCCTTTTATCTTCTCATACAGGCCGAAGTTTGCCTTGTCCACGGCGGTTCGCATCAGCGAAGAGCTTATGCGGCGGCCGTCGTCCAGATATTTCCCCTTTACGGCGCGAAATTCCCACCCGAACTCCTCCGACAGTTTGGCGAGCGTGTGTGTGTTCCCCGCGGCCTTAAAACCAAAGACAAAATTAAAACCCGTTACCACCCCTTTTAGCCGCGGAAATTTTTCCTTCAATAAACTGGCAAATTGTAGCGGCGTCAACTTCGCAAAATCCTTTGTGAATTTTATCTCAAAAACTTTTTTTATGCCGGCCTTTTCAAATTCGCGCGCGCGCTGTTTGGGCGGAAAAATCATTTTTGCAGGCGGGCGCCCCATCTGAATTACTTGAGAGGGATGCGGTTCGAAAGTAAGAACGCACGGTATGGCGGCGCACTTCTTGGCGAGTTTTTTCGTCTCTTTTACCACGTCGGCGTGCCCTTTGTGCAGGCCGTCGAACATCCCTATGGCAAGAACGCATTTGCCCTTGTAGGGGGATTTTTCGTCTATGTTGACGACGTCCATCTTACAATGCAAAACTCGGCGCCGCAGCCGCCACGGGTATTAGCTGTTTTTTTATTGCCGACGTGCTCATAGATTGCAGTTGCTCTATCGTGACGGCGTCCTTTACGTTGAACTTGCCGCTTGAAATTCTGCGAAGGGCGGTCATATTAGCGCCGCAGCCTATGCGCTTGCCAAGGTCGTGGCAAACGGTCCGCACGTACGTGCCCTTCGTGCAGGCAAGCTCAAAAACAGCCTCAGGAGAGTTGAATTCCAAAAGTTCAAAGCGGGAAATGTATATAAAGCGCGGCTGGCGCTCCACTTCCTGCCCCTGCCGGGCAAGCTTGTAGAGGGGAATTCCACCCACTTTCTTGGCCGAAAACATGGGGGGCATCTGGTATTGGTCGCCTAAAAATCCCGACATGGCCCGCTGCAGACTTTCGGCATCGAGGCCTTCGGGAACGGGCAGGGTGGCAACGACCTCCCCTTCGCAGTCTTGCGTGTTCGTCTCGATTCCCAAGACAAATTTGCCCCAGTAAACTTTGTCGTTGCTCATCAGATATTGCGAAAGCTTTGTCGCTTTCCCGACCAGAATCACCAGCAGCCCCGTCGCGAGCGGATCGAGCGTGCCGGCGTGCCCGACCGAGCGTATCTTCAGGCATTTGCGCACCTTGTTGACGACATCGTGCGAAGAGCACCCTTGCGCCTTGTCTATTAATAATACTCCGTCAAATTCGTTCATAGATCCCTATCCAGGCTCTTGCGGCAAAGTTCCTCAAACTTTGGCAGAATCGTATCAAATGTTTGATTTTTTGCTGTGAATCCGGCGGCAGCCAAATGTCCGCCGCCCCCAAAATATTCGGCTATCTTGTTTACGCTATATTCGGGCGTCCGCCCCCTAAGGCTTCCCTTGACGGAGCCGTCCTCCAACTCCTCAAGCAATGCGGCAATTTCAACGCCGTCTATCGAGCGGGCGAAGTCGACGAGCCCGTCGGTATCCTCTTTCTGCGCGCCCGTCTTTTCAAAGTCGGCCCGGCGGAGAAATCCGACGCAGACCCTGCCTTGGCATAGGCGCTTGAGCGTTCCCAGATATACGGACAAAAGCGCCATCTTCTGGGCTCGCTCGCGCTGGTAGAGCTCTTGCGCAACGGCGTTGGGGTCGGCCCCCAATCTTACAAGCCTGCGCGCGGCTTCAAAAGACTCCTGGCGCGTCGACGACGTCGTGAACTGGCGCGTGTCGGTTGCTATGCCCATAAAAAGCAAGTTCGCCGCCCTGCGCGAAATTTTTGCCCCGACTTCGGTCGCGCAAAGGGCTATTATCTCGGCAGTGGCTCCTGCCGACTTGTCTATGCACATTATCTTTGCATTGCTTGTGCCCGATTCGTGGTGGTCTATGCAGGCGTAGACATCCCCGAGCTTTTCCTTTAGCGCCGGGCTTACGCGCGATAGATCGCTGCAGTCGACAAGCAGTATGTCCCACCCTTTGGGATCGAATGTTTCCGTGCTTTCAAATTCGAATTGCGCCAGATTTTTGTAAAGGTGCGGAACCTCATTTTTGTTTAGGCATTTTACATTCGCCCCCGCCGCCTGCAGGATTTCAAACATCGAAAGTGCCGATGAAACGCAGTCGCCGTCGGGCCTCATATGCCCGGCTACGGCTATGTTGCGCCCCTTTGCCTCGGATAGAAGCCTCCTGAAATTTTCTGCTATTTGAGAGTCCATCTACTCTTATGCGTCGCGGTGCTCCCGCTCTTCAAGTTCGTCTATTGCCTCCAGAATCTTCATTCCGCGCTCCATCGACGGGTCATAGACAAACTTGAGTTCGGGCGTGTACTTTATTATGACATTTTTCCCGACAATCTGGCGCAGTTGCCCGCGAACAGACATCAAAAACTTTCCGGCCTTTGCTATGCTTTCGCGGTTGCCCAACACCGAATAGTAGACCGTAGCCTTTTTTAGGTCGGAGGATATATCGACGTCCGTAATGGTAATCGCCACCGATTCCGCGCGCCATCTGCCGTGCAGAGCCATGCTAAGCTCGCGCTTTATCAGTTCGCCGACGCGTATCTTCCTTTCGCCCATTTTGCCGAATTCTTACAGTTCCTGCCTGATTTCCAATATTTCGTAGCACTCGATGATGTCTTTGGGCTCGAAATCGTTGAAGTTGGATAGCGAAATACCGCACTCGTATCCGGCGCGAACCTCGTTGACGTCGTCTTTGAACCTCTTGAGATCGACAATCTTGCCGTTGGCGATTTCCTTGCCCTTGCGGAACACCCTCGCGCGTTTTTCGCGCTTTATTATGCCCTCGGTGACCATGCAGCCTGCGACCTTGCCGCCCTTTGAAATGTTGAACAGCGCGCGCACTTCGGCCGCGCCAAGCTTGTTTTCCTTGAGCTCGGGCTCGAGCAGGTTCTTCATCGCCTCGCGGACTTCATTGATGAGCTCGTATATTATATTATGCGTTATAAACGCCACGCCCTTGTGTTTGGCAAGCCCGGCAACGCCGTTTTCCTGCTTTACGTTAAAGGCTACTATCGAGGCCCCCACCGTAGCGGCCATGTCGACGTCGTTCTTCGTAATTTGGCCAACCCCGCTTGATACGACCTCGAGCTTGACTTTGTCGCTCTTTATTTCGTTGAGGCAGGCCACCAGCGCTTCCACCGTGCCGGAAACGTCGCTTTTTACTATGCAGCGGAACACCTTCTGGTCTTGGTTTTCTATGGCGGCCATCAGCTCCTCAAGGTTGGAGGGCTTGTGCGCCACCTCCTGCGCGGCCTGGCGCTTGCGCTCTAGCATCGCCTCTTCGGTGATTCGCTTTGCCTGCCTGTCGTTTTCGACCTTCGTAAATGTCTCTCCCGATTCGGGCGCGCCCGTCCAGCCCATTACTATGGCGGGCGTCGACGGCTCGGCGCTGGCTATCTTCTTGCCCCTGTCGTCGAGCAGGGCCCTGACTTTGCACCAGTTTTCCCCGCATACTATTACGTCGCCGGGCTTGAGTGTGCCTGAGCGCACTATTACAGTGGCTGTTGCCCCGCGCCCGGGCTCAAGCTGGCTCTCTATTATCACGCCCTCGGCCGGCGCCTTCGGGTTGGCCTTTAGCTCCATCATCTCGGCCTGCAGCAAAACAAGTTCGAGCAGCTTGTCGACATTTTCGCCCTTGAGAGCGGAAATAGGCTGGCAGAGCACTTCGCCGCCCCAGTCTTCCGAGGTGATTCCGCGCTTTTGCATCTGCTGCTTGACGCGGTCGATATTGGCGCCCTTGGCGTCTATTTTGTTTATCGCAACAACAATAGGCACTCCCGCCTTTTGCGCAAAGTTTAGGGCTTCGTCGGTCTGCGGCATAAAGCCGTCGTCGGCGGCAACCACGAGAATTGCTATGTCGGTCACGTTTGCGCCCCTCTCGCGCATCTTTGAAAATGCGGCGTGGCCGGGCGTATCCAAAAATGTTATCTTTTTGCCGGCCGCCGTTACCTGGTAGGCGGCCGTGTGCTGCGTTATGCCGCCGGCCTCGCCCGCGACGACGTTCGTGTTGCGGATTGTGTCAAGCAGCGTGGTCTTGCCGTGGTCGACGTGCCCGAGTATGCAAACTATCGGCGGGCGCGGCACAAAATTCTTTATGTCTTCCACAATCTGGCGCGCCATTTCGCGCTTTTTTGCGGCGGCGGCCAACTGTTGCTGCTGCTGTTCGCCGCGGTGTTTTATTTCAAGCGTTATGCCGTGGCGCTTGGCTATCTCGACGGCGGTGGCCTCTTCTATGGCCTGGTTCATCGAGGCGAAAATTCCCAAATCCATCAGTTCGGATATCAGCTTGAACGGCTTTAGATTTATCGCCCGCGCAAAATCGCGGACAATTATCGGCGGCTTTATTTGCAGCGTCTTTGAATTTGCAGCGCTCTCCTGGGCGGCTTCCGCACTCTTGCCCTCCTGCTTGGCGGCCGGTTGCGCCGCTGTCGGCGCTGGCCTGCGCACTACGGAAATATTCGGCAAGACGATTCCGCCGGGAGCCTTGCGCGGCGCTCCAGCGGCAAAACCCGGAATTATCGGGGCGGGTCTCGAGCCTCCGAGGCTCGGCGGCACTGCGGGCGCGGGCTTTGATGCCTGCTGGGTGTCGGCCTTTGGTTGGCCTTGGACCTGGGTCTGCGCAGGCACAGGCTTTGAAACTTGCGGCATCGGAATCCTCGGCGGTGTGTTCGCGCGCATCGGAGGAATCGCAGGAGCGGGCCTCGGGGCCGCTGAAGTAGGCGGCACCACAGATGCAGGCCTTGCATTCTGCAACGGAGGCTTTTGCATCGGCGGCACCGCGGGAGCCGGTTTGATTGTCGGCGGCACTGCGGGCGCGGGCTTGGCTGCCGGAGGCACCACAGGCGCGGGTCTTGAAACAGGAGGAGTCGCCTGGGCGTTTTTGTTCGCCTGCTCGGCATTCACCTGATCTGCCTTCGCTTCCGGTTCGGGTTGTTTTGGCGCCTGAGGCGTGGCGGGCTTTGCCTCTTGTGGCGTGGCTACCGCCGCGTCTTTGGCGGGTTGAGATTGCGCCTCGGGCTTTTGTGTTTGATTGGCGTCTGCGGCGGGTGCGGGCTTGGAAGGCTCAACCTTGCTTTCGGCGGCCTTTTCCTCTTGGCCTTTGTTGCGGAAATCCTTTGCTATTTCGTCGGCGTATATTGAGGCAACAGAATTCGACGGCGTTTTTATTTCCAGGCCGTACTTGTCCTGACGTTCGTTTATGAACTCGATAAGTTCTTTGCTGGTTATGTTAAGCTCTTTGGCTAATGCGTGAATTCTAATGCTCATTTATTCGGATTTCCTTCCTCCTTTTGGGACTGCCTGGAATTATTTCAGATTGTGCACCAACTCGAGCGTTTCGGCAGCTTTCGCCTCGGAAAGCCCCATCTCTACGAGATCTTCCACCTCGACGCCCTCAAACAGCTCCAGACTCGTTATGCCGTTTTGCGTAAGAAGGGCAACCTCTTCGGCAGATAGATTTGTAAGCACCTGCGCAAGCGAGCTGAAGGCTTTGTAGGCCTTTTGCTCGAACGCGCCCATCTCTTGGGCCTCTTCGCTGACATCGATTTTCATTCCGATTAACCTCGACGTCAATTTTATGTTCGATCCGCCCTTGCCAATTACTACCGACAAGTCCGCCTTGGACACTTCAAATGAAATTTTCTTGTTCTCGCGGTCGACCTTCACATTTTTTGCGACTGCCGGCTTTATGCATTCGGCAAGCAGCGTTTCCACATTCGGCGAGTATTTTATTATGTCGATTTTCTCCCCGTTTAGCTCTTTTACGATGCCTTTTACGCGGGTTCCGCCCGCGCCGACGCATGCGCCCACGGGGTCGATGCGCGGGTCGGTCGTGCTGACGGCTATCTTTGTGCGGTAGCCGGGCTCGCGCGCCATCGCCTCTATCTTGACGGACTTTTCCGCTATTTCGGATACCTCGAGCTCAAAGAGCCTCTTTACAAATTTAAAGCTTGCCCTGCTTAGTATTATTTCCGGGCCCCTCGGCGAGTTGTCTATCTCCAGCAGCAAAGAGCGGATTCTGTCTCCGGGCTCGTAGTTTTCTCCGGGGATGCATTCCCTTTTGGGGAGTATCGCGGCGGTCAGGCCCAGGTCGACAATGTAGGCGCCTTTTTCCCTGCGGCGGACCGTCCCGGGAACGATGTCGCCGATTGAATCTTTGTAGGCGTCAAAAATGCGGCTCTTTTCTATCGTGCGCAGCTTCTGGATTATGCTTTGGTATACATTTTTTGCGGCGATGCGGCCCAGGTCGGAGAGGTCGACTTCCCTCTCGATTACGTCTCCCAGCTGCGCGTCGGGCTTATAGAGCCTGGCTTTGTCTATGTGTATCTGAGTAGCGTTGTCTGCGACGGAATCTGTCACCGTCTGCAGCGCCCAGGCTTTCAAGTTTCCGGTCTTTGGATTTATGTCTATCTTGAGGTTGTAGCCGGTCATGCTTTTTGCAGCGGCATTGCGGATTGCCGAAGAAATAGACTCTATCATTTCTTCGCGCTTAATCTTCTTCTCTTTTTCCATATATTCCAGAATAGAAAGAATTTCGCTACTGTTGCTCATGGTATTCCTCAGTTTACTTTGATTAAATTTTTACCCGCCTACAAAAAAAGCGGGCCATCAAACAACCCACTCTTTCCTCGGAGAGCTTACATTTTGACTGCTTAATATTGTACAGGCTCGCTGTATCGTCAAGCATTATTTTTATCGCCAAATATCTTTTATTTAGAAACTTTTTTCCCGATTTTTTATCCGAATTCCCAAAAATTGTTTGCGTTTTCCCCCGCGCATTTTTTTAGTACGCGTTTGCACATGAGAAAGGTTTTAATATTCCTGCTGGCCTGTATTTCTTCGGTTGCGGCCGCGCAACAGCCGAGAATAGACGCCTCTTCCCCAAAGGCGCTTGAGCGCTCGTACGCAAAGGTGATAGAAAACCTCGACGACGAGGCTCAGCAGCGCTTCGCCGTGGCAATGACGACAATCGGCGTTGTCATGGCCCAGCGCCCCGATCTGGGCGGCTCGGCGAAAATTAAAGACATGATTGACGGCAAGACCGCCGACGAAATTATCGCCGAGTCAAAGAAACTTACCGGCCAAATAAAGATGAACATAGGCCGCATAGACGGCTCTTCCGCAAAGCGCTTTTCGGAGACGCTCGGATCAATGTTAATTTCCCTTCCGGATGGCAAGCGCGAACTTTTTTCGGAGGCCGCGGCAAAACTTATATATGAGCGCGAAAACAAAAAAATGTCCGAGGCCGATTTCCTGAAGTCGGTCGACGGCAAGACCGCCGACGAAATAATCGACATGGCGCGCGCCATAGAGCTGCCGTTTGTCGTTTCGCCCTCCCGGGCTCAAAATGCCCAGATTGAAAGGGTTTCTTCCAAAGAACTTAAAGAGCGCTTCGGCATAGACTCGGAATCAAAAAAAGAAAATAAAGAGCCCCAAAAAGCATTGGATTTTTCAAACTCGCTCGTGCCGCCAAAAAAATAGCACCGCGTGCGAGCTCTTTCGAAAAAAAAGAAAATTTTTTACTCTCTCCCTCACGCACCACCCACCGCTTACTGCTCCCGGGGTTCGACCGTATGCAGAGACCGATTTTAACTGCCTGTATTTCTGTGTGTCAACACCGCAACAGCCATCCCGGGCGGCAATACTCAAAAACGTGCGGGGCTTGCCGCGCGCCACTCTTTTTTTCGGGGAAGGCGTGCGAAAAGGAAAGTTGATTTCCTCTTTTTTATTTGGGCGGAATTTTATTGAAATGCGGCATGTACGCACGCCGCGGCGGAGAACTTTACATTTATTTTAAGCATAATAGCCCTCCGTTTCTAAATGCTTGACTTGGGCGGAATTTTCGCAACTATGCAAGGCGTGGAAGTAAAAATTGGACAGTATTCGCACCCTATCTTTGAGTTTATTCATAAAGAATGGGAGCGCGTGTCTGCCGCAACCGACATGCCAGAGGAAGAGCAACACAACCGCAGGGCGGAGCTTATGGAAATAAAATCTCTTTCCCAGCCATATAGGAATAAATACGCTCTTCCCGCTTTTAGGGAAAGCTACGTTGCCCGCCTTAAGAGCGGCAAGAACTATTACTCCCAGCGGCCGATTCATTGGGATTGCTCCACTGTTAAATAGAGCGTGTCGCCGCGCACTTCCTTTTTTAGGATTTTCATTCTTCCTCCGCGCGAAAACAGCACCTTTTGTTCGTCTGTGTTGTCTTCAAAGTATCTCTTTACCACTTCGCCTATGTATTTTGCGTTTGAGTGTTTCACAACCGTGATAAAACCTTTGTGGGTTTATTCATATAATCGCGCTTAACCACTGCCGCGTTGGTCGAGCAAGACTCAAATGTTGAGCGCTCAAAATACCCGCTTTCAACCTGCTCAATAAAACCGTCGTACAGTTTTTTCTGGTTCGGGTATTTTGTGTTCCAACTCATGCCACGGTAGAGCTTCTCGTACGGTTGCATCGGCTCTATGCGCTTTAATAGCCGCCCAAAGTGGTAGGCTTTGTCGCTTGTGGTGTGGTTTTTTATGTAGTCGGAATCTTTCGTCCACGCAATGAGGGCGTCTCTCTGGTGGTAGGGGCTTTTGCCGTCGCCATATCGAATCGCACAGTAGTCCGTACACGGTTCATCAACAAGGTACAGGAGTTGGACAAATGCAGAAAGGGAAGACTTATATTAAAACGCAAAAAATGTGTACGGTGACGTTCGCGGCTCCGTACCGTACTGGGCGAACGAGTATCGCGACCGCGCCGCACTCAACCCACCTGACACAAACAATATCGGTCAAAACATTCAGAAAATCAAGAGAAAAAGAAGTTCTTAAATTTTACAGTCAAAACGGCAAAAGGAGCCTCGGTAAAGCAGATTGAGGCTTTGCATAAAAAGCTTTCGGACACAAAGGGGGCAAATGCCGCCCTCGGAAGAAGTCTTTGGCACACTTTCTATCTTTGACGCCCAGTTTGCCATCACAGACGAAAAATCCCTCAACCGGCTTAACCGCGAATTGAGGGAAGCTCAAAAGTGAAATAGAAGCTCCTATTCGGAGGGAGGAACAAAAACATCGAGGGCGGTAGACTTGGCATGCTTGAATATATAATTCAACAGGCACAACAAGAATATGAATCCGATGAAAATAAACAGGGCAAGCCCTATTGAAAGAATGATACCTACAAGCTTCGATGGCACTAAAAGCAAGGCAAAAAGCACCCCCGATACGACAAGTACCGAGATAAAGAAGTATAAAGCAGTTTCCTTGAGGTCTTTCACTGTCTGGATTATCGCACAAAAGTCTCGCAAATCAATAAAAATCGTTGTCCAGACAGAGGAGGGCTTATTTGCATTTAAGCGGCGTTTTTTTCTTCTCTCCTCCTCTCTATTCTCTTCGTTTTATTTCATCGGCAGCTGTGCCTGTCGTTGCGGCCTTGCCGCGGGGGGGCAGTGGGCTTGCATAAAAGCGGGCAGTGGAAACGTATCAAAGATACAAAGATTTTGAAGAGATTTGCAAAGCGGCAAGTTGCGGTTGCGGTTTTGTCTATTTAGGCACTGCAAGCGGCCTTGGTGTCATACGTTATTTCGATCGTGCGCACCAAGTATGCGCGAATCAACAGGCTTAATTTTAAGCGCAAAAAAAACAAGGGCAGCATAGGTGCCGAGCCCTTGTTTAAAATTCTTTTAGCGGCAGGAATTAGGCGTCTTTGCGCTTGGGAAGTCCCTGTTGGCGCATACGCGCGCGTTTAATCTTTTTATATTTGTAGGTCAATATGCGTTTTGCCCTCGGAAGGTATTTTATTGGGGGATAGAATACGTAAGCTAAGAAAATCAGCGCAAAACTGCATTCCTTAAATTCCACAATGAGCAAGATGCATATTATTATGATTACGAACGAGCGAAATTTTGTGCTGGTCGTCCAATTTATATGCTTGAACGACGGGTAGGGAATGTTGCTTACCATAAAAAAGGATATCAGCAACATAAGCGGTATAAGAACGGGCGTAAAGTTCGTAAGGTCGAAGCTTAGCATCGTCAGTGCTATTGACGCAACCGCCCCTGCCGCCGCGGGCGCGGGAAGCCCGGCAAAGTCGCCCATTTCGTATTTTTCATGGCCTTCTATGTACGGGTTTGTAAGCACGTTGAAGCGCCCAAGCCTTACGGCGGCGCACAGCATGAAAATAAAGCCTATGAGCCATCCGGTGCTCATGACAAACGATGCTATTGCCTGGTGCATTTCCGAGGTGGGCTTAAGTATCAGGAAATACATCAAAAGGCCCGGAGCCAGACCGAAAGATACACTGTCTGCCAAAGAATCGAATTCTTTGCCAAAGAGCGAAAGCTTGCCGCTTGCCCTGGCCACGCGCCCGTCGAAAGCGTCGCAGAAAAACGACATCAATATGCAGAGGATTGCCAGCATATAGTAGCCGGTTCCCGACTCCAGCGACGAACCCTCGGGGGTGACAAGTTTTGCAATCTGGTCTATTGTCCTATCTTGGGATTCAAAGTTGAATTTGGCCTGTATGCACAATATTATTGAGAGAAATCCGAAAAACAGATTTCCGGCGGTGAATGCGTTGGGCAAAATATAAATTTTGCTCGCCTGGTGCACATTTGCCCACAATTTTTTTTCTTCGCTCATTTTTTTAACGATTCCAGATATTTCCAGAAATTGTCCTCCTGTTCGAGCATGGTTTCCTCCTTAAAGGGAAGCTTTGCCCTAAAAACGAAGTCGGCAATGGTGTGCTGGTGCAGTATATAGTGGGCCCGAAGCGTCTTTTCAGACTCTATTATTTCGAAATAGACCCTGTAGTCGCCGGTCCTGAGCCTATAAAAGTCTTTGTTGCCGCGGCGAATTTTCCCGACTTGAGGCAGCCCGCTTTCTATCTGTTCTTTCGTCAGAGAGCCGAGCCCGTCAATTATCTCAAGCTGGACGAGCTTGTCGAGCTTGTTTAATTCCGACATGCACTGGGGGCTGAAAGTAACCTGATACATATTCCTTCCTTGTAATAAATCTGGACTCTACTCTACATAAATATCGGCTCTGTTCAAACAAATATTTATGTTTTGATCGGGCACTCCTTATTCGATAAAAAATAAGAATTTTGAAACTTTTTTTATTAGGCTTGCGTTAAACGTGTCGAAACGATCAACCTCAACCACAGGCATACATGAAGATAAGAGAACTATCTATATTGCTTTGCAGTCTGGCCATAGCTTTGCCCGCCTTTGCCCAGGAACAGGAAAAAGCTCCCGCGCCGGCGCCTGCAAAAGAAAAAATGCAGTGCCCTGCAAAGATAAAGGCGCGCATTCTCAAAAAGTACGATAAAGACGGCGACGGCAAATTAAACGACGCCGAGTGCGCGGAATTGCGCAAAGTTATGCAGCAGAAGATGGCAAAACGCGAAGAGTTTTACAAAAAACGGGTCGCCAGGGTGCTCGAAAAATTCGACAAAGACGGCGACAAGAAACTCGACGAAACTGAAATTCGCGCGTTTCTCGACGAGCAGCGCCGTGTCTTTGAGCGCATGCGCATGCGCCCGATGATGCCCCATCGGAAGCTCCCCAAGGAAGTTATCGCCAAATTTGACAAAAACGGCGACGGCGTCCTTGACAGACAGGAGCGCGCCGAGATGATAAAGCAGGGGATTCAGCGCCGCGCCGAGCTGCTGAAAAAGTACGACAAGGACGGCGACGGCAAATTTAACGACGAGGAAAGGGCAGAGCTCTTGAAGGATCCCAGCGTTCAGAAGTCGCTAAACTGCGTAATGGACAGCCTAAGACATAGGCCGTGGCCGCCGCCGAGAAAGTTTTACAGAAAAGCACCCCACGGGGGCCCTGTTCCTCCGTCTCATCCGAGAGCCATGAAGGGGCCGCGTTTGGCTCCACCGCCGCCCCCGGCGAAATGCCCGCAATGCGGCGCCCCCATACCCCCGCCGCCACTCGGTCCGCATCACGCAGGCGCCCCGGTGCCGCCTCCTCCGCCACCGGCAGAGTAGCGCTTAGGCGCCCCTCAGCGGGGTCTCCTCCCTCGGGGCGCAAGCAATGCGCATTTTTCTTATTTAGAGTATGGTATGGTGTTCAGAGGGAACGTGTTTATTCCCTCTGTTTTGATGCAAACTAAAAAGCGCGCGCCGGAGAATCGGTGCGCGCTTCTTGTATCAATTCTGGGGAGGGGCGCCGCGCGGAGAACATGCTTGTGGAGCGTCATGGCGGCGTTCCATCAAGTCGGGCGGGACATATTCGGGGGCGCAGGTGCGGAGCGCCTTAGCTTGGGCCTCCTATCCGTTAAATTTGTCGAGAGCCTCGGCGGCTATGCGAACGCAGTCGTGGCAAGATGTTTTGCATTGGGTTTTTAGTACCTTGCAACGGGTGTCTCCCGCGTTTTCTTTAAAGTATTGCATTATCTCGGCTGCATGGCCGGGGCAGATTTGCGTCGCCGCGTAGAGGGCCCCGCACGCATTGTCGGGCGCGCGTCCGCCGCTAAAATTTTTCATATTATCCAGGCCTTCCTGCGTCGGGTTTTCCGCGTATGCGGCATAGATTGTCTGCGCGCACGAGTACGGGTTTCTAAACTTCTCTATTGCTTCTTGTTCCCTCATTCTAATCCCTCCTTTATTGCTTTTTGCTGAAGTTGTAAAATATGGCTTATGCCCTTTTTCGCAAGGGCGAGGAGATCGCAGAGCTGTTCGTTGTCAAAGGTTGCCTCTTCTCCGCTCATCTGAACTTCCACAAATCTTCCGGAACCGGTCATGACAATGTTTGCATCTACGTCGGCGTCTTTGTCTTCGGCGTAGGGCAGGTCTAAAATCGCGCGGTCGCCCAGAAGACCCACGCTTATGGCGGCTACGGCGTCTATAAGCGGATCCTCCTTTATAGACCCCTCTTCAATGAGCTTTGCGACGGCGATTTTCGCGGCAACGTAGGCTCCGCAAATGGAGGCCGTGCGCGTTCCGCCGTCGGCTTGGAGCACGTCGCAGTCAAGCCATATGGTGTGCCCGGGAATTTTTGAAAGGTCGGTCACCGCCCTAAGCGAGCGCCCTATCAGCCTCTGAATTTCGACCGATCGGCCGTCTTGCTTCCCCGCCGAAACGGGGCGTTGTTTGCGCGTTAGCGTCGCGTAGGGAAGCATCGAATATTCCGCGCTCATCCAGCCCTTTTCGGCGCTCTGCGGCATTAACCAAGAGGGAACCTTCTTTTCGGCGGTCGCCGCGCAAATGACCTTGGTGTTTCCGAAAGAAACCAATACAGAGCCCGTGGCGTTGGGCGCAATCGAGGGTTTAAAGCTTATCGGGCGGAGCTCGTCGAATCTCCTCCCGTCGTATCTCGCCATTGTCTGACTTTCTTTTTCCATGATTTTGACGCTACAAGAACGGAGCCTCTTTTCCAGTATTTTTTGCTTTTATTTTCATTAAAAATATCGAAAATCCAAAATTATGAGAAACGAAAACGATCTGTATCAGAACAGAGCCTCCGAGCTTTCGCTCAGGGCCGAGTTTATTAAAAAGTGCTACGTGAATCTGGCTTGCGCCTTCGCGGTGTTTGTGTGCCTTGAGGCCTTCTTGATGTCGTGGCAGCCGGCAATAGATCTGGCTTACAGAATGGTGGGCGGATCGAATTGGCTGATAGTCCTTCTGGCCTTTATGGGCGTCTCATGGGTGGCCAACAAATGGGCGCTGACGGGCGGCACGCTTTCAAAGCAGTATGCGGGGCTGTACTTGTACGTGGCGGCGGAGGCCATAATATTTTTGCCGCTGCTTCTCATAGCCGAGCGCATCGCTCCCGACGCAATCCCCCAGGCGGCAATACTTACATTTGCCATGGCTGGCGGCATATCTCTGTACGCATTCATATCGAAAAAAGATTTTTCTTTCATGGGAGGGTTTCTGACGATAGCCTCGTTCCTCGCCTTGGGCATCATAATATGCGCCATTTTGTTCGGCTTCGGGCTGGGCTTGTGGTTTTCGGGGGCCATGATTGTCTTTTGCGCGCTCGTGGTTTTATACCAGACGAGCGCCATAATCCACCAATACCGCAACGACCAGTATGTCGGCGCGGCTCTGGGGCTGTTCGCGGCAATAGCGCTGATGTTCTGGTATATCCTACAGTTCCTTATCGCCAGAAGGGACTAATTTAATCTCGGTGCATAATTTTCCCGCATGCGCTTATTCCGCCTTTGCGCGGTTTAAGCGTTTTTTTTGCGGCATGGTTTTTTAGCGCCAACGCGTAGCTTTTTTTTATGCGCGTTTTTATTTCCGCCAGCTTTACAGAGCCGTCGAGCAAAAGCGTGTACCAGTGCTTTTTATTCATGTGATAGGCCGGGAAAAATTTTTGAGAGTCGATAATGCTTTGTATTTGATCCGGATCTCCGCGCAGATTCATAAACTCCACCGTTTCGTCGCTATCTATCCCCAGCCTGCGCTTTGGCAGCGAAAATATTATTCCAAACCATTTATCGGTGTCGTTCCTGCGCAAAACCGCCACATTCGGAAGATCATCCCACAAAAACTCAAGTCGGCTACTGTACGTCTTTTGCGCGAACTCTATTACTTTTTGGCTGGCGCGCTCTTTGAATGGGCTCATATGGAAGCATTTTTCCGCGATATCCTCGAGCGTCGAAAAAAATTCTTCGTTAATTTTTCCAAGAAATTTCCCCGTAGCCGTTTCCTGTAAAAAAAGGGTATAGGCGCCGCCGTCAAACGGGTCGATTACCTCCGGCGAAACTTCATGCCCGTCGTAGCGCACGAGCATTTCAAAGCCGCTTTCGGGTAGCCTTTTCTTAAACTCTAAGACTCCCTTTTTGCCGGTTTTTTTGAATCCGTATTCAAGCAGTTTCTTTTCGTCGGCGCTCTTATATTTAAATATGGCCTTTATATCCTTCATATATACGCTCAAAATTTTTCCATATCAGTGGCGGTTCTTATTCATGCGCAGTTGAAATGAAACTGCAGCTCCAACTAAATGCAATAGTTTTATTTGCCCTATCAATCCGCTCGCGCGGCTTTGCCTTGGGGATGGGAAAACAATCCCGCCTCTGGCAATGGCGAAGCCGGCAATGCAGAGGGCAAAATTTTGCGCTCTTCGTCAAAGGTAGTGGGATGAGGGTAGAAGAAGTAGAAAAAAAGGGAGGCAAAGAGGACGGAAG
>CALXLK010000013.1 GCA_944389175.1 uncultured Opitutales bacterium
AAAATTACAGATTGAGGGTCTTGGTTCTATGCGGCGTCTTTCATTAAAATCCACTCTCTTTGGTGTTGACCCAAATTATCAACAACTTACAAATTTAAAACATATGTACAAAAACAGGCATATTTTGTAAAAAATTAAGCCTGAAAATCATTGATTTACAGGCCTTTAAAAGTGGAGCCGAAAGTCGGACTTGAACCGACGACCCACGCTTTACGAAAGCGTTGCTCTACCAACTGAGCTATTTCGGCAATCAATTTATTCTCCCAATTCTCCATTTTTGCCTTCCTTAGTCAATATATTTTTACAATATTTTTTACGTTTGATTTTTTATCGGCCTTTATGTTCTATATCCGCGTACCGTATGAAAAATATTCTTAAGATAGCCCTGTTTATTGCCGCAGTGGTTGCCGTGCAGCTCCTTTACGGCTGGCCGGAACTTATTGCTGATATGAAGGGCTTTGCCGAAACCCACAATAACCCGTTTGCGTTTTTTGCCATAATGTCAACAGGGTGCGCAATAGGTTTGCCGCTGTCTTTTTGCACTCTTTATGCAGGAGCCGCCTTCGGCGCTTTCTGGGGATCGGTGCTTTCCGTAGGCGGTATTTGCATAAGTTCGGCTATCGGGTATGCCATCGGGCGTTTTGCATTCCCCGGCGACATTGTAGAAAATTTTAAGCGGCGCTTTAATATTTCCAATCCCCGAAATATGTTCGACCTTAACTTCTTTGTCAGAGCCGTTCCGGGAATACCGTATTGCATGCAAAACTTTCTTCTTGGCGGCATGAATTCAGACCTGAAGGTCTATATGGTTCTCGGAGTGGCAATTCAAGGATTATTTGCCGTGGCTATGAACGTATTGGGCTCTTCATTCAGCCAAGGCGGTTATTTAAAGTATATAGCAATTGCCGTAATTATAATGCTTGTCTTGCTTATAAGAATTCTTTTTAAGCGCCTTTTTAAAATAAAGTAGGCGAACTTCCAACATCGAACCGCCCATCTTCCGACTTCCTTTCTCTTTTCCTCTCCATTCTTCCCATTTTCCCGCGCACAAAAAAGTGTGGAAATGGCGATGCCGGTTATGCTCCAACTCGCCGCGCGTTCGGAGAAAATGTCTCTGCCGCGCCACGGCGTCGTTCATTAAAAAGAATGTGAGATTTTTTATCTTGCAGCACGGGCTAAAAATTTATAGCGCTCCGGGTCACAAAAAAATCACCCGCAAGGCATAAACATAAAAACGAGTCGGGGCCGTGTTCAAATGTTCTAAGTACAAAAAAGGCGACCCGAAACGGCCGCCTTCCCAAAGTCACAACAGGCTTCTCAGGGCTTTTGCAAGCGATGTAAAATCTTATGATTTTTACTTCAGCGTCTTATTAAACGTCTTGACGAGGAAATCTACGTATCTAAGAGGCACGTACGGCGTGTTGTCGATGGTAGAGCCCTTTGTTTCTATCTTTACGGCATTGTTTTCATACGTGATGGAAACTTTTGCGTTTTGGCCGCGATTGCTAATAGAGGCGGTAATTGGGTACTCGGTGCTGGTGACATTCCAACCGCGCGCCCTCAATGCGCTTACCATGGCGGCTTTTACCGCCGCGGCGTCGCTGCTTGTTGTAGGATATGTAAGCTGGGTTTGCCCGTTCTGGGCCATGTCGTAGCCCGTGCGCGTCGTGGTGGTGGTGCACGCAGTCAACCCCGCTATCGCGGCCGCAGCCGCAAATATTGCTAATCTCACTTTTTTCATAGCCTTTATCTTTAATGTTGTATTGTTCTTTGCCAATTCTTTAATACATATCATTCAATATTCAATGGACACCGTTTTCAACTTTATTTTTACGCTCTCTATACCATTCCGCATAGCAATAGGATTTGCGTGTTTCTTCTTGGCAAATCTGATAGTTGCCGTTTTGGTGTTGCCCCTTCTTTTATTGCCTTTTCGGGATCTAAAAAAAAGAGCTATCTCTGCAGTCATCCGTTGGACGCTCTATTTCCAATTCATAAAAATCATGTCGTGGCTGGGAGCGTACACTCTGGATGTCAAGATCTCTGAAAAAATAGATTACAAGCGCCCCTTTATTATTGTATCAAACCACATATCCCTGCTAGATCCGCTCATATTGATGTCGTATATAAAAAATACCGGAGCCGTCATAAAAAGGCGCTATACTGTCATACTTGTCGTGTGGTTGTTGGTGCGCGTTTTCGATTTTATAGTAGTCGACGAAAACACAAAAAACGACCCGAGCGAATATGTTGAAAAGTTTTCCAGTGTTCTGAAAAAGCGCAATGTCTTGATATACCCGGAGGGCGCCCGCTCAAAGGCGGGGCGCGTGGCCGATTTTAAAAAGTCAGCGTTTGTTATAGCGAAAGAGCTTAATGTGGACGTCGTTCCCGTAGCTGTTTATTCGCCAAAGCCCATGTTCACGAAAGATTCGGTAAACATGACGGGACAGGCGCGCTATTGTGTGAGGGTTATGGATCCTATAAATCCGCGCGAATACAAAAACGCATCTCTTTTGGGCAGGGCAGCCTGCGGCGTAATTTGCAAAACGGTTGACAATTTGCGCCATTCATTTAACAACTCCTACAAAGCTTAAGCATGATTTTTGACAAGGAGACAATCAAGGGGCATCTGCCTCACAGGGAGCCGTTTTTATTCGTCGACGGCGTGGAAAAATTTGATTCGCGCAGCATTGTGGCTACGTTTACACTTACGCCCGATATGCCCATTTTTAAGGGGCATTTCCCCAATAGGGCGATTGTGCCGGGAGTCGTCATGCAGGAGGCTCTCGCCCAGGCTTCAGGCCTTGTCCTGGCCTTATCCGGCATTTCCGACGGCGGTATCTTTTACTTTGCAAGCGCCAATATGAAGTTTGTATCCGTGGTGGAACCCACGGCTAAAATTTTGCTTTATTCGACGCTCGTAAAAAGTTTTAACGGCCTGTACCAATTTGAAGTCGAGGCTGCCGTATCGGGCGGCCGCACTGCGGCAAAAGGCACTATAGTTCTGGCTTCCGATAAATCAGGTAAATGAAGATACTCTTGTTAAGAGCCGCCCCAAGAAAATCCGGGGCAACTAACGCTTTTGCCGACGCATTCGCAAAGGGCCTCCGCGCCGCGGGCGCGGATTTTTGCGACGTAAATTTGTGCTCGAAAAAAATTGCCCCGTGCGCCGGGTGCTACAAATGTTGCGCCTTCGATTCGGAGTGCCCGATCGACGACGATATGTCCGGCCTTTTGCAACTCGTGCGCGCAAGCGACGTCGTGGCGTGCTTTTCGCCCGTGTACTTTTACGGCATGTCGTCGGTCTTAAAGGCCTTTTTCGACAGGTGTTTCCCCCTGATAGGCAAAAGTTCCCATACGCCTTTTTGCGCCGATACCAAGGCCTCGGGCTCTCTTATGAAGCGCCTGTTGGCCTTTTCCGTGGCCTCCGGGCGCATTTCCACGTTCGAGCCGCTTTCAAAACATTACGAATTCATAGCGCGGGGGCTTGGCATGTCGCTTACAAATATTAGGCGCGGCGAGGCTGTCTACTTTGCAAATCTCAAGCACAATTCAAAAAGGGTAAAAAAAATTTTTGACTCTGTTGAGAAGCTCGGCCGCGAAATAGCCTTGGGCGAAGTTTCCGATGATACCGTTGCCAGTATAGAGCTTCCCATCGCCCCTAGCGACGAGGCTTTCTTTGCGCGCGCCAAGATATATTGGAATATCTTGCGCAGTTAAGGGCGTCTTGCCCATTGCCGCATTGCTCCATACTTGCCCTTGCAGGCTTTCTTTGCGCGCAGATTGCCCAAGAGCGGTCGCACTGCGGCAAAGACTGTTTAATTTTTAGGGCAATTTATTAGGCGCAATAATATGCCTTTTGCAACTGATGCATGCGCCCGCGATGCCGCCATGTGCCGTCATGGCTGAGACGGCAGTGGATTTTATTTCAGTATATGATACCTGGTCGAAACGGGAGCCTGCGCCGCATCGTTTCGAATCTTTTGCTTCATTTGGGGGCGACATTCGTGCGCAAAGGCCGTTGGGAGTCTCTCTGGCGCATTTCTTGTGGTTCCCGTTGCGAGCGGCTCCGGTTAAATAAAAAAAAAGACGGCCGCGCTTGCGGTCGTCTTTCTTCTTGCCAGAGGAGCTTAGAAGAGGTTCGAGAATATGCCCTTTTTCTCGGGGAGGAACTCTTCCTTGTAATCGTAGAGGCTCCTGACATACTTGTCGGCCTCCGGACACCCCGGGAAGGAGAGCGTCTTGGGATCGTACTTGAGCTCTCTGTCGGGGAAATTGATTGCTATCATGTTCAACAGGCACATTTCCGTAAACGGCGCCGCATAGTTGAAGTTTCCCGGAGGATTCTTTCCGGCAAAACATGCATCGACCCACTCCATTACGGGGTTGCCCATATGCTTTGAACGCTCGTATTTCTTGTCGGCCAATCCGTTTTTGCCGGCTTTCTTGGCTGCTACGAGCATGTCGCGCATCTTAGTCTTCGGGAATATGAACGTTTCTCCGCCCGCGCCGTACTCGTTCGTGCGCACGGTGCACTTCGAGCCGACAATAAGCGTGCAGTTTGCGTTCTTTTTGTCGTGGATATAGGCGTCGTCGACACCCTTTACGTGGGCGGGCTTTCTGCCGCCGTCGTACCAGTGTACCTTGATTTTGCCGCCCTTGCCGCGCTTGTTGGCAAAAATCATATCTGTCGAGGACTCTTTGGGCCAGCTGTAATTGTTAAACGGCGTGGAATTGCCCTTGATGACTTCCGGGAACCCGAGGTCGAATGCGGAGTAGGGGGCGTCGAAGAAGTGGCAGGCCATATCGCCGCATGCTCCCGTGCCGTAATTGCGCATGCCGCGCCATTTAAAGGGCAGAATTTCGTGGTTGTAGGGTTGGTACGGCGCCACGCCGAGCCAAAGATTGTAATTGAGAGTCGGCGGAACTTTTTCTCCGGCCGGCGGTTCCATGTAGCCTTGCGGCCATATCGGGCGGTTTGTCCACATGTATATGTCTTCAATCTCCCCGAGTATTCCGGCTTCGTACCACTCGCGAATCATTCTCCAGCCTTCGTGGGTATGGCCCTGGTTGCCCATCTGCGTGAATACGCCGGCCTCGGCAGCCAGCCTCTTGAGCTCTTCGGCTTCCCATATTGTGCGGGTGAGGGGCTTTTGGCAGAATACGTGTTTGCCGTTGGCTATCGCCCAAGCCGAGATCGGGTAGTGCATGTGGTCGGGCGTCGAAACCGTTACGCCGTCGATGTCCTTGCCCATTTTGTCGAACATTACGCGGTAGTCTTCAAAGAAGGGAACATCCGAGAATTCTTTAATGGCCTTGGCCGCGCGAACCCTGTCGACGTCGCAAATGGCAACTATGTTGACATTCTTGGCCTTCCTTACATAGTTGAAGACGGCATATCCCATGCCGCCGGCTCCCACCACGGCGATATTCATCTTGCCGTTAATGCCTTTTACTTTCGCTGTGGCACACGAGGGCAGGAACATAAGACCGCCCATTGCCGCCGTACCTTTTATGAAGTTTCTGCGTGTAATCATCTTTTATTTGCCTTTTTTTATTGTTGGAAAAACAAACCGTGGGAATTGATGGCAAATCGCGCCCCGCAATACCTATCGGCTTTGTGGAAAGCTCGTACATTTTTGTCGTTTGGTCAAGCCATTTCTTTTGTATCGGCCTTTTTTATTCGGTTTGCGCGGCTTTTGCCGTGCGCCTAAAATGAGGATGGTCCAATTATATTGTTGAGATTTTCTATCAATGGTGTACCGTGCCGCAATTAAGATGATATTTTTTGCCGTAACAGTCTTTTTTACCCTTGCCATATCGTCGGTGTGTTCCATGTTCGAGGCTATCGTTCTTGGAACTAACGGCTTGGAAATAATGGCCCTAAAGAAAATATCCCAGAATCGGGGCGTAATATTGGAAAACCTGATTGCCGATATAGACAAGACCACGTCTTCGATTCTCACGGCAAACACAATAGCAAATACGTTTGGCGCCACTCTTGCAGGCTCCCAGTTTGCAATGTTGTTTTCGGTAGAGGGAATTGCCGCGTATTCATTCCCGGTTCTAATGACGATTTCGATATTGTTTTTCTCGGAAATACTCCCGAAAAACATAGGCATACGCTACAGGCCGAATCTGCAAAGATACATAGTTTATCCTTTGTACTGGCTGTGCCTGGTCATGTCGCCGATTGCGATGGCCTCGTCATGGGTAATCGGTAAAATTATACCAAAAGGCGCGCCCAAGAGGGTGGGCAACGACGAGATTATAATGCTTGCCGACAAGGGTCAGAAAGACGGCGTAATTTCCTCCCAGGAGCGCGACATAATAGCAAACTCGCTTTCGCTGGCGGACGTCACCGTATCCGAAATCATGACCCCGCGCACGGTTCTCTACGGGCTCGACCAGGATATGACTGTAGAGCAGGCGTTCAAGTCTCCGGGCGGATTAAAATTTTCCAGAATGCCCGTATACAAGGATTCCATCGACAACATAGTCGGGATAGTCCGCAGGCGCGAAATACTGACGGCGGTCGCCGCCGACAAGATGGGCATATCCATAGCCGAATTGTCTTCTCCGGCGATGTTTGTGCCTGAGAACGGCAGCGCGCTGGCTGTTTTGCGCCAGATGATTAAGCGCCACCAGCAGATGGGCATCGTAGTCGACGAATTTGCCTCGCTTACGGGCGTCGTCACTCTCGAGGATATTTTCGAGCACATCCTTGGCTCGGAGATTTTCGACAACGACGATATCGCCGTAGACATGCGCGAGTTCGCCCGCACCAAACGCAATAAAAAAGATTAATTTATGCCAGAAGAAAACGAAAAGAAAGTTAAATTTATCCCCACGCTTGTCCAGCTCGAAGAATTCGCCTCTAAGCTGCCCCCGGCCGATTCCGTGGAGGAGAGCGTGCGCACGGTGAGCCTTTCGCCCGACAGGCAAATAGACTTCGAGAGGGTTCGCGTGCATGTGCATGGCGGAGGCCTGGCCTACAAGTGGTCGTACAAGGGCAGGGTATTTATAAATTCCAAATTTGCAACGGCTGCCCTTTAGTGTGAAAAATTTCTTCGAATACGACTTTGCCGAGTTCCAGCAGTTTTTGGCGGAAAATAATTTTGAAAAGTTTCGCGCCCGCCAGGTATTCGACGCCGTATATAAGGCAAAGTTGTTTGAGCCTGCGCTCTTCCCGTCGATAGGCGAGCCCCTGAAGAAATTTTTGGCCGAAAACGTCGAGTTTGTGGCCGCGCGGAGGGTCGGGTTAAAGAACAGTTCCGACGCCACCGGCAAGTATCTCTTTGAACTTTCCGACGGCAATTTTGTGGAGTCTGTTTTGCTCCAGGCGCCGTCCGACGACGGCAAATTGCGCCGGACTTTGTGCATGAGCACACAGGTAGGCTGCGCCAGCGGCTGCCGCTTTTGCGCTTCGGCTCTCAGGGGCTTCGTGCGCAATTTAAACCTCGGCGAGATATTGGCCCAGTCGCTGCCGTTTGTCGAGGAGAGGGAATTGGACGGACGCAAGCGCCGCGTATTTTTGTTTGAGAACATAGTTGTCATGGGCATGGGAGAGCCCCTTGCAAACTTCGACAATCTAATCAAGGCGCTCGGAATTCTCAACGACCCCTCGAAATTTGCCTTCGGGGCCCGGCGGATAACGGTGTCGACTTGCGGCTTGGCTGATAAAATTAGGGAGCTGGCCCGCATGAAATTTCCCTTTAGGCTTGCCATATCGCTTCATGGGGCTACCGACGAAGTTCGATCGCAGATTATGCCCATAAATAAAAAGTTCCCGCTCGGAGAGGTCTTGTCTGCTGCCATGGAATTTTCAAAGGCATGCGGGCGCATGATCACGCTGGAATACATACTCATAAAAGGGCTAAACGATACGTTCGACCAGGCGCGGAAACTCGCCCAAATAGCAAAAACGCTTCACGCGCACGTAAACCTTATTCCGTATAACAGGGTCGAGGGGCTTGAATGGAAGCGGCCCGATCCTTCGAGGCGCAGAGCCTTTGCCGACATACTCGAACGGGCGGGGGTCTCGTGCACTCTAAGGCGCGAAAAAGGTTCCCAAATAGAGGCCGCATGCGGCCAGCTGGCTCTAAAAAAGAAGCTTGGAGACAGCCTGTCGTAATCTTTTGCGCCGATTTTTGTGGCTTCAAATCCGTTTTGTTTCCCCGTAACTTTCAAAGGCGCCCATTTCAACGGCGGCCGTGCAAGTGCGGCCCATCGCCTGGTATTTTAAGAAGCGCGCCTTAGATTCTTCGATTTTAATTTTAGCAGGGCAGCTCGCCCGCGGAGCGCGCAACGCGCAATCATACAAGCAAATAGAGCAGCCGTTAGGCTACTTTATTTGCGTATGAGGTAAGTGTTTTATTTGTCCGCGGAGTTGGAGGGTTCGGGCTTTTTTATCAGGGTGACAGAGTCTATCTTGGCACCGACTAAATATCTGACCGACTGGCTGATGCGGCACCTTATTTTTGTGCCGGCGGCGGCCCTGATTTTCCTGATGGTTTTCCCCCTGAGATTTAATATGTCGAAGTTTCCGTTCGCCTTGACGTACACCTTCTTTGATTCATCCTTGCACCAGAGCGCGCAAACATTCTTGCCATCGGGCGATACCCAATCGGCTCTGCAATACGCGCCGCAGTCTTGGTAGACTACTTTTGTGTTTTTGCCGATCAGCTTGACCAAGTTTTTGAATGCGTAAAATGAGGGTTTTTCGGATAAATCTTTTCTGACTATGCCAAAGTGCCCCTCGTAGTTGGATACCTCCTCGTGCGAGCGGAAGTTGTAGTTGAACACTTTTTCTATGCCCGTGCCGAGCGCGTACAGGTAATTTCGGGCAAGCATCATAGCCTGCGCCTCCTCCGACAGGTAAGTGCCTTCGTGGCAGGCCACGCTTATAAATACGCCCTTGTTTGCGCCTATCACGTAGGCAGCAGCAGGCGTCAATGTTTTCCCGTCGACTTCTATTTGTATGAGCGGAATCATCGCGCTGTTGGGCGGCAGTAGTTTTGTATTGTAATCGAAGCAGCGCAGAGCGGTGATGTCGCTTACATCGGCGCTCTCGAAAATTTTAGATTTCGTTTTGGAGAGCGTTACTCTTGAGGGCATGTTCGGGTCGATTTGCCAATGCGGAAGCAGGTTCGCCCCAAACATGTTTAGCGCTGTGTTTCCCATCGACCTGCCGTCCGCATCGTCCATGTCGTAAAAGAACGGGAATCCGCCGCTGTGGATTACCGCGCCTCCGGAGAGGATAAAATTTGCTATATCATGGCTGTACTTTTGCGGGAAGGCTTGACCCGAGGGCAGCACAAGCACATAGTCGGGGGTAAGTTTGGATATATTGCTATAATTTATTTTCCTTATTTTTTGCGACTCCGGGAAAAGCGACTTTGCCATATCGTAGGCGTTGGAAAGATTTTCTTTTATGCAGGCGATTTTTTTCCCGGGCAGTCCCAGCTTTTCGGCCGCTCTTTTTATAACGTTAAAGCCGGAATATTTCGGCGGGGTCGTCGCCCCTATTTCGGTGAGCCAAATCGGTTTCATTTGGCCGCTTTTTTTCATCGACTCTTTCAAAATATCCACTCTCTGCTTTATGATGTTCTCCGGCGGATTGGGGGCGGGGTAGCAGTGGAAATTCATAATATCAAAATTTGCTGTTGGGCATTCCTTGAGGGAGTCGTCGATATATTTTGGGAATGTGGAGGCCAGCCCGCCATACAAAATGACGGCGTTGGGATCCTCCTGCCTTATGGCCTTGCAGGCTGCCGCAAGCGCCTTGCCGTACTGGGCGCCCTTGTCTTTCCTGCGTATGTCGTGTTCGTTGATTATTTCCCAGTGGCTGACCCGACCCTTGAAATGTTTTACCGTAGCTCTGATATAGTCTATCCAATCCTGGGTATCTACATCGTATCTTTTATTGCGCCACCCCCCCGTAAGTATTGCAAGCACCTTTATGTTGCGCTTGGAGAGCTGCTCGACGATTTCATCGTACAATTTGAAGTCGTATTTGCCGTTTCCCCTGTAAACATAGCCCCAGACGAAATCTGTCCTAAGCCATTGGACGCCGGCTTGCTGCATCTTGTCGAAAAGCTCTTCGCGGATGTTTACTTCGCGAGGAGCGAACGGGTGAGAGCACACGCCGAAAGGCGCGCCGTCATTTACTATTTTGCCCGCGGTGTCGGCTGCAAAGGCTGAAGGCGCGAGCATCGCCATCAAAAAGAATACAATGTTTTTCACACCGATATACTACGAACGAACACTTGTCCTGTCAATTTGATTCTGTTTGAGTTTTGTTGACTTGCTTCGAACACGTATTTTTACTGTCGTCTATGAAGTACGATGTTTCAAAAATAAGGCGCAAGGACAGAATTCTCGACGAAAAAAAAGCGATTGCTCTTTTGAAGGATGGAGAATACGGGGTGTTGTCGATGGTTGACGGAGACTCGGCCTACGCAGTTCCGGTAAATTTTGTTTTTGACGGCGGTTGCTCCGTATTTATCCACTGCGCGCCGGAGGGCAGAAAAATCGAGTGCATGCGGGTAAATCCACGGGTGAGTTTTTGTGTCGTTGGCGCGCACGAGGTTCTCCCTCAGAGCTTTTCGACAAACTACGAAAGCATAGTCGCCGAATGTCGGGCGCATCTCGATCTGGACGACTCTCAGCGCAGAAAGGCCCTTGAAATGCTTGTTGGCAAGTATTCCGCGGATTTTAAACGCCAGGGAGCTGCCTTTATAGAAAAGAATTTTTACAGGACGGCTGTTGTAAGGCTTGAAATTCTTTGCTATAGCGGAAAGAGCCGCCCGGGCAAATAAAGATGCCCCGGGCAAAGCTTGCGCTTTCTTGCAAAAAGTCGCCTTTTTGCCGGAAGCGGCGTTTGCACATATAAATTGTGGGGAAAACCCGTAAGATTTTTGTTGCAAATGGGGCGAAAATCCCTTTGACTTGCCCCTTATTGTAAAACATTTTACACAATTAAGACAAATAAATCATGGCAAACAATAAATCATCTAAAAAAGATATTCGCAGAACGGCCAAACGCACTGCGGCAAACCGCACGGTGCGCAGCCGCATCAAGACATTGGCCAAGGCGGCGGCCAACAGCACAGACGCCGAGTCTCTGAAGAAATCGGGCGCGGCGCTGGCTTCGGCTATGGATAAGGCCGCCAAGAACGGCATTGTCCATCCCAACAAGGTTGCCCGCGTAAAGAGCCGTTTGGCAAAACAGGCCGCAAAGCTGGCCAAGTAATAGTTGGCAGTTTGCCGAGAAAACTTTCGGGGAACCCCTCCGAAAGTTTTTCTGCGTTTTTATGGGCCGCCGGAGTCTTTTGGTTCCGATGGCTCGTTTATCCTCGTCGGCGTAGTTCCGATATACCACGCTCGGGTAAAATTTTTGGAAATGAGTCAAGAAGAATATGTTTTGGTAACTCCGTTGGACGTGGTTCCGTCTGTGTGCGGTTGCACGCTCTTTTTGCGCGCAGCCGGCAAGATTTTTGCCATAAATATGGATTTTGCCAAATTCGACCTGCTAAAGTTCGCCTTAAACCGCACTGTCAGTCCCAGGCCCACTACGTACGAATTTTTTAGCAACTGTTTGGAGTCTATCGGCTGCATGATGCCGCGTCTCGACTTTTACAATGAAGACGGCGGCGTTTTTTACTGCAAGGTGACACTCGCGCTTAAAGAGACCTTCGACAACCGCATATCCGAGGTGGATGCGCGGCCCAGCGACGCCATACCTCTTGCGCTTAGGTGTTCGGCGCCCATGTACATCAATACGGAACTTCTCGACCGCCTTCCCGACGCCACGCAGATGTTTGCCGAGATGAAGGATAACCCCCGCCCGTAGGATGTCCGCGCCATTTTCCAGAGCAGACTTTCCATCGTTTCTTGCGCCCATGCAGGATATTACCGACGCGGGATTCATGTCTATTATAGCCTCGTACGGCCCTCCTGATTTTTTTGCGGCGCAGTATTTTAGGATACACTGCCAATATTGCTTTGATAGCCACATTTTAGATGCCATTTTTTCCCGCCCGGGGGGAAAGAGGGTCGTTGCGCAGTTTATAGGCGAGGATGAAGGCTATATTCGCGATGCCTGCCTTGCGCTCTCCGAAACGGGCAATATCGACATGCTCGATCTAAACATAGGTTGCCCCGCGCCCAAAATCTACAAAAAGAACGTCGGCGGCGGGCTGTTGCGCGAAAGGGGGAAAATAGCCTCAATCTTAAAAGTAATGCGCCAGAACTGGCGGGGGTGCCTGAGCGCGAAGATGCGTCTGGGCTTCGATTCGGCCGATGGTTTTCTCGACACTTTCAAGACTATCATCGATTCCGGTGTCGATTACATCACAGTCCACGGCCGTACGGTCAGGCAGCTTTACAGGGGCGGCGCAGATATTCGGGCTATAGCAGAGGCTGCCGAAATATCGCCTGTGCCCGTCGTTGCAAACGGCGACATTTTCACGGCCGAAAAAGCCATGGAAATTTTAAAAAATACGAAATGCTCCGGCGTCATGATCGGGCGCCACGCCGTTAGAAATCCGTGGATTTTCCGTCAGATAAACCAACTTAAGGCCGGCGAAAAGGTGTTCGAGCCCACGCTTGCCGATGTCCGCGGCTACGTCGACAAACTTTACGGCAACATAAAAAGCCTCAACTCAAACATTCGCCATAAGGATTCCCGCCTGAAGAAATTTTTAAATTTTGTGGCCGTTGGGGTCGATCCCGAAGGGCGTTTTCTCAGCCATATGCGCCGCGCCCAGGGAATCGACCAGCTATTGAAAGTCTGCGACGCCCACTTGCTCGGTTCAAACGCCGATAAAAGATTCAACTGCGGCGGCTACAAAACTCTCGTAGCCCGCCCAAACCACGAAAATTAGCATGGATATCGACGCGCAAATAGAAGAGCTTTCAAAGAAGATTACGCCCGGCCGCTTTGAGAAAATGCGCCTTGCAGCATCGAGGCGGACGCGCTATTTGACGCTGGTATTGGAGGATATTTTCCAGCCCCATAACGCCGCCGCGGCGCTGCGAAATTGCGACGCATTCGGCCTTCAGGAGGTTCATTTTATAGAGAACAAGTTCAAGCTGCGCATAAGCGCCAACGTTGACATGGGCGTTTCCAAGTGGCAGGACGTCATACGCCACACTTGCTCCCGCGCGCGCATACACCGCAATTTCATGCCCAAAGACCACAACGTCTATCCCGAGGAGATAGCCAACACAAAAAAAGCCCTATCGGGTCTGAAGGAGAGGGGCTTTTTTTTGGCGGCCTCGGTTCCCGGGGCTCAAAAAAAAGTGCAAGACATACCCGTGGACAAGCCGGTCGCCATATTGGTAGGCACGGAAAGAACGGGGTTGTCGGACGCGGCGAGGGAATGTGCGGACATGGAGTTTTCCATAGATATGTTCGGCTTTGCGCAGAGTTTTAATTTGTCGGTGTTTTCGGCTTTGTGCCTGTCCGGGCTTAGCGCGAGGATGAGGGCGCTGCCGCATTGGCGGCTTTCGGCCGGGGAGCAAAAGGAGCTGCTGTTGCGCTGGCTGAGCCTCTAATCTATTATCTCGAAAATTCCGCCGGCAGACTTCTTTACCAGCCTTTTAAGCTCGAGCATTGTAAGCAGCGGAAGGCATTTGCGCATCTCAAAGCCAGAAATTTCGGGCAGCAAATCTATATGTATGCTGCGCTGCTTCTTTATTGCATTATAAAGGATAAGTTCGTCTTGAGAGAGGTCTGAGGCGACGTTTGATTGTTCGCGCGGCTCTGCGGCTTGGGCGTTTCTTTTCGGCTTGAGTGCATCGGCCGCGCCGCTTTCGCCGCTTATCGGCGCGGGCGGATTATCGCCGAAAAACAGGGACATTTGCACCCTCTCGCCAAACTTTAACTGTTCGATTATTTCCTGCGGGCTCGATACGAGCACGGCGCCGTCGCGTATAAGCGCGTTGCACCCGCGGCTCATGGCGCTGTCTATGCGCCCGGGAATTGCAAATACGTCCCTGCCGTATTCCGAGGCAAGCCGCGCAGTTATCATGCTTCCTCCCTTAAGGTCGGATTCCACCACGAGAGTCGCAAGCGCCATTGCAGCGACTATCCTGTTGCGTATCGGAAAATTTTGCCTGTCGGCTCTGGCGCCCATGGGAAACTCCGATATAACGGCGCCGTTGCCTACTATCTTTTTATACAGATCTTCGTGCTCCGGCGGGTAAACTACATCGACGCCCGAACCGAGAACGGCTATCGTTTTTCCGCCCGATTCAATGGCTCCCAAATGCGCCATGGCGTCGATGCCCCTCGCCATTCCGCTTATAATTGTGTAGCCGGCAGCCGCGAGCGCCGAGGCAAATTTGCGCGCGGTTATCTGGCCGTAGATGGTGCAGTTGCGCGACCCGACTATGGCGATAGCCGGCGCGTTAAAATTGCAGCGGCCTACGGCGTAAAGACCTACGGGCGCCTCTTGTATTTGGCCAAGCAGCTTCGGATATTCCGCATTTTTATAGCTTATGTACCTTGCTCCAGCTTTTTCCATGCGCCTTAGAGCTTCCGAGATGTCAGTATCGGCTCCCGCAATTATGCCCGTTGCAAGCTTCTGCCCGATTCGCTCCACACTCATTAGCTGGTCCTTCGACGCCTTCAGAACAGCTTCCGCCGAGCCGAAAGCCCTGATCAGGCGCCTTGCCGTAACCGAGCCTATGTCCTTAATAGAGCACAGGCGTATGAGGCTTTCGTCGTCGTTCATACGAGCGCCTTTGGCAGAAATGGTATCAGATCGGAAGTCGCAAGCGCGCTTTCCGAGAATTCCGCGCCCGCTTTTACGGCCGCCTTGCCGAGCCATTGGGCAGCCAGCGCGCAGACTTTAACGGGCCTGTCGGCGTCTCCTTGAAAAAGCGTTTTATTTGCAAGCAATCCGGCGGTTAGGGCGCATAGTATGTCGCCGCTGCCCGCGCGCGCGAGGGCGGGGGATCCCCCCGCGCAATAGATAATTTCACCTCCTGAGCATATACGCGTGAGGTTCGATTTTAGCATTATCGTGCACGAATATTTTTTTGCGGCCTCCATTAGCGAGTTGTCCGAGATGTCGCATGCTATGCGCAAGAATTCGCCTTCGTGCGGGGTGATGATTGCCGGCGCCCGCCTGCCGGCAAGGCTCTGCAATATCTTTGGGCGCACCGCGTCGGCGTCGAGCACGCACGGCAGGTTCGGATTTTCCTTTAGCAAATCCGAAACCAAAGCCGCGCTTTCGGCGGAGTCTGTCAGCCCCGAGCCGCACAGAAGCGCATCGCAGCCACCCGCCAACGCATTGAGTGTCCCGAAGTTTTCAAGGGCTAATTCCCCGTTCGGGGCGCCCTGGCATTCGTGCCAGATAACCGAAGGCTCCCTCGCGCAGAAAGCCCCTTTGTATTCCTCCGGCACGCACGCAAAGACAAAACCGCAGCCGCTGCGTATGGCAGTCGAGGCATTTAGAAGCGCCGCCCCGGCGTATTTGCGCGAGCCGGAAACAATCAGGAGCCTCCCGTAGTGTCGCTTGTCGGTATTTGACGCGCGCGGAATACTCAGCTGCTGCAAAATGTTATCTTTTGTTATTTTTAACCCGCCCGGGCATTCGGTTTCGCCGAAAAATCCGGCGTCTATATAGCGGATTCTCCCGCAATATTTGCGGTTGTTAACGTCGAAGAGGCACCTTTTTGCTATCGCTGTGGCGTAGGTGATGTCGGCAATAAAGACAGGCTGCTTAGTTTCGGGCCAGTCCGAGAGGCCTGCGGGGATATCTATTGAAATCTTTACTAAGGCTTTTGCGCCGTTTATAATTTCTATCTTGCGGCGCATGCCATCGCGCATGGGCGGCCGATAGCTCATGCCGGATATGCCCTCAACTGCAATGTCCCAGTCGTTTTTTAGAGCCTCGTCGGCGCCGATTGTCCTCGCCGAATACTTTCGAGTCAATTCACGGTAAAAGTGCAGGGTGTTGGGCTTTAACGACTCCTCTTTGTCTATTAACAAACTTATCTCGAGGGGCGCTTTCTGCGCAAAACTTTCAAGGAAGGCCATGGCGTCGGCGGCGTTGTGCCCCGATCCGAGCACAGCCAGCACCCTGCAAGGGCGTTTTTTTGCAAATGCTGGGAATTCAAAGATAAAACTCTCCGATATCTTTTTACCGATGGACGCTATAACCTCAAGCTCCGATATGCCGGTTCTTTCGAACCACTGTCTCTCGAAAGCGGCGGCCTGTCCGTTTGATAGAATTGGGTCAAAATATTTCATCGAAGGATTGCTATGGCTTGGGCGTAGTCTTTTAAATGCGAGAGCGAAATAAGCATTTTACCGGCTCCGAGGCTGCGCATTCGCATTTTTGCCGCATCGTCGAGCACGGCCAAAGGCGCCCCGGTTTTCGGGTCGTTTTCAACGGATACAGACTTTAGCGTTATCCCTTCCGAAAACCCCGTAGACAGCGCCTTTGCCATGGCCTCCTTCGCGGCAAAACGCGCAGCGTAGTGTATGGCTGAATCGGAAAATTTTTGGCAGTAGTTTATCTCGGCTTGCGTAAAAGTCCGCTCCAGGAACGATTTTTCCGACGTCCTAAGCAGGCGCGCTATCCTGGCGACATCGACAATATCTATGCCCACTCCCACTATTTGGGAGCCGCTTGAAAAAATATTGGGCTCATCTTGCATTTATCAATGCTTTCATTTCGGATACGGCCTTTTCTATGCCCACGACAAGCGCCCTGCATATTATGCTATGGCCTATGTTTAGTTCGTTGAACGCGGCCGCCTCAAGCAGCGGAGAGACGTTTTGGTAGTTGATTCCGTGCCCGGAATTCACCGTTATGCCGAGCTCGCGCGCCCTTTCCGAGGCGCGCCTGAGGCGCTCGAGTTCCCTCTGGCGTTTCGGCAAGTCTCCCCACGAGTTTGCGTACGCGCCAGTATGAAGTTCCACAACCGGCGCGCCGATTGATTTTGCAGCTTCTATCTGCTTGGCTTCGGGGTCTATGAATATGGATACTACGACTCCCTTTTGGGAAAGAGCCTCGACTGTTTTTGCAGTTTTTTGCATATTCGATAATATGTCGAGGCCGCCTTCGGTCGTCACTTCGGCCCTGTTCTCGGGGACGAGGCACGCATAGTCGGGGACGATGTCGAGGGCTACCGACAAGACGTCGGGATTGCAGGCCATCTCCATGTTGAGCTTCGTTGAAATATTCCTGCGCAGATTGGCCAGATCGGCGTCCACCATGTGGCGCCTGTCTTCGCGCAAGTGCGCGGTTATTGAGTCTGCGCCGGCCTTTTCGGCCAGCAGGGCTATCTGCAAGACGTCGGGTTCTATTATTATTTGCCTGTTGTCGAGGCAGTCCCTGTATCTTGCCTGCCTGAGAGTAGCGCTGTGGTCTATGTTTACACCTAATTTTGTCATAGCTTTTTTATTGAAATTTTTTCCATAGTGAGGGCATGAAAAGCACTAGCAGAGCGTATATTTCAAGACGCCCTATTATCATGAGAATAGAAAGCATAAATTGGGCGGGATCGCTCAACACGGCATAGCTTGAATTGCATCCAACCTCGGCAAATCCGCGTCCGAGGTTGTTTACGGCTGCAAAGACGGACGATAAACAGCCCATTGTGCTTAGTTTAGGCTCCAGCAGAGACAGGCATACCACGCTTATTGACACTATCAAAGAGTACAAGACTATGTAGGAAAGAACGTCGTTTGCGTCGGAGTCGCCGAGAACTTTGCCGTTTAGAAAGACGTTTCTGACCACCCGGGGCCGAAACGACTTTTCAATTTCTCGCTTGCATATTCTAAACGCGGCCACGGCCCTGTATATTTTTAATCCGCCAGCAGTCGACCCCGCAGAGGCGCCGACAATGCTTATGACCATAAGTATATTTTGCGCCGACGGCAGCCAGAGTTGGGTGTTGTCGCAATATAGGCCCGTTGTAGTCATTGTAGATATCACTTCGAATGTGCCGAAGGTGAGGTTTTCCAGAAACGACCTGTCCATCGAATACTGCAAAATTACCGTGATTATTATCGCCGACGCGGCCGCTATGAGCACGTACGTCCAGAACTCGGTGTTGTTTAATATCTTTTTAAATTCGAGCTTCGCGGCCGCTATGAGCAATACGAAGTTTGTCCCTCCCAGGAACATGAATATTATCGAGCTCCAGTACACGCCGTAGTTATAGCCGTATATACCGCTTTCCCGCGAGCTGAAACCGCCGGTTGAGACTATTGCAAACATGTGGCAAACGGAGTCGAAATTGCCCATTCCGAAAATTCTCAGAGATCCGTAGCAGAGGGCCGAAAGCACGAGATATACAACCACTATGCTCATGACCACGTTTCTGATGCGCGCCGATTCGAAGTCGCCGGAATCGACGCTCGCCTCGTTTGAGTATAAAATTCTGCCTGAGGCGCCCAGGAATGAAAGTATGGCAACGAAGAATACAACAACGCCCAAGCCGCCTATCCAATGCGTAAGACACCTCCAAAACATAAGGCTGGGCGGAAAGTTTGAAAAAGAGGAAAATACGGAAGCTCCGGTTGTTGTAAAGCCGCTTGTCGATTCAAAGAAGGCCGCGGCCAACGGGCAGTCGAGAATTATTAAGTAGGGCAGCGACCCTATCGCCGACGTGAGAATCCAGGCTATGCCTATTATGCACATGGCCTCTTTCCTGAAGAGCTTGTTTGTGGCGTTTCTGCTTGGAATGTAGAGGGCTATGGCTGCCATTATCGAAAGCGATATCAGGCATATCCAGCACTGCATCGCGTCGGCCTCGAGCGGGTTTTTGTAATAATACAGCGAAACCATCGCGCACGAGGAAAAGGCAAGCGCCATAATCCACATGACAAGCGAGAGCGTCTTTAATATTATCGAGTAGTTCATCTATTTTTCTATGAACATTTCCACGACCTGGGGCACGTTTTTCTTTTCCAGAATGATGATGAGGCGGTCTTGGGCGTTGACGATATCGTTTGCGCCCGGAACTTTAGCGTTCAACTGGTCGTCGACTATGGCCGCGATAATGGTAGCCGGCGGCAAGTTGAGCTCGTAGAGCTTTTTGCCCTCGCTCCACGAGCCGCGTTCGACTTGTATCTCTATGAATTCTATATCGCCGTTTTTCAGGGATCCGGCCACCATGTAATGCTTGTCGGTTATGTATTTTTTTAGCTCGGCCACCGAGGTCTTGCGCGGGGAGGCCGCTGCGGTTATGTCTAAAAAGCCGCTTATGTTCTGTATGACTTGTTCATAGTCGGGCTTGTTGACGACGAGTTCGACATGCTTTGCGCCCAGCTTTTTTGCCAGCAGGCACGTCATCACGTTCTCTTCGTCGTCTTTGGTGCAGGCCACGAAATAATCGGTATCCCCAATTTGCTCCTCCTCCAAAAGGCGCAGGCTTGTCGCGCTTCCGTTGATCACCGTAATTTCCGGGAAAATTTCCGCGAGGTATCGGCACATTTTAAGATTGGGCTCTATAACCCTTATCTTAAACCTGCTGTGCGCCAGCCTCCTGACTATGGCCACCGCCGTTTCCGTCGCCCCGTACAATACGACGCGCAGAGGCTGTGTGTTTATGTCCTCGGAAAATATGTGGGCGTTTTTTAACAGCTCTTCGGGGGCGCCAAGTATTGTAACTTTGTCTTTGGGCTTTAGTATCGTCGATGCGGTCGGCACCAAGAGCGCGCCGTCAGTTTCAACGTAGCCGACCTTTATGCCCGCCGGCAATTTCAGGTCTTTCAAAGGTTTGCCGACGACATCGGCGTTTTCCGAAACCTCTATCTCCTGGAGCTCGATTTGCCCGCGGGCGAAATCTTCAACCACAAACCTCGCGGGATTGCGGATGTGTTTTGCCAGCTCGACGGCCGTCAGCGCCTCGGGATTAAGCAGTATGTCAATATTGAAATTCTTGCGATAGTTGAAGGCCGATACGTCTGTGTAAACGAGGTCGTGGACCCTGGCGATAGTTCTGCGGGCGCCGAGTTTCGAGGCTATCGCGCAGGCGACTATGTTAAGCTGGTCGAATTGCGTCATGGCCAAAACGTAATCCGCATTCTGCGCCGAGGCCTGCAATAGCGCCTTTGCGCTTGCGCCATTGCCTTTAATCACCCTGATGTCGAGGTTCTCTTCGATTTCGTCGATCGTCTCGTCTTCTGATTCTATCAGTGTAACGGAATGGCCCTCTTCGCTGAGAACTTTGCAAACATATTTGCCGACATCTCCGGCTCCTACTACAATTATTTTCATATTCCGTACAACAATCTAACACATTTTACCCTTAACAAAAGCTTTTTTTTTGCCTCCAGCCGAAGGCGCTTTTGTCGCCCGCACGGCTTTTTGTCCAAGCGCTTTGCAGGACTCTGCGGATTTATCGGCATTTTAAATCAAAACCGCGGATGAGCTTAATCGGCCGGGATTCTCTCTTGCTTTAGCCGCGTTTTTTTATCGGATTTTTTCCCGCGGGGCGGTGAGGGCAATATTTCCGTACATTGGCTTTTTTTGAAAAGAAATTTGACAAACGTTGCCCGCGGATTAGCGTCTTTGCAGATTGATATGATAGTAGAAGATTTTTTGAAGAACGCCTCTTGGAATCGCAAGGATATGATTTCAACGCAGCCTCTGTCGCTAAAAGACATAGACGAAATTTTCTCCCTGGCCGATATTTTCAAGGCCTCGCTAAAAGACGACAAAGCGAAGCTGCCCTATATGAAGGGCAGAGTGGTGGTCAATTTGTTTTTCGAGCCGAGCACGCGCACCCGCACGGCTTTTGAGATGGCCGCCCACAAACTCGATGCCGACGTCATAAGCGTGGTTGCCTCGGCTTCGAGCTCCGTCAAGGGCGAGACCCTAAAAGACACCGCAAAAAACATCCAGGCTCTGATGGCCGACATGATAATAGTCAGGCACAGTTGCTCGGGCGCGGCAAAATACTTGGCCGACAGGCTGGACATACCCGTCATAAACGCCGGCGACGGCGCCCACGCCCATCCGACTCAGGCCTTGCTCGACGCCTTTACAATGCGCGAAAAGTTTGGCGGCAATTTCAAAGAAAAAAAAGTCACCATCTTAGGCGATATCCTCTTTAGCAGGGTGGCGCGCTCGAACATATGGCTGCTGAAAAAACTCGGCGTTGAGATAACGCTCGCCGGCCCCTCGACTCTCGTTCCCAAAGAGTTTGAAAAAATGGGCGTAAAGGTCTGCTACGATTTGCCCGCCGCCATTGCCGACGCCGATGTCGTAATGCTTTTGAGAATCCAGCATGAGCGCCAGCGCGCCGCGTACTTCCCGTCGATATCGGAATACGCAAGGGTATTCGGCCTCAACCAGCGGCGCCAGTCGCTGCTTAAGGAGGGCGCGTTCATTATGCATCCGGGGCCGATAAACAGGGGGGTGGAGCTCGATTCGCTGCTCGCCGACTCAGACAGGTCTGTAATACTCAACCAAGTCACAAACGGCGTCGCCGTGAGAATGGCTGTGATGAAGCTTTGCATGAAGGCAAAATACGGGGAATAATTTATGGAAAGAGAATTTGTTGTAAAAAACGCCAGGGTGGTGGATCCGTCGAGAAATCTCGACGGCGTCTGCGACGTGTTTGTGCGCGGCTCAAAATTTGCCGACGGCGTGTCCGCCAATGCGGAGGTAATAGATGCAAAGGGTTTGGTTTTGGCTCCCGGATTTGTCGACATGCACGTTCATCTCCGCGATCCCGGCCAGACTTCAAAGGAGTGCATAGAAACAGGCACGGCCGCCGCCGCCGCAGGCGGATACACGAGCATTGTTGCAATGCCTAATACGACGCCTCCGGCGGACAACCCCTCTACGATACGCCTGATTAACGACATGATAGCCGAAAAGGCCAAAGTGCGCGTTTACCAGAGCGGCTGCATAACCGAGGGGCGCGCTGGCGAAAAGCTGGCGCCTTTGGGCTCTCTTAGGGAGATGGGCGTCATAGCCATCACCGACGACGGTTCCTGCGTGCAGAGCGCCGAGATAATGCGAAACGCCATGCAGTATGCAAAAATGTTCAATCTTCTGGTCATGGACCATTGCCAGGAGGCCACGCTGACGTCTATCGGGCAGATTAACGAGGGCGCGGTATCGGTTCGCTTGGGCTTGGGCGGTTGGCCCGCCGCCGCTGAGGACATAATCGTGGCGCGCGATATAATATTGGCAAAGTACACCGAATCGCACATTCATCTTCAGCATATTTCAAGCTCGGTTTCCGTAAACATAATAAGGGCGGCAAAGGCCCACGGCGTGAGCGTCTCGGCGGAAGCTACGCCCCACCACCTGAGCCTTACCGACGAATGTTTGCTAGACTTTGACACGAATTATAAGATGTGCCCGCCGCTGAGGACGGAGGCCGATAGACAGGCGCTTATAGAAGGGGTTGTCGACGGCGCGATAGAGGTCATTGCAACCGACCACGCTCCTCATACCGACACCGATAAAGACAGGGAGTTTAACATGGCTCCGTTTGGCATTACCGGCTTGGAAACGGCTTTCAGCGTATGCCGCGACGTGCTTGTGGAATCGGGCAAAATCGATATGCTTGGGCTTGTGCGCCTTATGTCCACGCGCCCCGCGCAACTGCTTAACATAGACGCCGGAACTTTGAGGCCCGGGGCCGAGGCCGACTTCGTCCTGATAGACGAAAATGCCGAATACGTCTTTGGCAAAACGCTATCCCGTTCCCGCAATACTCCGTGGCTTGGCAAAAAGCTCAAGGGCAGGGTTGTTGAGACGTTTGTAGGCGGAAAGAGCGTCCACAGGGTGTAATGGGGTTGTATCTTGCAGCTTTTTACGCCTGCCTGCTGGCGCTTGTCTGGAAGCCCATGCGTGTCTTTTTGCGCCGCGATTTTGGCGGGGAAAAGGCCGGCGGGATTTATATCGACGCGAAGGATTGGGTGTTGTTTGCGGCGCTTGCCTCGTTTGTCATGGTATCGGCCTCAAAATTGCGGGCTGCCTTTTGCGGCCTTTTCCCCGGAGACGAATCGACGGCGCTTTTTACATACGCGCCGCTCTACCAGATTATTTTGATAATGGCAGTGCTGGCCTTCAAGAAATTGAGCACTTCGGAGTTTAAGTTTAGCTTCTTCCTCAATGGCGACGGATTCAAGGCGGCGCTAAAATATGCGCTAATTGCGTTGTTGCTGTCGTTCATATTGGGGTTCGTATCGAGGCTCGGGGCATATATGATAACGGGAAACATGCCCGCCGCACAGGAGGTAATCGATATATTCCAAGGCTCCGAGTCTGTTTATGTGCGTTTGCTTGCGGTATTATCGTTCGTCGTGCTTGCGCCTCTTGCAGAAGAGCTTTTATTTAGGTGCCTTATATATCGGGGGCTTAAGGGCTCTCTTCCAAAGATATTTGCAAAACCCTGCCAATATGCCGCCGCTGCTGCCACTTCGGCGGTTTTTGCGGCGGTGCATACAAATGCGGCGGCCTTCGTCCCGCTGTTTGCCGTTTCGATGGTTCTTATCGCCCTTTACGAGCGCACGGGTAGCATAGTTGTGCCGATACTTTCACACGGAATATTTAACCTGGTAAATGTAGGGCTAATTCTTTTGGCGTAGTATATGGGAATTTTTGACGGCGGCAAAAAAGTGTCGGATTTAGGCGAGAAGGCGCTCATAAAGCGCATATGCGAACGCTTGGCCCTGACGTGTCCGCCTCCGCCCCAGGGCAGCGGCGACGATTGCGCGGTTTGCCTGAGGGACTCATTCTGCAAAAATATATTCACGACCGTCGATTCCGTCGTATACGGCAGGCATTTCGACGAGGCTTCCGCCGCGGAGCTTGTCGGGCGCAAGCTTTTTAACCGAAATGCAAGCGACATAGCCTCTATGGGAGGCTATCCCGAATGCGCGGTTTGCGCGGCTGTGATGTCGTCGAATGTAAGTATTGGTTGGCTGGATTCGTTTGTAGACGGGCTTCGCTCTGCGGCCGCCGCGTATTCTACAAAGATAATCGGGGGCGATATCGCCGATTCGGGAATGCCGAACTTTTTTTCAATGTCGCTTACTCTCGTAGGATCTTCCGACTTTGAACCTCTGCTTCGCGGCGGCGCAGCGCCGGGAGATCTGATTTATACGACGGGGCCGCTCGGCTATTCTTTTGAAAGCGGCAGGCATTTAGTGTTTGAGCCTTTGCTCGGGCAGGGAAGATGGCTTGCAGAGCTCAATGCCGGCCAGTCTTCTTCCTGTCGCATAACTTCCTGCACCGATATTAGCGACGGCTTGGCAAGCGATATCTCAAACATACTCTCCCCCGATACAAAGGCACTTCTGGAAAATATTCCACTGTACAGCTTCAACGGCTCCACTTCCCTAAAAAAAGCTCTTTGCGACGGAGAGGATTACCAACTTTTATTTAGCCTTCGCGCCCCGGAAAGCGCCGCGGAGGCTTTTGAAAAATCGTACGAGCGCAAATTCCGCATTCCCTTGTATAGAATAGGCCGAGTTGAAAAAAGATGCGCCGGCGAGCCGGTCGTATGGATAAAAACGGCCTCGGACAAGTTCCTTCCTTTCGAAAGTTTCGGCTTCGAACATTTCCGTTAATGCGCTCTATTCTGCATTAAACCGCGCAAAAAAGAAAATTTTATTTTCAACGGCGCTGCTTAGATTCCATGAAAAGCGGGGAATTTTTTCAGCTCTTGCGGCCGATTCAGCGACGGGCGCCGTGGAATATTTTCTTGCAGATAGTCTCCATTGCGCAGTTTTGCGGTGCAATGGCAGGAAGTAAGCATTGTGGCGGCAACTGTTTGATATTAGAATGTTGCGCGCGGGAGGTTTGCGAACCCGTCCGAAGGAAATATCATAATGCGCTCGATTTAACAGGGAAGGGAGGACAAAAGTGCGCGAGCGTTTCTTGTCGGCTATCCATTCTTTGCCGTGTGCAATTTTCGCTCGCATAATCTAAGGCAAAAAAAAGCCCTCATGCGAGGGCTTTTTTTTGAGCTTTTGGCTTTGATTAGTTGTCGCCAAATTTCTTTTGGAATTCTTTCGGGGCAAGCGTATGCGAGCCGTTTTTGAGTTCTTTTTTGAGTTCCTGGTCCATCTCCTGCGCCAGCCTGATATGGAAGCCCAAATCGTTTCTCAAGTTGGCGTAAACGTCGTTGAGCCTCACCTGAGCCAGCGGGCGGCGCAGCACATTTATAAGCGATGTTATATAAGAGCGGTATTCCATTTTTAATCTCGATATATCCATGCTAATTGAAAGAACCTTTTCATATTTGGAACATATAGAGGTTGCATACTTCTTCTTTTTGGCTTCGTCGAAGGATCCCGAGATTAGAGCCAACAGCGACTCGTTGATATCCCTGAAGTTCTCAAGCATCCCCATCTGTTCCTCCATCTTGTTTTCCCTTACCTGTACCCAGCTAATCGGCACGTCGAGCCTGTACGCGGTGAGGTACCTGGAAACTTTCTCCATGTAGCGTTCGTAGCTGTTGACGAGTCTGCTCGATGTGTAGTCGAAATTTGGGAACTCCTTTTCCCCGGCAACGCATATTGCAACCGGACGGTACGTCGCGGGATTTAAAATAAGAGTGCCCTGGTTATATGTATAGTTGATGGGGGAGACCATCTTAATCGTATCCTTTATAATCTTTGATACATTCATCGCTACAGGGCGAAGCGCTTCTCCGTAGAAACCTACAACTACAGCGGGTTTCCCTATCATGCCCTTAAGCTCGTCATTAGAGGCAAATTCCACAGGGGTCAACCCGAAGGGAATCTCGTCGAGAATGGCCATCATAAGCGGCATGTTCTTGGCCGAATAGACCCTCTTTAGCGATATGGAACCTTCTTCGCCCGAAATCGTGGATACGGAAAGCCTTCCCTTCGTATTAAAAAATTCCGCCGGGAATATCAGCGCATGGACATTCTTGACTTTTATCACCAAACCCGTGCCCGTCTTGTTTTCGCCGGCTATGATGAGAGTGCTTGCCTTGAACGCCGCTTCGGCCTTTTCTATCATTTCCGTCCTTGAAACCTCCTTGGGCTGCGAGGCTTCTTTTGCCTCAGCTTCCTGCTCTTCCTTTGCTCGGACTGCAAGCGACATCATGTCGGCCTGCTTTTTTAGCGCATTCAGCTGCGCTTTCAAGTCGCCGGGGTACTGGGAGGCCAGGACTTTCTTCGTGACGTCGAGCATGGCCTTGTCCATGCCCTCAATTTGCATATCGCGAATTTCGGCTTTTATTTCTACGTCGCTATAAAGTTGTTCGGCTATTTTTTTGTAGTCGCCGTTGTACTTTTTTTGATAGACGGCCATGATGGCGTCAAATTCGCCCTTGTCAAAAGCGCTCTTGAGTTGGTTTATCTCCTGCAGGGATTCGGCCTGGGCCATTATGTACGTCTCCTGCTTAGAGTAAACCCACGGGTACTTCTCTTGCGCCTCCGCCTTTAGTTTGTCTACATCTTTTTTGGGCAGGTCGAACTGAGCCGCGGTGACAACCATCCACGATTCGATCTGTCGGGTTATCCATTCGTTGCGCTGATCTTTAGAAAGTTTTTTTGTATCAGCAACTTCTATGATTTTAGCCTTAATGTCGTCGGGGATTTCCTGCGCGTATGAGGTTTGGTACGCAAAGGAGAGGGCTAACAGTGAGAAAATAACTAAATATCTTTTCATAACTTTGAATCAGAATACCGCGCGCTGCTTATTTGTCAATCTTTTTGTTTTAAAAATAGCTTGATTTAGAGGCCTTGCGGCTTATTAATACGTCAAAATGAGCATACTAAAAAAGATACTGTCTCTGGTAGGCATATCCGCCAAAAATCCCGGGAATAATCGGGGAAAGAACGCAAAGGCGGCCGTTCCGCGCCCGCGTTCCGATAAAGGGAAAAACGGGCGTTCCCAGCCCGCCAGGGGTTCGGAGAGTTCGCGCGGGAGGCGCCCGCGAGAAAATGGCGCTTTAGGCAATTCCAGACAAAGGGCTCGCAGGGGCGATGACCTGCGCGAATTTAGCCCGATTCCCCAGACTCCCATTGCCCACGCTCCGAAAGAGCATTCCCAGCCGTATTCGCAGGATCAACTTTCAGAAGTAGGGCCTTTTGCCGCATTGGGGCTTACCCCCAAGACGCTTTCGGCGATAAAGGATATGGGGTATGCATCTCCGACAGAGGTTCAGAGCAAGGCAATTCCGGTAATTCTTTCCGGGTGCGACGTTATTGCAACCGCGCAGACGGGCACGGGGAAAACAGCCGCTTTCGCCCTGCCGATTATTGAATTGCTCGACGTTTCCAAAGGCGGCGTCCAGGTCTTGGTTCTAAGCCCCACAAGGGAGCTGGCTTCACAGACAAATGAAGCCTTTTCGAATTTCTCAAAGTATGCAGACTGCACTTCGCTTTTGGTGCAGGGGGGCGTGTCCATGGCAAACCAGATAAAAACTCTCCATGGCGGCGTCGACATAGTAATAGCCACGCCCGGGCGCCTTCTCGACCTCATACGGCAGCGCCAGATTTCGCTTAAAAACGTGCGTTATCTCGTCTTGGACGAAGTTGACAGAATGTTTGACATGGGCTTTATCGAAGACGTTTCCAATATTATACGCTATTGCCCGAAGGAGCGCCAGAGCCTGTTCTTTTCGGCGACGATGCCCGAGGCCGTGATGCGCCTTTGCTCGTGGGCGTTAAAAGAGCCCCAAAGAATTGATATCGGCATAGCCCACACCCCCGCCGAGACGATAGAGCACTTTGTCTATCCCGTCGACGCCATTCAGAAGTACGATTTGCTAGTCAAGCTCATAGAGACTCTTTCGTACGATAGTCTAATAGTTTTCACGCGCACGCGCATAGATGCCGACCGGATAACCGAATGGTTGAAAGCCCACGACTACAAAGTTTCGACCCTGCATTCCGACCGCACCCAAAAAGAGCGCGACAAGGCCCTCGCCGATTTTAAAGAGCATAAGACTTCAATACTTGTGGCCACCGACATAGCCTCGCGCGGGCTCGATATTTCCGGGGTCGGCTGCGTGATAAACTACAACGTGCCCGAGCACGCCGAGGATTACGTCCACCGTATTGGGCGCACAGGCAGGGCAAATTCGGAGGGCTTTGCCATAACGCTTTATTCGTCCGACGAGACTTCGTTCCTCCAGAAGATAGAGTCTTTTATCAATGCGCGCATTGAACGTAGGAAGCTCGACGGCTTCAATTACATGACGGAGCCCCAGTTGGAGCCCTTGCATAAAAAGCCGCGCAAGCGCAACAGATAAACAGCCTTACATATATCTTCATCTAATATGAAAGGAGCCCGCCGTAAAAGCGGGCTCCTTTTGCGCGGTGTGCCGGAATCTTTAGGCTTTGCATTAGGGCATAGATGGGAACAGACCCGCCATTTGCGCCCGAAGCGCAATTAAATTGCATGCGGCATTTGGGCAAAATACTTTGTTCTGACGCATTTGCCACAGATGCCGCAGATGTCGGAGCGTCTGCATGGAATCCGTATATTCGCGTTTCACTTGCCGGGGCGATTTTCCCGCTCAAATAAAGCCCTGCTACGATAAATTTTTATATCTTTGTTTTGCAATACGCAGCTTTGGCGCCGTTTTTTATATTGCGGCACGACGCATTGCGGTCATGGCGCATGCAAAACCGTTTTGGCGGCGGCCTTATTTTGCGCATATTCGCAAAATAAGGTCGAAATTTGACATTTGGGTAAAAATTCTAATTTATCCTGTTAATGGGCGATCCGTTTAGCCACGCCATAAAATTGTCAAAACATATTTTTATGAGGCGCTTTCGCGCCGAGCGGGTGGCCCATGCTATGTGGGGTGTTAGAAAACAGTTTTGCAGGCCTATTAGCGGGTTTTGTGGAGACGGCGGCTCGGTTGACAAAACGTCAAGCCCCGCATAGGCAACCTTCGAGCTTTTGAGAGCCTGGGCCAGGGCGTACTCGTCTATCAGCGGCCCGCGGCCGGTATTGATTATCCAGACGCCGTCCTTGCACTTTGACAGACTTTCGGCGTTTATGATGTGTCTAGTGTCGTCGTTTAGCAAACAGTTAAGCGATATGATGTGGCTTTGGGCCAGAAGCTGGTCTAAAGTGACGATTTCTGTGCCAGCGCAAATTTGACCGGGCGTCTTGCTCGGAGAATATGCTATTGTGCGCATTGAAAAAGCCTTCGCTATTTCCGCGACCCTCTTGCCTATTGTGCCAAGCCCCACAATTCCCAGCGTCATGCCCGCAAGTTCCACCTGGTCTGTAAGCAGATACGTCATGTCGGGGGCCTTGCACCAGTTCCCCGCAGCCGCCCAATCGGCGTGCGCGGCGACCCTGTTTGCTATGTTTAATATATGCGCAAACACCAGCTGCGCTACCGAATCGGTGCTGTAGGCGGGAATGTTTGTTGCGACAATCCCGCGCTCGGCCGCGTATTTTACATCGAGGTTGTTGTAGCCGGTTGCAAGTATCGATATGTATTTTACATCCGGCAATTTTTCAAGCTGCTCCCTAAATAGCGGCACTTTGTTTGAAAAAATGGCGTCTGCGCCCGCGGCGCGTTCGACGATTTTATCTTTGGGCGTTCTGTCGTAGCAGACTACGTCGGCGACAGAGTCGAATATTTTCCAATCGAGGTCGTTTTGGGCGGCGGTGAAACCGTCAAGTATTACTATCTTTAGTTTTTTGTCCATCGCCCATGAATTTTGACGCTTTTTTTTTGGTTTGTCAAAAGACTATTTTTTGGGAAAGCTCTGCGCGGGCGGGTCTATTACCTTGTCCCAGTATTTCTTGTCAGCCTCAAAGGCGTCGAAATTTTCAAGCGGCGTTTCTTCGGTGATTATTCCGCGCCTTAGAAGCGCGCTGTAATAGGCTCCGCGGGGCTTGTAATTTTTGTCGGTATAGCGCGGGTTTTCATTCTTTACGTAGTCGCTCGCCCGTTGTATGGCCGACAAAATTATGCGGTAGTCGGGGTCGTCCTTGCTCTTAAAGACGACGGGGTGGGCGCCGTCTGCGGCCCTGCCTCCGGCTTTTCGCGATAGGGGCGCCATAAGAACAGACGATAGTTGCGGATGCTTCAGATTAAACGCCGCGTGGTTTGAGAGCCTAATCCTTGGCGACGAGGGCGGATTGTCCCAGTAGAACCTCCATGCATCGACATCGCCTGAATTGGTTATAGACGAGGGCAAGCGCCGATCGCCCTTATGGCAATCCAAACACCGCCTGTCGAAGGCGGCCTTCATCCGCGGCATCTCGGGCCAGTCTTTATCGGGGCGCAAGAGTATGTTGGAGTAGTAGTAGCCGAACATACCCGACTCTATGCACGCGCACGATTGCGAGGCCGTAGAGCCCATGTCGAGCCACCTTTTCATCGTTTCCATCTCGCGCTCGTCCAGCTTCACGTTCTTATGCTTGCCGCCTATCTTTTTCATTATGCGGCTTCCGCCGGAACCGAAAGTGTAGGGGGGCAGCTTGCCGTCGCGGTCCTCGCCGTCCCGTATCTGGCGCCTCATGCGCAGATAGTAGTAGGCCGTCGGAAACATCGGCCCCATTCCGTCGGAAAGGTCGATTTTCGCCGCAAATTTTTGCGGATTGTGGCATTGGGCGCAGTGGCGGTTTAGAATAGGCTGAATATCGCGCACGAAATCTATGACATCGCGCGGGCTGATTCCGTCGATGGGCTTTATAGAGTCTGCGCTGCGGCGCAGGGCTTTTAGCTTGTTCTTTATCGGCGGGGGCGCCATGTCGCGCATTTCGTGGCAGCCTATGCACGAGGTTGTAGTGCCGTTTATAAAGCTTGTAAAACTTTGCATTCGCTTTATGGCCCGGCCGTCCTTGTCGAGGGCCACAAAGCTTAGGGCGCGGTTTGCAGGCACCTTGAAGTGCGCCGAGCCGTCGTCCTCAACTTCGACTGTCCCGAGACAGCGCTCGAACGAGAACGTCCCCCTCATGGATATCGGCTCGGAGCCTCCAAAAAGATGCGTTATGTTCGGCAGCACCTCCAAAACCATTAGCTTTTTTATGTCTGAGGGCTTTACTCCCTGCATGTTTCTGCCTATCGACGCGTCGACTACCACGACGGTAGCCTCTTTCGTGTCATAGTCGGCCATGTCCGCAGGCATCTGGGGCTTTGCGCGCTTGCGCACAGGCTGCGCGTCGAAAATAATCGTGTCTTTGAACGGCTTAAACGAGTCGGGCAGCGGAAGTTCAAAGACGTGGCCGTCGAGGTCGAATACATACAGCTTTTGATCCTGCGAAGCCAGCACATATTTGTCGTTTAGCGGGTAGGGTGTCGAATACAGGGCCGCGATAGAATCTTCCGAGAGAAATTTCATCGCCTTGTAGTCGCCGGGATTTTTCGGATTGTCTATTACGGCGATCTGGCCCTGGTGGTCGCGCCTGCCGTGGTAGGTGGCGTAGGCGAATGCGTAGCGGTTCGACCCCTCAAAGGGCTTTGCGTCTATGAGCAGCCCCCAGGGAATATCGTTGCCGAAGAATACCATGTCGTTTGCGCCGTTTGGGTCTTTCTTCCAAAGACCGTGGAAATTAAGCTGGCTCTTTTGCACGTATTCCCACTTCATGTAGATGAGCCGCCCGTCGGAAGTCGGCCACGGGGTGTTGTCCTGGTCGACGTTTGCCGAAATTTGACGCAATAGGCCCTCTTGGGCATACCAGCGGTGCAGCACCGCCACGTCGACCATCCAGCACGGCACCGTTCTCTGGCAGCGCGACGATACAAATACGACGTCGCCGTTGGGCAGGTACGCGCCTTCGACATCGTCGAATTGCGTCCCCGAAAACGGCATTAACTTCGCATCCGTGCCGTCGATTTTCGATTCGTACATGTAGTATTGGTCTTGGCCGCCCTTTCTGTACGAATAGAGCATTTTATCGGCGTCGTAATCTACGCAGACATTGCGCACCCCGCCTTCGGGATCGGATATGTATTGGCTTATTTCGCCTGTCTTTATGTTGAATTTCACCAGTTTGCCGCCGTTTTTGGGAAACACGCAGCTGTCGGTTCTGGCGTCCTTCGGATCTATGGCGAGCATGCCCGCTTGGGCTGAATACTTTAGGTAGTTTAGCGGTGAATTTTCTTTCGTGTAGCCCTTGTACGGGTCGGGGTATCGGCCGAAATTTCCGTACCAGTGGGCGTCGAGCGACAACCCGCGCATGGTAAAGACTATTTCGTCGAAATCGAGGCTCGATAACATCTTTTTGCGCTCGGCCTCGTACGGGTTTTCAACTTTCGGGGCCTTGTCGGAGGCCGAGAGTTCCAAATAGTCGAAAGCGACCCATTGGGGCAAAGCTGTCGATTTTAGCGTCTTTGAAGGCACCGCCTCTATTGATATGCTATTTTCTCCCGCCTTTAGCCACTCTTTCTTTATCTTTACCGTCGCAGTCTTCGGAATGCCCCACGTCTTCGGGTACATTATAAGCGAGGAAAAACACGGGCGCATCTGCCCCCGCTTGTACATGTAGGGCTGCTGCACCTCGACGGGCGCATTCGAATTTACACTTACGGAGAAAAACTGGTCGTTGACAAAATACGGCGCCTTATCGACGAGGCCTATCCTTAAATATAGGTCGGTATCGGGCAGTTCTTTTAGGTCGAACTTTATCGTCAGTGGGTGGAACTTTATTTTCTTGAAGTCCCTGTATATCATCGAGGGCGCCGAATAAAAATTCTCGTCGGGCAGGGGGCGCAACCAGCTCGGATCGGCCCATTCGCAGGCCCTCATCGGCAGGACAAAGGGAAACTTTGAGTCGGGGTCTTTCCCCGCGTTAAATACAATTTCCTTTGAAAAGAATTCGCGCGTTGGCTTATACGGATCTGTCCCATGCGGATAATAGTAGCGCGTGGAGTTAAAATCTACTCCAAAATCGTTGAATTCGGCGGCGCTTGCATCGGGTTTGCCTATTCTAAAAATTGTCTGGGCCTGCGCGCCCGCGCACATTAGCGCACATGCCAAAAATAGCGTACTCTTTATCCTCCTAACCATATTTCTCCTTCGACTTGTTTAAGCGGCAAAATCCGCATAATGAGAGCATGTTATGCGCACTTTTTATATTTGTCAAGAAGTTGATTTTTATTTGATTTTCTGTGTTTTTAACACTTCGGCGCCCAGTTTCGAAGAAATTTCGCACAGGGGGTAAATTGGGGTATCGCATATGTCAACGAATCCGCTTGCCGTGTTTTCGCCGTTGTGCTTTCCAGAGGTCGGGGGATCGCTATAGCGCATCCAATGCAGCCCTATCACGCCGGGATTGGCCATCGTTCTACGCGCGTAGTCGGCGAACATGTCGCATTGCAGTGCGGTTGTTTGCACGGGGTTGAACCCGCCCCCAAACACTCCGCGGTCGGTGGCGCAAAAGTTAAATTCGCATGCGAGAATCGGGCGGCGCGGGCAATTTTTTGGCAGCTTGAGATCCTCGGGTTTTAGGCTGTAGCACACCAGGCTTACGACATCGGCGTATTTTGCCGCTGTGCAAAGCAACCGGGCGTCTTTGGGATATTCTTGAAAGCGGCAGCCCAAGTAGAGGACATCGGCGTCAACGCGTTTTAGCGCACGTGCGCATACGCTGAAAAACCTCTCGTAGTAGGCTCCGGTAAACTCGCGCACGTCAATGAGCCCCTCGGCGGTCTTAGGCGGCATGCTCGATCGTTCGAGAAAATCCTCCCAATTGCGGTAGTCGCTTCCCCAGGACTCGTTTAGCGCTGATATTGGCCCGTATTTGTCTTTTAGCATGCCCGCAAAAAATATTTTTGCAGGCTGGCCCGGCGGGGAGGCGAGCGTCTGGGCTGCGATATCGGCGCCGTTGTACTGCCAGCCGATCTTGTAGCCGGAAAAGACCCCGATACAGTAGGGCGATGTAATCTCCCTTTGTACGGCTTGATATTCGGCGAGCTGCCCGTCGGGAAATTTATCGTCGAAATAGTCGGGCACATTTGCCCCGAGGTTTCTACCGGCTGATTTTTCATATGAAATGTAGCGCGTTTTTGCTATTCCCGCCGTCACTACAAACGGCATTTTTGCCTCTTGGATGAACTCGGCGTTCGACCAGTTGCCTATGGTGTTCATGCCCCATGAAAGCAACCTCTCTTTTGCCCGCCTAAAATACGATTTTTTATCGGCGTATTTTAAGTTTTTATTGCGCTCTTCGAAGTTAAAGAAGATCGATTTTCTCCTGTCATATGGCAGTTTCGATTGGTAGCGGGGCTCCTCAACCGCGTTCCCGCTGAAATAGCTACGCCTATGGCTTATCCGCGTTCCGCTGCTTTGGGCTACGGCGTTTATTCCGTAACTCCAAAAAATATTGCCCTTGGGCGTTGCAAAAAAATATCTGTTGCCAGCCTCTACAACCCTAAAATGCCTCGAATTGCCGAAGTTTAGGGAACATATTGTCCCGCCGAACTCGTCGAGAGCGGTGAGGTTTCGTTTGTGGGCGCCCAGCCACAGCGTCTCTTGGTCATACCGCTTTTTAAAGTCGGATTCGCCCTTAAGCTTGTCCGGCCAGTCTTTGTGAATGAATTGGCCGAATTCATCTATGAAGGGGAAGAATTTTTCCCGGGTGAAGCTTTTTAGCTGCGGGTTGTTTTTTAGGAAAAAATCGTTGAATGGCGACTGGCTGATGTTGTCGAAGGCGCCTTCGTCTTGAGCCCATTGAGGAGCTTCTTTTGAGACTTCGGCGGCGCTTTCGGGCAGACCCGATGGAAGGTAGGCCAGGCAAATCGGCACAGACGCCATGAGAAATGCAATTGAGGCGGCTTCGCGTTTATTCATACCAACTTTCCCTTAGTTTGCGGCGCCATTTAAGCGCCTATTATACATGTTCTTTGCCAATTCCCTGAGGGAGTCGACGAATTCGTACACTGGGGTATCGCATATATCCACCAGCCCCGAACAGAAATTTTCGCCGTCGTTGTCGCGCCCCGACGCTATCTGGTCTGACCACCTAAACCAATGCACGCCGACAATCCGGGGATTGTCGAGAGCGCTGTTTACGTAGTTGTTGTTTGCCTTTATTCTGTCCTTCATAGTGCGGTACGGGCGCAGGCCGCCGCCGAATACTCCGGCATCGAGATTGCAGAAATGGTATTCGCCTACTATTATGGGCTTGTCCACCGCGCCTTCCGGGTTGCTGAGGTTGTCGGCGGCATCTTTATACCAGTTGTAGGCTACTATGTCGGCATAGCGCGCGGCTTCGGTCCTTACCAAGTCGTTGCTCCAGGCAAATCGGCACGAGATGTACAGGGCGTTCTCGTCGACGCTTTTTAGCGCCTGGCGGCACGTCTTAAAATACATTTGGTAATATTGGATTTCTATGGCGCGCAGATCGGCTTCCGCGGCCTTTGTCTTCGGCTGAAAGTCGTCGCGCGAGAGGAAATCAGAGAAGTCTTTGTAGTCCGATTTCCACGCATCATTTAGGGATTTTATATCCTTATATTTTACCTTGAGCATGTCCCTAAAGGCAAGTTTTGCAGGCTGGTCGGCAGGCGACTGCACAATGGCCCGCGCCAGCTGCAGATGCTGCGTCTGCCAGGAGAGTTCGTTATCGATGAACACTCCCATGCAATACGGATTTTTTATGAAAAATTCCGACTTTTTCATGAGGCTTATAGTATCCGTCAAAAACGCGGGGTCGAAATAGTCGGCAACGTCGCTCCAGTATGCGGCGATTTTTGTCTTCGATTTAAGCTTGCGCTTGCATACCGAATTTAACGAGTAGGCAAACGGAGCTTTTGCCGTGGTCAAAATCTTTCCCCAGGAAAATCCGCCGTAGGTGTTTATGCCCCATCTCGACATGCGCTTTTCCACGATAGCGGAATATATTTGGGGCCATTGCTTGCCGTATTTGAGATCGAGGTTTCTCTCTTCAAACTTGAAGCACCTGTGCGGCTCTTTGTACAAGTGGCGGGTTCTGTAGCTCGTTGTAATATATTCTTTATCAAATCCCCCGTTTTGGCTGTCTGCAAAGTACGATTGCCGCCCGTCGATGGGCGTAGGCGAGAAAAGCGCCACGGAGTTTACGCCCAGAGACCAGAATAAATTTCCCTCGGGCGTTATAAAAAACCATTTGCCGTTTACCTTTTGGGTGCGGAATCGCCCTGTCGCCTCGAATTTGTATTTGGGATTGATGTAGCCGAAATATTTGTCGGTGGCGGGCAGGGGGCCGAGCTTTTCGTAATGATTCTCCTCCTCTTGTGTCCGTTTTTTGAGATCTTCGTCGGAATGAACTTTGTTCGGCCACTCTTTGTGGATAAATTGCCCCCAGCGGTCGATAAACGGGAAGAATTGCTGTTTTGTCATGCCCAACAACTGGGGATTATTTCCAAAAAATTTGCCTGAAAAGGGAATATTTCTGACGCCGAAGAAAACGTCTTTTTCGAACAGCCAAGACGGGGCTTTTATTTTTTCCACCTTAAAATTGTCGATTGCAATTTTAGAGGCGGTGTCCCTGGTGCTTATGAAAAACATTGGATCTGCATTGAGCTTTGCCGCGGCCGAATAAAGGGTAATTTTGCCTTTTTGGCCCGTCTTTCCTCCGAAATAGGAGGCGTCGTCGTTTATTATTTGCTGGCCGTCATGCCTCTGAATTGCGGCTACGCAAAGCTGCGTCCCGTTGTACGATAGGATTTTGTAGTCGAAGCTTATCTTGTATATGCAGCCGTCCGTATTGAGCGTGCCTGTCTTAGGATATTTAATGACCATCGGATAGCCCGTTTTGACGTCGGTAAAGTCGGCTACCAAAGAGTTTTCTCCGCTTGAAAACCCGGGCACATTTTCCACGACAGAACGCCGCGTGTTAAAGTACACGTTTTTTACGAAATTATCCGATACTTCTTCAAATTTTTCCTCCAGCACAACCTCCGCGGCGTTGCATGCGCAGGATAGCGTGATTGCAGCAAGTATGCTTGCGTGTTTCATCATCGTATTACTCTTTTTTTGGGGGATACACTATTGCTGTTATGTGCATGGGTCAAGAATAATTTTTTAAGGATTATTTATCATCTTGTAATAAAAAATGGCACACGGCAATTTTTGCCGTGCGCCATAAGTAGTTTGCGTTTTATTTCGCGGGTTTTGCCTCCAGGCGAGTCTTGTACATGGTGTCGGCGAGCTTGCGTATGGAATCCACAAACGGATAGATTGGGGTGTCGCAAATATCGACAAGCCCGACGCTGTAGTTTTCGCCGTCGCCGTCTCTGCCCGATGTCACCTGGTCCGACCATCTGAACCAGTGCGCGCCCACTATATACGGATTTTGCAACGCTCCGGTTATGTATTTGTTGTTTGCCGCGATTCGTTCGGCCATAGTGTCTCTGGGGCGCAGGCCGCCGCCAAAGACGCCGGCGTCTTGGTTGCCGAAATGGTATTCGCCTATGATAATGGGTTTATCGACGGATCCATCGGGGTGCTTGAGATCGGTTGTGGTGTCTTTGTACCAGTTGTAGGCAACTATATCGGCATAGCGCGTGGCAGCCTTGCGGACGATCTCGTTGCTCCAGGCAAAGCGGCATGATATGTACAAGGCGTTCGGGTCAGCGGCCTTGACGGCGTCGCGGCACGTTTTAAAGTATGTGTCGCAGTGCATCTCTTCTATTTTTGCAAGATCCGCTTTTGCCTGTTTCGTTGACGGCGTAAAATCGTCGCGCGCGAGAAAGTCAGAAAAATCCTTATAGTTTGACTTCCACGCCTTGTTTAGAGCTTCTATGCTTTTGTATTTGTTCTGCAAATATTGCTTAAATACGATCTTTGCGGGCTGGTCGGCGGGCGAACGCACGATTGCTCTTCCTAGCGCCAGATTCTCATTCTGCCAAGGCAGCTCGTTGTCTACAAATACGCCAATGCAATAACTGTCTTTGAGCGCTTTCGGGTATCTTGCAATATTTTTAAATGTATTCTCGCGGAATTTAGGGTCGAAGTAATCCGGAACCGGGCGCCAGTACTCGACGAGTTTCCCCTTGGATACGAGCCGGCGCGCGCTGCCGGCGCTTGCCGTGTGCATGTATGGCACCTTCGCGTTCTTCGATACGAAACCCTGAGTCCAGCAACCGAGGGTGTTTATGCCCCACTTTAAGGCGCGATTGCGCACCACGGCATGGTAGGTCTGGCGCCACTGCGGCCCGTATTTAAGATCCATGTTTCTGAGCTCAAAACTGAAGCACATATGGGGTTTTTTATACTTGTGCCGCGTCTGGTAGCTCATGCTCGAGTATTTTTTGTCGAATCCGCCGTTGAAGTAGTCGGCAAAATAGGTCTCTCTTTCGCTATAGCACGTCGGCGCATACAGCCCCACCGTGTTGACGCCCATCGACCAGAAGAGATTGCCTTCGGGCGTTATCAAGAACCACTTGCCGTCCACTTTTTGGGTGCGGAAGCGCCCTGTCGCCTCAAACTTATATTTGGGATCGATATGCCCCATGTATTTGTCGAGGTTTGCCACATCGCTTATATTTTCATAGTATTTTGCCTCTTCGGCAGTGCGCTTTTTGAGATCTTCGTCGGAATGCACTTTGTTCGGCCATTCTTTGTGTATGAACTGTCCCCAGCGGTCGATAAACGGGAAGAATTGTTCCTTCGTCATAGTCATCAACTGGGGATTGTTTTTCAAAAAGGGCCCCGAGAAAGGCGAAAAATTTAGTCCCCATATCGGATTATCTTTAAACACCCATTCCGGCAAGGGGACTTTCTCCATCTTTAAATTATCTATTGCTATTTTAGCTCCGCTTGTTTTTGGGCTTATAAAAAAGAAGATGGGATGCTCATACGACTTGCCTTGGGACATGAGCTCTATTCTGCCTGTCGAGCCCGGAGTGGCGGAAAAGTATTTCGTAGCGTCGCCTACGACCTTTCCCCCATTAAGGCGCTGTATTGCAGCCACACATTCGATATTTTTGGTAGCTGAGATAATCTTGTAGTCGAAGCTGACCTTCAGCACATTGCACCCTAAATCGACTCCGCCCTTGATCGGATAACGAACAAGTAGCGGATATCCCTCTTTAGAATTTGAAAAATCCCCAACGAGCGATTTTTCGCCGGTTGAAAATCCGGGTACATTTTCTACCTTTACCGACGAAGCATCTAGATAGACTTTTTTGAGAAAATCATCCGATACGTCCTCAAACCCCTCGTTTACGATTACCGCCTCTTGTGCCAGTGCCGTGGCACAAATGAAGGCGCTTGCCATAATAGTTTTAGTTCTGTTTTTCATATATTGCATGTTCAATAGTGAGATTCTGGAGGAAATTTTTCATCTTGTCAAGAGTTAAACGATTTATTAACGATGAATAATGATCTTCGTTGGTATTGCGCGCACCGAAAACAAACGTTTGAGACTATGCCTATTTAAACGTCTGTATCTTGAATTATTAAAAATTGATGATATGTGAAACATTTTATCCATAACGCATGGGGTTGTACTCTGTTAGGTCGCCTCTTATATTTGCAAAACAACTGCTTTTTATTTTTCACATCTAATTTGAGGGCGGTTTGCCTTGGTTATTAGTAGATTTTCTTCTTTATGGCCGATTACCCCCTGGCAAAGATTTTGAAATTCTGTCTTGCTCGTATGCTTTACATTAATCTTTAAATAGCGGTTTGGCATGCTTGCTGTTTGATTGCTTTATTTTCTCGTGCGTTCCTTGGCTTGAAAGTGCAATACGAGCACTTCCGCAACACGATTGAAGGCGCCTCTTTTTGCGGAGTATGATTCTTCGCAGGGCAAGGCTGATTATGTATTTTATTACGTGTCTTTTTATGTAATGCGCGTCAGATAAGCCATACTAAACATTGGGTCCTTGCTTTGTATGTTTTTTAATTTTCCCGCGGTGAGCCCGCCATAAGGCCTTTTTTGCCCAAAACAAAAAAGCCCGCTTTTTACGGCGGGCTTTCTTGGTATGTAAATATGCGCTAAGGCGCATGCCTTGGGGCTATTCTTTTGTCGCCTCTTCGAGAAGGTCACCGAGAGAGGTGAGGTCTTGATCCTTGCGGATCTTGTCGAATGCGTCGACTTCCTTGGCGAGCTTGTCCTGGTCGTACTGGACTGCCTTGATGGACAGGCCGATTCTGCGTTCGTCCCTGTCAATCTTTACAACGCGCGCAGTGACTTCGTCGCCTTCCTTGAGGAAGTCTCTAATCTTTTCGACGTGGTCTTCGCTTATCTGGCTGATGTGGACGAGGCCGTCGATATCGTTCTGCAATTCAACAAACGCGCCGTAATTGGTAATCTTCGAGACTTTGCCCTTTACCAGGTCGCCGATCTTAAAGAGCGAGTCGATCTCTTCCCAGGGGTCTACCGTCAGTTGCTTGAGGCCAAGCGATATTCTCTGGTTTTCGGGATCGATTTCCTTCACGATAGCATCCACTACGTCGCCTTTTTTCAGGACTTCGCTGGGGTGGTTAATCTTGCGCGTCCAGCTCATGTCGGAGACGTGGATCATGCCGTCGATTCCGTCGCCGAGTTCAACAAACGCGCCGTAGGTCGTCAAATTGCGAACCTTGCCGCGCACATGCGCTCCGACGGGGTATTCGTGGACGGCTTTCTTCCACGGATTTTCCTCGAGCTGCCTCAAACCGAGGGAGATTTTCTGCTCTTCCTTGTTGATGCTCAGCACAACAGCCTCGACTTCGTCTCCGACCTTGAGAACTTCGCTGGGCTTGGTAATGCGCTTTGTCCAGGAGAATTCCGTAATATGCACCAAGCCTTCCACTCCGGGTTCGAGTTCGATGAACGCGCCGTAGTTTACCAAGTTGACAACCTTGCCGCGCACGCGCGAGCCTTCCGGGTAGCGGCTCTCGATATTTTCCCACGGGTTGGACGTCGTCTGTTTGAGACCAAGCGATACGCGCTCCTTCTCCGTGTCGACGTCGAGTATCATGACCGAGATTTCTTCGCCAACCTTGAGCATTTCGCTCGGGTGCGATATTCTGCCCCAGCTCATGTCGGTGATGTGCAACAGGCCGTCGAGGCCGTCGAGGTCGATGAACGCGCCGTAGTCGGTTATGTTTTTTACGATGCCCTTGCGGATATCTCCGGGCTTGACCTCCGAGAGGAGCTTGCGGCGTTTTTCTGCGCGCTGTTCCTCTATGAGTTCGCGGCGCGAAACTACTATGTTTTTGCGCTCCGCGTTAATTTTTACAACTTTGAAATCGTATGTCTGGCCGACGTACTGGTCGAGATTCTTAGGCGGCTGCACGTCGATTTGGGAAGCCGGCAGGAAGGAGTCAACGCCTATGCTTACTATCAGGCCGCCCTTGACCTTGCTCTTGACTCTGCCGGGCAGGATTGCACCCTCTTTGCAGTTGTTCAATATTTCTTCCCAGTTCTTTTTCTGCTGGGCTTTGTCGTACGATATAACGGGGTTGCCTTCGCTGTCTTCGAGTTTTTCGAGAAGCACTTCGATTTCCTGGCCGACTTGGATGTCGTTTATGTCCAGGAATTCGCTCACCGGAACGATGCCTTCGCTCTTGCCGCCAATATCGACAACTACTTCGTTCTGGCGAATTTCTATTACTTTGCCCTTTACTATAGAGCCTTGTTTGAGTTCTGCAAAACTGCTGTTGGCCAACAGTTCTTCCATTATGTTACTCATTATTTTCCTTGCGTCGTTTCCTTGCGGAAACGGGGTTGATTGTTAGTGTTTTTTTAGAATTTGACTACCCGGGCGCCTCATGCGCGCGGCAAACCTAAAAATATGAAGCGTCCAAGCTATATTTATGCCTTTTGACTATCAAGCTTTTTTTTATTTATAATTTAAAAATATTGATAAAGGCGTGAGTTTTTGCGAAACTGCCGGTTCATACTTGCCTATCAAGATAAAAATGCCTAACTACCGACACATAATTTGGGACTTCAACGGGACTTTGCTCGACGACCTGCAATACAACGTGGACACCTTTAATAAAATAGCCGAAGAATACGGCCTGGCCAAGGTCTCCCTCGAGAAATACCGACAAGAGTTTTCCTTCCCCGTCGTCGATTTTTACAAAAAATGCGGCTTCGACTTTTCAAAGCTCGATTTTAACGTCGTCGGCAGCCGCTTCATAGAGGCCTATAAGGCGAACTTTTCCTCCTGCCGCATATACGATGCCGTTCCGTCGGTGCTCGAGGGGCTTCGCGCCCTCGGGTTCGGACAGAGCCTGCTGTCATCATGCATGGATTCCGACTTGCGGGCCGCCATCGATAAATTCGGCCTCTCAGGTTTCTTTTCCCCCATCGACGGCCTATCGGAACACGGCGGCTCGAAGACGCGACTTGCGCAACTGCACATCGGGAAAATCGGCGTACCCAAGTCTGGAATCGTTCTCGTGGGCGACACACTCCACGACTTCGCCGCGGCATCGGCGGCGGGGGTCGACTGCCTGCTGCTTGCCTGCGGGCACAATTCGCGCCAAAGATTGCAAAGCGCCGCAGTCCCCGTATTCGACAACCACCAGCAGCTCTTCGCCTACCTCGCCAATTCGTGCGCCTTTTCAGCCGCCGGCGCCAAAGCCAGACAGTGCGCGGCAAAGATTAAATAGCGCGCGTTTGTTTTGTGTGCGCATATGGCAATTTACAGCGCTCGCCACTTGCAAACGGCGCCTTGTTTGATTTTTCTCTCACAACTGTGAATTTGCCGCACAAGCGCGCTATTGCGTGGGCAAGGCGCGTTTTTTTATTTGGCTATAAGTTTAATAAAGCTTTAGCGCGCCTATTTTCCTGGGAATGTGCACATAGAAAAGACGTTGCATATAGAAAGAACGTCTGCAGCGCGCATGAATTTAAATTAATTATGGTTAAAATATAATAATGATGCAAGCCCTATTATCATCATTAGCGCCGAGGCTACCGGTAATTTACGCGGTCGGCCCATGTAGTAGTCCATCGCAAAAATTACCAGCGGCGACATGAGTGTCAGAGCGCTGACGTATGCGGGGTTAGGAACGTATTCCGAGCTCAGATTCCCGAAAAATATTGTGCTTGCGCTGGCTATCGACATGAGTATGCCCGCCTTTAGCACCTTGATACGGTTTGTTTTTTTCTCCAAGAAATCAACGCCGTGCTTTTTAGCGTAAAAAAGCATATTAAACATCCCGCTAATGAGTATTGATACGCCTCCGTAATAAACTGTGGCAGAGTAGAAATTGACCGCAGTCATGGCCTCTTTTCTGACTATGAGCATTATGGCAAATACTATTACTGCGGGCATCATGTAGCCTATCGCCCCCTTGCGCGAGGTTTTTTCCTGCGAGCGCGATAGGCCTTTAAAGCCCATTACTATGAGAGACAGAGCGCAAATTGTGCCGGCGAACATTTCTGGAGAATGCAGTAGACTAAAAAACTCTCGGTAGTCGAAAATCCACCAAAAGAAAGCCCCGAAGGCTATTGCCAAAACGCTTATTGTGCTCGTCGCAGCCGCGCCGTAGATTGCGCTGGAAGAGTAGAGGCGGGCGTTGAAGAAAGCAGATAGAAGGCCTTCTGCTATTATTAGGCTCCAGAAATATGTTCCTCGCGGAAATTCGACGACAAACATCATCGGTATATATATAAAGCCAACGCAAATTCCGCGTATGCCCGATATCAAATGCCCGTTTAGTTTGTAATGCTGGTTGATTAGCATGGTAATTGCATTTAATACGGCAAATATCACTCCTGCTACAAACCATTCCATGTGCAGAAAAATCGTCAATAACGGCTCTGTATTAAGCCGTTTATTTTTACATGGATGGTCGTGTGCCTATAAAAAAACGCCCGCATTGGGGGCGTTTTTTTTGGGGGAAAAAAAGAATTTTGCCTACACGAAGAAAAGAATCAGCAGCTGTGCCGAAAGGACGCGCAAAAACATGGAGAGCGGATACACCGTTGCGTACCCGACCGCCGGGGCGTCGGTTGCCGTCTGCGCGTTTGAATACGCCAGAGCGGGGGGATTAGTCGTAGAACCAGATAGGACGCCCATTATCGTGTAGTAGTCCAGTTTTAGCAGAAAACGCCCTATAAGAAATGCCGATACCGACGGAATTATAGTTATGCACGCCCCCATTAAAACCCAGTTTAGGCCGTTTGAGGAAAAAATTGTCGAGAAGAAATCCCGCCCGGCTCCCACGCCCACTGCAGCCAAAAACATGGCTATGCCGATTTCGCGCGTCATGAGATTTGCCGCCGAGGACGTGTACGTTGAAAACTTGAATTTCGGGCCGAAATATCCTATCAATATGGCCACTATGAGCGGTCCGCCGGCCAGCCCGAGCTTCATCGGCTGCGGGATTCCCGGCAGCCATATCGGCAGGCTGCCGAAAATAACGCCCAGTACAACGCTCAAAAACAGGGGCATCAAATTTGGGATTTGAAGTTTTTGAATTGAGTTGCCGACTATCTTTTCGACGCGGCCTATGGCCTCCTTTGAACCGACAACCGTAAGCTTGTCGCCGAATTGGAGTTTCAAGTCGGCGTGGGCTACGAGCTCGGTTCCCGCGCGGTTTACACGCGTTACATTGAAGGCCGTGCCTCCAAAAAGGCCAAGCTGCATGAGCGATTTGCCCTCGAGCTTTCTGTCGCTTACCATGAACTTCGACTCTTCTATTTGCGTCTCGATTTTGCGCCATCTAAATTCCGTGCGGACGCCAAAAAAAGCGACGAGAAACGGAATGTCGGCCTCGTTGGCTATCAGCAGAATCTTATCTCCGACATTTAAAATTGTTTCGGGATTCGGCGGAAACATTTCGCCGTTTTTGTTCATTCTGGAAATGACAAAATGGTTGGAGATCATATCCATTATTTGGTGTATTTCCTTGCCGTCGATTGATTCGTTCCTAATTTCTATGGTCACGCGCTCGGGGTGTTTGCCCACCGAGTCGCGCCTTCCGCTTACGAACGCGCCTTTATCTCCCATTTTCTTGAATATGCGCTCGAAAATAATCATTGTCCCGAGCACGCCTAATACGCCCATAGGGTAGGCCGCCGCATAGCCGAGTGTTATCGGCGAGGTGGTAGCGTCGGCTTTTACTTCAGAGAACGTCTGCGTGGCCGCGCCAAGGGACGGCGTGTTCGTCACCGCGCCCGACATGATTCCAACCATAGTTTCAATCGGCGTTCCGCTTGCAAAATGGAAGGCCACTGTCGTCAGCAGACCCAAAAACACTATAGCGACAGCCAGAATATTCAGCTTTATGCCGTCGGCCTTAAAAAGCGAAAAAAAGCTCGGGCCAACTTGCAGGCCTATGGAACACACAAATAAAATCAGGCCGAATTCCTTGACAAACCCGAGTGTCCCGCCCGACATGCCAAGGCCAAAATGACCAAGGACTATGCCCGCAAATAGTATCCAAGTTACCCCTATCCCGATAGACCCGAATTTTACGCGCGTCAGAAAAACTCCGAGGCAAATGACCAATGAAAGTGTTATTATATCTCCGGCTATTGAATTGCCGCTAAATAGTGCCGTTAACCAGTTCATTAAATGATATGGGGGTTGATTTGCGCGCCGCGTCTTGCTCCGCGGAAAATACGCCGCTTATTAATATACATGCTATTCTTTATTTATTCAATAATCATAAATTGCAAGTTTAATGCGTTTTTTAGATTGATTTTCCAGATAAAATATTCCCAAATTAGCTTTATGGACGTAAAGCAGGTCAAGATATTTCTAAAGGTTGCCGAGCTGATGCATTTTTCGAGAGCCGCCGAATATTTTTGCATGGCGCAATCTGCGCTGTCGCGCCAAATAATGGCTCTCGAAGCTGAAATCGGTTGCCCGCTTTTTCGCAGGGAGAACCGCTGGCACATCGCCCTTACGGCGGCCGGCCGTTCGTTTAGGGCCGACGCCGAGAAATTCGTAATGCAGGCCGAAGACATGGCGCATAGGGCGCTAATGGCCGAGAGGGGCGATATCGGGCGCTTATCCATATGCGCAATACCGTCATTTTTGCGCGAGGGGCGTTTTATCGAGGCTATAAAGGCAATGCGCCGAAGCCATCCGAACGTCTCGCTTGAGATATTGGAGAGTTCCTCGGAGGGGGTAATGTCAAAGGTTGTCTCGGGCGACGCAGACTTCGGCATTGTAAGGATTGCAAACCCGCACCTAGAGGGGATAAAGTCGATTACGTTGGGGCGCGACAAGATTCTGCTTGCCATGTCCGAAGACAATCCGCTTTCCCGACGGCCTAAGCTTAGAATGGAAGATTTGCGCGATTGTCCCTTTGTAATGATTCCCAGAAGCGAGAGCCCGTTTTTTAGGCAGTTGATTGAGAGCACGTGCGCCGAGGCAGGCGGATTTATTCCAAAAGTAATGCGCGAAGTTTACAATTTTGAGCTCATCCTTAGGCTTATGCCTGGAAGCCTCGACGTCTCTTTCGTTCCGGCGCTCTACAACACCGACTCGATTTCGGGAGTAGTCTTTCGGGAAGTCGAGGGCGTGGGGTTGTACAACAGCTATTCGGGATTGTGGCGCTCTGAAAACGATTCCCCGACGCTGGTAAACTTTGTAAAAATTTTGTCGCGGCGCAAAAATTTCAAATAAAGGCTTGACCTTATTTTACCAATAGGGCACTATCCGCGCCAATTTGCAGCCCCAAAGCTGCGGATGTATCGCTTAGAAGGAGGTGAATTGAAATGCCAGTAGAAGTTAAATTGCGCAAGGGTGAGGCTATGGAGAAAGCTCTGCGTCGGCTTAAGAAAAAGCTCGACAGGGAGGGCGTCATCAAAGATGTCCGCCAGAAGCGTTATTTCGAAAAGCCCTGCGAAGTCAGGCGCCGCAAGCGCAAGGTTGCAGCTTTCAATAACATGCTCCGCCAGCGCTACGAAAACCGATAGTTTTTTAGCAAGATTTAGGGCCGCTTAATAGGCGGCCTTTTTTTTGTTCTTATAAAATCTGCGGATTTTTATTTGCAGTGTTGGCAAGTGTAGTATGCGCCAATTGCGGGGAAAGTCGGCTTGAATGGGGAGGGCTTTGCTTATTTTAACTCGGCGACATTCTGTGCGTTATTTTCTAACCGCATAACGGTTAGCGGCGTCTTTTCCCAAAAAATTTCCTTTTTTTAAAGCGTCTATTCCAAACATACAACGCGGGGGAATATTTACACATGGTTTTATAATTATTGCGCAGGCGCTCAGAGCTTAAATTGCGCGTCTAAAGATTGTGTCTGCGGGACGAAAAAAAGCCGCCCGAAAAAAAATCGGGCGGCCTCTATAGTTTGCATTGAGTCTATTTCTTGCCTCTTCGCAGCAATATCGGCTTATCGAGCGATTCCGCCGAGGCCGAATTCAACTTTTCAAGCTCGAGGATTTCTATTTTATTCTCTCCTTTTTTAAGCAGGGCGGCGGGCACGTATGTTGTCGTTATTGGGCCTGTGCTTTCGTATCTGCCCACCAGGAAGCCGTTTATCCAGAGATAGCCGCGGACTCCGTCGACTTTTATATACGTGTGCTGGGGCTTTCCCACATTCAAAGCGCCGCTAAAAAATGCGGGATAATCAATGCCGTCGAGCTTGTCTTGCCAGTTGATTTTTTCCAGGTTGTCAAGCGGAAGGGAATCTATCTGCCAGTTGTTCTGGAATTGCTGTGTCTTGTTTAATACAAGCCCGCCGAGCAATCCCTTTTGGTTGTCGCCAATCCTAAGGCCAAAATTTACCCTGCCCATATTTTCGACGAGAATGTCGAGACGGGCGCCGTTTTCGGGAATATCGAGTGTAAGTGTTTGATCCTTGTCTTTGGGCGTAAAGACGGCGAGTTTCTTCCCGTTTAAGCTAACCCAGGCTCTGTCCCTCATATCCCTGAGCGTTACGGGCAGGGGGAAGGATTGTTTTTGCATGCGCGTGGAATAGTGTATCAAACCGAAGGGCTGGCCGATTGAATCCATCGAAACGGTGTAGGGGAGGTTCAGGGTCTTTTTTGAGAGATTTTTTATGTTGGCAGAAAGCGGCGCGGCCTTCGTGAAATTAATCTTGCCGTAGGCTTTTTTTGCCGAGTTTGCGGGCACTTTGTATTTCGAGGCCTCGGGGTTGTATTTTAGGAACACTTTTCGGAAGGCGTCGTATTTTGGGGTAGTGTCGCCGGCCTCTGTCAATACGGCGTCGACGTCGTAGCTCGAGGCAAACGGTATGTATTCCCTCGCCCCTGGAACGTCTTTTAATGCGCCGTTATACAGCCCGAAGTTCGTTCCGCCATGAAACATGTAGCAGCATACGTGGGCGCCGTCGGCTAGTATTTCGTCGAGTTCTTTTGCCATGCTCTCATAGTCGCGCGTGCGCATTTTTACGCCGAGGCGCAGTCCCTGGCCTACCCAGTATTCGCTTATCATCGCAGGGAGATCGGGCTGGGCTTTTCTGATTAGCTTGATGTTTTCGGCGAGTTTTGTGCCGGTCATTAAGGTCTTCCATATCCCTTTCGGATTTTTAGAGTGTATGCGGGTGTCGGAGTCGCCGTCTGAGGTGTATAAAATGCCCTCAAAGCCGGATTTTTTTACCATGTCGGCTATGTCGGCTATATATTGAACGTCGTTGCCGAACGACGCGTATCCGTTTTCTATTTGTATTGCTATAATCGGCCCCCCGTTGTTGCAAAAGTAGGGTTTGGCTTCTTCGAGAATTCTGTCCATATATTTTTCGACAGCCGCCATAAACTGCGGGTCGCGCGTGCGCAGGCGGATATCGGGCTTTATGCCGAGCCACCACGGAAGACCGCCGGTATCCCATTCAGAGCATATGTACGGGCCGGGCCTCAACATAACCTTTAGCCCGAGATCCTGCGCGGTTTGGAGGAACTTGCGGAGGTTTAAAATGCCGTCGAAGTCGAACTTCCCCTCGACGGGTTCGTGCGCGTTCCACGGGCAGTATGTTGAAACCGTATTTAATCCGCATGCGCGGAGTTTTTCGAGCGAGTCTTTCCAATATTGGGGCATTATTCGAAAGTAGTGGACTTCGCCGCAGAGCAGGCGCATTTGCTTGCCGTCCACATAGACTCCGTCTTTATTTACATATGCGCGCCCATTCTCGGCGTTTACGCCGGTGGCGCAGGCGGCCACCACTACAGAGGCCAAACATGCCATTTTTATAAGTGCGTTTTTTATTCTCATCATATACTTCCCTTCGCGCCGGAAATTCAAACATTGCCGCCGCGTTCAATCAACCTTATCTTGAGCAATTTTTACTGCACCGTTTAGTGCGCCATGTTTGCGGCGGGAGGCGCCTCCCGCGCGCGGACTTAGTCAGCCGTTGTTTAGGGGGCTTGAGCGCGCTTATCCGCGGCACTTTGCAGCCGTGCGCATTTGACATCATTGCGCAGCAAATTGTCATATCGGGGGGTCAAGGCGGGGGCGGGGCATTCGAATATCGAATGATTTTTGGCTTTACAGTTAAGCGGCAGTTACAGTGCCTTTGTCGGCGATTCTTTTTTTTCCAGGGCTTCGAACCCTCGAGGCTTTATTTATGCGTGCGCTAACGAGGCCTGTGCGCAGCTGAAGGAGCGCCGTCTTCGGCATTTGCGTGCTTCGTGGAAGTCCAAGTAAGAACAGAGCCTACTACGAGGACAAACACTCCCGTCATAAGGCTCGGATCGAGCTTTGCGCCTATCCATATAGACGCGAACACGCACGATAATACCGGTATAAAAAACGACGCTATCGATATAACCGTCATGTTGGCTCTCGATACCGCCCAATTCCAAACGGCGTAGGGAATGCCCAGTGAGAATGCGCCCAAAATTATGCTTATCCAGCCGCCCGCCGTCGCCTTTGATATGTCGCCGTATCCCATAAGCCATATTGCGCCGAATATTGCGAAATCTATAGCGAATATATATATTGTCGGATCTTGCCCATCGGCCCATTTCCTCGTCAGATTCGAGTAAACCGCCCACGAAAGCGCGCCCATAAAAGCCAGAAAATAACTAGCGGGGTTTTTAGCGATATTTACGGCTATTCCTCCCAAGTCGACGCCGCGGCTGCCCCCGAGCACAATCATTATGCCGCACATGCTAACCAATAGGCCGGGCACTATCCACCAGCGCGCCTTTTGGCCGTTTATAATTATTGAAAATATTATGACAAGCGACGGCCACAAGTAGTTTACCATGCCCACTTCCACCGTCTGCCGCTGGTCTTGGCAAAGATACATAGACGCGCAAAAACATATCGAGCATATGTTTGCAAACGGCATTCCCCATATGAGGTATTTCTTAGGAAATTTTTTGACGCTCGGGCAGCCCGTGAGCGCCAGCAACAAGACAACTATCGCTCCGTACAAAAGCGTAAGTCCCGCGGCCAGGCCGAATTCCACGGTAATGTCGCGTATAACGCCCACAGTCGTCCCCCAGCCTATCGGCGCTATCAATCCAACCAGTGTGGCCTTTGCAGTCTTTGTCATATCTTATGCACGCATTAAGCTACCGCTCGCAATGCGCAGGTTCGGCAATTTTTTTTAACCCCCGTGTATGAATCATAAAACCGATTTTTTCAAAGTTTTTTTGCCGTTATTTAATTTTCTAAAGAATTATTCGGCTTTGGCGGGTGTGTCGAAGCCTCGCTTGATAGACGCATCCGAAATTGCATCATCGCCCTGGGCGTTTTTTTTTTTGGGGGGGGGGGGGGGCCGGCCCCGAAAAATTAAAATTAAATTTTGCGACAATTCTTATGGCACTGAGCAAAGAAACATCGGGGCGCTTGTGCCTATTGCACTTAATTTAAAATTTGCATATTGGGCATTATACCGGCGGAAAATTTGCCTAGAAAATTATATATAAGCGCGTATATAGGCGCGTGTGCTATTAATGCTACATAAATAGAGTTTGCCTCACACGCGCAACATACAGACAATATACGAAAAGCTACTGCAACAAACACTACACGCGCAAAAGAAATGACTTTTAAGCCAGGAATTTCCATGCTTACTTCTCTCCGAAATAATGTTTCTTGCGCGTATGTTAAAGTAAGGGCAGAGAATCTTCGTGCTGTTTTTAGCGCAAAAAAAAACGCCCCGCAAAGGGGCGCTTTTGCAAATGTTTGTACGTATTTTTTACTATTTTCTGCGCCTGTATGCGGCAATAGCCAGGGCGAGGGCGCCGAACAGCGCCGCAATGGCTGCAGGTTCGGGCACGAGGGCTATGCTGAAGCCGTCGGCGTTATCATGGCCGTTCACATAAGAGACCAAAATTTCGCCGTCGAGGGAGTTTCCAATCTGCACATAATTGTAAACGTCGTTCGTCGTTACGGCGTCATAGAGCTTGCCGATTACAAGGTTGCCCTCCTGAATAAAGTCGTTAAGCCATATGGTAAAGTACATACTTTCGCCTGCTATGATGCCGTCGCTTTCGTCGCGCGAGTCAAAGGCGTTTATTTCGTCGATTATTAGCTTGTTCCCGTTTAGGGTAAGCCCGAGGCTAGAGCCCGAGTACATGTAAATGTTCTCAATGGTATTTACCCCGTCAACCTTTACCGAAGCGCCTGTGTCGGCATCTTTGCCTATTATAAGCTGCGCGTCGGCAACACCGTCGCGGTCTACAACGTCGTAGCTGTCTGGAGTGAGGTTTGATACAACAAACCTCGCTCCGCCGCCGTTCATGCTAATGGCGTTGGTGGAATTTAGAATAAGCGTGGAGTTATTTGAAAGCTGCAAGTCTTGAGAGAATTTCATGGCACCTGCAGCCGTGCCCACATAAAGTTCGCCCGTAACTCTGGGGCGGCTTACATCTTTGCCCGCCGCAAGCGAGTGCGTTAACGAACCCGTGTTCGTAAATACGACTTTCCCCCCGCTGGTGCCTCCGAAAGCTATGGAAAAACGATCCCCAATCTTGTTTGTCGAGACGTTAAAGTCGCCGCCTGAAGATAGGTCCAACGTGCCGGAGATTACGCCGTGTTTCATGCGAAGGCCGCTTGAAGCTCCCGTCATCTTCAGTGTAGCGCCCTCCTCAACCGTCAGGGTGCCGGTGTGCAAATTAAGGCGCCCCGTAGACGTAAGCGAGTTCCCGGAGCATATGGTCAAGTCGCCGCCGCCCGCAGTGCCATTCATTGTGAAGTTTTTCTGCGTTGTCTGGGAGTTAAACACTATATTTCCTTCAAGATTGATGGCAAGTGTGGGTGTTTTTGTTAGAACATTAACAGTCACGCCCTTTTTAATAGAGCTCACGATGCTTACTTTATTCTGGAATCTATCATCGTTGTCTTGAGCCGCTAAGTTTATGACGCCGCTTTGGTAGTTGCTGGCGTTGATGACCGTGGCGTGGCCGTCGAGTGAGCTTGTTCCCAGGAACGTTATTTCTTCGGCGGTCGTATCGGCGCCTATCATCAAAGTCAGGGCGCTTGTCCTTGTGGCTCTATCCAAAAGTATGGTGGACTCGGTTCCGCTAGAGGGGTTAAAGTTTACGGTAATCGAGTTCACGCCCGAAGACGAGCCAACGTTCGGGACAGAGCCGTCGGCCCAGCTTGAGGATTCCGACCAACTGCCGTCGGGCGATGTGAATGTCTGTGTCTGCGCAAACGCGCCGGCACCCAACGCCGACATTATACATAGTGCATATAGCTTTTTCATAATTCTTTGGAGTGGGGTTGAAGTAAATTCTTTTTTTGCAACTTCTAATCAACTTGTCGGTCATGAAGATATCAATGCTTAGCGGTATTAGTCAATTTTTTTTTTTTTTTTTTTTTTTTTTTTTTTTTTTTTTTTTTATAAAAATAAAAAATAGAAAAATTTTTTATATTTTTTATATTAAAAAATAATTTATTTAATAA
>CALXLK010000014.1 GCA_944389175.1 uncultured Opitutales bacterium
TGAATTTATCAGGGGCTTTGCCCAAATTCTCGGGAGCCTGTTTGCTTTGATATTGATTTTTTAGGCTCTTTTTTGGGGGAGGGGGAGTAGCTGCTTTTGAAAGCTTTGGGCAAGGCAGTGGCATGCTGAAAACTATCTGACTTTTTCCCAGCTTTCGTTTTCTCCGCGAGCGCATATTAAAATGCTCCTGAATTTATCAGGGGCTTTGCCCAAATTCTCGGGAGCCTGTTTTTCCCGATATTGATTTTTCAAAAGACGCGCAGGCATATACATTTAACCCACATTGCAAAGGACGAAAAAATCCGACGAACGTCGGATTTTTGTCTCGTCGGATTTTCTTGCACCGGAACGCCGGCAGGCGGCAAACTTTTTTAAAACCGCGCAGCGCAAAACTCCGTGCACGCGCAAACAAATAATTAATTAATATTATTGCGCCGACTCTTTCGTCTCCGTGTCGTCGGGGTGGGCGGAGTTTTCGCGGGAGGATTGCCATTGAGTCGCGTCTTTTGCGGACAAGGCCATTTCGGCGGTGTTTGGGAAAGGCGGGTATATGTAGGGGGCAATGTAGGTGGAGCGTTTTGTGCCCGTGTCGATATCTATTATGGTCGCGCAGATTCTGTCGTCTCCCTCGGCCACTATGAACTGGCGGGGTCGGCCGTCGATAAATTTCTTTATTATGTTTTCCTTGTCGCGCCCCAGACACGAATTCCACGGACCCGTCATTCCGGCGTCGCTTTGAAAGGCGAGCCCTTGGGGGAATATGCGCGCATCCAATGTCGGTATGTGCGTATGCGTGCCTATTAACGCCGACACCCTGCCGTCGAGATGCCACGCCATAGAGACTTTTTCCGACGTCGTTTCCGCGTGGAAATCGACGAAAATCACATCGCATAGCGGCGACAGCTTTTCAATCATAGCATCCGCGGCCGCGAAAGGGCATGAGGACTTTATCTTCATTAGAGTCTGCCCCAGAAGGCTGAATATTCCAAGCCTAACGCCGTCTTTTTCAAGAACGACGCAGTCCTTGCCGGGATTCCCCGCGGGAAGGTTTGCGGGGCGGCAGAGGCTTTCTATCGAATCGATTTCAAATTCGAAACAGCGCTGGTCCCACGTGTGGTCGCCGAGGGTTATGGCGTCAATGCCGTAGCGGAACATCGTATCGGCGATGTTTTTTGTAATGCCGTTTCCGCCGGCGGCGTTTTCGGCATTGGCTATGACAAAGTCAATGCCGAATTCTTCGCGGATTTTTTTTAGCCGTTCCGAAAGAATGCGCCTGCCGGATTTTGCAACGACATCTCCGATGAATAACAAACGCATTTTACAACAGACCGAGCTTCTTTGAAATTTCGCGCATGTCGCTGACCACGCCGGTCTTTGACATTTCCGCGTCGAGTTTTACCAGAATGCCCTTCTTTTCGTAGTAGGCCACGAGCGGGAACGTATTTTTGCGGAATACCTCTAGGCGCTTTTTTACCGTTTCGGGTTTGTCGTCGTCCCGTTGGTAGAGTTTGCCGCCGCACTTGTCGCATACGCCCTCGACTTTGGACGGCGAAAAAACCTTGTGGTAGGGCGCCTGGCACTTCTCGCAGATTAGCCTGCCCGAGATTCTTTTGAGTATCTCTTCGTCGGATACGTCGAGGTAGAGTACGTAGCTGATTTCCTGCCCGATGTCGGACAAGATTTTCTCAAGCATGTCGGCCTGCTTGATCGTGCGCGGAAAGCCGTCCAAGATAAAGCCGTTTTGACAGTCGGGCTGCTGGAGCCTGTCTTTTACCATGGAGGCGGTTACTTCGTCGGGCACGAGCTCGCCTTTGTCTATGTACGACTTGGCAAGTTTGCCCAGCTCGGTGCCGCCCTTTATGTTGTTTCTGAACAGGTCGCCTGTGGCGACTTGAACCACGTTTAAAACTTCGCACAGAGCCACAGCGCGCGTGCCTTTGCCGCTGCCGGGCGCTCCGAGCATTATCAGATTGGCCTTTTTCATATTATTGACGAATATCCCTAACATGTATTGACTAATCCGACCAAAGGGCAAGCCTTTTTATTGGGCGCTTTTGCCCTTTTTTTGCGCATGTTGCCCGCGTTTTGAGCCGACGCCGGCCCTCAGGAATATCTTTTGCATCATTTTTCTTTTTATTTTCTTCGCTCTCCATAAGCAAAAAATGCACGTATGGCTCAAGGGTGTGTGAATGGTTTGGCTTGTCTAACGGAGAAGTGTTGATATATACTTTTTCTTATATTTTTGCGCGGCCGATTTTTTGTCGAAAAAAATTGATTGATTTTAACGGGAGTGTAAGACTGGGTGAAGGTTGGATATGGAAGAGCTTTTTAAAAAAAGATTATGCGGTATTTACGCCGGAGACGGCGCGAAGGTGTACTTGTGGGCCGACGGCGGTGCGGGGGCCCGCAGAATGGAGGAGGTCGAATTTCGGCCGTACGCGTGGAGTTCGCGGGCATGCCTGTATCCCGACTCGCGCCCGCTAAACCGGCCTTCGGCTTCGTCGAAAGTTGAAGCCCCGCTTGAGAGCCTGCTTGTCTTTGCAGATTCGAAGGCGGCCGACGACTACATGAAAAACCGGCCGCGGGCATTTCCTTTCTTCCGATTGAGCTCATTGGAGAACCAATTCATGTGCGAGCATGGAATGAGAATGTTTGCGGAGATGCGCTTCGACGAGATTAGGCGGATACAGCTAGACATTGAAGTTTATTCGCAGGACGATTCTTTTCCCAATGCCTTCCGCCATTCCGACAGGATAATAGCCGTCGGAATTTCAGGATTCGGGGGAGAGCGGCTCTTTGAGATAGCCGATCTCACCGACGAGGCCGAAGCGGCGCTCTTGCGGGAGGTAGGCGCGTACATAGCCGAGGTGGATCCCGACCTGATAGCGGGTCACAATATATTTAAATTTGATCTTCCCTATATAGAGGCGCGCTCAAAAAGGTTAAAAGTTCCGATGAACTGGGGTCGCGGCGGTTTCAAGGTTCAATTCCGCAAGAGCAGGCTGAGCATAGCCGAGAGGATTTTTCAGTACACCCGTTGCGACATTCCGGGCAGAACCGTCGTCGATACGCTCTTGCTGGTGCAGTTTTACGACATTACGGCCAGGTCTATGGAGTCGTATACGCTAAAAAGCAGCGCCGTGCACTTTGGTATTTCCGAGCCGCAGAACCGCACCTACATTGAAGGTTCCAAAATTAAAAACGTATTTTTTGAAGACCGCCAGACGTTCCGCAAATACCTGCGCGACGACTTGCGCGAGACGGACGGGCTTTGCGCGCACCTCCTACCCACATATGTGGCCCAGGCGCGCAACTTCCCGATGACGATGCAGGAATGCCTGCTCAGGGGCAACGGAATGAAAGTCGAGAGCCTGTTCATAGAGGAGTACTTTAGGCGTTCGGCGGCTCTGCCGATGGCGCCGCAGCAGAGCGCGCGCTTTGAGGGGGCCATATCAGAGGGTTTTGAAATAGGCCTGTTTAAGAATGTTCTGCATTACGACGTGGCATCTCTATACCCGAGCCTGATGCTTTTCATAGGCGAATGTCCGCGCAACGATTACCTGAATATTTTTCTTAAAAAGCTTTCGCAGCTGCGCGAGTACCGCCTAAAGTATAAAAAGATGGCCAAAGAGGCTGTCGATGCCGACGACAAGCTCGAGTACGACGCGCGCCAAAAGAGTTTCAAAATTCTCATAAACTCGTTTTACGGCTACCTCGGGCTTTCCACGGCCATATTTGGCGACGTCGAGCTTGCAAGCAAAGTAACGGCGGCTGGGCGCGAGCTGCTTGGCAGGCTCATAGACAAGTTTCGCGAGCTTGGCGTAAAAGTGCTCGAGGCCGACACCGACGGAATCTATGTTGAAGGCGGTAAGTATTTTGGCGTTCCCGAAGAACTGCTGTCAAATGTCAGCCAAGTTCTTCCCGACGGGGTGGATCTCGAATTCGACGGGGCGTATTCCGCGATGCTTTGCTACAAGGCAAAGAATTACGCATTGCTTGAAAACGGGCGGGAAATTCTGAGGGGATCGGCCTTTAGGAACCGAGCCACCGAGCCGTTTTTGCGCAACCTTACCCATACCATGATTCTCGATACCCTGCTTGAGCGCGCCGACAGAATTCCCGATCTCATAGAGAGCACGCGGCGCAAAATCATCTCGGGAGAGGCCGACATAAAAGAGCTTTGCAAGAGCGAATTTATAACCAAGTCTCCGTCCGCCTACCAAAAAGAGGTTGCCGAGACGGGCAAGGGCAGGCGCGCCGCGCTGGAGGCGGCGCTGCTTATGAAGCCTATGCCCACCTCGGGCGAGAAAGTTTCGTACTATATCTGCAAACTCGACGGCAAAAAGAATCCCGATTGGAAGTGCGCCAGGCCGGTTGAACTCTACGACAGGGAAAATTTGCCCTACGATGCCCAGTATTACTTGAAAAAAATCGACGATTGGCAGAAGCGCTTTGCCGAACTTTCGGGCGCTTCGGCCGTCCCCGAGGCAGATTCTAAGCCCTCCCAGGCCGAGCTTTTTTGACGGCTTCCCGCCAGGTTCGACACGCCAGAAATTCTAAATGCCCGCTATGGTTGGTTTGCAATTTATTGGGGCAAGTAATGATTGTTGCACTCATTACTCTAAAGGCGGGGGCCAATTGTTATGTTTTTTCAATAGATAAATTTTCTTCATAATGCACACAAGAGCCATAGCGATGCCCCGATGCGTTATGTCTTTTGTTCGGCGCCGATTTTTATCGATCCGCGTGTCGGATTGATGGTCGCTTTGGGCGCCATTTGCCGCGCCGCTCTTGCTGTTTTAGCCCGAGGGGGAAAAAGGGTACGTAGCAGATAACGTGTCTATGCATACGCGTTTTTTAGCGGTATTTTTTTGCATGTGGCATTGAAAATGTCCGTGGAAAGGCGGCTTTGAGGCAATGAAATATTTTTTATATTCAAAAAAATATTTTTCACGGCCGTATGGCGGCATTTTAATCCACTTGAACCTTTCCGCCCGAATTTGCATACGCCAAAGTATGCAAGATCAAATTAAATTTGGGCTTCTGCGCTTTTCGGGCGCATTTTATTGTCTTGAAAAAATTGCAATTTCCTTAGTTAATTGGGCGATGAAAATTTTAGACTATAACAACCCGGATTTGTTTTCAATTTTGGGCGAGGCCGCCGCGCCGAAAAGTTCGACGGCCGACGTCGCCAAGATTGCCGCCTCGGTAATTGACGATGTTCGCAAATACGGCGACAAGGCAGTGGAGGATCTGACCCTAAAATTTGACGGAGTAAATATATCGGCCGAGAATTTTCGGGTGAAGAAGGAAGAATTTGAGAAAGCCCTGGGGATCGTCTCTGAAGACGACAAGAAGATGATCTCGGAGGCCATAAAATGCGTTGAATTTTACAACCGCCATTCAAAGCCCAAGAATTGGACGGCGACCAATCCGCACGGGGCGGTAGTGGGCGAGATGTTTTATCCGATAAACCGCGTGGGCATATACATACCTGGAGGCCAGGCGCCGCTTGTTTCGACAGTCGTAATGACTGTAACGCTTGCAAAGATTGCCGGCTGTCCGCAGATATGCGTGTGCACGCCGCCTGCAAAAGACGGAACCATCAACCCCGGCATACTGACGGTGCTTAGTCTTTTGGGGGTTGACGAGGTCTACAAGATAGGCGGGGCGCAGGCTATTGCCGCCATGGGGGTTGGCACGCAGACCATCAGAGCGGTGGACAAGCTGTTTGGACCGGGGAATGCGTATGTTATAGCGGCGAAGAGGGAATTGTTCGGCGAGGTCGGTGTCGACCTTCTCCCGGGACCGAGCGAGGTTCTCATTGTGGCCGACGATTCCGCCAATCCGCGGTACGTGGCCGCCGATCTTCTTTCGCAGGCCGAGCACGGCAGCGGCAGGGAGAAAATATATCTGGTGTCCACCTCCGCAAAGATAGTCTCCGACGTCGAAGCCGAACTTTCGGCGCTCGAGCCTACCTATACGCGGGCGCAGAAATTGATGAAAATCATACACGATAACTGCTACGTGGTGATAGTTCCCGATATTGCGGCGGCGGCAAATGTTGCAAACTTTATAGCGCCCGAGCACATGGAGCTTCAGATTGTCGACGCCGACAAGTGGGTCGGAGAATTTAAGACGGCCGGAGCAGTTTTAATTGGCGCCTATACGCCGACGGTGCTGGGCGACTTCACCGCGGGGCCAAGCCACACTCTACCTACGGGTAGGACGGGCAGGTTTTCGGGCGGCTTGCAGGTCGTCGACTTCATGCGCCGCAGCTCGTACGTGAAGTACGACGAGAAATCCATAGAAAAGGCCAGAGACGTAGTGTGCGCGTTTTCTAAAATGGAGTCTCTCGACGCCCACGGCGGCAGCTTGACAATTAGGCTTTAACCATGGTTGAGGATTTTTCCGGCGGCGATACGTTTGGTAGCCTGTTCCGCAAAAACAGGCGCCTTTCGCGCGAGCTTGCGCGCATAGAATCGGTTTTTAATGCGATAAACTCGGCTATAGTTGTAGTCGACGGGCGCGGTGTAATAAATTTTGCCAACGCCTTTGCCAAGCGCATATTCGGCCTGAAGGACGCCGGAGAATCGCTTTACAAGTATGCCCCCATGCTTGAGGAGGGTGTTTGTTCGGTCGCGGAAACGAATCTTGACGCCAGGCGCGAGTTCGATGTGGCCTATCCCGAAAAGAAGAGCCTTGTCGCGCGCATAATTCCTTTCACCTTTGACGATGCCGCAAGTTTTGCCGTAATAATAAACGACATTACGCAGGAAAAGATTTCCAAGCTTGAGCAGATAGAGAGCGAAAAAATATCATCTGTTTTGAATCTTGCAAGCGGAGTTGCGCACGAATTGGGCAATCCGCTAAATTCAATCGGCATACACTTGCAGTTGGCCAGGCGCAAATTGTCTTCAAAGGAGCGGCCCATTGACGATTCCGCGCGCGCGGAGCTTGCGGAGTCGGTGGAGGTGTGCCTGTCGGAGGTAAGGCGCCTTGATACGATAATAGAGAATTTTCTAAAAGCCCTGCGCCCCATACGCCCCAACGCTTCCGAGTGCGATGCCATAAAGCCCCTGGCGGAGACGCTCAACGTGCTTTCGCGCGAGCTCAGCGACATAGGCATAAAGGTTTCGGTCAAAGCCGACGCCCTCCCAAAAGTTTTCGCCGATGAAAATTTGCTAAAGCAGCTCTACTTTAATATTCTCCGCAATGCCATGGAGGCTATGGACAACGGGGGTTCGATAAACATCACCGCCACCAGCAGCGACGACTACGTGAAAATATCCTTTGCCGATACCGGGTGCGGCATGGACGAAAGCGCCATGGCGAATTTGTTTGAGCCCTATTTTACGACAAAGGCAAACGGCCATGGTTTGGGCATGATGATAATTCAGGGCATAGTAAGGGCGCATAACGGCAAGATAGACGTCGACAGCAAGAAAGGGGAAGGGACCAAGATTTCTGTATCTCTTCCGCGTTTTGAGCGCCTTGTGCGCAGGCTCACATAAAATGAGATGAACTAAATTTTTGTCTTTACTAAAGGGCAAAAATTGCTTTATATAGCGGAAAAATGCGGGCGTAGCTCAATTGGCAGAGCGCGAGCTTCCCAAGCTTGAGGTTATGGGTTCGACCCCCACCGCCCGCTGTTTTAAATTTATTTCTTATTTCGTCTTATTTAATAACTTGCGCAAAATTAGGGCGCAGTTAGCGCTCTTCATAATTTGCGACAAAATTATCGTTTTTTGGCGTCATCTGGTACCAGGCGCCAGTATTTGGTACCGAAAAAGCTTACGCTCATCGCTTGCGTTTTTCTTCGCAAAAATCTGAGGCGGTCTGAAAAAATTTTTCCGCGAATCCTAAACTCAATCTCAAAACCGAATTGAGTAAAATGGATAAGCTTGCAACTATTAATTACAGACCGAACCGAAAGAAGCCGTATTTTGTTAGGTTCTATAACGAAAGCGGCAAGAGAACATCTCGCGCATTTGCCGCCCGAATGGACGCAATGCAATTTATGGCTGAAAAGTCGGGCGACGCTAAGACTTCGCATTTTGACATTTCAACCGAAGAAAAGGAACTTGTTATGCGCCTTAAACGCGAATGTTTCGCCCGCGGATTCTCCCTATGCGATATGGCGGAAACATTTGTGCATCTGGTCCGCAACAAGCCTGCGAGCGACTACGCGCTTGGCGAAGTCCGCGATATGTATTTAAACGACTGCCGCGACCGCGGGTTGCGCTCCTCAACTCTCGCCTACTACACAGGCAAGCTCGCAAACCTCTGCGCTATGTACGGAGAAAAAATCCCCGTATCGGCAATCACGCCCGATATGCTTGAAGCGTTCATCTCTTCGGGCAAAACACCCGACCACAACAGGCGCATTTCAAGCGCGTTCTACAAGTTTCTCGCCGAAAAGCGTATTGTTCCGCCCGACCTCTTCCCGAAGGTAATAGTGCCGCGCCGCCGTAAAAAGCACAAAATTCCGCCGATTCTTACCGTTGACGAAACGCGGCGGCTTTTCCGCGAAATCCCCGAATCGTTCATACCGGCATTTGTTCTGATGGCTTTTTTCGGGGTTCGTCCTCAGGAGATCTCAAACGAGCACGGCAAGCAGGTTCTTGAAGTTTCCAACGTGGACTTAGTGGCAAAAACCGTCCGCATTCCCGAAACGATTGCCAAGATGGGCAATTTCCGCATAATTTCAGATGCACCTGAAAACGCGTGGGCGTGGCTTGAAAAGTATCTGCCGAAATCGGGCAAAATATTTCCGTATTCATATGCCACCTACCGCAGAATACGCAATATGCTTACGATAAACCTTCCGCACGATGTCCTGCGCCACAGTTTTGCCTCATATGGCTACCACTATTTGGGGATTGAAAAGACCGTTGAAATTCTCGGACAGGAGTCGGGCTACGAAGTCTACAAGACACACTACAAAGCGATGGTTAGAATGCAGGACTCCGCCGATTTTTTCTCAATTATGCCGTCAATACGCGACGGATTGCCCCCGCGCCGCAAGCAGAAGATTGGCGATTTGAACTTCGGGCTAAGCGGCGAAGTTGCGGACAACCTCGCTTATCTTAAAGTCCACCCCGAGCTGCCCCAGCAGCCCGCGTGAAAAAGTTGCCCCATTGACTATACTGCGGGCGCAAAAAAAGAGGAAGGTTCATTCAGCCTTCCTCTGCATGCTTTCTTTGAAGCTTCTTTTCTTCGGTCTTTGAATACCTTCGTCGGTGGAAACGGAATTCTTGACCGAAGCACGATTATAGCTTTTTTCTTCCGTTGTTTTTCCGTCATGGTATTCTTCTTTCGGATTTGCGGGCGGTATGAAACATCGCGCCAAGAATAATGTCAAGCGGCAAATTTTTTCTTTCATATTCCTAAAATTTAGGTATGAACGAAAAACGTACTCTCACACAGGCAGACATAAATGCAATTGTTGACGCCCTCAAAAACGGCGATTTTGCAAAACAGCTCGTGACCGATTTCGCAAGGATTGTGGGCGTAAGGATTCAGGAGGAGGACATTATTGACTCCGATGCGGCTTGCCGTTTGCTCGGCAACATCTCCCACGCGACACTAAAAAAATATGCGGAAATCTGCCCCGAAATACGCCCCGCAGGAAAATACTCGCGCGGATACAGTCGCAAACGCCTGCTTGAATTCCGCACCCTCCGACAGCAGGGCGCATTCCGAAAAAACAAAGTCTATCCCGTCTGCTGAACGCTCACTTGTAATAAAAAAGAGGCGAACAACCGTTCGCCTTTTGTTTTTTAGCGTTGTGCAACACGCCAAAACTACGCCATATTTGTGAATTCGCGAGCAAGCTCTTCGTCGGACAAGTCGCAATTCATATCCGCAATTTCGGTCGCAGCAATTTTGGGGTCTTTCAAAATATCCTGAGTTATCTTTTCCGCCAAAACAGCTTCCTGAGACTCCAACGGCGGGCGGTAGGCATTTTCGCCCGTGTAAGTAGACGGATAGATGTTGAAGTAGTTTTCAGCTTCCTCCTTTTTCACGATAACACCTTGATAATACTTATTGTCAACTGCTGCGGAGTGTCTGGCAATTTTCAGAACATTATGCGGCCCGATTTTCGAATAATGGGAACCATATGTGCAGAATGAATGCCGCATTATGTCCGATTCCAACTTGCAAGTTTTTCTCAGGTTTTTGTCCCTTTGAGAATCACTTAACACGTATTTTGTCAAAAATGCGGCTGCTTTTTTCCTGTATTTTTGCAATACGGCAGTGCTGAATCCTATTCGATTGTTCCCTTCATTTGCCTTTCGCACTCTTTCGGGAACGGCTTCTATCCATGCCCAAAAGTTGTCGGGTAAACCGACTATGGATGTATTTGTTCTATAATTCTTAGAGACGTCTCCTCTAATGGTAATAATACGCTCTTCCACATCAATGTCTTTCCAGCGCATTGATTCTGTATCAGAACGCCCATTGTTCAAATCCGAATACTTTTTCCCGAATTTTTTATAAATTACTTCTTGCGGACGAACTCCGGCAAACAACATCAACGCAAATACCGCCCTAACCCGCGGATTGCTCTCCGATTCGGCATAGCGCATTAATGCGTTGGCGGCATCGACCCGAAGGATAAAAGCCGAATTGGAGCGTGGAGGCGGACTTATGGTAATTCGTGCATACTCATTGGGATTTTTTGCCAGATATTTGTTTTTTACCATAAAATTCAAAATCGGATTAATCCGCTTTTTATATGCCAAACCTCCGTGTTTCTTGTGATTATAAAAGTCTTCCAGATTTTCGGTCGAAATGTCTTTTGGGGTCTTTATCTTTTTATATTTAGAATACTCTCTAAATTGAAAGACTGCGTTTTTGAGTGAGTCGGGTCTTAAACCTCTAGTCAACCCGTCCCTTTTGTAGACTTCCATAAACTCTTCAATTGGAGTATTGGAAAGCTTCGCAGGGGGAATATAATGTTCCAATGCCCAACCGCATATCTCTTGAGGGGTAACATTATAGATTCTCGCCATGTATTCCAACCTGAACAATGAATGAACATCCATTCCCTCAGGCACAAAAGGTATATCTTTTGGTTTTTCAAAATCGGGAAAACTGGGAAAGTATTTTTTAACTTCCGTCACGATTAAATTCAGCGATTTTGATTTCTTTATGATATCTTGCGGCCCCTTTCGGATAATCCTGCAAATAAAACGAACATCGTCTCCAGTTCGCTTCTCAAAATAGACGGAAACTTTGCCGTCTACGCTTATTAGGGTTTTGCTGCCTCCGTTTTTGTTCAGAAGGTCACTAAACCCGAGTTTCTTTCCTGCCGACTCTTCGGCAAGCATTTTCATCATAATATAATTTTTCATAGCATTAACTTTCTTTGCCACTTTCGTTGCCCAATTCACAGGGTGGTCGGGATATTTTGGGTAATTTTCTTTTCCCAGCCCGCAAACCCTTATTTTAAGGGCACCTTGTGTTGATTTTTACCGTAAAGTCAAGCTGCAAATTGCTCGCTAATAGAAACTTACATTACCAGATAAATTGGGTAGTTCGGGTAATGCAAGCAGGTAGAAACCAACAGGTTGGAACTCTGTGTTTTTGGGTTGCGGCTTCCAAAGAACTGCGTTTTGGGAAAAACGAACGCGGCGTGTTTGTTTCCGCAAAAGGTAATTAGCCCTGCGGATAAATATATTTTAGGAAGCAGCAACAAAAACAAAACGAACCGCAAAACGGGTTTATTTTTGGACAAAACCGAAGACGCTCGGATAAGGCGTTTATAAATTTTATCCCGAGGCAACTAAGCCTTGAAATCACTTTCCCTTCCACGGCTAAATACCGTTGGGAATACTAAAAACAAGAAAGAAAACAGTATGAAACATACTCTATATAAGAAAGTTAAGCGCGGTTTTACGCTTATCGAAATGTTAATCGTTGTGGGTATCATCGGTATCCTCGTTGCCCTCGCGGTTCCCGCTCTTAGCACGGCTATGACTGACGCTCGTAAGGCCAAAGTAAGCGCATACATCTCGCAGCTCAACACGGCTCTCAACCGTTATGTTATCGCGCAAGAAACGGCGAATTCGCAGGTTGGAATCGCAGACCTTAAGGTAGATGAAGGGTGGAACAAAATCAATAAATACCTCGTTATCAACGGTGGAACTAACCCCACATACGAGCAATTCCAGAAGGCTGTATGCAACGGCGGCACGGTCAAAACTCTAACAGGCGGCACGGTACAGTGGGCGGAAGACCTTGCGACGGTTGTAGGTGTTTCGGGTATTGAATGTCAGCCCTAATCATAAATAGCTTTACACAAGGGCGTTCTGCGGAACGCCTTTTTTTGTGTACAAAAAAAATCGCGCAAGGATTATACTTGCGCGATTTGCTTTTTTATGGAGGCTACTCTAAATTCAGTTGCCGCTTTTGTTTTAGCTTGGCAATTTCCTCAGGTACAAAGTAGCGGTTGTATCGCCCGCCCGACTTTATGACGGGGTATTTTTGCGCAAGGTTGTAAAGCGTCTTGCGCGAGACACCCAAGATTTTCATCGCCTCTTGGGTCGTCATATAAACCTGCGCGGGGGTTGCGTTCTGCGATTGCTGCGATTGTAAATTTTGGCTTATTGCGTCAAGACGTTGTATAATCATGTCCATTCTTTGTTCAACGGAAGCAAGAGCTTTGGAAATGGCGTTTGCGATTACTTCTTCATTTATGTGTTCCATAACAGAAATGTTAGGAACGCCACTTGATTTTTCCGTCCGCGCCTAACTACCCCCCCCGAAAGTGAACGCAAAAACGAACAGGCAAAACCTAATTATTATAATCTACGGGGTAAAAATCTTCGCTCACGGAAAAAAATTTTCACATTTTTGAAAAAAATCGCCGATTTTGCCAAAATCGCTCAAAAAAATTCCTATACTTATAAGGTTTTGCCCATTGATTTTTAATGTTCAATGGAGAGAGGGGGGCAGTTAGGCAAACGCTAAATTTTTAGCAACGGAAACAAAAATTGCCAAGCAAGACAATTCCGTTGCGTTTGGCAATTTAAAATGAAGAGTAAAAAAACAAACCCTACCCAACGGAAGAAGTTCTGTTGGAAACGTACCTACTGATTGACAATCCGCTCAATCTGGGACGCGATTCGCCGTTTGCGTATATAGCGGCATTCCTCCGAACGGCAAAAGAAGTCGTGAAAGAGTTCAATGTTAGGACAGGAGAACACGCAACGTGTGTAAACGATATACGCGATTATATCGCCAGACACGAAGAATGTAAGCTGCGTTTACTAACACTGGAACGACCAATTCCGTGGGAATGGCAGATGCACTCAGAGGATACCTGCCCCAAGTGCGGCGGACATAAAGTTGCCTGGGCAAACCCAGTAGTTGAAAACTACAGGGTGTATATTCCGGGCACATGCCAATCGTGCCATACAATCTGGTGCGCAACTGGGAAGTTAACCGGAGCGATTCCGTTTGACCCCAACGCCCTAAAAAAGGCAGACATAACAGTCTAATAGCAAAAAATGCCAAACATGGGTAGGCAATCAGCCTACCCATTTCTTTGCCCATCTTGGTCTCCATTTGGCAATTATAATTTATTAATTTATAATTCCAGTTTTGTCTGTTTATAAGACTTCCTATACTTATAAGATTTTGCCCGTTTATTTTTTTCGCTCGAGCACTCTTTCGCATCAGCACATTGCTGATTGCCATACTTTATGGAATTTTAACGAACTGAGCACATATCTCTTTACGCCGGATAAAATTGTAGAGCGTTGTGCGACTTGTCCTCAGGCGGCGGCAGATGTCCGCCTTACTTGCCCCGAGGGTTAGCATTTGGCGGATTTCGTCTTCGCGCCCGTTGAGCTTCAAAAATTTTCCTTTCGGACGTCCGAGCAAAACCCCTTCGGCGCGCTTTCGCGCCAATGCCTCGCGGGTGCGTATAGATATGAGGTTGCGCTCTATCTCCGCCGCCAGCGCGAACGCGAACGCAAGTACCTTAGCTTCAATCGAATTCCCCAGTTCATAGCGTTCCTTGATTGCGATAATTCTCACCCCGCGCTCCATACAAACATTGAGAACGGAAAAAATCCCCATTAGATTGCGCGAAAGCCTGCTAAGCTCTGAGAGAATCAGCGTATCATCCTTGCGAAGTCGTTTAATCAGCCGCCCAAGCTTCCTGTGCGAATGGTGCTTTGTGCCGCTTATGACCTCCTCAACCCACTCGTCAACCACAATGCCGTTGCGCTTGGCATATTCTTCAATCTCAAACCGCTGGTTTTGCGTGGTTTGCTTGTCGCTGCTAACTCTCAGATAGGCTGTAGTCATAAATATTATCCTTTGTTTGCTGTTTGTCTGTTTCGGTTGCTATTTTTAGCCGTCCCCCCAAAGCATACCTAAACTTTTTGAAAAAACTGTGTTGAAAAACGGTCGTTTCCCGAGTCATTTACCGATGGGAGCTTTGTTGATTTTTGTTATTTAAAATAATAGAGTATAAGCCGCCGCTTTACTTTCTTATTGATGCCCTACAAACGTAAATAAATACGACCGTTTCTTTAATCATGGGGGTGTGTTCTCCCATGAACATTTTGACAGACATAGACATAACGTATTCGCAAACGGGAAAAATTCCGTGCGAACGCACAGTTATGCCTATTCGCAACAGTCAATTAAGTTACACTTCTTCACTCACAAGCGAAACTCTACGTTTTCGCGAGATGCGCATTGTCGCAAAGCTCATTTTGGCGGGTAAGAACGATCGGGAAATTCGCGGAGAAGTTATTTCCGAAAACCTCTTCCAGTTCAAGGCAGGCAGTTCATATACACAAAAAGTGCTTCGCCGAGCCTTGCAGCGTCTGCATGCGTTGGAGACGCGTGAGCTCATTACCGCGGTTGCCGAAGAATCTTCTGAATCGGCAAAACAGATATGCCTCTACTCAATGATGCTTACAAACAAGGTGATGATGGACTTTATGCTTTGTGTTGTTGCCGAAAAATACCGAACCTTCGACAGGCATTTCAGCGGCGATGCTGAGAAATTTTTAAACCGAATAAGCCAACAAAGTCCGCAGCAAATAAGTTGGTCTGCGTTGACAATCCGCGCGATGGCAAAGTCAATGCGCAATGCCCTTTGCGAAGCGGGAATCCTTGACCGTAAAACCAAGACACTTCAGCCGCTTTTAATCCCCGCCGTTTTGCGTCAAACGATTATTGAGCGCGGCAACCGAGCTATATTAACGGCATTTAACGATTTTGAATAATGGAAAAGCCACGACTCCTCAGCGAACGCCTGAAAGAACTCGGTGAAAGGTTTTCTACCGATGGATTTTTGCACGGAAATGCAATTAGCAACGAAGACAACATTTGGGTATTCGCCTACGACGCCCAATCGGAAATGCAGGTTCAGTGTTTTATCGAAATGCTAATGAAGCAGCCCGTAGGGGGAAAAATCTTTTTCTGCAATCTCTACGAACGCTTCCTGAAAATCTGCGAAAGCGAAGACATAATCGACGGCATTTTAGACGAAGAGCAGACAAGCGGCGACAAGCTTCTCTTGGAGACCTTAAACCAAAGCATTCCCACGACAACACTTGCCGACGACATCGGCAAAGCGTTCAACGAATCGAAAGCGGAACATCTGCTTATCTACGGCGTGGGAGACGCCTTCCCGTTTGCCAGAGTCCACGCACTTCTAAACGCGCTTCCCGTGGGGATTTCGCAGCAAAAGTCAATCGTCGTTTTCTACCCCGGCTATTACAACGGGCACGAGCTGCGCCTCTTCAACCGCCTAACAAGAAACGGATATTATCGGGCGTTTTCGATTTTATAATAAAAGATAAGGATTTTTAATGAAAATACGCACAATGTTTAAGGACGACATCGAAAGAGAAATCAACGGTGTCATCAAGGTAAACCAGAACGAAGAATCGGTCATAGAACAGGAAGTTCGCGAGTATGTCGTGACAAACGAGCTTCGCGGGCATTTTGAAAAGTTTTTCTCAAACTACAACAAAAGCTTTTCCGCGCCTGTTGAGAATATCGGCGTCTGGATACAGGGCTTTTTCGGAAGCGGTAAGTCGCACTTTCTAAAAATGCTTTCCTACCTGCTTGAAAACAAGTCGGCAAACGGCAAAAGCACGGTGGCATATTTCAAGGATAAGTTTGCAGACAACCCGCTTGCCTTTGCCGAAATAGAGTCGGCGGCAAACCACCCTACCGAAACGATCCTCTTCAACATAGACATTGAAAGCGGGACAAAAAAGGATACCGACTCCCTCAAAAAGACATTCCAGAAAGTGTTCTACTCTCACCGCGGTTTTTACGGTGAAAACCTCCAAACCGCAGAGCTCGAGCTTTTCCTCAGCGACGAAGGCAAATACGACGACTTCAAAAAACAGTATCAAGCCGCCACCAACCGCGAATGGGTTGCCGACCGCGCCAATTTGAAGTTCAGAAAAGATGCCGTTATAAAATGCCTCACCTCGGTTCTCGGCTGGTCGGTCGAAGCCGCACGCGAGTGGATAGGCGGGCAGGAAAGCGTAGGCAGCATTTCGGGGTTTGTTGACAAGGTCAAAAAATACCTTTCCAAAAAACCCGCCGATTTTCGTCTGTTGTTTATGATTGACGAAGTAGGGCAATATATCGGCACGGACGGTGATTTGCTTTTGAATCTGCAATCTGTAGTAGAAGAACTCGGCACAAAGTGCGGCGGGAAAGTATGGGTTGTATGCACGGGGCAATCGGCGTTGGACGACCTCGCGCTGAAAATCAGAAGCGACGAATTTTCCAAAATTCAGGCGCGCTTTTCCACACGTCTTACGCTTTCTTCCACGTCGGTCAACGAGGTCATTCAAAAGCGTCTCTTGCAGAAAAAGCCCGAAGCGGCGAAGGAACTTACCGCAACCTACGAGGGCAACGAAAACAGCCTGCGCAATCTCTTCACTTTCAAAGACGCAAAATCGCACATTCACGGCTTCAAAAGTTCAGCCGAGTTTGTTGATATATTCCCGTTTGTACCCTATCAGTTTTCGCTTTTGCAGAAAGTTTTTACCGAAGTTCGCCAACACGGCAATTCAGGCAAACACCTTTCCGACGGGGCGCGTTCAATGCTTTCGGGCTTTCAGGAAGCCGCCAAAAAACTGCTCGAAAAAGACCAGACAGCCATCGCGCCATTTTACAGTTTCTACGACTCCATCGACAATGTCCTTGACGACGCTATTCGCGATGCAATCCGAAAGTGCGCCGACAATGTTGGCAAAAGCAAGATAGAAGCGCAGGACGTTGACGTTTACAAGCTTCTTTACCTGATGTACTACCTTGACGACGTTCCGTCAAACCTTGACAACATCGCAATCCTGATGGCGGACAACATCGATACCGACACCCGCGCACTCAAAGACCGCCTTCGCGGCTCGCTCGCCCGTCTGGAAAACGACAACTACATCGGTCAAGTCGGCGGCATCTACAAGTTCCTAACCAACGAAGAGCAGGACATTCAAAAGGATATCGCAAAAACCGATGTCAGCACGACCGACGTTTCTGAGGAAATCAAAAATATATTTTTCGACGATATTTTTACGGACTCTAAAATCCGCTTTATGGAGCGCGATTTCCCGTTCAACAAAAAGTGCGACGGCTCGTTCAAGGGCGCAATGCTTTCCGACATCACGCTTGAAATCATAAGCGAGGCAACCGACCCCAACAAGCGCAATAGCCTGAGCCTAACCTCCGTTTCGTCCAACGGGTTCGCCATCATAAACCTTGCCGACGACACTGGCTACTACGACAGCTTGGAGAAATCTTTGAAGATAAAGAAATACCTCCTAAGACGCAATCGAAGCGGAGAATCGGAGATGACCCAAAAAATTCTCGCCTCGCAGCAGGAGAAGTCGCGCACGCTGCGCAGCGACGGTGTGGAACGCATAAAAACGGCGGTTCGTAAGGGCAAATTCTTCATTTTGGGCGACGCTAGTTTTACGCCTAAATCGGGATTGTCGGAAGACCAGATTGTGCATAGCGCAATGGAACAACTCATTTCGGGCATCTACACAAAATACGACCTCATTGAAAAACACGCCAAGAGCGAAACCGATATTATCGCCTTTAACGACTGCCTCGCAGGTTCGGAACCCAATACATACGCCATTACTGAAATGGCGGACTTTCTCTCCGACCAGCTACGTCAAAACCACACCGTAAGCGTGGTTGACCTTCAGCAGCACTTCACAAAAAAACCCTACGGCTGGACGGAGCTTGACGTTGCCCTAATTGTCGCAAGCCTGCTCAAACAACAGCGCATAACTGTAAAAAAATCGGGCACAAACCTGCACTTTGGCAATCCCGCACTTGTGAGCGCGCTTACAAAACGCGCGGAAATCGCCTCCACAACCGTCAAGTTGCGCCAAAATATCGAGCCGCAAAAGCTGCGCAAAATGCGCGATACAATCCGCGAAATCTTCGCGCGCGACATTCCCACCGACGAAGATAACTGCGTTGCCGCCGCGCTCAATCTTTGCAAAGAGAAAACCGAAGCATTCGACAAACTCCTCTCGAACTACAATACCCGCGCATATCCCGACAAACCCGTGCTTGAAAACGCGAAAACGCTTTTACAGTCGATTTGCGAACAGGAAGGCGATAACACAGCAGTTGTAGACAAAATAAACAGCGTTGCAAATTACCTTTGCGACGCCTGCGAAGACGCACAAAAGGTTGACGAGTTTTTCAAAACCCAGCGCGAAATGTTCGATAAGGGCTTGCTTGCAATCGAAAAATACCGCGACGACCAGCCATACCTTGAAATTTCGCCCGAAGCTTGCGGCGCACTTGAAGCAATCCGCGAAATCACAAACACCGCAGGCAAAAGTTTCAATTATTCAAAAATCCCCGAACTGCCAAAACTCGCAGAAAAAGTCCGCAGAATCCACAGCGATATGCTTGCGGAGAAGAAAGCGCAGTTTGCCGAAGTCCTCAAAAACACGCAGACTGAGGTTGAACAAAACTGCATCGGCAAGATTAACTGCGACGAAATCCGCGCCAAAGCCGCTGAAGGTTTTGCGCGGCTGGGCGAAAACGCGAAAAATTCGGAACGCATTGTTATGGTTTACGCAGACATCACCCGGCTTGGCAATTTGGCGGAATCGCTTGTTTCGCAGTTGAAGGACGAGGCTCAAAAGAAGTTTGTTGCAGCCCCCAAGGCCGCCACATTCCCCACAACGCGCCTTACAAGCGAAGCCGAAATAGACGCATATGTTGAACGCATTCGCTCCGCGCTCAAATCGCTTCTTAAAGACGCCGACGGCATAGACATCAAATAGGCTTTTCAGATGAACAAAAACGCAATCTCCAAATTTGCAGTATGGGCGCGGCGCGAACTTATCTCGCGCGTGCGCCAAAAGGCGGAACAATACGGAATCACCGAAAGCGGTTTCGGCAACCCCGACACCGCCCCCGTCAGCGGCAGAATCTATACGCCTACAGAGAAATCGCAACGCGCAGCCCTTATCGAACGCATATCGCAACGCGGCTTTAACGCCGTTGTGGAGGAAGTTGCCTACACTTGGTTCAACCGCTTTATCGCGCTACGGTTTATGGAAGTAAACGGCTTTCTGCCAAGCTATGTCCGCGTTTTTAGCGACGAGCAAAACAACTTCCGCCCCGAAATTTTGCGCCAAGCCGCGTCAATCGAATTGGAAGGGCTTGACAAGCAAAAAGTCTTCACTTTGAAATCGGCGGGCAACGATGAAGAGCTTTTTAAATACCTGCTCATCACCCAGTGCAACGCCCTTCACGGCGTTTTGCCGTTCCTCTTTCAGAAAATAGCCGACTACACCGAACTTCTCTTCCCCGACTTCCTTTTGCGCGACGGCAGTGTAATAGACACAATGCTTGCTCAAATTCCCGAAGCCGACTGGCTCGACGGCGTGCAGATTATCGGCTGGCTCTATCAATATTACAACAGCGAGCCCAAAGACGCGGTTTTTGAAAACCTCAAAAAGAACATCAAAATTTCAAAAACAGATATTCCCGCCGCCACCCAACTTTTCACGCCCGACTGGATTGTCCGCTATATGGTTGAAAACAGCCTCGGACGTTTCTGGCTCGAAGGGCACCCGCACGACGAAATAAGGAACAACTGGCGATACTTCCTTGACGAAGCCGCCCAATCGCCCGAAACCGCCGCCGCTCTTGCCGAAATCCGCAAACAATACGCCGATATTTCGCCCGAAGAAATCGCCTGCATAGACCCGTGCTCGGGCAGCGGACACGTTCTGGTTTATATGTTCGAAGTTCTCATTCAAATATATCAGTCGTGCGGATACGCCGTGCGCGACGCCGTCCGCAACATTGTTGAAAAAAACCTCTACGGGCTTGATTTAGACGAACGCGCCGCCCAGCTTTCATACTTTGCCGTAATGATGCTTGCCTGCCGATACGACAAACGCTTTCTTGCGCGCAACATTCAGCCGCACATCTACCCAATCCGCGAAAGCAACAATGTAGACCCCCATCTTGTGGAATTTTTCGCAAACGGGAACGAAGAATTAAAATCGGCAATAAATACAATTCTTGCGGAAATGACCGACGCAAAGGAATACGGCTCGCTCATAAAAATTTCCGTAAAAGACTTTGCGCCGCTCTATGTAAGATTTGCGGAAATAGAAAACGGCGGCGAATTGAACCGCGACTCCGCACTTGAAATCCTCCTGCCGATAGTCCGCTGCGCCGAACTGCTCTCGCGCCAATACGACACCGTTGTAACCAACCCGCCATATATGGGAGGCAGCGGTATGGATAAAACCCTTTCCGACTTCGTAAAGAAAAACTATCCCGACTCAAAAGCCGATTTATTTGCCTGTTTTATTGAGCGTTGCGGAACACTTGCCAACGGACGCGGATTTTTCGGAATGATAACGCAACAAGCGTGGATGTTCCTTTCAAGCTACGAAAACCTGCGCAAAAAATTGTCCTTACAGGAAACCGTAAACATGGCTCACCTCGGAGCGCGCGCCTTTGACGAAATCGGTGGCGAGGTTGTGCAAACTACGGCGTTCGTAAAAAGACAAACAAAGGTTTCTGGCTATAAAGGAACGTATGTCCGCCTTATCGGAATAAACGGCGAACAGGAAAAAGCAGAAAGCTTCCTCTCTGGTCAAAACCGCTACGAATCCGACTCCGACAACTTCGCAAAAATCCCAGGCTCACCCGTTGCGTATTGGGTTAGCGAGAAGTTTATTTCGATATTTAGTTCGGATTCTGTTAGGAAATTTGCTTTTGCAGGAATTGGAATGCGTACTGGAAATAATGAAAAATTTTTACGACTCTGGTACGAAGTTTCTATTGATCAAGTAATATTTGGATGCAGGAGTAAAGAAGAACAAATTTTTTCGCGAAGAAGATGGACTCCATATAATAAAGGTGGTTATTTTAGAAAATGGTATGGGAATAACGAATACCTCGTAAATTGGTTGAATGACGGAGAAGAAATAAAAGAAGCAACAAGAAAGGCATATCCAAACATAGGAGAAAATCTAGGGTGGAAAATTAGCAATGAAAAATATTACTATAAGCCAGGAATTACTTGGTCTGGGGTTACATCAGGCGATTTCAGTTGCAGACAGTACTCAAATGGGTTCATTTTTGACTCAGGAGCAAATGGATTATTTCCTGAATGCGAAAATGACTTATTTACATTTACGGGATATTTAAACTCTAAGTTGGTTAACAGAATATTAAAAATACTAAATCCAACAATCAATACTGGATCGGGCACAATAAACCAAATCCCGATTTCTACAAATGTATTTGAAAATAGGATAAAAATAAATCCATTAGCCCAATCCAACATTTCCATTTCGCGCGAAGATTGGGACGCGTTTGAGACTTCTTGGGATTTCAAACGTCACCCGCTTATTCGCAAGGTTGACACCATTGAAGAGGCGTTCCTTGCTTGGGAAAAAGAATGCGCCGAGCGTTTCCGTCAATTAAAGGCTAACGAGGAAGAGCTTAACAGAATATTCATTGAAATCTACGACTTGCAAGACGAGCTCACGCCCGACGTTGAAGACAAAGACGTGACAGTCCGCAAGGCGGATTTGGAGCGCGACATAAAAAGTTTCATCTCCTATGCCGTAGGTTGTATGTTCGGCAGGTATTCTCTCGATGCCGACGGCTTGGCGTTCGCGGGCGGCGAGTGGGACGAAAGCAAATACAAAACATTCCCCGCCGACAAAGACGCAATCATTCCCGTTTGCGACAGGGAATATTTTGAAGACGACATTGTAGCGCGTTTTGCGGACTTTGTAAAAGCCGTCTACGGCGCGGAGAATCTCGAAAAGAACCTGAAATTCATCTCGCGGGCGTTGGGCGGAAAAGAGGAAAACCCGCGCAAGGTAATCCGCGAATATTTCATAAAAGACTTTTTTGCCGACCACTGCAAAATCTACCAGAAACGCCCAATCTACTGGCTGTTCGACTCGGGCAGAAAAAACGCCTTCAAGGCTCTTGTCTACATTCACCGCTACAAGCCCGATACCATTGCGCGGCTTAGAACGGGCTATCTGCACGAGGTTCAGGCAAAATATGCCGCCGATGCCGAGAGCCTTGAAAAGGCGTTAACTGCGGGTACTGGCGGCAACCAAACGCAAATGAAAAAGGAACTTTCCGCCCTGAAATCAAAGCAGGAGGAAATGCACGTCTTTGAAGAAAAAATCCACCACTATGCCGACATCCGCATATCAATAGACTTGGACGACGGCGTAAAGCACAACTACGCGCTATTTGCCGATGTTCTTGCCAAGCTCAAATAAAAAACCGATGGACACCGAAAAAATATTAAAAGAGCTAAATTCGCGTTTTGCTGCCCCGCTGCCCGACTATTACAAGCGCAGAATAGTTTTCTGGAAAGACCCCAACCGCGAATTCGCCGAAGAGGTCGAAAGCGGCGCGTTTGCAAACCTTGCCGACGCCGAATTCATAACGCTTACCTCACACAACGCATTTTTTGTAAAAAAGCGCGTCTGCTTTGACGAAAAGCTGAAAAATTTCCTAATATACGTTCCCGAAAAGTTCGCCGAAGAGGAGGACAACTGGCTTTTAAATGTAGAGCTTTACAGCGAATCTTTCTGTGCCGACAAGGTTTCCATCTGGCTAAACGAAATGGATATGCAAGCCACGCCCGACTTGCCCCAAAAGCGCGAAGTAATAGAACGCCACAGGTCGTTTTTTAAGTCTGCCGAAAGGCGCAAAAAAGTGCGCGAATTTGCGGGCGGCGTAGACAAAAAAATCGCGCATTTGCGGCTTGCAATGCTTGCGGTTGCAAGCGGCGCAAAGGTATCTGATTTAAAAACCGTAATCCGCGCGGTATTGGCTTGCGGCGTAGAATCTGCCAAAGAAAACAAAGCATTTACGGTTTTCAAGAAATTCGGGATTGCCGATTTCTTCAAGGAATTTCTTCTGCGCTACACTGGTTTTGTTTGGGGCGACGGGCAGGATAACGCCTTGCAAAATCTCATGTGCCATCTTGCGCTTTCCGCCTCGGTTGACGAATTCGGCGGCAGCGTGCTTTCGGGCTTGGAGGAGCACATTTGCCAAAATCCCCAAAATGCGGCGTTCTGCCGTGAGCTACTTTCCGACTGGCTTCATACTGACTCGGCAAGTTTCGCCAAGTGCATGGAGGCTGTCGAAAGAAAGCTTCAAATAATTGTCCGCTTTGAAAAAGCAGCCCCCGCCGATATTGCCGATTCAACATTCTTCCCATGCGTTGACGACGCCATTATTTCGCACACGTTTTCGGAACTTGAAAGCGGCGTTTTTGACATTCTAAAAATCCGCTCAATAATGGACATTCGCAAGGGCAAATTTTGGTGGGGCAAGTGCGCGGTATTGTATTCGGCAATTTCAACCTATCTTGATATGTTGGAGTTCCGCCGCGTCCGCGAGTCAGGCTTCCATCTGACAAACCCCGCCGATATCTGCCAAGCCTACGCAAAAGACTACTACAAGATGGATATTCTCTACCGCAAATTCTGCGTAGCCTATGCCGAGTGCGAAAATTCCGAGCGATTCGAATCTTTGGGCGACAAACTAAAAAGCGTCTTGCGAGACAAAGCCCAAGCCCTCTACACAAACTGGTTTTTGGCGGAGCTTTCCGCCAACTGGACAACCGCCTGCGAAAACGTGTTGAAAGCATCGGGCAGAATAGACAACGTTTTGCAGCAGGACAATTTTTACGAAGAATTTGTCAGAAGCGACAAGCGCACGTTTGTGATAATTTCCGACGCGTTCCGCTACGAACTTGCCGTGCAGCTAAGAGAGGAACTGTTGCAGGCGCACACCGCCAAGGCTGTGTTAAAGCCAATGCAGGCGATTTTCCCGACGGAAACAAAATTCGGAATGGCGGCGTTATTGCCGCACAAAGAATTGTCGGTTGAGTGCACGCCCGACGGGCTGAAAGTGCTTGCCGACGGAAAGTCTACCGAAAGCGGAAATCGCGAGGCAATCCTGAAAGCCGCCAACCCCCAAAGCATTGCTGTAAAGGCGGAAACCCTGCTTGGTATGGTAAGAAAAGACGCCGTAGACCTTGTACGCGGGCAGGAGGTAATCTACATTTACCACAACGTGGTTGACAAGAGCGGACACTCCGAAACCGACGTATTCGCCGCCTGTGAAAATGCAATAGAGCAGATTAAACGCATAGTCCGCAAAATCAAAAACGAACTAAGCGGCGTCCGCATTGTAATCACCGCCGACCACGGCTTTTTATACACGCAAAGCGAGCTTGCCGAAAGCGACAAAGTGGCGAAATCAATATCCAAAGTCCAAACAGTAGAATCTTCCGACAGATACATTATCGCGGAAAAATCGGCGGCTGACGATATGCTGATGTCGGTAAAATTTACGCCCGCGCCCGACGAGTTCAACGCCTTTACTCCGCGCGAAAACATAAGAATTAGCCGTAGGGGCGGCGTATCGAAGTTTATCCACGGCGGCGCAAGTTTGCAGGAAATGATAATCCCCGTTCTCGAATTCAACAGCGTTCGCGAAGACTCCGCGACGTTCAAAAGCAATAGGGAAAAATACGATTCGCGCCCCGTTGAAATCCGCCTAATTGCCGACGACAAACGGACATCGAACCGCATCTTCGCGCTGAAATTCTACCAGACCGACGCCGTTGGCGAAAACAGGTCGGCGGCAAAATACAGGCTCTATTTTACCGACGAATCGGGCGCGCTAATCAGCGACATTCAGACGGTAATCGCCGACAAAAAGGATTCGGACGCGAACGCCAGAACCTTCACGCGAACGTTCAACTTAAAGTCGGGGCAATACAATTCAAGAAACGCGTATTTCCTCGTGATAGAAGATGAGAACAAGATTGTCCCGCCCGCAAAAGAACCCTTCATAATAGACATAGCATTCACCGACGACGGCTTCGACCTTTAACCAAAAGCATAAACTAACATGGAAGAAAATTTTAACGCAAACTCGGGACGCGAAATTCCGCAAATGGAAATCGAACGCCAAAAGCTGAAATCGGCGTTTGGCGGCAAGATTGTCCGCAAAGACCTAACCAAAAAGATTAAAGAAGGCGCAAATGTCCCCGTCTATGTTTTGGAATATCTGCTCGGGCAGTTCTGCTCTTCCGACGATCCCGCAATAATCGAAAGCGGCGTGCAAAAGGTGAAGGACATTTTGGAGAAAAACTTTGTGCGCCCCGACGAGTCGCAGAAGATTCTTTCGCTGTTGATGAAGAACCGCACGCACACGGTAATCGACATGATAACCGTTACGGTTGACACGGGCAAAAACGTCTATCACGCGGCGTTTTCGAACCTCGGGCTCACAAAAATAGAAATCGACGAATCGTATCCGCAGGAGTTCGACCGCCTTTTGTGCGGCGGCATCTGGTGCATGGTAAACCTCGAATACAATTACGACAACGACGACCGCGGCGAGATAAAAATCCTGAAATTAAAGCCCATTCAGATGCCGAAGATCGACATCGAAGAGCTGAAAACAGGCAGGAAGAATTTTACAAAAGAAGAGTGGATTGACGTTCTGTTGCGCTCGATAGGAATGGAACCCGAAGCACTTACCGAACGCCAAAAATGGCTGCTGCTTTTGCGAATGATACCGTTGGTTGAAAACAACTACAACCTCTGTGAATTGGGGCCGCGCAGCACGGGAAAATCGCACCTCTACAAGGAAATTTCGCCAAACAGCATTCTCGTTTCTGGCGGGCAGACGACCGTTGCAAACCTCTTCTACAACATGAGCAACCGCACGATGGGGCTTGTGGGGCTTTGGGATTGCGTCGCCTTCGACGAAGTTGCTGGCATAAAATTTAAGGACAAAGACGGCATTCAGATTATGAAAGACTACATGGCGTCGGGCTCGTTTGCGCGCGGCAAGTCCGAAAAATCGGCGTCGGCTTCAATGGTGTTTGTCGGCAACATCAACCAGAGCGTTGACACGCTTTTGAAAACGTCAAACCTCTTCGTTCCGTTCCCGCCCGAAATCGGAACGGATACCGCATTTCTGGACAGATTCCACTGCTATCTGCCGGGGTGGGAAGTTCCGAAATTTTCGCCCGAACATTTTACCGACGACTACGGATTCATCAGCGACTACCTCGCCGAATTCGTCCGCGAATTACGGAAAACCTCTTGCGGCGATGCCATAGAGAAATATTTCAAACTCGGCAAGACTCTCAATCAACGCGATACCATCGCCGTCCGCCACACCGTTTCGGGACTGCTGAAGCTCATATATCCCGACGGCATTTTCACGAAAGACGAGGTTGAAGAAGTCCTGAAAATCGCGCTCGAAATGCGCCGCCGCGTGAAGGAACAGCTGAAACGAATAGGCGGAATGGAATTCTACAACGTGAATTTTTCGTATATCGACGGCGAAACGCTTGAAGAACGGTACGTTTCCGTACCCGAACAAGGAGGAGGAAAGCTTATCCCCGAAGGACTCGGCGCGGCAGGACAGGTCTACACTGTTTCGACCGGCAAAAACGGAATGAGTGCCGCCGTTTTCAGGCTCGAAACCCAAATGACGCAGGGCAACGGAAAGTTTTCGTGCTTGGGAATCGGCTCGGACAGGGAATGCAAAGAGTCGGCAAATACGGGTTTTAACTATCTGAAAGCGCATTCAAAGGAAATCAGCGCATCAATCAGCACAGTCGCAAAGGATTACATCGTAAACTACGCCGACTTGCAGGGCGTTGGAATGACCAACAAATTGGCATTGCCGACGCTAATTGCACTTTGCTCAATAGCTCTCGAACGCTCCACACAGGCTTCGCTTGTTGTTTTGGGGGATATTTCAATTACGGGTTCTCTCATCAAGGTTGAAAATCTTGCCTCCGCCCTGCAAGTCTGTAAAGACGCGGGAGCAAAACGGATAATGCTGCCGTCAATTTCAATGGCGGAATACGCAAACGTGCCGTCCGATTTAATAGCAGCCTTCCAGATTATCCCCTACACCTCGGCAACCGAAGGCGTCTTCCGCGCCCTCGGCGCCGAATAACACTAAAAGGATTATAGAATAATCGAACTAAAGGATTACAGGTAAATGCAAAATAATACTGTTTTTGAAGAGACAAAGGAATACTTCTACAAATACGTTTTTAAACCCATTTCTGGAATTTTGTATGCACAAAAAATATACAAGGATTTTCAAGCATCCTGCATATCAAATAAATTTTATAGAGACTCTTTTACAGACTTTGTAGATGTCCTCTACTATAAAACGATGATTACAGAGCTCTGCAAACAACTTGATACTCCAAATAAAAATAAACTGAAAAAAGATAAGAACAACCGCAAGAATGACGATCGAAATTTTAGCGGTTTTATAATGCTCTTTAAACAAAAAGAACCTGAAATTTTTTCTATGCGTAGTAGTTTGTCTGCTATATGCATACCAACACAAACAGTAATTAATATCGATATATCAGATAAAATAAAGACCGATTTCGATAGGATAAAACACGATGAAAATCTGAAAAAGATTGAATCGTTATTTCAAATTTTTAGAAAATATAGAAATAAAATTGTTTGTCATCAAACTTGTTCAACAGTTGAGGCGCCTTGCCGAAAAAGCATAGATAAGACAATTTCAATTTTAGAAGAATTACTTTTGATGTATTCCAAATTATTCGGGATTCATATTCTCGCAACAGCCCCAGAACCCATTTACAGAAATCCACCTTTGCACGAAAACAATGCGAAGTGAATCGGAATTTACGACTGATATCGATGAAACATTACAATTATTTCATATTTTAATGATTTCATTCCAGAAATATGTATATATTTTGGGATTTGAATTCTTAAATAATTCAGTTTTTCAAGTATTGGGTTTAAGATGTGTACCGACTTTTTTGCCTACAGCGCAAACGAGGGGATTGTTTTTACGGTGTCTTTTATTAGGATTGAGTCGGGATAGAGGCTTATTAGGGTGCCTGTGCCGACTGGCGTTTTTAAGTCGGAGAGTTTATTGAAGTGTTTTACGTCCGCCTTTGAGACAGTGGCGGCTTTCTTAAACTCAACGGGGTAGATTTTGCCGTTGCGCTCTATAACGAGGTCGATTTCGTTTTTATCCTTGTCTCGGTAATAGTAAAAATTGGGAGTTTCTCCTGCGTTTACATAGCTTTTAAGGATTTCAGCAACGCACCTCGACTCGAAAAATGCGCCCGCCATTGCGCCGTTCATCAGCACTTCGGGTGAAGTCCAGCCCGTCAAAAATGCGGCAAGCCCTGTATCGAGCATATGCAGTTTCGGCGTCGAAACCATATTGCGGGTTTTGTTGCGCGAATAAGGATAGAGCAATTTTACGATGCCCGAAGTCTCCAAAATGCTCAGGTAGCTTTTAGCTGTAGGCTGCGAAATGTCGGCATCGCGGGCGAGGCTTGAATAGTTCAGCATTTGCCCAGTACGTGCTGCAACCGCGCGGAGGAAATCATAGAATTTGTGCTCGTCGGCAACCTGCGTCAACGCGCGAACATCGCGCATAAGGTAGGTCTGAATATAAGACTGGAAGAACGCCGACCAAATGTTCGTATCGGGATTTGCCGTTGCGATTTCGGGATACGACCCGCGCCAAATTCGCGTGAACACTTCGATGGGCGATTTTGCAGGAACGCTCGGCAGCGGGGTATCAGGCAAAAACGGCTGGGATTTGCGTCCGTCAAGTTCGGCGTTCGAAAGTCCGTAAAGATTCAATATGCCGACGCGCCCCGCGAGCGACTCCGACACGCCCTTCATCAAATGAAACTGCTGCGATCCCGTAAGCCAGAACATTCCCTTTGCCTTTTCGGGCGAAGTTTGGCGGACTTCGTCAACGACAGCCTTGATATACGGCAAAAGCTCGGGAACGTTTTGGATTTCGTCAAATATCACTGGGGCGGGATTATTGGCAAGGAACAGTCGTGGGTCTTCGCGAGCCTGCTTTTGAATGTCAAGCGGGTCGAGCGAGACGTATTTACGTGACGATTCTGCAACTTTCCGCAAGAAAGTGCTTTTACCAACCTGTCGTGCCCCGATTACCAGCACGATGGGGAAAAACGAATTAACACGCTCGAAAGCCTCCTTGATATTGCGTTCAACGAACATAAAACCTCCTACAATTCAAAATCTAATTTTAGATTATTTGAGATTTTAAACCTTAGTCAAGCAAAATTCCTACATTTCAAAATTGCGTTTTGAATTATAGGAAATCTTATATAGTTCCATTTACTCCAATATATATTTCTGCACTTGCCTTCCATTTTCGCAAGAAACGGTCATAAAATAACACCTTTCGGGGAAGAGGGGATTTAATACGAAGCGAAGATTACGCAATTTTTACCTAATATTTGGGTAAGAGAGGAGAATCGTGTGTAGACTAATTTTGACAGGAATGGGCAGATTTTTGCAAAGAAAAATCTTGACATTTATTGATTGTTGACGATGATAGTGTCTCATTGTTTAGGATAAACGGATTGTTCTTTTCGGCTTTATTTGTTGGTACTGCCAAAATTTCGCCAAGTTATTTACGATGAAGTTGTTGGATTAAATTTTGTGGTACTTGAGCTTGAGGGTACTGGGACTGCGCGACACCAGAAAATCGCTGCAAAAGCCTCTGGAATTCAGCTGCTTTGAATGTTCCCAAGCTTGAGGTTATGGGTTCGACCCCCCACCGCCCGCTCCATTTAAAATGCGTCGGTTTACAATTTTAGGGCGGTTTGCAAAGATTTGCAAACCGCTTAATTTTTAACCATTTGGTTAAAAAATGGGGGGGTGAAGGGCTTTGGTGCCCGGTACCAAATTGGTACCGACGTCAGGCTTGCGCTCATCCAAGGAGATTGGATATTAAAGCACCAAAATTTGTCGGATTCTTCGATAAATTAACTATCTTGTTTATTATTCATACTACAAGGCATTGATAACTAACTATTATTCAAAGTTCAGAATTTTTTTAGAAATTTTCCAAAAAGTATCAAAAACTTCAATAGTTGTTTTGTAATTTTAAATAATTTATTATATTATTACAGATTATGAAATCTGTAACAAAAGTATATTCATTAAATATTAATAAAGGTATTGTTTCTGCACAATTTCTTGGAAATTTAGTCGGAAAAAATATCGTTCAAAATAAAATCTGAGCAAAGACTATAAGAAACTCTGATATATTGATTAGATATTAGATAACGGATGACTTTACACCTGATGAAATCTCATTTTTGGAGTCACAGCTTGTTGAAGCTTGTAAATTAGTGCGAGATGCAATCAAAGAATTAAAGGAATCTTCTAGAAAAGCGCTTGAGGCTATGACCGATGTATTCCTTTGTTATGACGATAATGCTCGAAACACCATTCTAAAAAAATATGCCGAGATTTATGAGGTATTGCTCGGCAAAATGGTGTTTAAACGTAAAGCAATATATAAAGAAAAAGGAAAAAGTTTAGATTACGTTTATCTCTCTACCAATGCCGATACCAATACAACTACAATTTACGACAAATTTTTTGAGCGTGATAAATACTTTGAAAGAATTTTTACTCGTTCAAGTTGGCTTATTCATGAAGCTTCTCATGTCACAGGACTTCGCGAAGAAGCAGGGAGCGAGGTATTTCTTAACGCCGAAAGCTATAGAAAATTTATCTGCCTACTTTTTGATATAGCGACTTTCGATGAACTTTATCCAGAAGGTAATATTGCTAAAACGCTACCACTGAAATCAAATATAGGTAGAAAAGAATTCCCTGGCCCCGACCAACCTCGCGATTCAAATGGACAATGGAAAAAAAGCATAATGTAACATTTTCAAAAACCGATAAACACAATCCTTCCAGAAATTTTATCGAAGACATAAATAAAGCTACAAGTATAAGAGAAAGTCTAAATAAAGAAGGGATTAATGAAACTTGGGCTGCGAACGATATAAAAATTGATGGATTTGAACCGAACTCAGAATATACGATTGTTTTATCTGTAAAATATAATTATTCAGGAATAGATGGGGATGGATCTAAAGAATATAATGTGGCATATGATTCAAGATCTGATACAGATGGAAATATAATATTAGAACGTGTCGGTTTTCTAAATTCTGAAACTAACGGTATGAGTGAAATTGATGCCCAACTTAAAATTTATACATTTAAAGGGAATGCATCAGAAAATTTTGAAAATATAGGAAAGGTTCAATGGACTTCCAGTAAAGACGGAATGGGAACTTATCTTGCTTCTCATGCAAGTGATGGTTCATATAATAGATTAGGTTATAAAAATACAGGCAATTATAATGGCGGAATCATAAAAGATTTTTCACCCAAAACTAATCCTATTTATGAAGGGAATTTAAAAATAAAATAAGTAAAAAAAGAGAGCGGGGATTAATTTCCGCTCTCTTCTTTTATTTTTTGCAAGTATTTTAATGATTCTTCGGTATTCTGAATTTTTAAAATGTACTTGGCTAATTCAGTATCTTGAGGAGCTAAAAAGCCCGTGTAGAAATTCAACCATATGTCTTTATTACAAGCTAAAATTACCCGTCGAACTTTCTCCAAATCTTTCTTGAACCCATAGAGTCCATGGTAGTTTACATATATGCGATAAGGTCTCCATTGGTAGGCCCTTTTAGGATTATAGATTTCAGATGTTTGAATTTCTTTATCCACATCAAGGCTTTCTTTTAGTTCTTTTAAGCATTTTAATGTCTTTCCCGGTGCATCTTTTTTGGATCTCTCATTTGCTTTTTCGTACATTCGCGCGCGTTTTTCGATGGCTTGAGCCAATGATTTTTCACTCTTGTAGATTATATCCACACTTTGGAGACAACCGATACCTTCAAATTCGTATGATTCTATCAAAGCGCGAGAAACAGTTTTCATGTCAAATTCCGCTATTGCCTCGGAAATTTTCGCAAAAAGAATTGCTTTTTTTGCATCTCGCACCTTAGCGCGTTTTAAGTGTCTAATACTTTCGCCCGGAGAGAATTTCCACATATCAGGCGGAATGTTATAGTCAATCTTTCCAAAGATCTCTTCAGGGAAACCGGCGTAATAAAGAGACAATTCCAATGCTCTATTGGAGATATCGTTTCTTGACTTCGGAATTCCCGTACAAGTAGTATCATGCCATAATTTATCTTTATTAGCTTCTATAAAACTAGAAGTTATTTCGTCTTTATGGGATTCATAATATTTTAAGGAATCTTCAAGTTCTGCCAGAAATGTGGCGCTGGCATCTAAAGCAATATTTTCACTTTTTGGTTCGCCATATAGAATAATTAGCGGAAACAAAATTACTATAAAATATAATACCCATTTTAAAGCCATGAATCGATTGAATATTGATTCGCTTACTCTATCAAGTAAAAATTGAAAAGATATAAATTAGGAAATATAAATTTTTCTACTTTATACTTTTCTAGTATTACATGAACACTTTCGATTGTCCGCTATTATACCTGCCATTCGCTATTGTTTCAGCAAGCTGATTTTGAAGAACGGAATTTAACTTCGTAAAGATCCGCGATTTATTAAAGCTTTCTTATTGAGTTATCATTCTCGGAATGTACAGTAATAGGATAGATGTACAAAACGAGTATTTTCTGCATAACTGAGTAAATACCATAGGCGGGTAAGAAATTTTTAAGCGGGGAGACTAAACTCAAAATAGAACCCTATTTTGACCTATGGATAAATTTCCCAGACTCAATTACAGATCCAAGAAAGCTCGCCCCTTTATAGTCCGCTACTATGATAGCTCCTCAAATAAGCGTACGTCGCGCTCATTTAGCGCAAGAATGGACGCCATGCAATTTTTGGCGGAAAAGTCGGGCGATGCTAAGACTTCGCATTTTGACATTTCAACCGAAGAAAAGGAACTTGTAATGCGCCTTAAACGCGAATGTTTCGCCCGCGGATTCTCCCTATGCGATATGGCGGAAACATTCGTGCATCTGGTCCGCAACAAGCCTGCGAGCGACTACGCGCTTGGCGAAGTCCGCGATATGTATTTGAACGACTACCGCGACCGCGGGTTGCGCTCCTCAACTCTCGCCTACTACACAGGCAAGCTCGAAAACCTCTGCGCTATGTACGGAGAAAAAATCCCCGTATCGGCAATCACGCCCGATATGCTTGAAGCGTTCATCTCTTCGGGCAAAACACCCGACCACAACAGGCGCATTTCAAGCGCGTTCTACAAGTTTCTCGCCGAAAAGCGTATTGTTCCGCCCGACCTCTTCCCGAAGTATATTGTTGAAATTGCAGCTTCAACAATGCGCTTTCCGCAAAAAGCGAATATACTCCAAAGCGCCAAACTGACCTATGTGGGAGAGCATGTTTTAAACAGCGCATAAGCGTTTAGTGCGCTACAAATGCAACCGCATAAATTTTGATATGATGGCCTTTGCGTCATATGGGTTAATTTGCCGAGCATTTATATGTGATCCAAAGCCGCATAATGGAAAATTATGGGGTGTTTTGGAGATGTATTTTCATCCCTCCCTCAGAGAATAGAGCCATTTATACTTTTTATGATACTGCCCACAACATAACCTTTTGTTGTGGCGATGCGAGAAACTAGTGTATGTAAATTGCAAGGTAAAAGAACTGCCGAGTCGAGATTTTTAGTCCGCTTCCCGACAGGAGCGAGACAGTTTGAGAAGGGGCGGCAAAAAGGCTTATCGCCGTGCAGAGGAGTTTCCCCAACCGAGTAAAAAGATTCAGCGTTTCGTTTTCTTGGAAAGTTCCTCGCACAACAACAGCGTAAATTTACGAGCTCCCTTTCCCGACAAATGCACTCCGTCGGAAAAATTTGAGCTGTCGGCCGTAAATAAACCGTCACTAAATCTCACATATTTCACACTAAGCCTCTTGAGAATCCGCTCATAGTCGGAGATCATGCTTTTGTACTTTTGGGTTTCATAAACGCCCTTGTACTTTATTGTATCGACGAAGGTAAGATCTATTCCCATATCAGAAGCCAACTTTGCGATTTTTGCAACGGCGTCAACCTGTGTGCAGTTGGGTTTGTCGGGAAAATCGTCAAGATAGCTTAAATCGAGGGAATCTGCCTCTTTTTGCGTCATTCCCGCGGAAAAGGCAAATTTTGTCGTAGCGCCTTTTCTATATCTTTTTGAAATCAGATAATTTGATATCGGATAACTTGCCAAATAGCACATGTTTGACGACAAGAAATATGAATACGCAAACTTGAATTTGTCATTACGGATTGCGCTCAGTATTCTAAAAAGTTCAAAATTCTCGCCAGGGGACAGATCCCATATCAAGCGCTCATCGCTGAGACTGGGTTTGGCAAATAGTGAGAGCGCATACATATCAACATACAAATTTTTTACTTTTACTCCGCTTTTAAAAAGATGCTTCAATTCAAAAAGAATCGCCACCGGTTGGTTGCCGTTATATGAGAGAATATAGGACTTATCGCCCAATTTCTCTTCTATGGCGCGCATATCTAAGCCTTTTCTAAACATTGAAGACCCCACAAACAGGTTGTCTATGTAAAGCATTTCACGCGCCCCGAATAGGCCCCTGTTGCGGTTCGGAAGCTTGTGGGAAAAGCAAAGCTTAAAAGATGCAACGCAAGTGCAAATCAAAACCGCCAGAACAATTATCTTAAGTAGAGTTTTCATAAAGCGGACGTTCAAAATTGCGCATATATGAAGGTAGATTTCCCAAAATATCCGAAGCAGAATACAGAAGCCAAAATAAAGGAGTAGTAGATCCAATCATATTTCCTTAAGCCCTGGAAAACTCCAAATTCCCTGATTGCCGAGTCCGCGAATAAAAGGGCCATGTAAAACACAACCACAATAAAGTGCGCTACCGATGTATTGTCGCCGGTAAAAGGCAAAGGAAGCGACGATATGGAAGAATAAGACAAATCAAAGCGAAACAAAATTCCGCTTAAAATCTCGACGAAGTGCGAAAAGGAATCCGCCCGAAATAAAATCCAAGCAAACGTAACGGCGGCAAAGGTTAGCAGGGTATTGCAACAAGCCAGGAAACATGAATCCTTGCCGATACTTCCAGAGCGTTTTCTCCCAATGAGTAAATCGTGCAAAACAAGAAAAAATCCATGCAGTATTCCCCAAGCTACGAATGTCCAATTTGCCCCGTGCCACAATCCACTAATCCCAAAAGTGGCCATTATGTTGAGGTATTTTCGGGGCTTCGAGCGGCGGTTTCCGCCCAGCGGAATATATATGTAATCTCTTAACCAAGTCGATAGCGATATATGCCAACGCCCCCAAAATTCTTTCACATTTCTAGAAAAGTAAGGGCGGCGGAAATTTTCCACCAAATCAAATCCGAGGCATCTCGACAAACCATTTGCCATATCCGTATATCCTGAAAAGTCGCAGTAAATTTGTACGGAAAAGAACACGGCAGCAAGCAGCAAAACTAAACCGGAGCTGTGCTCGGGCGAAGAATATACAGAATTGACATACACTGACAAAGGATCTGCTATGACGAGTTTTTTAAATAGGCCAAATATTATAATTTTCCCTCCCAAAGCCAAATTTTCGGATTTGAAAGTTATATTTTTGTCGATGCGGACAAAGAAACTTCCGGCTCTCTCTATGGGGCCACACAATATGTGGGGAAAGTACGAAACGTACAAGGCGTATTTTAGAAAATTTCGCTCGGGAGTGATTTTGCCCCAATACAAATCAAACAAATAGCTCAGTACTCGGAAAGAATAGAAAGATATTCCAACAGGAGCCATCAATTTCAGAGTATGCTCTCCAAGATTAAATCCCAAATGAGAACATAATTCAGATAAACTATCCGAAATGAAGTCAAAATACTTGAAGAACAAAAGCGGCAAAATTGTAAGCAAAACGACGCATGACATCGCGCACTTCCTGAAGCGGATTTCTCTAAGCTTCGGAATAAACATGGAAAAGGCAAAAGTAACCAAAGTCAGCCCAAATAACAAGAAAAAGAAATTAAGGCCAAAGCCTAGATAAAACAGCGCACTTGAGCATAGAAGAACCGATAGCTTTAACTTGTGCGAAACCAAATAATAGGGGAAGAGCAGAAGTATAAAGAAACAAAGGAATGTCAGAGATAAGAAGCTCATCTGTTCATGCTATTATTACCACAAATTCTCTTCTGAAATTTGAAACGCCTCGCGGCATACGAACCTAAATCGCATGTGTCTATCGACTTTGCCAGTCAGTCAAAATTCAGGGCTTGAATGAATTTCATTACCGCAACCTTGTCAAGTTTCTTATTGCAATTCTCCACTGTCCGACTAAGGCCGCCTCTATCGATGCAACAAAGACCCTGTGGAAGCCCTTTTGCGGTACCACTTGGCAATGCGGCCTGTCTATAATGTCTGTCTCCGAGAGCTCGCCTTTGTATTTCTTTTTACAAATTAATCATATGCGAGCGTCCGCATAGCAGTGCGCGCAGTCCGCCACAAGCAGCGTAAGCTTTGCAAGCGCGGTTTTATCGCAATCCATAAGAAGAAATGTGTCTATTGAACAAGACACATAGCTAATTGATCAAATCCTGCTATCGCTTTAGAAATTAGCCGGAAAGAAACAGCTTTGCACATAGCATTTTTCAAAAAGCCTTCTGCCCGGTAAGAATTGCCGGATTGCGGGCTTTATCAACGTTCTGATCGCATAACGGGGAGCCTTGCTGTTTTGTGAAGAAATAAATTTTGGAACTTATAAAAATAAAAAAGCGCCCGCTCAAAGCGCGGGCGTTTTTGGCCAAATAACTATTCCAATCCGAGAGCCTTCGCAACACCTCTGCCGTATTCAGGATCGGCTTTTGTGCAGTGGTCAATGTGGCGCCGCTTTATAAATTCGGGAACATCGCACATGGCCCTTGCGGTATTGGCAAAGAGCCTCTCTTTCTGCTCGGCGCTCATAGCCCTAAAGCGCCTGCCCGGCTGGCTGAAATAGTCGTCGTCGTCCTCTCTGAAGTTCCAGGAATCGCCGTCGCCGGATATAGGAGTGCGCGGTACTTTATATTCGGGCTGTTCTGTCCAGGCCCCGTACGAGTTTGGCTCGTAGGAGGTCTTGGCTCCGTGGTTTCCGTCCACCCGCATTTGCCCGTCGCGAGAATACCCAGTGACGGGGCAGCGCGGCCTGTTTACAGGAATTTGATAGTGGTTTACTCCAAGCCTGTAGCGCTGTGCGTCGCCGTAGCCAAATAGCCTGGCCTGCAGCATCTTGTCGGGCGAGAAACCTATTCCGGGCACGACGTTGGCGGGGTTGAAGGCGGCCTGTTCGACATCCTGAAAATAATTTTCGGGGTTTCTGTTCAACTCCATTATGCCGACTTCCTCCAGGGGGAATTCGTCCGTATACCATTCTTTAGTAAGATCGAACGGGTTGTAGGGCAGGTCTTTGGCCTGCTGTTGGCTCATTACTTGAATGCAGAGCTTCCATTTGGGGAAATCGCCTTTTTCTATGTGCTCAAAAAGATCCCTTTGGTTGCTGTCTCTGTCTTTTGCAATGACGGCTTCGGCCTCGGCGTCGGTGAGAAACTTTATGGGCTGTTGGCACACCCAGTGGAATTTCACCCAAACTAAATTGCAATCCTTGTCGTACATGCTGAAAGTGTGGCTTCCAAAGCCGTGCATGTTGCGGTACGAGGCGGGTATGCCGTCGTCGCTCATGGTGATTGTTATCTGGTGGAGCGCCTCGGGCAGGCTCGTCCAGAAATCCCAGTTGTTTTTCGCCGAGCGCATGTTTGTCTTGGGGTCGCGCTTAACGGCATGGTTGAGGTCGGGGAAATGATGGCCGTCGCGCAGGAAAAAAACGGGGGTGTTGTTGCCTACTAAATCCCAGTTGCCCTCCTCTGTATAGAACTTTACCGCAAAGCCCCTGATATCCCTCTCCGCGTCGGCGGCGCCTCGCTCGCCCGCAACGGTCGAAAAGCGCACGAAGACATCCGTCTTCTTCCCGATTTCCGAAAAAAGTTTTGCGCGCGTGTATTTTGTTATGTCGCGGGTCACCGTAAATGTTCCAAAGGCTCCGGATCCCTTTGCGTGCATGCGCCTTTCCGGGATAACCTCGCGGTTAAAATTGGCCATCTTTTCCTGGAACCAAACGTCTTCCATGAGCATCGGGCCCCTCGGACCGGCCGTGCGGGAATTCTGGTTGTCGGCTATCGGCCTGCCGAAGTTGTTTGTGAGTTTGTCCTTCTCCATAGGTCTCTCCTGCCTGTAGTTGTTTTATTAGATTGCTAGGTTGGTTGTTTATTCGCGTTTTAGGTGTTTAAAGAAAGTTTCACACAAACCTTAGTTCTTTTCTAAAAAGAAACGAGCGTCCCTTTCTTTTTTGGAGTTAATGTAAATGATTAACAATGGCAGTCAAGTATTATTTATAAAAATATTGCAATTGCCCTTTCATGTCTTCAGCATGATATTGATGAAAAAAAATGAGGACAACTTTGAGGCGTCATTCGCCGCATTCTGCAAGGCTGCGGGGTTGAGAAAGACCATTCAGCGGAGGATTATTTACAGGATTTTTTACAAAGCCCGTTGCCATCTCGGCATGGAAGACATCATGGCCAAGGTTTCTATCGAAAACCCCGAGCTTAGGCCCGAGAGCGTATATCGCATTTTAAGCGATTTTGAGCGCGGCGGATACATACGAAAAGTGCAGGTTCCCGGGGTGAAAAAGTACGAATACGCCTCGGAGAGGCACGGGCATTTTCTCTGTTCTAAATGCGGGCGCATAACCGATGTCGATATTTCCGGAATCCATTTGCCAAGCGTTTTGTCGGGTGCTTGCCAGGTCAGCATAACATTCAATGGAATTTGTCCGGAATGCGCCAAAAAGAATGAAAAATAAAGAGAAAGCGCGAGTATTTTTATTGGCTACGCTTTGCTTGCGCGGCCGTTTTAGCCAGGGAATGACTTCGGATTTTAGAAACGATTTTCCTGAGAGTAAAAAATCGGCAACATAGGCATATTATGCATCTGGCGTGCCTGCAGTTTCGTTTTTTTTTGACGCTATCTCCGATGTGCCAAGCTTTCGGTGTGGAGATTTTCAACTGCTTTTGTCTTTCCCTACGCGTAACCCGCCGGATTTTTATTTTTTCTTTTGGGGGGGAAGGAAGGGGAGAAAAATAGGAGGAAAGAGTGTCCCATTTAAATATGTCAATGTATAAAAAAAAGGTGGGGGATTTTGTTTATGAATTTGACGTTTGAATATCAGTAAATTTTTCGGGTGGACGCGCGGTAATTTTTAGGAGAAGTATCTGTGAAAAGGCAGCTCAACAGCGCATCCCTTAACACCTTCAAGACTCGGCGGAGAAAGTTTTTTAGGAAAGGCCAATATTGGATGCGGATTTGACAATTTTTACGGGGTGACCAGATAGACAAGATTAGGGATAGAAAAATCTAAAGGCATCTTCCCCATTTTGCTTTTTCCCATGGTTTGCTTTTTTTATCTCTCTCTTCCCCCCCAAAAAAAAACGCCTAAGGCGCGGCGGTACCTAAAAAGAGAGTGCGCGCCTTGACATTGAGATGCAGATAGGGATCTTATTTGCTTATGCGTATTACGGCCGAGCGCATAAATTCCGGCAGCGGGGCGTCAACGGGAATCTTTGCGGAGGTGTCCGAATACGGAAAATACACGTCGGCTATTTTTGCCGAAGGGGTAAAGCGCGAAAGGGAAACTACCTCGCCTGATAGCGGTTTTGCGGCAATTCCGTCGCGAAGCTCCGTCGCCCACGAGTTGTTCTTGTCGCGGCAATAGGCTATGACTGTGTTTTTCCCGTCAAGCACATATACGCGCAGATTTTTAGTCTCAAAATATTTCGGCACAAAATTTTCTTTTATAGGATCTATCCCTTTCACCGCGCGGCTGAAACGGCCAAATACGTACCAGAGGTTATGCTTTTGCACGTAGTATTCCCAATGCCACGACATTCCAGTGCCTGCGGAACCGAGAAAAAACGGAGTGAAAGTTTGGTCGTGCAGGAACAGCCCCTGGGAATCCTTTTCGTAGTATTTTGAGGGCCCCGCTGAGTGGTTGGGCGAGGCCGCTCCAACCTCGGCAAAAAGCACGGGTTTTTCGGGGGTAAGCTTTAGCATGGAATTGACGGCGTCGGCGCACAAGACGTCGGTGGGCTGCACGCATATGGGCAGGGCTCTCCCCTCGTTTAAGTAGTTGTGCACTTGCGTGACATCGTTTTGAGGATCCGCATTGAGGGCGGGATAGACGTTGTTGCGCGCGTTGGTGTTGTCATAGCTTGGCAGGCTTATTACCACCATGTGGTTTGGGAACATCTTGTGGAGCCTTGAAAGCATGTAAGAATGCCACTCTTTTAAAACCTTTATCCTGTCGTTTTTTATTCTTATGCACGAAGACTCGTTCCACAATTCCCATGCAAATACGCATGTTCTCTCGGCGTATCTGTCGGCAAAGACCTTGACTCGGGCAAGATAAGTGTCTCTGCCTCGTTGCGTGGTGAAGAATTCGTCCGTAGTTTCAAATTCTCCGCCGTAGTCTTTTGAGTATATTTTCTTGTCAAACGGAGGCGCCGCGTTGAACGTAAAGAAGGATTTTTTCGTCGCAAGCTCTATGAAATTTTCGAAGCAAAGCTTCATCCTTATCCCGTATTTGTCGGCCAGGTCAAAAAGCCTGTCTATGCGCGCGATCTTTTTAGGGTTGTATTGGCCGGCTTTTGAGTCTTCTATCTCAAAGAACGGGTGCGATAGCCATATGCGCACGTAATTTCCGCCGTTTTTTGAAAGCTGGGCGAATTTCTTTTCGTAGTCTGCAAAAACTTCCTCCTCGTCGGTTAAAAAGCGCGGGAAACATATGTTCATGCCGATTGGTATGTACGTCTGCCCTGTTGTAAGACCGAGGTATCTATTGTTTTCAGGGCTTTTCTGCACATAGCCCTGGCATTTTTTTTCGCCGCAGGAACCCGACTCCTGGTTCTGAGATTTGCACGAGGTTATGGAAAAAACCGCGGCGGCGGCAAATATCAAAACGCTGACATGTATTGGTATATTTTTCATTCTATGATTTCCTTTCCCACTTTTACAAAGCTAAATAGGCCTGACAGGTTTCCTGTATGATTATTTCGCGCGGAATTTATTGCGCCTGGGGCAAATAGAGTTTGCAGATTTTCTCCAAGATGTTCTCCGCGGCAATATAGCAAGACCATGTGCACATAGGCGCACAGTCGGTAAAGAAACAAAACTGTCTTTTGCATTGGCATGTTAAAATCTTCAGGCAGTTTCCCAAAAGGGACGGGGACGTTTTGTGCATCGGTTCACTAGATTAACGCCCGAACTAAAACGTTTTAATTCTTGCCGCTTTCCTTCCGTTTGTCAACATATAACTTACCAATTATTTGATAACTTTTGCTATACTGATGGATTGTATATTTATTGTAAAAATTAAATATGATGGCCAGACATGTTTAGAAAATAAGGTGCCTGATCTTAGTAATGCCTTATACAATTGCCGACGTTCGGCACAAGGAGGCGCCTGAAAACATTGAATGGCGGTTATTTTGCGGGTGTTTTGCCGCATTGTAAACGGATTTTCATGTCGCGCGTGCTTTGTTTTATTGCGCGGGGAGTCTTTGCGGTTAGGGAGCTCTTAATTTCGGTCAGAAAAATTTTTTGCCAACGGCAAAAATCTTATCCGATAAGTTCAGACAATTATAATACGCCGCAAATGCAGGAGGGTCTAATATGCCTTTTTATTCTACTAAGAATTTGGCAATTTTTACAATTTTTAGCGCACCTTAACTATATATAGTGACGCGCCCGTTATGCAAAATATTTTACTTTATATAATTTTTTAGAAGACAAAACGCGCAAAATATTCCTCCCTAAAATAATGTACGATACCCGCGCAATCGGCCTAATATTATTGTGTTTGCCGATATAAATTACTTGACAGTGATTAATTTTTTTTGTTCTTCTGCTGCGGTCGGGCTCGGCGGGCGCGCCCGATAACTTTCTAAAAATCTCAAATTTTGCAGAAAGGCGTTATGCTTGTAGTAATTACATTTTTTTCCTTAGTGGCGGTATCGTTGATGGCGCGACTCTTCGATAAGGGAAAGTACAAGCATAATTTTATTGTTTTTACTCTTAAATATGCGCCGTTGGTGTGCGCGTTTATGGGTGCGTCGTTTGTATTAGCGCTAATTTGCTGCAATCAAATAGTGCGGCTTTTTTCTCTGAGTGCTTCGGCCGGTTTATTTCTTGTCCAAATGCTGGCTGTCATCGCGATAATGATAGGATTTTTGTTTTATAGGAGTCTTGCGTTAAGGCGCGATTTCTCGATGCTAAAGACATGCCTTTCGTTCGTATTGGGCTTTGCGTTTTCATTGGCTTTGTCGCTTGCCATATTCGCAGCTGGGATGTTCGCGTACTTTAATAGTTTCCAGTACGTAAAAATACACCCCGATTATTCTTTTCAGATGCGGTTAAAGCCTTTGTTTGCCATGTGCCCCGAGTACGACAGGAGCATCGTTTTTGCAAGCGGTAAAACGGTGGGGATACATATGGATACTTGCCGGCTAAGCGATTTCAAAGTCTATAAACTAAATGGCGGAATGATTTACTTGGAATGCCAGCAACATTTCGGAAATTCGTATGTAATAGACGAAAAAAGCGAAAAAGTTTACGCGAGAATAGGCGATGGCATTGTGGAAATGAAAGATGGCGGGTATGTGGACGGAATGGACATAGCTAGCGACTCCGTAGTATATTATACACACGGAAAACCAAAGAGTAAACCGTATAGATCCCCCATAAGGAATGCGGCCGGACTTTTTGAAAGTAAGAGCCTCTTGGGCAGTTTTTCGCCCCGCGGATTTGTTGAAAAATAAATCCGGCGGCGACGAAGCAAAATGATGAACGAAAACATTGCTCCTTATGTACTTTTTGCTCCCTTTTTGCTGCCGCTTTGATACGTCGGCAAAAAATCGGGAGCGGTATAATGTCGCCTCGGCTGTAGCTTGAAATCTGTAGATCTTGAAGTCAAATAACGAGCTTGCAATTTAAAGATTCACTAGTTCTTGCAACGCGTCTCTTCCTATTTTTTTTTCTGTGCGGCGTGCCAATTTTTCACGTTTTCGGGCGCCTTATCTGGAGAGACAAGCGCACGGCCACCTCTGAAAAATTTGTTTTTGCGCGCTTATTGCATAAAGTTACGTAAAATTAATATAATGTATTTTTACTCGTTCCTTCCTTCTTTTCTGCGCCTTTTTTTTATCTATTGAAGGAGTTACAACGCTTGCAGCCTAACTGTGGAGGGGGTAGATTTTTTGCGCGCAAAAATTCTTTTTCTTTTTCTCTTTTTTAGTTTTACGTAACTTTGGATTTGCGCGGTAATTAAACTTGATGCAATGGCGCGATACGGCGGCCTAAAAAAATATGTTGACTTTATTTTGCTTTTAAACATTTGTTTAAAACATTTTTATGCGACCTACTTTGGAAGACATTATTGCCGGCACATTAAACGACACGCGCGCAAAGATAATACGCACGGCTCTCGAGGAGTTTGCTTCGACGACGCCCGGGGCGGTGCGCATGCGCACAATCGCAAAAAACGCGGGCGTTAATCTGGCGCTAATGAACTACTATTTCGGTTCCAAGGACAATCTGTACATGGAACTTGCCAAAATGATAGTAGAACAGCGCAAGTACGCCACGGCGGAGTTTTTCAGGCGTTTTAAGGAGATAAAGAAGGCGCCCGATGCCGAGCGGGCAATGGGCCTTATAAAAGATTTCTTTTCCGACAGAATAAACAGCGAGACGGGGGAGAACGCTCACATGCGCAACATAATAGTAATTCTCATGCGCGAGGAAATATGCAATACCGAAGCATTCGATATCTTCCTAAAAGAGCTGTTTGTGCCGAGGTTTAAGATGATGGTCGAGCTTGTGGAGATAGCCTCCCGGGGGCGTTTAAAGGGCGAGGACGCCCGCATTGCAACGCGCATGCTATTCGGCCTTACGCATCTTTTTAACACGGCCCGCACGGGCATAAAATACGACATAAAATGGAAATCTTTCGGTGCCAAGCAGGCCCAGAGAGCCAGGTTGGTATGTTCGAGAATTTTGGAGAAAATTTTAAAATAAGATGAGAATACTAAACATAACTACACTATCCGCACTTGCGGTATTATTGATAACTGCCGGTTGCAACGACTCTTCAAACAATAGCAGCGCCAATGAAGAGCCCGAGGTAATTGTAAAAAAGCCGATAAAAAAAGACATCGTCCTCTGGGACGACTACACCGCCAGGCTTCAGGCGGTTGAGTCGGTAAAGCTTAGGGCGCGCGTCGGGGGGTATCTGGAAACGGTCAACTTCAAGGAGGGCGATTTTGTAAAGAAGGGCGATCTCCTGTTCGTCATAGACCCCAGAACATATGAGGCAGAACTCGCCTCGGCAAAGGCGAAAGTAGCCGAGGTCGAAGCGCGCGTGAAACTTGCCAAGACGAATCTCGATCGCGCCAAGGAGCTCTATGCGGCCGACGTCATAGCCAAGGAGATTCTCGACACCCGCGACTGCGAAATGCTTGCGGCAAACGCCGCCTTGTTGAGCGCAAAGGCTAACCTGCGCAACGCAGAGCTCAATCTCGAGTTCGCGCATATCCGCGCGCCGATATCCGGCAGAATAAGCGAGAGGCTCGTCGACATAGGCAACCTTATCGTGGCAAACTCCACCATACTGACGACAATCGTAAAGTACGATCTTATTCAGGCGTACTTCGAGTTGAGCGAGAGAGAGACGTCGTCAACTACAGGAACCGCGGCTTTTTCGATAAGATAGACACCGACAAGGGAACGGGTCCGGAGGTAAAGCTGACGCTCATTGAAAATCTCGACAACGTGCGCACGGGCGTGCTCAACTATAGGGACAATCAGATTACCCAGGAGTCTGCGAGCTTGACGATGCGCGCCGATTTCAAGAATGAAGACGGCGCTCTGACGCCCGGCATGTTCGGCACCATATCCGTTCCCGGCGAAGTTCGAAAAGGGGCCATATTAATAGACGAAGGCGCTGTCGGGACAGACCTTGTGGGCCGCTATGTAATGCTTGTGGGCAAGGACAACAAGGTGGTTTACCGCCCCGTGACTGTCGGCAGGCTCTTTGGCAAATACAGGATAATTGAAAAGGGGCTTACCGAAAACGACGTGGTGGTTGTTGCCGGGTTGCAGCGCGCCGTCCAAGGCGCAAAGGTGAAACCCTCCTTTGAAAGTGCGGAAGAAAAATGAAAACTAGCATATCCCACTTTTTTATCGACCGTCCGGCTTTCGCGATGGTCATATCAATTGTAATAACAATCATAGGCATTGTCGGATATTTTAGACTGCCCGTCGCGCAGTATCCAGAGGTGGTTCCGCCCTCGGTCATTGTAAGGACGAGCTATCCGGGCGCTTCTCCGGAGATTTTGATGGACACTGTCGCCTCTCCGCTGGAGCAGGAAATCAACGGCGTGGAAAACATGATTTACATGTCGAGTGAATGCAGCGCCGACGGTTCGATTCTCATTACCGTAACCTTCGAGGTGGGCACAAATCTGGATATCGCCCAGGTGCAGGTGCAAAACCGCGTATCAATAGCCACGCCGCGTTTGCCTGAAGAGGTAAAAAGCATAGGCCTGGTCGTGAAAAAACGTTCGCCCGACCAGTTGATGAGCATAAACTTGTACTCGCCCGACAAGAGCAGGGACAAGCTCTATTTGACGAACTACGCAATAAGCCAAATGAACGACCGCCTCGCCCGCGTTCCCGGCGTCGGCGACTTGGAGGTCTTGGGCCCGCGCGAGTACAGCATGCGCATTTGGCTCAATCCCGACAAGCTTGAGCGCTACAACATGACGCCCTCACAGGTCGTCAAGGCCCTGCGCGAACAAAACAAACAGGTTGCCGCCGGCAAGCTGAACCAGGCGCCGATATCAAACCCCGATATCGCGTACGAGCTTACAATAAACACGCAGGGGCGTTTCAAGCAGCCGGAAGAGTTTGAGGAGATTATAATCAAATACACCTCCGACGGAAAGATCGTCAAATTAAAGGACGTCGCACGCGTCGAACTCGGCTCTTACGACTACACAACGGAGACGTATTTGGGCGGAAAGCCGTGCGTGGGCATATCAATCTACCAGCTCCCGGGCTCCAACGCCCTAGATACGGCGGACAGGCTCAATACAATGCTTAAGGAAATGAAGGCCGAATTCCCCTCGGGCGTCGACTATGAGGTGACAATCGACAATACGACTTTCATCAGAACCTCCGTCAACGCCGTTTACCATACGATATTTGAGGCCGTGATATTGGTCGTATTCGTCATACTGTTGTTCCTGCAAAGCTGGAGAGCCGCAGTTATACCCCTTACGGCTATCCCCGTGTCGCTGATAGGCACGTTCGGATTTATGGACATGTTCGGCTTTTCCATTAACAACATTTCCCTCTTCGGAATAGTTTTGGCCATCGGTATCGTCGTCGACAACGCCATTGTTATTGTCGAAAACGTCGAGAGAAACATGAAGCTTGGCATGAGCGTGAAGGAGGCCACGCGCCAGACGATGAGCCATGTTCAGAACGCGTTGATTGCAATAACGCTGGTTTTGAGCGCGGTGTTCGTGCCGACGGCGTTCGTCGAGGGCATTTCAGGCCAGTTCTACAAGCAATTCGCCCTTACAATAGCAGTTTCGACAGTGATTTCGGGCGTCGTCTCTCTTACTCTTTCACCCGCTCTTTGCGTCCAGCTCTTGCGCTCGGAGGACCAAAAGCAAGACTGGCTGACGAGGATGTTAAACTTTTGCTTTGGTTGGTTCTTTAGATGGTTTAACAGGTCGTTTGAGTGGGTTGCTGCCAAGTACGGGCAGTTTGTAAGGTGGGTTTTAAGGTACAGTGTAATTGTTCTGATACTGTACGTGGGCCTGCTTGTTCTTACCGGCTACCTATTTTCCATCACGCCGAAGGGGTTTATCCCCAAGCAGGACAACGACTACCTTCAGGTATCGGCCCAGCTTCCCGACGGTTTTGCCTTGGAGCGCACCGACGAGGTTATGCAAAAGATGCAGAAAGTTCTATGGACGGTTCCGGGCATCGACGAATTCCAGTGCGTAGTTGGCTTTAACGGCGCCACGCGCACGCGCGCATCGAATTCGGGCGCGCTGTTTGTAAGAATGAAGCCCAAGGTTGAGCGCATGGCCTAGGGGTACGACATAAACTACATGATGAAAGTTCTTTCCCGGAAGCTTTCCGACGGCCTGCCAGATTCGAGCACTTTCATTCTTACGCCTCCGGCAGTCAGAGGCATCGGTGTCGGCGGCGACTTTAGAGTCCAGGTTCAGGACAGGGTCGGCCGCGGCATTCGCGATATAGAAAAATACACAAAGATTATCGCCGAGCGCGCGCGCAAGACCGCCCCGATTTTCAACGCCTTCACCACGTTTAGAGTTTCCTCTCCGCAGCTGTATATCGATATCGACCGCGAGCGCGCACAGAAGCTCAACGTTCCGATTTCCTCGATATTTGAAACGCTGCAATTCAATTTGGGCTCGATATACGTAAACGACTTTAACATTCTAAACAGAGTCTACCGCGTCAAGGTTCAGGCCGATACAAACAAGAGAAGCGACGAGCGCGACATCTACAACCTAAAGGTTCAGAATATACGCGGCGTCAACGTGCCTTTGGGATCGGTAGTGAAAATCCGCAGAATGCTCGGTCCCGACCGCGTCTCCAGGTTCAATCTTTATCCGACAGCGGAAATTATAGGCAATTTGGCCGAGGGCCACAGCACGGGCGAGGCCATGGCCGAGATAGACAGGATAGCCAAGGAAGTCCTGCCGGCCGGCATGGGCATAGAGTGGACAGACCTTGCTTTCCAAGAGCGCCGAATGGGCAATACCTCGATATACGTATTTGCCCTGTGCGTCATATTTGTGTATTTGATGCTCGTTGCCCTTTACGAAAATTGGAAACTGCCAATGTCTGTAATACTGGTTGTGCCGTTGGTTCTGCTCTTTGCAATATGCGGAGTTTTGGGGCGCCATCTGGACAACAACCTAATGACGCAGGTCGGCTTCATAGTTCTAATCGGTCTGGCCTGCAAAAACGCTATATTAATTGTTGAATTTGCCAAGATTAGGCAGGACAAGGGCGAGGACGCCGCAAGCGCCGTCGCAAGCGCCTCCCAGAACAGATTGCGCCCGATTTTGATGACGTCGTTTGCGTTCATTTTGGGCGTTGTCCCGCTGGCTTACGGCGTGACTCCGGGCGCGGAATTGCGCGAGGCTTTGGGCACGTCGGTGCTCTTTGGCATGATTGGAGTCACGGTGCTGGGTCTCCTGTTTACGCCCGTGTTCTTCTATGTAATCCGCAAAAATTATAAGGCAGTAAAAGATGGAGAGTAAAAAAGCATTTGAAAAGGTCTCGTGCGCGCTGGTTCTGCCGCTTTCGGCTTTGGCTATGAGCGCGTGCACATTGATACCCGATTACGACAATCCCGGACAAAGCATAGCCAAGCCCATACTTGAATCGGCCGATTTCGTACACTCGAAAGACTTGTGGAAGAGCGCGACTCCGAAAGATGCCCTTCCCAAGGGCGAGTGGTGGAGCGTCTTTAAGGATCCAAAGCTCGACGAGCTTATAAAATTGTGCGACAAATCGAACCCCGACTTGGCCGCTGCGTTCTACCGGGTTGAGCGCGCGCGAGAGGCTGCGTTTATGACCGAGAGCGACCTCTATCCTCATCTTTCGTCTTTCGACTGGTACAAGCGCGACGGCCGAAGCGAAGTTGAGGCGCCCGTTTCCACGGGTACGTACACAACGTGGTTTGTCGGATTGGGCGCCACCTGGGACTTGGATTTATTCGGCAGGATTCAAAGCCTTGTCATTCAGGACAGGGCGCTTGCTCAGGCCACCTACGATATGTACTGCAATGCGATGCTGGCCCTCCACGCGCGCGTGGCTCAGGAGTATTTTACACTGCGCCAATACGAATCGGAACTTGTTCTTCTTAATAAGACTTTGCAGGTGCGCAAAGAGCAGAGCAAATTTGTCCAAAAGCGCAAACGCCTAAATTTTGCAAGCGGCGCCGACCTTGCGAGGGCTCTTTTGCAGGAGAGCGAGGCCGCTTCCGAATTGCGCTACGTGGAGCGCATGCGCTGCGAATCGCTCAACAGGCTTGCCGTTCTGGTGGGGCAGTCGCCGACTACGTTCAAGTTCGAGTGCAAGCCTCTTTCGGAGACTCTTCCCACCGTGCCCAAAGCAGTTCCGTCTATGTTGCTTGAGCGCAGGCCCGACATCGCCGCCGCCGAGCGCACAGTATTTGCGGCAAATGCAAGGATAGGTTCCGATACCGCCGCGTTCTTTCCCACCGTTTCAATCACCGCCGATGCGGGATTCGGAGCAAATAAAATTCAGGATTTGATGACGGCGAGCTCTTTTGCATGGGGTATCAGCCCGCAAGTCTACATTCCAATCTTTCAGGCGGGCAAGCTTTACGCACAGCGCGAGACTGACTTGGCAGCCTACAAGGAGACTGTTGAGAATTACAGGTCTGCAGTTCTGAAGGCTATAGAGGAGGTCGAGACTGCGCTTTCAAACATAGCCCACATGAGGCGCGAATATGCCGAGCGCGTAAAGACCACCCAGTTTGCCATCGAAGTTCAAAACTACACCCAGACCGAGTACGAGCTTGGCAACCAAGACTACTTTGCCGTAAGCGACGCTCAGCGCCAGGCGCTCATGCACGAGCGCGAAAAAATAAGGCTTTTGGGCGCCCGCTTCCGCGAATGCGTGAGCCTCGTCATGGCTCTCGGCGGCGGATGGACGCACGCAAGCCAGCCCGACGAATCCGAAATTTCAAAAGGCATTTACGAGTCTATAAACGAACGCATGCAGCAGTAGATAGGTGCGAAAAAATCCGGCTTAGATGGCCGGATTTTTTTGGCCGCCTTATCGCGCAATCAATCGTCGGCTGCGCGCCATACGCGGGGTTGCAATGCTGTGAAATTCCTCGCGCGGCGCCTCGGGGGAGGAAAGGGCAGGGAAATATATTTTTTATCTGCGCCCATTTGATTTCGCGCCACTTTCCCTAAAATTTTTGATTTAAGGGCAAGCTTTCCGCCGAGAAGTTTTCGATATGCCGCGGTTTTAAATTCGATGGGCATGGGGGAATTTTAGGCAACCGCCGAGCGTCTCTTATCTGCAGATGTTATAAATTCGCGCGAAAAATTCCCAAACAGGGGAGCGCGCAGGTTTTGCTTGCCCGCTACATTTCGCATGACAATTTTTTACGGCGCGCCCCGCAAGGCCCCGGCATGCTCACGGCCATTTTTTTAGGTATTGATTATAATTTGCGCCTATGCCTCTATGCTTTGCAATATACAAAAAAACAAAGATTCCTAAAAATAAAGAGGCGATTTTAATTTTGGGCGGGAGGGGATGGCAGTCCGCGGACGGCAAGTACGGACGGCACAAAAGAGGGAAGAGAGTCTCTCCGCTCTTTTTGTACTCCGTTTTTTTGCGGGGTCTTAAGTGGAAGCGCGCAGGCAGCCCAAGCCGGCTTTAAATGCCCGGGTTATGCGAACGCCGAATCGAAATCCTTCCAGACGGGGCATAGCCCTTTTGCCCGCAAGGCCCCGGCATGCTCACGGCCATTTTTTCAGGTATTGATTATAATTTGCGCCTATGCCTCTATGCTTTGCAATATACAAAAAAACAAAGATTCCTAAAAATAAAGA
>CALXLK010000015.1 GCA_944389175.1 uncultured Opitutales bacterium
ACACTTCTTACGAAAGAGGTCTCAATGAATACACAAATAGATTGTTGAGACAGTACTTTCCGAAGGGAATGGATTTGAGAAAAGCTACGGAAAGGGAACTAAAATTTGCGTTGAACGAGATCAACTCTCGCCCCCGAAAGACACTAAATTGGAAAAGTCCAAGCGATTATCTTCACGAACTAAAGTGCGCCGCCCCCTAGGGGGCAATTAGTAAATGAATCAATAACTTAAACTTTAATCTTTACAAAAAACCAACAATATCTAAAAATATCTACTGCCAGTTATGCACTGGCGTTTTGAAAAAAAGGGTTTAAAATAAAATTTTACCTTCATGTGTTTTTATTTATGCTTGTGCTTGGAAAGAATAACATACGGAATAAAATACATGAAAATCTGTAAAATATTATGAAAATTCTAGAAAGTCTAAAACACTTGGCTTGGCATTGCATCTTTACTTGTAACAATAAGTTGAAGTGGTATATTATTCTGTTGCTCTGGATCCCGTATTTTCTGATTTTGGGTATGTTTTGTTTTTATGCTTTTTATCTCCTTGTCCCACTATCGGCATTTATATTTTCCGGAGGTTTTCTGGGGAAAATACCGCCCATTGATGGAAAGGCTGCTTTGGATCAGACGAGCGTAGTTGAATTTATGCTTTATGGGGCAGTTCTGCAATTCGGATCATTCTTGTATGGTATAATTATGCATATTAAAACGGATTTCAAATCAACTGCTAGTAAACTTTCTCTCTTATCTCCTATGTTGGTATCATTCGTGTCATCTTTAATTTTCTGGCTGTCATCGTTTTTTCTTCTATTGCCAATAATATCAAAAATGGGATGGACTTACCCAAGGGTTGCAGGGTTGATTTGCGCGGCATTTTTCACGTGTTTTTTAATTGTACAATCTATAGTAGTAATTTGTACAACTTCAGTTTTGACTTGGATTACTCTTTGGCTGACAGGTTTTATAACACTTAATATTTTTATGCTAAATGGAGGCGTCTGTGTGGCAGATTGGTACTTTCCGCATTTTTACATATCTGTAATTATTATTTGTGGTATTTTGCTTTTAAATAAAAATATTGTTAATTTTATAAAACGTACTTGATAAAAATGAGAATATCTATTGCTGAACAAAGATATTTTGAACTGCATAGGATACTTGCAAAGTGCCTTGAAAGCGGAGACTTTGTTCCGTACGAAATTGCGGTAAAAGCGGAGTGCCCGCAAGTCATAGACGCAATCGCAAAAGTTTATGCCCAAAGGATAGCGAAACTCCCTTCGTTATTTTCTTTCAAAATAGGGGGTTATTTGAGGCGAATTGAGCTTTAACAAAGATCTATTCTTCGTTGCATCATACCGAAAAATAGATTGACTTCTTAGGTGTAACTATTATATAAAACAATACTTATATAAGCGCTTTCCCTGCATAAGATTAAATATATCTTAATATAAATTTACATCAATAAATAGAATCAAAAAAATTATGAGAGTATTCAAAATTGTAATTGTTGTGTTATTCTTAATTCTTGCGGGATTATACACACTTTCTTTAAGATATGAAATCCAAGTATTAGGAAAATCGCGCGATGCTTGTCTTAGATTGGATAAATGGACCGGCAAAATAGAACTGATTCCAATCGATTCAAGCATATACCAAGTTTGGCTTAAGGAACAACAAAACAGTCAAAAACAATAACAACCGTTGTGCTAAGAAAATTTAGAAACGATACCGATAATCTATTCTATTCAAAAATAAATACGTGGCTTTGTTTAACTATATCACTTGCAGGATTTATAGTTATAGCAGCGTGTATTGAACTTTGTATAGAATCTACAGAAACTGCTTCTGCGAAATCAATGTCATTTGTGTTTTCGTTCTTAGCTTTTGAAATTGTCTTATTTTTACTTATAGCCGACGCTTTTATTCGCTGCAGATACATTTTTAAGGGAGGCTGTTTATGTATACAATCTGGAGTATTTCTCCAAACTGAAATACCATATGCAAATATCAAGTCGTTTTGTGAATCTAACAATGCGCTTTCCGCTCCTGCATGTACGATTGATAGGATTAAAATAGTCTATAAAAATAAGAAGACAGGAAAAGAATCTTTTACTCTTGTTTCTCCTAGGAACAAACAAAGGTTTATGAAAAAATTGGGCGCGATAATTGAAGCAAATAAGTAATCTCCGAATAGATTGTTTTATTATAATCTTTTCATCAAAAGCATTTAATTTGGATATTGCAAATAAAGAGGTGTCGGAGGCGAATTGGCGCTATTTGGCATAGATAGGGGGTGATTGTATAACACCCATTAAAAAAAACGATCGAAAAGGCGGGTGGGAAAAAGCGTTTTTTAAGGCGTTTTTAGGCCTGTTTTTAGGCTAAAAATGAAGGCTTTTTAAGGGCATAACTTGCCAGGAACTCTCTAACACATTTCCCCAATATCGGCCTCTTGGGGGAGGGGAGAAAAGATTGGGTTTAAAATTCAAAAAATGTTTTTTTGCCGCAATGGTGTTAGACGACAAAAAAGCCGCCGTATCGCCCGCGCATTAGCCTTTTTTGTCCGTTTACTTGTGAGTATCAAATTATTATTGAATTGACCGTTCCCAAACAATACAAGAAACTTTACGCCGTTTTGCCTTCCGTAGATGCGGACGGACCCCAACACCACCGACTAATTGAAAAAGAAAGTTAATTATGAATAAAGTCCCGATAAAAATTCTTGACTGTGCACTCGCCGCGTGTTGCGCGTTCTACTCTTTCGCCGCCGAAACCGTCAAGCAGCCCGCCGTAGACTACTACGCGATGACAATGAAAGTCGCCAATCAAGTCGACTCGAACCTTTCGGCTAAAATCGACTGGAACAAAACCTGCGGGAAAATCAAACCCCTGCACGGCGTAAACAATTCGCCTGTCCGCCACAACGGCGACTTCCCCGAATTCCGCGAAGCGGGCTTCCCGTTTGTGAGAATGCACGACACCGCCGGCGCGTTCGGCGGCAATGTCTACATAGACGTTCCCAACATCTTCCGCAATTTCGACGCAGACCCCGAAGACCCCGCTTCATACGACTTTACTTTTACCGACGCCTACCTCAAAAGTTTCGAAAAAACTCCCGCCAAAATTTTCTACCGCTTGGGAACTACCATTGAAAATTCGCACAGGCTGAAGGCGTATAGAATTTTTCCGCCCAAAGACTATCTCAAGTGGGCGAAAATCTGCGAAGGGATAATTAAACATTACACCCAAGGCTGGGCAAACGGCGTAAAATACAACATCGAATACTGGGAAATATGGAACGAACCCGAAAACAAAATGATGTGGAAAGGCTCGCGCAAAGAGTTTCTCGATTTCTATAAAACGGTAGCAAAATATTTGAAAACTAAATTTCCCCACTTGAAAATAGGCGGATTCGGTCACTGCGGTTTTTTCGAAATCACGCGAAAAATAGAAGACTGCCCCACGCGCGGGCTCGGCGTGCTTGAATGGTTCGATGACTTCGTTAAAATGGCGTCAGACAAAGCCGACCCTGTCCCGCTCGACTTCTTCTCTTGGCACTTGTATTCCGACCAGCCTCTTGAAATTGTAGCCCATGCCGATTACGTCCGCAAAAAGCTCGACGCCGCCGGACTCACCCAAACGGAAAGTATTTTCGACGAATGGAACTATTCTCTCAATTCGCGCCAACCACAGTTGCGCAACAATGTGGGCGCGGCGATGTGCGCGGCGGCTTTCTGCGCAATGCAGCGCGGTAGCATTGACAAGGCAATGTATTACGATGCCACCCCCAACCGCACCTACTGCGGACTGTTCGAATTTCCATCGCTCACATACACAAAACCTTTCTTCGCCTTCAAGGCATACAACGACCTCTACAAACTCGGCGAGTGCGTGGAAACGCCAAACCTGCAAAATGAAAACCTGTTTATGTGCGCGGCAACAAACACTCAAAAAGACCAAAAGGCATTGCTGATTGCCAATTACTCGACAAAAAGCAGAAATGTAAAACTGGAGTTTGAAGGCGAAGCAGAATCGGTTCTCGTTATAGACCGCGACTATATTTTTACAGAAATCAATACAGTCCTTTCCGAAAATAAAGTTCTTTCAATGACGCCGTTTTCAACCTACCTGATAAGAATCAAATAACAAAACGAGCGTAAAACCTCCCGTTGGACAACTGTTAACTGTCCGAAATTTCTACCCACAAATACCAAAAACGCGAAGTCCGAAGACTTCGCGTTTTTCATAACTTCCTCGGAGAGGGAGGGATTCGAACCCCCGGGACCCTTGCGGGCCCACCTGATTTCGAGTCAGGTACGATCGACCACTCTGACACCTCTCCTACGTATTATCCCTCACAGGCTACATATTGACACTTTCGCGTCAATCTTTTTTTTTCGTATTTCGCGAAAATCTCGGCCTATTCCCCACAACAACAATACCGCCGCCCGCGGCGCCGGCGCAATGCGTCATTTCGCAGGCCGTTCTTTCGTATATCGGTTGTTTCTTGCGCATTATATTCTTGATTTTTTCCGCAAGCTCATTTGCAATGTCGCCATGAATTTTAATCTACCGGAAAAACCACTGATGACAGTCGAAGGACTGCCATTTAAGAAAATTTCACAGGGCAAAGTTAGGGAAAATTTCGACATCGGCGACGAGCTGCTAATTGTCGCCACAGATAGAATCTCGGCTTTCGATGTAATCATGCCAAACGGCGTCCCGGGCAAGGGCATATTGCTCACCCAGATTAGCCTTTGGTGGTTTAAGTTCGCCGCGGAAATTATGCCAACGCACGTGGTTGAAAACCACGACCAGCGCGTCAGGGAATTGCTTAAAGACCGCCCGGAACTAATCGAGCGCTCGATGATCGTCAAAAAATTAAAACCGATGCCCATCGAAGCCATCGCTCGCGGCTACTTGGCAGGCAGCGGCTGGAAGGAATACAAGCAAACGGGCAAACTTTTTGAGTTTACTCTTCCTGCGGGAATGAAGGAATCGCAAAAGTTGCCCCAGCCGCTCTTCACGCCGACGACTAAGGCTGCGGAAGGCCACGATATGCCCATAACAAATGAAGAATGCGCAAAATTGCTCGGGCGGGACGTCTTTGACCAGATAAAAACCGCAAGCCTAAAACTCTACGATATGGGCAGCCGCAAGGCCGCCGAATGCGGCATCATTTTGGCCGATACGAAATTCGAATTCGGTACTGATAATTCCGGAAAAATCTATCTCATCGACGAGGTCCTCACTCCGGACTCCTCGCGGTATTGGCCGGCCGACAAGTACGAGGTAGGCAAGTCGCAGCCCTCCTACGACAAGCAGTATGTGCGCGATTGGCTGGAGACTTTGGATTGGAATAAAAAGGCCCCCGGCCCGGTTCTCCCAGACGAGGTCGTCAAAAATACCATTAAGTGCTATTCCGAGGCTCTTTCAAAGCTCATGGGATAGTGTTTTATCGAAATCAAAAAGCGCGGGCGTGTGTTGTCGTTCGCGCTTTTTTTTGCGCATGTGCGGCCTCAATCTTTGGGCGTGTATTGTTAGGCCGCGATATGGCATGTGCGGCGACAGATAAAAAATGGAATCGTTTCTTCGCCCTTTGTTGTAGATTGCCGCCGCTCTTCCTGCTCAAATAAATCTTGCCATGGGTAGGCGCATTGTTAGAATATGCGCCGAAATTGTAGGAAAATGCGCATAAGGACAAAGTTTTTGCTTTACATTGTGTTGCCGCTATTGGTTGTGGCGTCGGCGTCGGCTTTCTATATGTCGTCCAAAAATTTTTCACAGCTGGGGGTCGCGGCAAAAAAAGGGTTTGTTCTCGATACAGACCTTGTGGCCTCGAAGATTTCTGCGGAAAATATAAGGGGCATATCTCTTGCCAAAAGTGCGGCTGTATCGGCGGAAATCTTGTTTGGCAATAGGGCTTCCAGCATAAAAATGATCCGCCGCATGTTGGAGGCCTTCCCTTTTTATACAGGGGCTACAATAGCGTATTCGATAAACGCAGACTTCAACGACTTCCGTGCGGATCTCGGGCTTAAAAACATCCGGGATGGCAAAGACGTTTACGCCGACGGCGCGATAGACTCTTACGACTTCGCATCAAACAAGACAGCCGCCACAATTGACGACTGGATCGCCGCATCGGGAGGCGGTCGCTTCGGCGCTTATCTGGGGCGTGTTGATGGCGATCTGGTGCTATCGCCTCTTTCAGAATCTGACATTAGCGCTAACTTCGCGTCTCTTCGCAAGCGCATGGAGTCAGGTGAAAAAGATCTTTTCCTCATATCCGAACCGGGATTAAACCAGGCCAAAGTAATGTCGGTGGAATATTGCAGCGCCGTCATATCGGACATGCGCCTGGCTGGCGAAGTCTCGTTCATGAGCGATTTCTCGCGCATTCAGACGATTATCTCATCGGTGCGCACAGTCAAAGGCGAAGAGTATTTTCTGCTGAGCACTCAAAACAGAATAATAGCCTCAAGCCGCTTCGAGAACATTAAGACTGTCTCCATTTCCGATTACTATTTGGACTCGGCCGGCAATTTTGTGCAAAATTTCTTAAAAGAGGAAAACGGAATGCTCGTCAGGGACGAGTCCTCAAAAATAGATTTGGCCAAATATAACGGGTTTTATTCGTCGATTTTGCAATTTGCAGTCGATGCGGCAAAAAATTCGGCGTCCGTATCGGGAGAATATTCCGAACGCAAAGTCTCAATATTTAAGGACGCGAAATCTTCGACGTCATTTTATGTAGACGTCTCTGCAGTAAAGGGCGCAAAATGGCTGGTGGTGCATATACGCCCAGAGGTCGAGTTCCTGTCTACAGCGGCTTCATCTCTGGCCGGGAATGCAAGCATGATTGTCGCCGTAATTGCAGTAGGGCTCATTGGCCTTATCGCCGCTTCCGGAATGTCAAATAGAATCGATGCATGCCGTTCGGCGGCCGACAATATGGCTCAGGGCGTCTTCGTGGACCTCAATTCAACGCGTTCGTCTTCAGACGAAACCGGCCGCTTGCTGCGTTCCATGTCGAGAGCGGTAAAGTCGGTCGCGGACTCTACGGAGAGGTCGATCCGCTCAAAAGAAACGCTCCGAAAAACCTCAAAAGCCATTTCCGAAATTTTGGGCAACTATACATTCGAATCAAATTCAATTGACGCTTTAATCCAAAAAATGTCCGCGATGGTCGGCTCAATAGAAAAATCCAGGGCGGAGGCCGCCGCGGAGCTTGAGAAAATCGATTCGGCGGTAAATTCTACGCTATCTTCGGGGCAATCATCGAGAAAGGAGATTGTTTTTATTGACGACCTTACCGGCGTGTTTTCGCGAAACGCAACGTCGTCCATGAGGCGAAACGCAAGCATGAGCGATAAAATGCGCCTTATAAATGGCGTGTCCGCCGACATTGAGAAAGTCGCCGACGAGTCTAATCTGCTGTCGCTTAACGCTTCTATAGAGGCCGCAAAATCGGGGCGTTCGGGCGGGGCGTTCTCGGTGGTCGCGCGGGAAATAAACAGAATATCGGAAAGCATATCGAATTCATCCTCGGCGATGAAGACGATCGTCGGCGATATTGAATCGGCCATAGGCTACGACAGTTCGGAATCTGCGCGCCTTATGGAGACTTTGGGCGATTTCTCCCAGAAATATGCAAAGATTCTCTCCGGAATGGACGTCGTCGTTGATCGCATGAAAAACGCCATCCCCGTAGTTTCGCAGGCGATGGAGCGCGTGCGAAAGGGCGGCGGCGATATCGACAAGGCAAACGACATGCTTTCCGAGATTTCGCAGTCTCTCAAACAGCTCGCCTCGCTTAGGGCCCAGCTAATGGCTTCCTCGGAGGCATTGTCCGACGAGGTCCGCAAAATGAACAATATTCCCGGGAATACAAATGAATAATCCCGGGCCCAATATCGAAAGCAGTCGGGATCCCGCGCAAAAACCCGTTCTTCCCGACGCTCGGACAATTTCAAAGCTTTCCCAGCCTCCTAAACAAAAAGCGCCGCTGGAAACAGAAAAGACGGAATCATTTTTTGTCTTTAAGTGCGCGGGGCATTTTTTTGCACTCAAGCCCGCGTGGGTCGGCGAGGTTACGCCGTCGGTTTTTGTCCATAGAATACCTCACCGCTCGGGCAACGCGATAGAGGGGATCTCAAACATAAACGGAGATTTGGTCCCCGTGGTGAGCGTGGCGAATGCTTTCAAGTTGGATTCTTCATCGGGAAAGTCGTCTATGATGGTCCTCTGCCATGTCGGCGGCGAAAAATTCGCATTTGAAACCGATTCAATTGAGGGCATGTTCAGTGTCGGCGCGTCGCGGATAAAAGAGGTATCCGAGGGGGACTCGCCGTTTATAGCCAATAAATTCGATACCGACAATATGCAGGTGTGGGTAATAGATGTGGATCTGCTTGCCGGTGCAATAGCCAGGCGCGCGATATGAAAAACGAGAAATTCATGCTCGAGTTGTTTTTGGGAGAGCTTCGCTCAAACTCTTCGGCCATAATAGCGTCAATGAACGGCCCGGCCGATGTCCCGATGCTTGAAAATGTGGCGCGTTCGCTAAAGACTAGCGCGCGCATTGTCGGCTTTGTAGAGCTTGTCGGGCTTTTCAACGCGCTTGAACAGCTGTTTGCCTCGGGCCGCGCGCTAGCCCCGGATGAGCCCAATGCAAAAGAGTGCGCCGAGATCCTAAGGGCTATCACAAAATCGAATCCCGACGAGATTGAAAAACTTGTCGATTCTATGGACGCGCGCATAAGCGCCTGCGCAAAGGCGGGGTTTACCGGCAGGATTGCCGGCGCGCTTACCGACTCGAAAGGCCACATACTTCCCAAGCTCTCCCCCGAAGAGACAGGCAACTTTGAGAGCCTTCCGTCAGTGGACGCATCAATGAAGGAGCTTTTTATAGCCGACGTTTCCACTCAGATAGACTTAATTTCCAACACGCTTGTTGAGCTCGGTTCAGATTTCAACTCAAAGCCGAAGCTCGAGGCGCTCATGCGCGCAAGCCACAGCATAAAGGGCGCAAGCCGCGCTGTCGGCATGGACAGGATAGTTGAAATTACCCACAAGATGGAGGATTGCTTTTCGGCGGCATTGAAGGATAAAATAAGCCTTTCCGACGAAAGCCTCGACGTCTTCTTTTCGTGCGTCGATTTCTTATCCCAGCTGTGCAAGCGCGGGTTCGACCGCATAGACAAAAATCTTTTTGATTCCCTCATGAAATCTCTAGGAGAGGTCGAATCTTCGTCGGAGGCGGGCGCGTCGCTCCACGGGGCGGGGGAGCAGCAGCCTGCGACTGCTTCGCGCCCGGTGCAGGACAATGCAAAGAACTCTTATGCTCCCGGCCAAAAAGAATTGAACTTTATTAGGATATCTCTTTCCAACATTAATTCGATAATGTCTCTCGCCGCCGAAGAGCTTATTGAAAACAGAAAGCTGGAGGGGTTTAAAGAGATAATATCGAATATGCGCGCGGAGAACGCGCGCATATCAAACCGGCTCGAGGAGGCTCTGAACATGCTCTCCTCACCCGCCGGAGAACATTCGGCCATGGCGAGGCTCGAGCGCATCGGCGAGGATCTGCGCCGGCAGGATTTTTCCTTCGGCGATGCGCTTGAAAGGTTCTCGGAATATTCGCGCAAGAATGTTCTCTTGTCATCGAGGTTGTACGGAGAGGTTCTAGAAAGCCGCATGCGGCCGTTTTCCGACTTGGCGCATATATTTCCGAAAATGGTAAGGGACTTCTCGCGCAATCTGTCAAAAAAAATAACCGTCGAGATTTCGGGTGCGGCCACATCAATAGACCGCGATTTGCTCGAGAAGCTTGAATCGCCGCTGGTGCATATTTTGCGCAACGCCTGCGACCACGGCATTGAAACGCCTGGGGAAAGGGAGGCCGCGGGGAAAAATCCGGCGGGGAAAATATCCATTAGGGCATCGCACTCGTCGGGCATGTTTTTGCTCACAGTCTCCGACGACGGCCGCGGCATAGCGGTGGACAAGGTAAAGGCCAAAATTCTCGAGCGCAAGCTGGTTCCGCCGGATATACTCGCCCAGATGCAGCAGGACGAAATTTTTGAATTTCTATTTCTGCCGGCTTTTACGACGAAAACCGACGTTACCGAAATAAGCGGCCGCGGAGTGGGGCTAGACGTAGTTCAAACAATAATGAGGGAAGTCGGCGGATCTGTGGGGGTATCGAGCGTGTCCGGGCGCGGCTGCACATTCACCCTAAAGCTGCCCATTACCCGCTCAGTATTAAAGGCTCTTGTTGTCAATGTCGACTCCCAGCCTTACGCCTTTCCGCTTTCAAGCGTAAACAGAACCCTCATGGTTCACCGCGGCGACATTCGCGCTGATTTGCGAGGAAACTTTTTCATGGACAATAAAAGCCGAATAAACATCGTGCCCACTTCCGCCGTGCTGGGTTTCGGCCAAGGACTCCCGGCAGACGACCTCTTGTACATAGTTGTATTGTCGGGCAGGGGTCGGTTTTGGGGCTTTGCCGTCGACGGCATTCCCGAGGAAAGTGAGCTCGTGGTCAGGGCGTTGAACACGTCGCTTGGGAAAATAGCGTGCGTGTCGGCGGCGGCTCTCACATCGGAGGGCCTGCCTATTCTGATTTTGGATATAGACGATATTCTAATTTACGCTTCCCGCTACCTATCCGGCGCGAAGGCGGAACTTTCCGAGGCTTCGCCTCACAGGGATTTTTCGAAGAAACGCGTTCTCGTTGTCGACGACTCGGCAACTGTGCGCGAGGTGGAGAAAAAGATTCTTGAAAAAGCGGGTTTTTACGTGGATACGGCAGTCGACGGCGTCGATGGTTGGAATGTGGTGCGCCTTTCAAAGTACGACCTCGTCGTAAGCGACGTCGATATGCCGAGAATGTCTGGCTTGGGGCTTGCGGCGAAGATACGAAACCTCTATCCAAATTTGCCCGTGGTCATGGTATCGTACAAAGACCGCCCCGAAGACAAGCAGCGCGGGCTGGAGTGCGGGGCCAATGCGTATTTGACAAAATCGAGCTTCCAAGACGATTCTTTTGTCAAGACCCTCCGCAGTCTCCTCGACAAGTGAGTTTTTACCTCATCTTACCTATCGCGCGCGACTCCCGCTTAACTTGCGCGGCAGCCAATTTTCCCTTATTTGCCTTTTTTGCATACATAGTCTGCATACACCTTTTTTTTTTCTCTCTCCCCCTTGTCATTATTTCCATCCATATCGCATTCCATCGAAAAAGCGCATTTCTTTCGCCTAAGAAGCGCTTTTTTCTTTTTTTCTCTCATTGCAATTTATGCGGGGAAATGGCATCCACGCTCATATGGCAACATTCAAATTCCGCCGCTAATATGTTTTTTTGCTATTTCATTTTTCTTTTTCATCTCCGGCCTTCCCCCTAAGAAACGGTTCATGCACCAAACATGTTCTTTTTGTGCCAGCGCACTTTTTCTTTGTGCAACTCTTGATATTGCAGATCGATGCAAATTTTGGCGGCGGGGCAGCGGAACATACTGCAGAGCGAGTGGTTCTAAAGCGCGTTTTGCGATTTTGTCAAACGCGGCGCAAGGCGGATATTGAAAAATATAAGTGCAGTTTATCTCAAACGTTTGCGCCAGGTAAAAAAATAAAAAAAAGCTTGAAAGCAATGTATTGTGGGCAATAGCATTGTAGTTGCTAATAAAATTGAATGCGGGCAATTCGGACAAACGCTTTTCGCGCCGTATTTTAAGTATTTTATTATATCTGTATTTTGAAAACTTATAAGCAAAAAGCACAATGAATATTCACGAATATCAGGCTAAAGAATTGTTCAAGGCTTACGGAGTCCCCGTTCAGGACGGAGTAGCCGTAAAGTCGGAATCGGAGTTTGACGCGGCCATAGCCCAAATAAAGGGCGACCACGTTGTGGTAAAGTCGCAAATACACGCCGGAGGCAGAGGAAAAGGCACGTTTAAGGACGGCTTTCAGGGCGGCGTAAAGTTTGTCAAGCGCGAGGAGGCGCACGAGATTGCCAAAAAGATGCTCGGCAACACTCTCGTCACGAAGCAGACGGGCCCGGCGGGCAAGGTTGTCGGTACGATATTCTTTGCGCAGCCGCAGGATATTAAGAAGGAATATTATTTGTCCATACTCATGGATAGGGCCAGCAGCAAGATTGCAATAGTAGCATCGACTGCGGGCGGCATGGAAATAGAAAAGGTTGCAGAGGAAACTCCCGACCAGATTATGAAGATGCTCGTCGACGCCGATATCGGTTTGCAGAATTTCCAGGCCAGCCGCCTTGCCTTTTTCTTCGGTTTCGGCCAGGACAAGGCGCTGAAGAAGCAGTTTATTGGCATAATAAAGGGCCTGTACAAGCTGTTTGTCGACAAGGATTGTTCGCTTGTGGAAATTAACCCCTTAATTCTTACTGAGCAGGGCAACATTGTAGCCCTCGACGCGAAGGTAGCCTTTGACGACAACGGTCTATTCCGCCACCCCGATATCGAGGCTTTGCGCGATCCCCACGAAGAGGATCCGAAGGAAATCGAGGCTCACAAATACGGCCTCAACTACATAGCCCTCGACGGCAACATCGCCTGCATGGTTAACGGCGCGGGTCTGGCGATGTCTACTATGGACATCATCAAGTATTACGGCGGAAATCCCGCGAACTTCCTCGACGTGGGCGGAAGCGCAAACGAGGAGGCTATAACGCAGGCTTTCAATATCCTATTGAAGGATCCCCATGTAAAGGGAATATTGGTCAACATATTCGGCGGAATCATGAAGTGCGACGTCATAGCAGCGGGCGTGATTGCGGCCGTTAAAAACGTGGGCCTTAAGCTTCCGCTTGTCGTCAGGCTGGAGGGAACCAATGTCGCCCAGGGCAAAAAGATGCTCGCCGACAGCGGCATAGAGCTGACGACTGCCGAATCTCTGGCCGACGCGGCCGAGAAGATCGTCAAGATAGTTGCGGCGCAGAACAAGTAAATTAAACTTTAAGGAAAGAAAATGAGCGTACTGGTAAATAAAGACACAAGAGTAGTAGTTAGCGGTATAACCGGCAGCCAAGGTTCCTTCCACGCCAAGCAGTGTTTGGAATACGGCACAAAAGTTGTCGCCGGCGTAACTCCAGGCAAGGGCGGCCAGTTGTTTGAGGGCAAAGTTCCGATTTTTAATTCGATTGCCGATTCGGTCGAAAAAGAGGGCGCAAATGCTTGCGTGATATTCGTTCCGCCGGCTTTCGCCGCCGATTCCATTTTGGAGTCAATCGATGCAAAAGTTCCGCTTATTATATGCATAACGGAGGGAATTCCCGTAAAGGATATGGCCATAGTAAAAACGCGCCTGATGCAGAAGGACTGCAAGTCGCGCCTAATCGGGCCGAACTGCCCGGGCGTAATCACCCCCGAGGAGTGCAAAATAGGCATAATGCCCGGATATATACATAAAAAAGGCAATGTCGGCGTAGTCAGCCGCTCGGGCACGCTCACATACGAGGCTGTTTGGCAGCTTACGCAACTGGGCTATGGCCAGAGCACTGTCATCGGCATAGGCGGGGATCCGATTAACGGCACAAACCACCTCGACGCCGTTAAAATGTTCAACGACGACCCGCAGACTGAGGCGATTGTCATGATAGGCGAAATCGGCGGCAACGGCGAGCAGATGGCGGCCGAGTGGATGAAGGAAAACTGCAAGAAGCCCTGCGCGGCGTTCATAGCCGGCCGCACTGCTCCGAAGGGCCGCAGAATGGGTCACGCCGGGGCGATAGTATCGGGCAATTCAGGTTCTGCTGAGGACAAGATCAAGGCTCTCCAAGCCGCGGGCATAGCCGTGGCCGATACACCGTCGGTCATCGGCACGACGCTGTTGAAGCACTGGGGCAAAATGTAGTGCTTTTATTTCCAATGCGCGGGGTTCTCCCGCGCTTTTTTTTTAATTGCCGAATCTTTAGCCCGGCCGCACGGCCGTTTAATACCGCTAAAAAATACACATGCAAAGTTCCCAAAAAGATTGCAAAACACCTCAAGGTTGGCAAATGCCCGTCGTCTCGTTTGACGAATGCCGCAGCACAAACACGGAGGCCGTGAACCTCATAAAAGAGGGGATGAAACCGCCCTTTGCAGTCGTCGCAAAAAAGCAGACAAACGGGCGGGGCAGAATGGCGCGCAGCTGGTTTTCGCGCGAGGGCGCTTCCATATGCATGTCTATAACCGCGTGTATGCCCGCCGATTCGCAGTTGATGGCCTCCGCTACTGTCCGGGCCGGGATATCCGTCTGCAAGGCTCTTTCCAGCCGGCTATCCTGCGGGCTTTACCTGAAATGGCCGAACGATCTCTACAGCCAATCCGGGTTAAAGGTATCGGGCATGTTGGCCGAAATGGTCGATGTGGGCGGCTTATACAACATAGTATTTGGCATAGGCATCAATTACGACCTCTCGCCCGTACTATCGGAAGTGCCCGCCGAGATATCAAATTCGGTTGCCGATTTGCGAAGCTTGTGGAGTACGCCCATATCTTTCGGCGAGGCCCAACGGATAGCGGCAAACGCCGTACTCGAGGCTCTCCTTTCGCGCGATATGTCAATGCTTGGCGAATTTCAGAAGTACGACTATCTCAGGGGCAAGCGCGTCGATGTGGCCCTCGGCTGCCAACGATTCTGCGGCACGGCCGAGGGAATAAATAGCCTCGGCAACCTGATTGTCCGCACCGACGACGGCCTTGCGCGCATTGTAAATAGCGGCGAGGCAACTCTGCACAAGGCCTAACTTTCGTAATTTGCCTCGCCAAACTTGGCGTAAAATATACAAGAAAAATCGCGGGGCGCGCTAAAGTATGATTGCAAGGCGAATAAGGGCAGGGGGGTAATCTCTACATGCAGGGCCAGCGCTTGCGGGATTAAATTATAGTGCGGAAAATTTTTCGCGCTACGGCGCGTTGCAATTTCACATTTCCCCATGCGACCTACCAGTTTTTGAACCCTTTAGATTTATTTATTATTTTTTCCCCCTATCCCTTTTGCTCTTTCTCACTTTCCCATTTCTTTCTTTTTTTATCTTTTTTTTCTCCAACACACACATCACCACTACACATATACACACACCATTACACCATACTCATGCCACGACAACCGCGCGCTATATCCTGTCATTTTTCAGCAAACACATGCGCCAATTATTCAACGCACATTTTTTGCGGGAATTTCAATTTTACAGAGAATGGAATTTGTCTTTTTATGCCGATAGATTTTTCCCCTCCCGCTGCGTTTGGTTTTAAGAATGAATAAAAAAAAGCCCCGAAGTATGGTCGGGACTCTTTATATGTAGAGTTGATAAAATACGGAAGCCTATGTTCGGCGTTTAGTATTTTTCGTCGTCGTCATCGAGATCGTCGAAAGAGGCGTCGTCGTCATCGTCGTAATAATTGTCGTCGTCGAGCGAATCTTCGTCCTCGTCCCACTTCATGGTGTCGTCTTCGGTGATCTCCTCTTCGGCGATATCCTCTATTTCGTCGTAGTTCTCCTCTTCGTCCTTTTTCTTGCCGCCGTCCTCGTCGAGGTCATCCAGCGAATATCCGGCGGGCACGTATTCGAGAATGTCTATAATCTCGATGAACGAGTGTATTGCGCGCCCCTCCATGTAGTCGTTCGAGTACTTCTCGCGGATTTGCTCTTCGAGGTCTTCAATTTCGAGATCCTGCTCGAAGTGGAACGTGTCGTTGAGCATCTTTACCTGAAGTTTTGTGATGTGGTCGAGAAATTCGGCGTAGGGGGAGCGCTCCTCGTCGAGGGTGTCGGGCAAGAGAAACAGCTCTTGAGATTCCGCATCGAAAACGCTGTCGTCGCTTCTGACGAGTTTTATGCCGTCCTTGCCTATGCGAGAGTCTATGGAAAATACTATGAAGGCCTTCGATACGATTGAGTCGTCCAAACCGTACGGACGCAACCCTTCGAGCGTTTCGAGAATGTGAGAACTCTGCCGCGGGTCGATTATGCTCAATCCGTCGACATCCCAGTTGACGTTGTCGCTGGTTTCCGTGACCCACCAATTTAGGTCCTTGCCCAGCCTCACTTTGCACCAATCCAATTTTTTCGATGTGTTTGCCATGGTAAAAAAACGGGTTCGCTTGTACAATTTAGCACATATGTATTCAAGCTTTTTTTCTGGCTAGACCGAGTAGCCCCGCCAGGCCGAGCGCTAGCGATACATACGCGACCCAGTCGCCATAGCGCACATATGCCGAAGTTTTTCCGTCAAAGTTTTTATAGCTTTTTACGTCGACGTACCCGCACCCCCTAAAGTATATCGAGCCCTCGTCGTTTACCAGCGGGGAGCCCTTCTTTGGCTTGAGCGTCTTCGGATCCAGCATCGCCGAGTATTCGTCGCGTATCTCGACGGGCTTTTGCGCCTCGGCGTTTGAGCCGTTCCAAGTTTGCCCTTGCGCGTTTTCAATCGTAGTAGAGGGCATCATTCTGCCGTATTGGTCGAATACGGCGCTGAGGCCGTTGTTTGAGGACCTGAGTATTATTTTGCGCGTGGCGACGGCCTGCAGTGCGGAGTGGGAGGCGTGCTGCCATGCGCCCGCTTCGCGCCCGTACCAGGAGTCGTTTGTGCAGACAAAAAGCATGTCGGCCCCCTCCAGCGCCGCCGCGCGCCCGAGCTGCGGAAATACGTCTTCGTAGCATATCATCGAGCCCACGTTATAATCGGATCCCGCTATTTTTACGGGCATCGGCCTGCTGCTTTCCCCGCGTTTTAAGTTCCCTACGGGTACGACTTTCCCCAAAAACCAAAAAATCCGCGGCACGTATTCCCCGAAAGGCACCAGGTGTTGTTTGGCGTAAGAATCCTTTGAAAGCCCCAATTCCGGCGAGATGAAGAAAGCGCCGTTTTGCGCGGCGTTTTGGCTGCTGTCGTATGTCATGCTGCCTATTAAAAGAGGCGTTTTTAGCGATTTCGACAAATCTTCGACCCATCCGCGCATCGCCGTAAAATTAAGCGGATAGCAGGGCGGGGTGGCCGCTTCCGGCCAGAGTATTACGTCGACATCGGCAAGTGTCAGTGCGCCTGAGAGCTTGCGCAGCGTACCCATATTTTCGGAGGCCAGATCTTTGGACCATTTCAATATTCCCGCGTAGTCGTTTTGCACAATGCCCGCGCGGAATAATTTTTGCTGGTTTTCGGGCCGCGGCAGATTGGCTATGTACGTCCATACGCCCGAAAGCAGAAGGGCAAGGGCTATGTAAAACTCGGGGGTCAGCCTCGATATTGCGCTGCGGCTTTCACCCTTAAATTTGGCCCTCTCCCTCAGAAAGAGACGGCAGATATATTCGGCGATTGCCAAATTGAAAAAAATCAGAGTAAACGACACAATCCAGACCCCGCCCCAGCTTGCGCTTTGTATGACAGCCGGCCGCAACCACTGGCTGTTTGCCAGCAAAAGCCACGGAAACCCCGTGAAAATCCAGCTCCTAATCCATTCCAGACCCACCCATAGTCCCGCCAGGCTCGCGTAGCTAAAAAGCCTCGACGGCGCGCCCTGCCTGCTCGAGGGCAACATGTACACAAGCAGCGCAAACCACGGAAACATGAAAAGGACGTCTATTACAAGCGGCAGAAGCACAGCCGCAAACCACCCGCTCGGCGGATACACGTGCCTAAGCCATACCAACAGCCATATCCACGCAAGCCACCCGCCGATAAACGAGGCCGCAAAATACGCCCTCTTTACCGGGGCGTATTTTTTCAGAATTTGAATGTAGAAATCGCGCGACTGTGAATTGGCGGCCGCGCGCGCCTTCCGGCGCGCGTTTTGGTATTCGCCGTTTTCGGCAAACACCAGCTTGCATGCGAGAACCGCGGGCACTGCAAATATGTAGGCAAGCTCGGCGACGCCGTAGGGCTCGAAGCTTAGCGCATACAGCGCAAACGAAAGCGCGGCGGATAACGAAACCGCCGCGCAGGCAATTTTTAGGCCGACTACCATTTTTCGAGCGTCCAGCCCTCGTTTTCTATCAGCTGTTGGGCCTTCTTGAATTTCATTTGCTTTACCTCGCCGTTCTTTGAGATGACTACCGTGTCGTTTCTGCCTATTTTGGGCAGCTCCACTTCGGGAATCTTCAATTCTATCTCCTTTTTTGGCTCCGGCTCGGGTTGCTTTTGCTCCTGCGGTTGTTCGCCGTGGGAGGCGTGCGCCTTGGCGTCCTTTTCCTGAAGCTTAAGAATCATCGACTGCAAGGCCTCGAAACTAGAGGCGCTTCTGAATAGCCCGAGCATTACGTCGTTGCGTATCTTGCCCATCAGCGATTCGAAACATTTGTAGGCTTCGCTCTTATATTCGTTTAGGGGATCTTTCTGCCCGTAGCCGCGCAACCCGACGCTCCTGCGCAAGTCCTCCATCTCGGTCAGATGGTCCTGCCAGTTCTTGTCGATGGCCCTGAGGACGACGTACCTTTCTATCGCCACGAGCGCCTGCGGGTCTTCGACCTCCTCGCGTATCTTGTAGACCTCGTTGAGCTCGTCCATTATCGTCTGCCTAATTTCCTCGGGCTTCTTGTTCTCGAGCTGCTCCGGAATTATGGCCATGGGTATGCGGCTGGTCACCCAGCTGCACAGAGCCTGCAAGTCCGGCTTTTCGGGGTATCCGCCGGGAGGGGTTATGTTCTCTATGCGCTCGTCGAGCTCGTCGGCAATGAAATCCATTATGAGGTTGCGGGGCTTGTCCGACGACAGGCATTCGTTGCGCAAACCGTAGATTATTTCGCGCTGCTTGTTGAGCACGTCGTCGTACTGCAGCAGCCTTTTGCGCATAGAATAGTTTTGGTTCTCGACTGTCTTTTGCGCCCTTTCAATCGAGCGGTTTAGCAGGGGGTGGTCAAGCGGAACGCCCTCTTGGAAGGTGCTATTGAGTATCTTTGCAAGGGGGCCGCTGCCGAATATGCGCAGCAGGTCGTCCTCTATCGAGACGAGGAATTTCGACAGCCCGTTGTCGCCCTGGCGCGCGCAGCGCCCGCGAAGCTGGCGGTCTACTCTGCGCGATTCGTGCCGCTCGGTGCCAAGAACGTACAAGCCGCCGAGTTCATTTACCCCCTCGCCGAGCTTAATGTCCGTTCCGCGGCCTGCCATGTTCGTTGCTATGGTCACGGCGCCGCGCTGGCCAGCCTGGGCTATAATCTCAGCCTCCTGCTCATGGTGCTTGGCGTTTAGAACCGTATGCGGAATGTTCTTTCTCTTGAGCATTCTGCTTAGCACTTCGCTCGCCTCGACCGACGCCGTGCCCACAAGCACCGGTTGCCCGCGCTTGTGCGCGGCCTCTATCTCGGCTATGGCCGCATTGAACTTTTCGCGGCGCGTCTTGTATATGACGTCGTTTTTGTCTATGCGGCGGCAGGGCTTGTTCGTGGGTATTGCCATCACGTTCAAACCGTAGATGTCGTGGAACTCCTGCGCCTCGGTCTCGGCCGTCCCGGTCATGCCGGCCAGTTTCTCATAAAGACGGAAATAATTTTGAATAGTAATTGTGGCGTACGTCTTGGTTTCCTTCTCTATCGGCACGTTCTCCTTGGCTTCAATGGCCTGGTGCAGGCCCTCGCTCCAACGGCGCCCGTACATTATTCGGCCGGTGTTCGGATCGACAATATGCACTTTGTTGTCCTGCACGACGTACTCGATGTCCTTCTCGTATATTGAGTACGCGCGCAAGAGCTGGCTTATGCAGTGGATGTTCTCCGACGTCTTTATAAAAGTATCCTCGGCGGCGAGCTTCTTTTGCTGCTTCTGCTGCGGATCCAACGCAGTGTCGGCGTCGATCTCCATGAATATCGTGGGCAGGTCGGGCAGCACGAAGGCGTCGGGATTGTCGGGGCTGACGGCGTTTCGCCCGCGCTCGGTGAGGTCGCTTGTGCGCTGCTTCTCGTCTATGACATAGTAGAGCTGTTCCTTGTACTTGAAGCGGTCAACCTTGCGGAAATCGGCCGCCATCTCCATGTCCATTTTGTCGAGCTTTTTGCGCAGGTTGCCGTCCTCCATTAACAGCCTAAGTATCTTGTTCTTGGGCGCGCCCATCTTCACCTGCCACATCTTTATTATTGTAGCCTCGTCAACCTCGCCTTTCTCCGCGGCCGCCTTGACCTCGTTGATTAGCTTGTTGCAGTATATGTTCTGCAGGCGGACAACCTGCTCTATGACGGGCTTGAACTGGTTAAACGGCAGCTCGTGGTCGTCTTGGACGGGCCCGGATATTATTAGCGGCGTGCGCGCCTCGTCGATGAGAATTGAGTCAACTTCGTCGACTATGCAGTAGTAGTGGCCCCTCTGAACTTGCGCCTCGAGGCTCGTCGCCATGCCGTTGTCGCGCAGGTAGTCGAATCCGAATTCGCTTGCCGTGCCGTAGGTGATGTCGGCGCGGTAGGCCTTGGCTTTCTCCTCCATGCCCTGCATGTTGTATATCCAAGACACGCTCAACCCCAAGAAATTGTACAGATAGCCCATCCATTCCGAGTCGCGCTTGGCGAGGTATTCGTTGACCGTGACAAGATGGCAGCCCTTGCCAGTGAGGGCGTTCAAGTACAGCGGAAGCGTCGCCACGAGAGTCTTTCCTTCGCCTGTTGCCATTTCGGCTATCATGTTTTGATGCAGGGCTATGCCTCCAATGAGCTGGACGTCGTAGTGGACCATCTGCCACTCAAGCTCGTGCCCGCATACGGTTATCTTCTTCCCGCAAAGCCTGCGCGCGGCATTCTTGACGGCGGCAAAGGCCTCCGGCAGGAGTTGGTCGAGCGTCTCCCCATTGGAAAGCCTCTGTTTGAACTCCTGTGTCTTGGCCTTTAGCTGGTCGTCGGTCAGACTCTGATACTGCTGTTCTATCTCGTTTATCTTCGCTATGATCGGGCGCGTCTTCTTGTAAAATTTTTTGTAGTGGCTGCCCGCAAAGAGCTTTATTATTTTCGATATCATTTTTGTGCGTATTTAAATTTTTTCTTACTTTGTCATACCCCAACGGTCGGTAAACGGATAAAATATTATCAGCGATTTCCCAACCACAGCCTTCTGCGGAACTTCGCCCCAGTATCGGCTGTCGAGGCTGTTTCTTGAGTTGTCTCCCATGGCCCAGTACGATTTCTCCGGAACCTTCACCTCAGCGCCGTTTGCAAGTGCGCCGTCGGCGACATAACCGCAATACTTGCCTGCCTTTCTGGCGTTCGCATCAAAGGCCGGGGAACCCTTCGAGGGCTCGCCGTTGCGAATCAGCGCAGACCCGTCTATCTTGAGCGTGTCTCCGCCGGCCCCGACAAGGCGCTTTATGTAGTAGCGGTCGTCAGGGACGCCGCCGTTTAGGCGCGTGAGCCCGTCGCAGTATTTCGTCATGAATACAAACGGCTCTCCGGGCCTGGGCTTCCTAAAGTTGTATGTGATCCTGTCCACAAACAACATGTCGCCCCCGAGCAGGTCGAAATTCAAAATAGTGCGCCCCTTCTTAAACGAGCCAAGCCTCATGAAGTAGCGGCCGTCCCTTGCCACAATGTCGCCGGCGCGAAGCTTGTTCTGCATGTACTCAACCGGGTTGTCGGATCCGTCGGGGAAGGCCCGCATTATGACGTCGTCTATTTGAAATTCCTGGGGAAGGGTTATTTTCTGCTCCCTGCCGCCCACGGTTATTGTGTACTGGCGGCTCTTAGAGGGTATGATGAAAAAGTCGCGGGAATCGACCCAGTCAAAGGCGAATATGCTGCGCGCCTTGCCCGATTCCGGCCCGTTTATCTCTATGAAGGCCTCGCCGTCGCAGGGGGCCTCTATGCGGTAATTCGACGCCGATTTCAATATCTTGCGCATTATGCGCTCGCCGATATTCGGCGCCTGGTCCTCGTCGGTGTAGACTTCCGCCGTCATGCCGTAGAAGCTCGGGTACATTGAATTCGTCGGAATCTTAAAGGGCTGGAGAAAAAAGCTCCTAATGCCCAGGGCGATTATCCCGGCTACGACAACCATATCCACGTAGTCGGCCACCGCCGTCAGCGGATAAATTTTCCCGCCGTGCTTGCGCATCAGCGCCTCGAGCTCCTGCTCGAGTTCGCCGTAGCGGGCCTCGGAAATCTTGCCGTCGTCGATTAGCTCTTCAAGCTCGTCTATGAGCGAAAGCATTTTTTCGGCGGCCTCGCGCGGCATGGCGTCGCGCCTGAAGTTGTACACTTTGTACGCCCCCGATAGTAGGTCTTTGGCCCGTCTTGATTTTGTCTTAAAAAACATCTTCTTACGTGTTGGATTTAAGAACGTTTACAAACGCCTCCTGCGGAATCGAAACTTTGCCTATCTGCTTCATGCGTTTTTTGCCCTCTTTCTGCTTTTCAAGCAGCTTCTTCTTTCTCGTAATGTCGCCGCCGTAGCACTTCGCCGTTACGTCTTTGCGGAAGGATCCTATAGTCTCCCGCGCGATAATTTTGCCGCCGACTGCCGCCTGTATGGCCACTTTAAACATTTGGCGCGGCAAAATGTCCTTGAGCTTGGCGCACAGCGCCCGCCCTTTCGATTCGCTCTTGTCGGCATGCACAATCGAGGAGAAGGCGTCTATCTGCTCGCCGTTGACGAGAATATCGAGCCTTACGAGCTTCGACGGCTGGTATCCGTCCATCTCGTAGTCGAGGCTGCCGTAGCCGCGCGTTATGCTCTTGAGCTTGTCGTTGAAGTCTATGAGTATCTCGTTCAGCGGCATCGAGCATACTAGCATTACCCGGGTTTCGTCTATGGAGTCGGTCTTGAGGCACAGGCCGCGCTTTTCCGATATCAGAGCGAGCATGTCGCCTATGGAATCCGTCGGTATCATGATGTTGGCCTTTATCATCGGCTCGTATATGGCCTTTATCACCGACGGATCGGGCAGCTTGCACGGGTTGTCTATTTCAATCTGTTCGCCGTTGGTGAGGTCGAGCTTGTAGACGACGCTCGGGTACGTCGATATAATATCCAGCCCGTATTCGCGCCGCAGCCTCTCTTGGACTATCTCCATGTGCAAAAGCCCCAAAAAGCCGCAGCGAAACCCAAAGCCAAGCGCCACCGACGTCTCGGGCATAAACGTAAGCGCGGCGTCGTTTAGATGCAGCTTGGCTATTGACACCTTAAGCTTCTCGTACTCCGACGTATCCACGGGGTATATGCCCGAAAAAACCATCGGCTTTACCGGCTTGTACGCGTGCAGTATGTCCTTGGCGGGGTTCGACGAAAGCGTAACGGTGTCACCGATGGCGATGTCCGAAACCTCTTTTACGTTCGATACTATGTAGCCCGTGCATCCGGCCTCGAGGCTCGGTTCGGCGGTCATCGACGGGGTGAAGCGCCCGACTTCCTTTATCGTCGTCTTGCGCCCGGTGCCCATGAATTCTATTTCGTCGCCGGCTTTTAGCGAACCGGAAAACACCCTGACATAACATATTACGCCCTTGTAGCTGTCAAATATGCAGTCGAAAATCAGCGCGCGGGTCGCCGGGTAGTCGGCGTGCTTTGGCGGCGGAATGCGCTCTATCACCGCCTTTAGTATCTCGTCGGTGCCCAGGCCGGTCTTGCCGCTGGCCTCTATGGCGTCCTCGGCGGGAATTGCCAATATGTCCTCAATTTGCCTTTTGCATACTTCCGGCTGGGCGCTGGGCAGATCAACCTTGTTGATTACGGGTATTATCTCCAAATTCTTCGATACCGCAAGATGTGCGTTGGCCACCGTCTGCGCCTCCACGCCCTGCGCCGCGTCTACAAGCAAAATCGCCCCTTCACAGGCCGCCAGAGAGCGCGACACCTCGTAGGAAAAATCGACGTGCCCGGGGGTGTCTATGAGGTTAAGCAGATATTTTTGCCCCTGGTACGTGTACTCCATCGACACCGGATGCGACTTTATCGTAATTCCGCGTTCGCGCTCGAGATCCATGGAGTCGAGAAGCTGGTCCTGCATTTGGCGTTTTTGGATTGTATTTGTGCGTTCCAAAAGGCGGTCTGAAAGGGTCGTTTTGCCGTGGTCGACGTGCGCAATAATGCAAAAATTTCTTATGTTCTTTATATCTTCCATTTACGCGGATTTCTATTATAAAGGTAGTATCGCGACATTATTGTCTGATATCGGCCTTTAGGCAAGCACTTTTTCTTTCAAACTCGACATAAGTGCGACGTTTTGTAAAAGGCCAAACAAAAGGTCTCGATTTAATTGGAGGACTCGTCTTTTTACTTCGAGTTATCAGATTGTGCTCTCTCTCTGGAAGAGCGCGCAATATTGAGTCTCTATGGCCTGACATCGCCTTCGCCCCGCACTGTCGGGCAAACGCCAACTGCGGGGGGGTGAAAGCATAGGGCTTCCTCGGCGCTCAATCCAAAGAGAAATGAAAGCGCCCGTATCGGGCTTCCTCGGCGCGCAATCCAAAAAATTGCAAAATACCAACCTTGTCCGACAGTAAAAACGACTTCTTTTCTCCCGATTTTTACGAGATTTTTTTATTTCGTTTTGCCCCACTTTTGCATTGCCGTTTTTTCTCTTTTTTTTCTAATTCCTTACTTCCCCAGCATTTTTTCTTCCTATCTTCATCCTTTCCCTTCCAATTACCCCCCCCCCCCAAAAAAAAACACGCACACACACACGCGCGCGCACACAACTACAACAAATCGCTTCCCTTCCTTTCCCCTAACAGCGCGCATATTCATGCTTAAAAGCGCGGGTTTGCAAAAGCGTGGGTTTGCGCGTGTAAGAGTGTTTATTTTTAGAGTGATAGCCGCCCGATGCGCGAAAAAATGCGGCGCTATGGCAGTGTTGTTTAGAATTAAAGAAGGCATATCTTCTTTACATTTAAGGCGATATGATGGGAATTTGCTCGATTGCACGCCTTAAAGATATCTATGGGGGAGATTTTTTTATTTGCTTAAAAGCCAAGCAAAGTATACGATAGACATGTATGAAGAAAATAATCTCGGCCGCGATTGCAGGAATTGTCGTTCTTTCGTCTGCATTTGCAAAGCCCGACAAAGGAAAGGAAGATTCAATGTATAGGTTAAATCCGCTACCCTACCAGTACAGCGCCCTTGAGCCGGTTTTGGATGCCCAGACGCTCATGTACCACCACGACAAACATCAAGCCGCCTATGTGAACAATCTCAATGCGGCTTTGCAAAAAGAGCCAAACTTCAATCACAAGCCGGCTTTGGTTGATCTAATTTCGGATTTAGATTCCGTTCCGGAGTCCATAAGGGAGGCCGTGCGCAATAACGGTGGCGGTGTCTTTAACCACGAATTCTATTGGAACGGCCTCACCCCGAATAAGCCGGAAATCCCCAAGATTCTATCCGAGGCCTTGTGCCAGTCTTTCGGCTCCGTAGAAAACTTCAAGAGCCAGATGGCCGCAGCAGCCGTCGGTGTTTTCGGCAGCGGCTGGGCGTGGCTTTGCCTCGATCCGTCCACGGGAAAATTAAAAATTGTAAAGACCCGCAATCAAGACACTCCAATGAACTGTTCCTGCCAGTGCGCAAAGGGGCTGATACCCATATTCTGCATAGACGTATGGGAGCACGCCTATTATCTTCAATATAAGAATTTGAGGGCAAAATATTTGGAAAGCATTTGGGATATCGTCGATTGGGAAAAAATCTGCCGCCGCTATTGCGCGGCCTTGAAAGACAAAAGCATCCTGATGTAAGAGGGCAAAAGTACGAATAAAAATCTAATTCTTGGCGCGCTTTTGAGCTTGGCAGGGGCCGCTTGCATAGTTTACCCGCTTTTTGCAAGCGCCTTCGTCGAGAGCGTACTTGGCGTCGGTTTTATGATCGGGGCGGCGGCCTCGTTTATAAAGCTTTTTTCCACAAGAGGAGTGTGGTCGTGGCTGTTCATGCTTGTTGTGACATGCCTTTACATATTCGCCACTTGGGTCATGTTTAAAAATCCGGTCGAATTTATCGATACAATAGCCAACGTTATAGGCGCGCTTTTTGTAATAGAGGGAATTCTTATTCTCGTGTTCTGGCGCAGGCGCCCGGGCGATTTTTCCAACTCGTCGGTGATGCTGATTAACGGATTCCTCGCGCTCGTCTTGGGTATATTTGCGTTGGCAAACTCTTATGCGGGAATATGGTTTGTGGGTGTCCTCGTCGGGGTGGACCTGTTGTTTTCAGGGTTCGCGGTGATGTCGTCGGGGTGCATTTGCGCGAATAAGTCGTGCCCGACGAAAAAGTAGGGTCGTGTTGCTAAAAAAGGCCTAATCGGCCTTTTTTTATTTTGCAAAACTCTTTCCGCAGCAATTCCTGCTATGGCGTTTGGCGAAAAATTCCATTGGGGAGCCCGGTGAAGAATGTATTGATTTTCGGCTCAGGGTTTGAGATACTGGGCAAATGGATATTTCTACTCCGCCAGACTTCGGCGAATTGCAACGTTTTCTGTTCGACCTGCGCAACGCGGGGTCGAAATTTTCGCTCGAGCGAATAAGAAAAATTTCGCAGGCGCTGGGAAGTCCGGAAAAAAACTACCCAAAAATTCACATAGCCGGAACAAACGGCAAGGGCTCGACTTGCGCGATGCTTGAGAGTATTTGCAGGGCCTCGGGAATGAAGACGGGCATGTACACGTCGCCGCATCTGCTTTATTTGGGCGAGCGCATTCAGATAGACAGGGTCCCCGTCGGCAAAACGCGCCTTATGGAACTCCTGGACAGGGTGTTGAAAGTCTGCGATTGCCTGTTTAGCCGCGCCGACATGGCGGAGTACCCGTCGTTTTTCGAGGTAATGACGGCTGCGGCGTTTCTGCATTTTGCCGAGGAAAAGGTCGATGTGGGCATAATAGAGGTGGGGCTTGGCGGCAGGCTCGATTCCACCAATATAATAACGCCCAACATCTCGGTTATCACTACAATCGGCCTCGACCATACCCAATATTTGGGAAACACCGTAGCAGAAATTGCGGCGGAGAAAGCGGGAATTATAAAGAAGTCGGTCCCGGTCGTGGCCGGTTTTTTGCAAGCGGAGGCGTTTGCGGCCATTGAATCGGCGGCCCGTCGCGCCGATGCGCGCCTATATAGCGCGGGCGATTTTTTCAAAGACGAATCAGAGATGCCCAAATGCGCACTCGAAGGCGCATACCAGCGCCGCAATGCGGCAGTGGCGTCTCTATGCGCCAGGGTGCTTGCCTCTGGAGGCGGCCCTTTCAAGGGTTTGGAGTCTTTCATATCCACGGGGCTTGAGCGAGTGTCGTGGGCTGCGCGCTGGCAGAAGATACCGCTTAAAAACAACGCTACCCTCATACTGGACGCCTCGCATAATCCCGAAGGCGCCGAGGCCCTGAGGGAAAATTTACAGGCGCTAAAAGAAAGCGGGATAGCCCCCATAGTTACAGTCGGCGTTCTCGGCAGAGAGCGGGCCAAGGCGCTGCTGTCTGTCATAGCCGAATACGCAAAAAAAATAGTATTTTTAGTTCCCGACCAGCCGCGGGCGCTAAGTTTTGAGGAACTTGAGGCGCTGACCCCCAAAGGGGTGTCAACGATGCGCGCAAAGGTGCAAGAAGTCTACTCGAACGGAAAGTGCCTCTTGGCCGAAGACGGCGACGTCGTGGTGTCGACGGGCTCGATTTATCTGGCGGGCGAAGTGCTATCAAGCCTGTACTCAGAGCCGAAAGATTCTATGAGCGATCTAATATAGCTTTTTCCCCAGGCCTTTTCGGCGACGATATTTTGTTTTTGCTTTCCGATGCGGCGCGGCCGTCTCTAATACACGTTTATGTAATGGTTTATGCTTGTCGGGCGCATGGTTGATTGGCTGTAAGAGACCTCAACGACGTCGAAGCGCCACGTATTCGGGCGGTGCGGCAGCGTTTTCATGTAGGCCGTGGCGCATGCCCTTACGCGCGCCCTTTTTGCCCGCGCTATTGCAGCCCAGTATCCTCCGACGGGCGCCGTGTCTTTGCGCGTCTTGACTTCTACAAAAACGAGGACGTCGCCGTCGAGGGCCACAATATCTATTTCCTTGTGTCCGCTTCGAAAATTTCGGCTTTTTATTTTGTAGGACTTCCTTTTTAGAAATTTTGCTGCGGCATCTTCGCCCATTTTCCCCACGAGGCATTTTTCTGTCATCTTTCCGCGCAAAATGCAGCTAAGAAATTTTCCCAACCTTTCAAACATCGCATGCATCCTATTCGCGGCGGCCGACCGGTCAATTCAAATGTTGAATTTGGTTTGACAGCCCGGGGGCGCGCTGCAAGAATGGCCGCCTTAGAGTGAATAAGTTTCCGCACAGGTCTTGGATAGAGGTAGATTTCGGACGCCTTGAAGGCAACGTTCGCGCGATAAAGGCGACGCTTCCCGAGGGAGTCAAGTACATAAGCGTAGTTAAAGCCGACGCCTACGGGCACTGCATGCCCCAGGCTCTAATGCGTTTTTTGCGGGGGGGCGCCGATATATTTGCGGTGGCAAATCTATACGAGGCTTCGCGCGTCAGGGAAATTGTCTCCGACAAGCCAGTCATAGTCCTTAGCCCAATTTTGCGCCAGGAGCGCCCGCTGGTATTTGAATACGGGGCGACGGCGGCGGTATCCTCATACAACGAGGCCAAGGCCTTTTCCGAACTTGCGCGCGAACGCGGCAAAGTGCTGGGTGTCCATGTAAAAATCGACACGGGAATGGGCAGAGTTGGAATATGGCACGAGACCGCAAACGAGGTTGTCCGGCAAATTAAAAAACTAGAAAACATCAAAATAACCGGTATCTTTACCCATCTTTCAAGCGCCGATGTCGACAGAGACTACACAATGCGCCAAGTCGGGATTTTTAAAGACATAGTGGAAAAAAACGCCGAGCCCGGAATGTTGATACACTTGCACAACAGCGCCGCGCTTAGGTATGTGCCGGTGGAGCCGCCATTCAACGCCGTCCGAATGGGGCTTATCCAGTACGGAATAAACCCCTATGACGACGGCGGCGGCTTCGAGAGCATGAATTTAAAGCCCGTGCTTTCGTTTAAATCCCGCATAATTGCAATCGCCGAGTCGGAGGGGCGGAGGCTTGCCTGCGTGTGCGCCGGATACGGAGACGGCGTGCCCTCGGGCTTTACTCCCGAGGCCTGCGTCCTCGTGGGCGGGAAACGCTGTCCGATAGTCGGCAACGTCAGTCTCGACGAATGCACCATATGCATAGACGCCGCTCCGCAGGCGCGCGTTGGCGACGAGGTTGTATTTATCGGCGAGCAGCAGGGCGCGGAAATATCGCTTTCCGATTACAGCCGTTGGACGCGCCGCATACCGTGGGAAACTATGGTGGCAATTCCGCGCAGAGTTGATAGAATATTAAAATAAGAGTCGATATGCACGAAAGCAACATTGCAAAAAAATTCGGGGGCACAAGGCCCGTATTTTCGGTGGAATTCTTCCCTCCCAAGACGGAGGAAGGCGCGCGCCAGATATTGCGCACCGCCGCAAAGCTCAAGGACATAAGGCCCGATTATGTGTCCATAACCTACGGGGCGGGCGGATCGTCGCGCGAGCGCACGATGGACTACGGATTGCTGCTGCGCGATATTTTCGACTTCGTGGTCATGCCGCACCTTACATGCGTCGGACATTCGAAGGCGGAGATAGCCCAGATTATGAAGCGGTATGCGTCGGAGGGGTTGACCAACGTGATGGCCCTCAGGGGCGACCCTCCAAAGAACCAGCCCGATTTCAAGCCCAACCCCGACGGCTACACTCACGCCAGCCAGCTCGTCTCCTTCATACGCCAAAACTACCCGGAATTTGGCATAGGCTGCGCCGGCTATCCCGAAAAGCATCCGGAGGCCGCCACCATACAGCAGGACATAGAGAATCTAAAGCGCAAGGTGGATTGCGGCGCCGACTTTATCGTCACCCAGCTGTTTTTTGACAATTCGCACTTCTTCGAGTTCGTTGAAAAGTGCAGGGCTGCCGGAATAGACAAGCCCATAATCGCCGGGCTTCTGCCTGCGCTCTCCTATAAACAGGTCGTAAACTTTAAGAACATGTGCTCGACCGATATTCCCTCGAGGCTTCTCGAAAGTTTGGAGAGGGCGCGCGACGACGAAGAGGCAAAACAGATAGGCCTTGATTGGGCTCGGGCGCAAATAGACGAACTTAAAGCCAACAATGTGGACGGCATACACCTGTACATACTAAACAGGGCCGAGAGCGCGCTTAAATTGGGGCGGTTTGTAAGGTGAGAATATTTGTTGACTATTGTTTGTTTGCTGTCAGAATCCGCCGCGTATATAAATTAAAAATTAAGGGCGTTTAAAATGGCATTGATTGTGCAAAAGTACGGCGGCACCTCGGTCGGCGATACCGACAGAATTCTCAACGTCGCCAAGCGGATAAAGTCTTTCGTCGACGCGGGGAACCGCGTTGTCGTCGTCGTTTCGGCCAGAAGCGGCGTGACTAACGACCTCATAGCGAGGGCCAAAACTTTTAACGAAATGCCCGACGAGCGTGAGATGGATATGCTTTTGGCCGTCGGGGAGCAGGAGACGATTGCACTGACTGCGATGGCGCTACATTCGCTCGGGGTAAAGGCCGTTTCCAGGACGGGGGCGCAGGCGGGAATATATACCGACTTTGCCCATACAAAGGCGCGCATTACCGAGATAACTGGCGGAGACATCCCCAAATGCCTGTCCGAAGGAAAGGTTGTCATAGTTGCCGGTTTCCAGGGGGTTGGCAGAGACGGCGACGTCACCACGCTTGGCCGCGGAGGCAGCGACCTTTCGGCAATCGCCCTAGCTGCGGCGCTCAAGGCCGATGTCTGCCAGATATACACCGATGTTAGCGGCGTCTACACGGCCGATCCGCGCATAGTAAAAGACGCCAAGAAAATCCCGGAGATGTCTTACGAAGAGCTTTTGGAAATGGCCTCTCTTGGCTCGAAGGTCATGCAGGCCCGCAGTGTGGAATTCGCCCAGAAACACAACGTAGTATTTGAAGTAAGATCAAGTTTTAACAACGAACCCGGAACAATTGTGAAAGCGGAAATACCTTCATTGGAAGACGTCGTAATAAGCGGCGTAGCAGTAGACAAGAACCAGACAAAGATCACCGTCAGCGAAATACCCGACAAGCCGGGCGTTGCGGCCTCGATATTCGAAAAGCTCGGCGAGGCGGGCATTATAGTGGACATGATTGTCCAGAACATAAGCCGCGGCGGCAAGGCGAACTTGACGTTCACCGTCTCCAAGGACGACGCTCCCAAGGCGCGCTCCGTGTTGGAGAGTTTCTGCACCGAGTTGGGGGGCGCAAGCGTCTCTATAACCGGCGACATAGCAAAAGTTTCGGTCGTAGGCACTGGCATGCGCTCGCACGCCGGGGTTGCGGCGAAATTTTTCAAGGCGCTTGCCGACAATAACATTAACGTTCAAATTATTACAACGAGCGAGATTAAGATATCGGTGGGCATCTCGCTTTCCGAGGCCGATCTGGCCGCCAACATCCTGCACAAGGCTTTTAATTTAAACAAGTAGAAAGCGGGTGTCTTTTAGGCGTCGGGGTCGGGTATAGGCTTGACCTCGGCGTTTTTTTTTAATACCCGTTGAGAGAATATGAAGTATATTAGCACAAGGGGGTTGTCGGAACCTCTGTCGTTTTCGGAGGCGGTCTCGGAGGGGCTGGCTCCCGACGGCGGTCTGTACGTGCCCGAAAAATTTCCGGACTTGAGCGGGGAAATGGCTCAATGGGAGGGGCTTTCCTACGCCGAGCTTTGCTTTAGATTTATGCGCCACTTCGCCGACGACATTCCCGAGTCGGACTTGCGCGCCATAGTGGAGGCCTCGTACAGGCATTTTGACGACCCGCGCATAGCGCCTTTGAAAAAACTCTCCGAAGACCTCTTCATTCTCGAGCTTTTTCACGGGCCGACCCTCGCCTTCAAGGATTTTGCACTGCAGTTTTTAGGGAACCTCAGCCAGTATCTTCTGGCCAAGAGCGCTAAAGTATCGAACGTGCTCGGGGCCACAAGCGGCGACACCGGCAGCGCGGCGATAAACGGCTTGCTGGGCAAAAAGGGGGTTCGCATTTTCATTTTGTATCCCGACGGCAGAATATCGCCGCTGCAGGAGCGCCAAATGGCGTGCACCGGGGCTGAAAACGTCTTTCCCATAGCAATAGACGGCACTTTTGACGACGCCCAGGCGATAGTTAAGGAGATTTTTGCCGATGTGGAGTTTAAGTCGAGGTGGAGCCTTTCTGCGGTAAATTCGATTAATCTGGCGCGCATAATGGCCCAATGCGTCTATTACATTTGGGCGTGGCTTAAGATCCCCGCGGGGGAGCGCGATGGCATAGAATTTATAGTGCCTACGGGCAACTTTGGAAACGTGCTTGCTGGGTGGTTTGCATCGAAGATGGGAATGAATGTGGCAGGGTTTAAGGTTGCAACCAACCAAAACGATATACTGTTTAGGCTATTTAACACGGGCGTTTACGAGACGGGCGTGGTCAATCCGAGCTACGCGCCGTCGATGGATATTCAAGTCTCGTCAAATTTCGAGCGCTTCCTGTACTTCTTGCTCGGCGGAGACTGCGCAGGGGTCCGCGGGATTATGGGGCAGTTTAAGAGTTCGGGCAAATACGTATTCGATAAATTTAGCGCCCGCGGTTTTTCGGCCTCGAAGATGGACGACGCTCAAATTGCCCGGACGATAGCCGACGTGTACGGGAAATACGGGGAAATCGTAGATCCGCATACGGCCTGCGCATTTGCCGATCTTTCGCACAAAGGCGTAAAGATAATTCTTTCGACGGCAAGCCCCGCCAAATTTCCGGATTTAATAGAAAAGACAATCTCCATCAGGCCCAAGGCCGAGTCGCTCGAAAGGCTGATGGACAAGCCCATTGTCAACAAAAAGATGCCCGCCGACGCCTCGGCGGTGAGAGCCTACATACAGTCAAACGGCATAAAACAGCTATGAAAAACAAAATATTTATATACGATACAACGCTGCGCGACGGCACTCAGTGCGAGGGCGTTTCGCTTTCCGTATCGGCCAAGCTCAGGCTCGCCGAAAAGATGGACAGTTTCGGAATAGACTTCATCGAGGGCGGCTGGCCGGGGTCGAATCCGCGCGATATGGGCTTTTTTGAAGAGGCCGCGAATTTAAAACTAAAGCATGCAAAAATAGCGGCGTTCGGCTCCACGCGCAGGGCGAATGTCAAGGCGGAGGACGACCACCAGGTCCAGCTCCTGATAGAGGCCAATACCGAGTATGTGACAATATTTGGCAAAACGTGGCTATTGCACGTAACAGACGTCATTAAGACGACCCCCGAGGAGAATCTGGCGATGATAAAAGACACCGTCGGCTATCTCGTTTCCAAGGGGCGCAAGGTAATATATGACGCCGAGCATTTCTACGACGGCTACGCCGACAATCCCGAATACGCCATGAAAACCGTCCGCGCGGCGGTCGAGGGCGGGGCGTGCTGCGTGTGCCTGTGCGACACAAACGGCGGAACCATGATAGAGGATCTGGCCTCGATGACGGCGCGCGTGGTGGCCGAGGCGGGCGTGCCCGTGGGCGTTCACTGCCACAACGACAGCGAGCTTGCGGTGGCGCTGTCTCTGGCGGGCGTCAAGGCGGGGGCCACTATGGTCCAGGGAACGCTAAACGGATTGGGCGAGAGGAACGGCAATGCAAATTTGTGCTCGATAATCCCCAATTTAATTTTAAAGCTCGGATACGATTTGAATTGCGCCCCAAATTTAAAGTCGCTTAGGGATTTGTCTTTATTTCTCGACGAAATGGCGAATCTGCGCAGCAATACGAGGCTTCCGTACGTGGGATCGTCGTCGTTTGCGCACAAGGGCGGGGTGCACGCCGACGCGGCCAACAAGGTAAAGCGCAGCTACGAGCATATCGACCCGTCGCTGGTTGGCAACAGGACGCGGGTGTTGGTTTCCGACATGTCGGGGCGCGCATCGGTCATGATGAAGGCCCGCGATATGGGCGTAAGCGTCGACGCAAAGTCTCCGCAGCTTAAGGCCTTTCTCGACGAGCTTAAAGAACTCGAATACCGCGGGTACGAATACGAGGCGGCAAACGGCTCTTTTGCCCTTTTGCTAAAGAAGTATCTGGACAAAAAGGACACGGAGCACTTCAAGGTTTTAGGGTACAGGGTTATCGTCGAGCGCGACGAGGCCGCGCGCATTACGCGCTCGGAGGCCACGGTAAAACTCGAGATAAACGGCGAGATAGAGCATACCGTCGCCGAGGCGGCGGGCCCCGTTTCGGCGCTCGACAACGCCTTGAGAAAGGCCCTCGGCGACAAATATCCGCAGATAAAGGATATGGCCCTGACCGATTTCAAGGTGAGGATAATCGACAGCCAGCTCGGGGCCGATGCCGTCACGCGCGTGCAGATCGAGTCGAAAGACAAGTCGGGCATGTGGGGCACGGTGGGCGCGAGCGACAACATCATCGTGGCCTCTTGGGAGGCCCTTAAAGACTCTTTCGAGTTCAAACTCTCGAGGGACGAATAGGAATTTTTTATATGCCCGAAGAAAAACTAATAGACGTAAGCGCCTCGATAAAAAACAAATTTTTGAGGGCGGCCTACGGAATAGTAAAATATCCGTTTGAATGGTTTTTAAAATTTGATAAAATCAATATGTATTATAACATATTGGTGCGCGTGCCCGATACCGTGAATTTTTTCGAGCGGGCGCTCAAGGTTTTGGGCATATCATACGAGATAGACGAGGAAGAGCTTGCAAAAATACCGAAGGATGGCCCTCTGATAGTGGTTTCCAATCACCCTTTAGGCGGGGCCGACGGCATGATTTTGGGTGCGGTGCTAAACAGGGTTCGCCCCGACGCAAAGGTCTTGGCAAATTCGCTGCTTTCGCGCATGAGGGGGATATCGCCGTTTATAATAGAGGTCGATCCTTTCGGCGGGCGCGAGGCCGCGCACAGGAATGTTTCGGCGATGAAAAGCACCATAAGGCACCTGAAAAACGGCGGTTGCATTGCCACGTTTCCCTCGGGCACGGTTTCGTACTTTCATTTGCGCGATATGTGCATAAGCGATCCGGAGTGGAACGAAAACATAGCCGCCATAGCCAGAAAGACGGGCGCCAGCATTTTGCCGGTGTTTTTCGATGGCCATAATTCTGCGCTCTTTTACCTTGCCGGGCTAATCCACCCGCTGTTGCGCACTATAATGCTTCCGCGCGAAATGCTGCGCATGTCGCGCAGGAGACCCACGCGCATGAAAGTGGGTTCTGTGATATCGCCGAGGCGCTTTGAGGAGTTTGAGACCGACCACGAGCTGACGGCGTGGCTGCGCATAAGCTCGTACGTGCTCGGCGGCAGAAACAACAGGGGCGAGACCCAGTCGAAGACGCAGCTCGAGGTTATAAAGCGGGGTCTTGAAAAGTTTCTGTTTATGCAGAAGGACATGAAGTCGCTTATCAACCCCATAAGCAAGGAGGTCATGCAGAGGGAGATAGACGCCCTTCCCGAAGAATGCATCATGATTGACGGCGCAAACATCGCCGTTTACTGCGCCGAGGCTTGGCAGATAAAATGGACTCTCCTTGAAATAGGGCGCCTTAGGGAGGCGACGTTTAGGGAGGTCGGCGAAGGCACGGGCAAAAGCGTGGACACCGACGAGTTCGACCAGTACTACCTGCACATGTTCATGTGGGACAAGTCGCGCCAGTGTATTATAGGCGCATACCGCATCGGCCGCACCGACAAGATAATGAAAGCCCTCGGCGTGCAGGGCCTTTACGTTTCGACTCTCTTCCAGATACGCGACGAATTTATATCGAAGATTTCGCCGGCCCTTGAAATGGGGCGCTCTTTCATCGTGTCCGAATACCAGAAAAAGCGCTCAACGCTGGCTATTTTATGGCGCGGCATAGGCGAATTTCTATACAGGCATCCGCAGTACCGCACCCTTTACGGGCCGGTTAGCATTAGCACGAATTATAACGCCGTTTCAAAGGACTTGATCGTCCAGTTTCTGACGGAGCGCAATAGCGCCGAAGAGCTGGCCAAGTACGTCAAGGCCAAAACGCCTCCGAAGGTGAAGCTCAAGGGCGTGGACAAGCGCACATTGCGCAACGCCTCTTGCGATATCGAGCATATTTCGGCATTGATATCGGAAATAGAAATAGACAACAAGGGCATACCCGTGCTCTTGAAGCACTACCTGAAATTAAACGGCAAGCTTTTGGCCTTCAACGTCGACCCCGACTTTTCAAGCTGCATAGACGGATTGATTGTCGTCGATATTTTAAAGGCGGATCCGCGCATGATAAAATCGTACATGGGCGAGGCGCAAATGGACTCTTACCGAAGATATCACGGGTTGGACGCCTATTCGCTGCAAGGGCATCCGGCCGAAGATCCGCAGGCTACCGAAAATTCGCGGGCTGCCGAAAATTCGCGGGCTGCCGAAAATTCGCAGCAATCGGAAGTTTCGCAGCAGTAGGTGAATCCCCACCACCACCAACACACACGGGCGGTTTTTCCGATTTTTTGGGGAACTAGAAAGCGTGTTAATTTCGCGGGTGGGGTTTGCGCGCGGCGGCGCAGTCTGGCGTTTTTTTTAGGTAGCTTATTAAACTGCGCGTGCGCCGCATGCGGGTATATTGAAATATTCGGGCTGTCTGCGGTGCCCGTGTGTTTTGTTTTTTTTGGGGGGGGTAGAGTACTTGTATTTGCGTAAGGCTACAACCGCCGTTATGCAGTAATGCGCTTTTTAGTTGTCGCTTATTTAAAATTCGAGTTCGACTAAAGACGCGGGAGGGCGGATTCCTGCGATGTTGGAGGGCGCGTTCGTGGAGGCGGATTTTTTATTCTTTTGAATTTTTCGGAATATTCGTGCGCTTGAAAGTGCATTTAGCCCATTACACCGCACAGGTATTCCGCCTAACATGTTGTATGCATAGCATCTATTTTGCGTTTTTTGCCCGCGTTTGGAAAAAGCGCTTGCCAAGCGTTTCAAATAAGGGCACATTAGGCGCCCGAATCCCGGTGCAAAGGCTAATTTTCCGGGTTTTATATACATTTTAGGAGAATTTTATGTTTGTAGACGAGGCGAACGTTACACTGAAGGCAGGCGACGGCGGCAACGGCTGCGCCGGCTTTAGGCGCGAAAAATTTATTCCCAAGGGAGGGCCCGACGGCGGCGACGGCGGCGACGGCGGCGACGTGTACATAATGGCCGACGACAACGTCGGCGACTTGGAAAAATTCATGTACACGCCGCAAGTGTGCGCAGGCGACGGAGCCAAGGGGCAGACGCGCCGAAAAACCGGCCAGCGCGGCGCCGACGCCTGTCTGCACGTGCCGCCGGGAACGATAGTATTCAATTGCGAAAACGGAGCAGAGGTGGCCGAAGTTGTCAGGCACGGCGAAAAAGTTTTGCTTTTGCGCGGCGGCAAAGGCGGATTGGGAAACGTGCATTTTAAAAGCTCTACGAACAGGGCGCCGCGGCAGTTTACATACGGCTCGGAAGGGGAGTCTGGCGAATTTAAGCTCGTTTTAAAGACGATAGCCGACGCGGGGCTGGTGGGCTTTCCAAACGCGGGGAAATCGTCGCTTGTCAATCTTATTACAAAGGCGCGCCCGAAAGTGGGCTCGTATCCGTTTACGACGCTGCATGTAAATGTCGGAACCATCGAGTATCCGCAAACGTACCAGCGCCTGAGGCTTGCCGATATCCCCGGGCTCATAGAGGGCGCCAGCCAAAACAAAGGGCTTGGCCACAAGTTTCTTCGCCATATAGAGAGGTGCAAGGTCTTGATATTCATGATAGACATGGCCGGTACCGACGGCCGAAAACCCGCCGACGACTTCCAAAACCTGCGGCGCGAACTTCAGCTTTATTCCCCGGATTTGCTGAAGAAAGAGACGATTGTCGCCGCCAATAAAATGGACGAAACTTCCGCGAAAAAGAACCTGTCAGTATTTAAGCGCAAGTACAAGGGCGTTGACGTCATACCCATCTCCTGCCTGACGGAGGAGGGCATAGAAGAGCTCAAAGCCGACATTTACGCAAAATGTAAAAAATAGGGCTTTTTGAAAGTATAAATTTGACAATCCGCAAACACGGCTTATCACTTAGTTAAAGTTTACCTCGATTATGCATACCTCTAAACCTCACCCTAAGACGAAGAGGGCCTTTACCCTCATCGAATTGCTTATTGTAATAGCCATATTGGGTCTGCTCATGGGAGTGACCACTCAGATGCTTTCAAGCGCCAGCCAGACGCAGGGCAAGGCTCGGGCCAAGGCCGATATGGCAGTCATAGCCACAGCCCTGGAGGCCTTCAGCCAACAGTACGGCGGATATCCGCGCCTAAACGAAGCCAAGGATCCCGAAACGGCGGCCACCCAGCTTTTTAGGTGCCTAACCGGAAGAATGGTTTTGAGGGTAAAGGACAATAAAATTTCAATGACGCCGGTCGATCCCGTCCGCAAGCCTTTCATAGATGCGTTGAAATTCAACTTAAGGGACAAGAAAGACATAACGTCGAACTCGGTGGATCCGTCGAAGGACACTGTGTTCTTGGCCGATCCGTGGGACGAGCCCTACCAGTATTATTACGACACGTCGTCGGTGGCGGGCGCTCTTGAGACTGAGTGGAAGTCGCCGTCGTTTATCTTGCTGACGAAGGGGGCCGACAAAAAGGCCAAGGAGGTGCGCGGCATGTATTCGACAGGCATCATACCGCCCAACGACGTCTACACGGAACCGGAGGAGAACATAGACAACTATATTTTTGGCAGGACAGAATAACATTTAAAAGGAATGGAGAACATGAAGACTAAGAAGGCGTTTACACTTGTTGAGTTGATGATTGTAATAGCGATCATAGGCGTGTTGGCGAGCTTGCTGACCCCGATGATTTCAAGCGCATACAATAAGGCCTTGGCCACGAATTCCAAGACGTTTATGGCAAACATGGTTTCGGCCATGGAGCGCTATAAGGACGACAACGGGGATTTTCCGAAATTCTTGACGGAGTCGGACAGAGTCAATCTAAACGACTCCGACAATGCCGAAAAGCTCTATAAAATGCTTGCGGCCAAGAATCCCGACGGGTCCAGGCTGCAGTCTGCCGACAGGCGCGAGTTTAACCGCAGGTTGACTGTGTACCTTGACTTCAATATGAATTCGCTCAAAAAAGTCGGCGGCAAGTGGAAGATTATCGACAGTTTCGGCAACCCGAACATTTACGTGTGTGTGGATTCCGACAGCGACGGATTTATAAAGAAGGGTTTCCCGACCTCGCGCGACGGCATAGACTCGACCGATCTCGAGGAAATTGTCCCCAATCCTAAGAACGGATTGATGGCTAAGGTTATAATGTTTACGCTGAAGAAAGATTCGGAGAGGTCCGACGCCGACTATAGCGCCGAAAACGTCTTTACTTGGTACTAATACTTATTCGTTTCCAAATATGAAAAGAATGCGCAGGGCCTTCACCCTGATAGAAGTTTTGGTCGTCTTGGGCATAATTGCGCTCATGGCCTCGGGCATTACAATGCTTAGCATGCGCGATTCCACCCAAGGCATAGATTCGGCGCGCCACTCTATGATGACGGCTTTTTACATGGCCCGCACCACGGCCATATCAAAGCGCACGCCAACAATGGTTATTATAAACAAGGGCAGCGACATTACTTTGCGCCTGAGGCAGGTCGGCGTTATTTACCGAATAGAGCGCGAGAATGCGTATGTGGGCTGGGCCGCTTTGGACGAGGGCTTTGTAATGCCCGAGGGCGTTTTCTTTGTCCCGCCGGAAGGCGATTTTTCAAGCTTCGTAAAGCTGGGCAAGGACGTGAAGCAGGAGGAGATCTTCTACAGCACGTTCAACGATATATACTCGGGCTCAAACAGCCAAATATCGATAAAGGAATTCCCCAGCAGAAACCCGCAGCCAATATCGACGGGATCGGGCGATTGGTATTGCTACCAGTTTTCGCCAGAGGGGCTTTCGATGAATCCCGGTGCTCTTGTGACGCTTGCTATGGGGCGCCAGAACAATGCCGGAATTTTCACAATAGACAACCCGATGCGCCAGATAGGTTTCATCATAAGAAAGCTCGGCCATACAGTTCCGTTCTCCGGGTATGACGAAATGGAGGAGGTATTCAGGCCTCAAGCTGTTGAGAGCGAGAGTTCTTCCGGTTCCGACGCCAACAAAGAAGGGGGATCCGACGCGAAAAAAGAGGGTGAACCCGGAACAAAGAAGGAAGCAGTAAAGAAGTAGTATGAAAAAGGTTTTTTCAAAAGCGCGCGGCGGTTTTACGCTGGTGGAGGTCATGCTTGCAGTCGGCGTGATAGCCATTTCCATTTCCGCAATGATAGGATTGCTGGCCTCGATAACGGCAAGCCTAAATGTCACAAAGCACAGGAACAAGGCTATAGCGTTGGTGCCAAATGTCGAAACTACGCTCGAGGCGGAGTCGTTTTCGAAGGTTTACAGATGGATTCAGAATCCGGCGGTTCCGTACATAATATACTATTGGGACGAGTACCAAAACCCGGACAATCCGGATAACATGAGCTTAATAACGATGTCGTCTGAACTTACCGGCAATCCAAGGGAGGTGCCTTCCCAGGCGCGCATGTCCAGGATTTACGGCGATGTCTACCGCGTGGTTTTGTCGCTGTATAAGAGCGGCCTCAACGGCACGCATCCGTATATCGGTTCGAACATGGAGTATTCAGGGGGCGCTCTTCCGGGCACTTACGACGAGTACGCGCTTAGCTACATACCCATAAAAATAGACATATATGCCGAACCGCGCAGCGACATAACTTCGGGCGTCGGGACGAAGGAAAAGAACGAGCAGCGCCTCGTCTATACCGACATTATAATGAAACTACGATAGGTTGACTCATGAAAAAGAGAGCTTTTACACTTGTCGAATTGATGGCCGCCAGCGCCATTATGTCAATTATCGTCCTGGGTGTTTTGTCTGTGGCTACGAGCATTCTCAAAACATACAACAGGGCAAGCGGCCAGCTTCAGAACTATTTCGATGCAAATATAGTCGGCAATATAATTGTCGAAGACCTCGAGAGTGTCCTTCTCAAGAAAGACGGCCGAGCGTGGCTGCAAGTAAGTTATCCCCTCGATGTGGGCGAACTGAAGGGCACCTCCTACACGGGCAACCAGCCGCTTCGCCCGCCGCAGATAATGTTCTATGCGCCGACTTCGCTGCGACCCCTATTTACGAAGGAAAATACGACCTTTGAAATAGGCGACAATTCCGCGCGGGTAAACACGATGATCCCCGGGAGCCTTTGCGCAATAAAATACCAGCTGGCCCTCAAGAGCCCGTTCATGGAATCGACCGGCAACGAGGCCGACGAGACGCAGTATAATGCAACTTACAGCTTGTACAGGGCGGTTATAGACTCGCGCTCCACGGTTATAGACAATATGGGCTCTACGAAGCAGGGCTATACGTCAAATCCCGATTCGGAATCGTACAGGTACGCGCTTGAGAACAATGTTTGGAATGGGACGTCGTCTGTCGTTGACGAAAAAGGCGAAGAAGTATCGGGCGTCAGACTTTCCACGTGGGCCGTTGCTCCGGAAAATCTGCTTGCAACAAATGTTGTAGACTTCCGCGTGACGTTCGCGGTGATGTACGAAAACATTTCGGCGGTTTCGGTCGATGATCCGAAGTATAAGATTGGCTATATTCCCCCGGGAGTCCCGTTTACCGTAGGTCCCAAAATTTTGGCGACCGAGGCCTATGAGATTTCCCAGGGCGGCGGCCGAATGAATGTCGACGTAGGCTCGGAAGAGTTTAAGAGCGGGTCTTTGGCTTTTGCCGACGTTTCGGTAACGTTTGTATCCGCGGCAGGCGCGCAGGAAATTCAAGCCTTGCAGAGAAGCGGCCGAATGAACATGGAAGAATTCCAGCGGATAGTATCGCAAAATAGCATAACTATCGTTCGCAGGATAAAGTTTATGACTCAACCTTTGTATTAATATGAATTTGACTAACGAGCAAATTGAGGCTGTAAAGCAGTGGGTGGGGCAGGGCGCCGACATTGCCGACGTCCAGAAGAGACTTTCCCAGCAGTTCGGGGTTAGCATGACGTATATGGACGTCAGGTTTTTAATAGACGACATAGGCGCGACTCTTGAGGACAAGCCCGAGCCCAAGGTCGAAGCCCCTGCGGCCGAAGCGCCGTCTGCCGAGGTGGAACCGCAAGGGCAGTCACCCGAAGAAAGTCAAGGCGCCCCAGATGCCGGTGAGCCGCAGGGCGAATCGAGCGTCAAGGTCAGCCTTAGCCCGATTCAAAGGCCGGGGTTTTTTGCAAGCGGAGACGTCGTTTTTTCCGACGGCGTGCGCGCCGAATGGGCTGTCGACCAGATGGGCAGGCTTTCTCTTTCCCCGTCGCAGGAGGGGTACAAGCCCTCGCAGCAGGATATTATCGAGTTCCAG
>CALXLK010000016.1 GCA_944389175.1 uncultured Opitutales bacterium
ATGCTAAAGACTCCACGCCGCTTGCCCGTCGGCGCCGCGCGAAAAGGCTCTGAAAAATTTTGAAAAAGAACTGCCCCCGCCGCCGCGCAAGTTGGGCGCCGAGGCCACTGCGCCGTGCTAAAGAATCTACGGCACTTACCCGTCGGCGCCGCGCAAACCGACCCCTATAGAAGGAGGCAAACGCGCAAAAAAGTCAAAAAAATTGCTGGACATGAGAGTCAGTTTCTAGTTTAGTTCATGTTTTACTTCTTAATCAGAATATGCAAAAGACTAAGAAATCAATCGTAAAACGCTTCAAAATAACGGCTACCGGAAAGGTCATGCGCAGGAGTCCTGGCAAGCGCCACTTGCTCAGTGCCAAAACCATCAAGCAGAAACGCGCGAAGGGTCATGACAAGATGGTAACACCGGGAATCGCGGCCATCGTCAAGAAGGCTGTTCCCTTTGCCTAATTTGAAAGCACAGATATAAACGGCGACGAAAGGGTGAAGGCGACCCCCAGTCCACAAAAAAAAATAATACAGGAGAAACAACATGCCAAGAGTTACAAGTTCAGTAGCGTCCCGCAAGCGCAGATTGCGCACGTTGAAAAACGCAAGGGGCTATTTCGGAAACAAGTCGCGCTTGTTCCGCTACGCCAAGGACGCGGTTCAGCACGCGGGTAAATACTCGTACAGAGACAGGAAGGTTCGCGCTCGCGAATTCAGAAAGCTCTGGATAGTCCGCATAAACGCAGCCTGCAGAGCCGCAGGTTTGAAGTACAGCACGTTCATTGCCGGTTTGAAGGCGTTGAATATCGAGATGGACAGAAAGCAACTCTCCGAGTTGGCCATCAACGACGAGGCCGCTTTCGCCTCGCTGGTAAAGAAGGTCGCAGACCTCAAAAAATAAACGAAAATTTTTTGCTATGCGGCGCGCTTTAAAGTGCGCCGTTTTTTTTTTGCGCGATCCGTTTCGCCCTACCGTATGGAAAAAAAACGGGCATTGAGCTGTTTGAAAAAATAGCGCAAAGAGATCTCAAAAGGGAGTAATAAGCGGCTTTTGAAACTTGTGAAAATGCTGGCGTGGGGGGAAAAAATGCTTGCCAATTCCGGCAAATGAAAGTTTCATAAAAGTTTACTTATAATAAAAAACTGACCGGCGATTTCGGGGTCGGGAAAAATTGGTATGGAAAACAAAATAAACGATATTCTGGCAAAGGCAAAATCGCTTCTGCCCAACGCAAAAACCAAGGGCGAAGTCGCGGCGATAAGCGCCGACATAACCGGGCCAAACGGCTCGCTTACGGCGCTTATGAAAATTATCCCGACTCTCGAAAAATCGCAGAGGCCCGCCGCGGGCAAAATGATCAACATGGCAAAAAGCCAAATCGAGCCGCTTATAACCCAGGCGTATGCGCGCATAGAAAACGAACAAATGGCGCAGGCCCTCGGCGAAAGCCCCGACATTACCCTGCCTAACATAGACGCGCCCATGGGGACGCTGCACCCCCTCACACTCACGATCAGAAAAATTTGCGACATATTCAAGAAGGCGGGCTTTACCGTGGCCGAGGCGACAGATCTCGAGACAGAGTGGTTCTGCTTCGACGCCCTCAACACCCCCGCCGACCACCCCGCAAGGGACGCCCAAGACACGCTTTTTATGCCGCGCCAAACGGTGGCAGCCAACGTTACAAAGCACGCCGACGAGCTCTACCTGCTGCGCAGCCACACGTCGTCGGTGCAAATAAGGGCCATGCTCAAGGAGGGGGCCCCGATAAAAATTCTGGCGCCGGGGCGCGCATTCAGGCGCGACACCGTCGATGCGACTCACTCTGCAAACTTCCACCAAATCGAATGCCTGTACATAGACAAGGACGTGAGGCTTACCGACTTGAAAGCGGCTCTTGTGTACCTGTTTAAATCGCTGTTTGGGGAGTCGGCAAAGACGCGCCTGCGCCCGAGCTTTTTCCCGTTTACAGAACCGAGCTTCGAGGTCGACTTTATGAGCGCAAACCTCGGGAAACTGAGCAATAAGTGGATTGAAATTATGGGCTGCGGAATGGTCGACCCGAATGTGCTCAAAAACGTCGGGCTCGACCCCGACGTGTACAGCGGCTATGCGTTTGGCCTGGGCGTCGAACGCGTGGCGATGCTTGTCCACTCGATAGACGACATCCGCCACTTCTACACCAACGACGTGCGCTTCCTGCGCCAATTCTCTGGCCGCTAAGAAAAAGGAGACTTTAAGAAGATGAAAGCAAGCTTAAAATGGTTGAACAAATACGTCGATCTCTCCGACTTGAGCGTCGACGAAATAGCGCAGGCTCTGCCGATGCTCGGCTTGGAAGTCGAAAGCGTCGAGACGGTCGGGCTCAAAGAGCTCGAAAACGTGGTAGTCGGCCAAATTCTAAGCCGCCAGCAGCACCCGAACGCCGACAAGTTGGGCGTGTGCATGGTAAAGGTAGATCCGGATAAAGACCCGATCCAGATTGTATGCGGCGCCAAAAATTACAAAGTAGGCGATATAGTTCCCGTGGCGCTCGACGGCGCCAAGCTGCCCGCGCCCGACGGCGGAGTATTTGAAATCAAGGTGTCGCAGCTCAGGGGCGTGACCAGCAACGGCATGATGTGCTCGGCGCGCGAGCTCGGGCTAGGCGCCGACCACAGCGGCCTGCTCATTCTCACGGGCAACCCCGCGGCGAAAGTCGGCATGAGGATAAACGACGTCTTTACAGACTCCGACACCGTCTTTGAAATAGAGCTTACGGCAAACCGCGGCGACTGCCTAAGCCACATAGGCATTGCCAGGGAGCTTGCGGCGCGCTTCAACAAGAAACTCAAACTTCCGGAATTAAAATACGAGCCAAAATACGCTCCGACGCCCGAGGGCGGCTTGTTAAAGTCGGTGGAGCTGCAGACAAAGAACTGCCCGATGTACACGGCGGTATCGATAAAGGGCGTAAAAATAGGCAAGAGCCCCGACTGGATGATCAGAGACCTCGAATCGGTCGGCCTGCGCTCGATAAACAACGTAGTCGACGTGACCAACTATGTCCTCATGGAATACGGCCAGCCGCTGCACGCATTCGACGCGGCCAAGATTAAGGGCGCAAAAATCATAGTCCGCCAGGCGCGCCAAGACGAACCCATGCAAACCCTCGACGGTAAAAAATACATTCTCTCCCCCGAAGCCACGCTCATATGCGACGCGGAAAATGCAACGGCCATAGCGGGAGTCATGGGCGGGCTGGATTCCGAAGTGACCGAAAGCACGACCGACGTCGTGCTTGAATCGGCGTATTTCAACCCCGGAAACGTGAGATCCACCTCGCGCAAGTACGCAATCAATACAGACTCCTCATACCGCTTCGCCCGCGATGTGGACCCCAACGGAACGCTTGCGGCCTCGAGGCGCGCGGCCGACCTCATAGCGGAGTTGGCGGGCGGAACCATAGAGCCGGTAACATGTCTGGTTGGCCAAAAGCCCCGAGACGACAGAAAAATACAAATAAGCCTCCGGTACATAATAGACCGCATAGGCTTTGAAATAAAGGCCGAAGACGCCGCCGACGCGTTTAGGAGGCTCGGCTTTGGAGTCGAGTGCGACGGCGAAAATATGAGCGTGCTGGTGCCGTCGTTTAGAAGCGACGTCGACAGGCCGATAGACCTCGTTGAGGAATTCGTCAGAATATGGGGCTCGGACAACATTCCCGACACGCTCATGACGACGACCGAATCGTTCCGCCAGGACGATCCGCTTTTTACATACGCCAACAAAGTGTCGAATTACCTGGCTGCAATAGGCCTAAACGAGTGCCAAAACTATACACTAAAGGACAGCCAGAGAAACGCCAGCCTCTACGAAAACTCCGAGTTTTTGAAGCTTTCCAACCCGCTGACAAGCGACCAGGACAGCTTGAGGATGTCGCTGCTGGACGGTCTAATAGACGTAGTTGCCACGAATATTTCCGCGGCAAACTCGTTCAAGGGATTCTTTGAAAACGGCAAGATTTTCAAGGCCGACAAGAACGGAGAAATACTCGAGCTTGCCTCCACCGCCTTCGTAATCGCCGCAGACCCGGATGCAAGAGCCTGGCAAAAGCGCCCGCAGCCCGACTTTTTTGAGGCAAAGCGCGTAGTATTTGACATGCTTGGAATTCTCGGGGTGGACGCCTCGCGCCTGAATTTCCAGAAGCTTGAGGGGCCGTTTTGGCAAGACGGGTTCGCCGCGGCATGCGGCTCGGAGAAGCGCGAGGGCTTCTGCATAAACTTCGGCGCCGTAAACGTGGGGCTGTTGCGCGGCGCGGGAATTGAAAGAATTGTATATGCCGGGGAAATAACGTTTAAGCCCGAGGTTGCCGCCCGAAAGAAAGGCGCTCAAAAGTTCTCGGCTTTCAGTTCGTTCCCCCCCGCAATAAGGGACATTTGCCTGATAGCAAAAAATCAAGAACGCGCCTTTGACGTAATATCGGAAGTATCTAAGGTTGCGCGCCAGAAGGTAAAGGGGACGGGTTTCGATGTCGAGTCGGTGGAACTCTTCGACGTGTACTGCGGCAAGGGAATTGATGAGGGCTGCAAGAGCATGAGCATATCGCTGAGCTTCCGCTCAATGGACAGGACACTCCAAGCCGAAGAGGTCAATAAGGCCTTTGACGCAATCTGCGCGGAAATAGGCAAGAAACACAAGCTCAGAATGTAGCATGGCAGAAGAGACGCAAACCGCGGCAAACCCCGCAGACGAAATGACGTTCCTTGAGCATCTCGAGGAAATGCGCACGGTGATACTTAAATCGCTCGGGGTTTTCATGGTTGCATTTGTAATAGTAATATGCGGCTTCTACTACTTCAATAAGGCAATGCTAATGCCGTTGAACTCGGCAAAAAAAATATTGGCAAGCTACGTGGGTCAAGAGCAGACCGCAAAAACGTCGGTCAAAGACCAGACGCTGGGTCCCGTTTACCTGGAAATGGAGCGCGAGGGCAAGAAAGACCGCGTCGGGCCGCTGTACATAGTTCCAAAGGACGACAGCGTAGTCCTCGTTAAGAATCCCCCGAGCTCGGGAAATTGGGTCGCGGATATAAAGCTGCGCTCGATGTCGATTACGACGCCCATATATGTGTGGCTCTCCGTGGGCTTTCTGGGGTCGCTTGGAATGGCTCTGCCCTTCGTGGCGTATTTTGTCGCGCGCTTTGTAATGCCGGGGCTCACCGAACAGGAGCTTAAAATGCTCGCCCCGGGGGCGATAGCAGGAACTATACTATTCTTTGTCGGAGCGGCGTTTGCGTTCTTTTTCATGCTGCCAATGGGAATAGCATTCATGGCATGGATGTCGCAGGGAATGCAGCTTGAGATGTTTCCCGATGCCATGAGCTACTACACGATGGTGATTTTCGTGACAATTGCAACCGGCCTGACATTCGAACTCCCCCTGCTTGAGTTTATATTAATTTACCTGGGAGTCCTAAATGTGGAGTGGCTTAAGAAAAACCGCAGAATGGTGATTCTAATTCTGGTGGTTTTTGCCGCGATAGTGACGCCGCCTGACTGCATCACCCAAATATCCCTCGCCACTCCGCTGTACCTTCTGTACGAGGTTTCCCTAAGGCTCGGGGAACGGGCCCGCAAGCGCAAGCTCGCCCGCGAGGCCGCCGAGGAGGCCGCCGAAAAAGAGCGGGAGGAGCGCGAAGAGGCAGAGTACGTCAAGGGGGAGGCAAGGCGAAGGCTCGCCGAGGAAAAAGAAGAGAAAATAGCCGAGGCAAACGAAGGGGCAAAAGCCATTGCCGAAGACAATGCCGCCCCGTACGACAACCTCGAAGACTCGGCCTACGAAGAGCTCGATACCCTCGAGGACGACTACGACTACGATACCTATATGCGCGAGCTCGAATCGACGACTTCGGAAGGCTACATAAACTACGGCGACTTGGCAAAAGGCGCCCCGGATACGTCCGTGCTGTCGCCGGATTGGTCGTTAAACGAGCCGGATACGTCGCTTATGTCGCCGGACTGGTCGCTAAACGAACCTAAGCAATCTTCTGAATTTTCCCAAGATCATGGGCAACGGCAAGACCAACCCCCCGATAGTGGCGCCGAAGAACCACGCGGCGGCGGCGAAAAAGCCGCCGAAGGAAGCCTTGAGAGTGAGGGCGCGCCGGCCGAATCGGGAAGGAATGACGCGACGGAAGATAGATGCAAAAAGCCTGAAAAGGCGGACCCGGAAGAAGGGAAAAATCTCAAAGAAAACTCGGCAGACGAAAAAACTGCCGATAAATAACGAATGTTCGGCTGGTAAAGAATGTCAGGAGTAGGCCATAAATTCGCGCGTCTGGCGCGTTTTATAGCGCTGTCGGCGACAGCGTTTGCCCTCTCGTGCTCCCAGCCGCCGCAAATAGCCCGCGACCAATATCCGCTGCCCGAGGACGTCGAAATATCGAAATGCAAGCCGGGCAAATACGGGGGTATATTCGTTTTGGCAGCCTCGCAAGAGCCGCAGACGTTTAATCCGCTCATATCAAGCGACGCGTATTCAAGCATGGTTATAGATATGATGATGGCGCCGCTTGTCACGTATGACCCGTTCACCCAGGAGAGCGCCCCCGCCCTTGCGAAATCTTGGGAGATATCGCCCGACGGCAAGACGTACACCTTCAACCTGCGCCACGGCGTAAAGTTTAGCGACGGAGTCGAACTGACGGCCGACGACGTAATATTTACATTCGACGCCATTTTTGAGCCTCTGCGCGGGCCCGACGGCAAGCCAAAGATCGACCCGCAAACAAAAAGGCCTCTGTTAAAGAATCCCTCGCGCTATGCCGGCCAGTTCACCATAGGCGGAGAGTACATAAAGTATAGGAAGATAGACAAATACAGAGTTTCCTTTACGACAAAGACCGTCTATGCGCCCTTTTTAACTGACATAGGCTTCATATGCATACTGCCCAAGCACAAGCTGGAATCTGCCGTAAAAAACGGCACCTTGCAGCAGCAGTGGTCAACGCAGACGGCGATAGACAACCCCTCCGAAATAGCGGCCACGGGGCCCTTTTGCATATTTGCGTACAAGCCTGGCGAGTCGCTGATACTAAAGCCCAACCCGCACTACTGGCGCGCCGACGAAAAGCGCCAGCGCCTGCCGTACATAGACTTTCTAATATACAAGTTTGTGGCCGACGCGAACACCTCGACAATACTCTTTGCGACCGGCCAGTGCGACGCGGCCGCAGTCTCGGCCAACGACTACGCGTGGGTAAAAAACTATGCTAATACGTACGATTTTAAAATCTACGAGCGCGGGCCGGATTCGTCGATATCCTTTATCTGGTTCAATCAAAATCCCAACAAGGAGCCCGACGGAAAACCGTACGTAAAGCCGTATAAACTAAAATGGTTTTCCAATGTAAAATTCAGGCGCGCTATAATGCAGGCGATAGACCGCGACGGCCTGATAAAAAGCGTTTGGTTTTCCAGGGCGGTAAAGCTTCATTCAATAATATCGCCCGCAAATAAAAAATGGCACAACCCCGACACCGTCAAGTACGAGTATTCCCCCGAGACGTCGAGGCAGCTGCTAAAGGAAGAGGGCTTTTACTACGGGTCCGACGGCAGGCTGCGCGACAAGCTCGGCAACGCCGTGGAATTCGATTTCATGGTCGCCGACGGCTCACAAAATTCGACGACGACGGCGACGACATTCGTCGAAAACATGAAGGCCATAGGCATAAAGGTATCGCTTAAGTTTATGGATTTTGCCGCGATAGTTTCGAAAATAGACGACACGTTTGACTACGAGGCGGCAATGCTGGGCTTTACCGGGGGCGGAGACCCCTCCGGTGGCAAGGCTATATACCGCTCCGACGGATTTCTGCACGTATGGAACCCGCGTCAGAAAACTCCCGCCACCGACTGGGAGAGGCGCATAGACGAGATTTACGAGCGCCAAGAGGCCGAGCTTGACACCCGAAAGCGCCGCGAGCTCATATTCGAGATGCAGCAGCTATTCTCAAAGAACCTGCCCCTTTTCTATCTTACTACGCCCATGAGCTACTCCGGGATACAGAAAAAGTGGCAAAATGTGCGCGTACCCCCGCTGGGGTCGATAATCTGGAATCTGGAAGAACTCTACGAACGGGATTAGCATGATAGGCTTTATCTTCAGAAGACTCTGCGCCACCGTGCCGTTAATGCTTGCAGTAAGCGTGATGGTCTTTCTTCTGATGTACCTTGCCCCGGGCGATTTTCTCAGCCAGGCGCGCAGCTCTAAAGACATAAGCCCCGAGATAGTAAGGCAGGAGGAAATGCGCCTGGGTCTCGACAAGCCCTGGTACGTGCAATATGCGCGCTGGCTAAACGGGGTCTCGCCCATAAAGACGAACTTGCTTCTGCCGGAAAACGACCGCCAAAAACACGGCATAGTCTACTTTGGACAGCCCGATTTCGGATATTCCTGGAGCTATAAAATTCCCGTCAGTTCCCTGATATTTCAAAGGCTCATCCCCACGCTTATACTTGCCCTTGCAAGCACTCTGCTATCTTACGCGGTGGCGATCCCCCTTGGCGTTATCGCCGCAGTGAAGAAAGATTCGCTATTCGACAAGATAAGCTCGTTTCTGGCGTATGCGGCACTGAGCATTCCATACTTTTTCCTGGCTCTTCTGGCGGTGTTGTTCGCGGCGGTGACCGGCGTTTTGCCGACGGGCGGACAGACGTCTATCATGTACGAATTTATGAGCCCTGCGGCAAAGCTGGGCGATTATCTGCGCCATTTGATACTGCCGACGCTCGTGCTATCGGTGGGGTCGATAGCCTCCATTATGCGCGTGATGAGGGGAAATTTTCTCGACTACTCGAAGTTGGACTTTGTAACGACTGCGCGAGCGAAGGGATTGAGCGAAAATGCAATCATGTTCAAGCACGTGCTGCGCAATGCGTTAAACCCGATAATAACATCGCTTGGATTTGCCTTTGCAGGCCTGTTGTCGGGAGCGCTGCTGGTCGAAAACGTAATGAACTACCCCGGACTCGGACAGCTCATATATGCGGCGATAGTCAAGCAAGACCAGTATGTGGTCATGGCGGGGGTTACAATGGGCTGCGCCATGCTCATAGCCGGCCAGCTCATAGCCGACATTCTTCTGGCCCTCTCCGACCCGCGCATACGCCTTGAAAACGCGCCCATCCCATGGAAAAGGCTGTCCGTTTTTGTAATCTCGGCCGCGGCGGCGTTTGCGCTTGTAACGTATCTGTGCCAGGCGAGCCAATCTTTCCTAAACATTCTCGTATTCCTCGGAAAGTGGGGCGGCATAATAATCTTGGCGCTCCTTGCCGTAGCGCTCGTTGCGGGCCTCGCGTGGGCTGCCGTATTCTTCTGCAAAAACCTGTTAAAGGACATAATCAAGACCCGTCGGGGAGCGGCGGCAATGGGCGCGCTTGCGGCCATGTACGCGCTTGCCTTTCTCGCCCCCTTCATCGCGCCGTACGAGCCGACGCAGCAATGCCTGGATAAATCTTTCCACCCGCCGACGGCGCTCGTCTGGCGAGACGGCGGCATATGCGCCAAAGTATACAAAAACGTCGATCCGAGCATCGCCAAGTACGAGCCCGTCGACGGACAATACCTTAAAATTAAATTTTTCTGCAAAGACGAGAATAGCAAATATAAGATTTTTGGCTTGATACCGTTTAAATACAAACTATTCCAATGCCAAAACAAGGCGCCCGATTCGCGCGTGTTTTTGCTCGGCTCAGACTCCACCGGGCGCGATGTGTTCTCGCGCCTGCTCTACGGCGCGCGTATATCCCTTAGCATAGGCTTCGTGGGAATTGCAATCACCATGACTATAGGCTTCCTCGTCGGCGGGCTATCCGGATATTTCGGCGGAACATTCGATTTCGTCGCAATGAGATTTGTAGAATTTTTGATGGCCGTACCGGGGCTTTATCTGCTTCTTGCGATGCGCTCGGCGCTGGCGCCGCACTTTGACAGCTCGCAAATGTACATAATGATTATTGCGATACTGTCGCTGCTGGGCTGGGCTTCGACGGCGCGCGTAATAAGGGGAATGTCGCTGTCGCTTTCAAACAGGCAATACGTAATGGCTGCAAAGGCGATGGGAGAACGGCCGCTAAAGATTATAATTAGGCATTTTCTGCCGAACGTGCTAAGCTACCTCATAGTAGGCGCCACGCTCTCAATTCCCGGGTACATTCTCGGAGAGGCCGCGCTGTCATTTCTTGGATTGGGAATACAGGAGCCCTCGGCCTCATGGGGACTGATGCTCTCACAGGCTCAAAACGATACAAAAGTTCTCATGCTTGGATTTTGGTGGATGCTAACCCCGGGAGCTGCCATATTTGCGGCGGTTCTGGCCTTCAACATGCTGGGCGACGTCTTGCGCGACATAGCTGATCCCCAGAGGAATTTTAAATGAGAGCCATATTAAAAATTCTTCCAATTTTTCTGGCAGCCTCATTATTTGAGGCGTTTGCCGCCGATGAAATTGTCGTGAAAACGCAGCCGCCGAAGATTTTCTTCGGCAGGGTCTTTGAATTTCTGCGCGCCCACATTAAAGACGCCAAAAACGAAATGCAGATGTACATTCTGGCGGGAATCGCCGGATACCCCGACTTTAACGGGGTGTCGGAGGAAGCCCCGATGGTGTTCTTTTCCGGGGAAACCGGCACGAACTACCGCCCGAGAATCGCCGTTTTCATGCGCAGGGACAGTCGGACGGCTCGCCAGATTAAAAGCCTATTCAAGCCGGTCTATCTCGACGGCTACGGTGATTATGAGACGGCGTATCTGCCCCTCTATGCGGGGATATCTGACGCCGCGTCGCTTAGGCCGCTTAAATTCGAGAACGCGCCAAAGTGCCTGCTGACAGCTGAAATACCGGCAAGCTACTTGGCGGAACTCTCGGAGAATTTTAAACGCGGCGCAATCGCGAAATTTTTAACGGAAAACCTGGGCGGAATAAAAATAGAAGCAGACATAAAAGACGCTCAATTAGTGGCAAAAATACGCGCCGGCGTAAAAGACGGGCGCCTGCGCCTGTCAAATAAGGCCTCGCCAGACTTTTCCGGGGCGGTGGGCATGGGCAAATTTTTATCGGCCCACTCGACGCTAAAGCTTGAAAAGCCCGTAGAGCTCAAGCTCCCGCAAGCAGGTGAAAGGGGGGAAAGTATACTCATAAAGGCCGACGGCGCATTTGCAGTGTCGGCCGACAAAGAAATGGACGCGGATTACTGGGGTGTCATTTCCATATGCGAGGCGGTAAATGTCGAGACGATGGAATACGCGGGAACATATTTTAAGACCGTAGGCGATGCTCTCGTTTTTTCGAATAAGAGGCAAAAGCTTGAAAAAATAACCGACGCTCTGGCAAGGCAAAAAATGGCGCCCGCAGAATCGGGGGAATTTTACGCCCGCTTGTGCGAGCCCCGGCTCGACGGCGACCAAACGGCTTCAATTAAAATAACGCCCGAATTCGGCGCCGACGGGTCAATTCAAGGCTATTGCGCGGAAGTTAAGATATCCGCCGCGGCGGCGGGAGTCATCGCCCAAAGACTGCTTAAAGCCGCATTTAAAACGGAAGAGGGCGCTAATTGGCAATGATAAATGTCGCCGCAGTATGCCTGTTTTCAGGGCTCGACAGGGAGCTCTCGTACGAGATAGACGACAAGCTTCTTCCCCTTGTAAAAGTGGGATCGATGGTCAAGGCGCCTCTGCGAAATTCAAGCGTGTGCGCCATTGTAAAGAGAATAGAAAAAGTCGACGAAAAGTCGCTTACATACAGGCTAAAAAAAATCTACGCGCTCGTGCAGCCCGAACCCGTGCTTACGCCGGAGCTCGTGGGTCTGGCCGAGTGGATAAAAAGCTACTACTGCGCGTCAATGCAATCGGTGCTCGAGACGATGATACCCTCCGTGGTTCGCGCCGGCAAGGGCGCTCTCGAGGCGAAAGAGGTTTCGTTTGTCGGCGGCCTCGACGACGACGCGCGCAAGGCTCTTGCGCGCAGAGCCCCGCAACAGTCGAAGATATACGAATATCTGGCAGAAAACGGAGAGCCGATTCTGGAGTCGGCGCTGATGAAACTTTTGAAAGTTCCCGCCCAAAGCGTGGAATCGCTCGCAAAAAAAGGGATTGTAAAAATATCGCAAAAGAAGCTCATGCGCTCCGCCTTCGACGACGACCTCGGCAAGGCTGAAATTGTCAGACAGGAGCCGCTAAAACTAAACGACGAACAGCAAAAGGCCTTCGGGGAAATCCTTGCAGACATAGAGAAAAAAAGCTTCTGCACCCGCCTGCTCTACGGCGTGACGGGCTCGGGCAAGACGGAAGTCTACATGCAGGCGATGAAAAAGGTGCTCGACGAGGGCGGCAGCTGCATATTCCTAGTCCCGGAAATATCCCTGACGCCCCAGACTGTCGGGCGCCTGCGCAGCCGCTTTAACGACTGCGGGCTCGTGCTCTGGCACAGCGCGCTCACCGACGGACAGCGCCTCGACGCATGGCGGGCGCTCGCCACCGGAAGGGCGAGAATCGTCGTGGGCGCAAGAAGCTGCATATTTGCCCCCATGCAAAACTTGAGGCTTATAATAGTCGACGAAGAGCACGACGGCGCCTACAAGCAGGACAAGACACCCCGATACAACGGCAGGGACGTCGCAGTAATGCGCGCCAAGATGTCGGCGGCCGCCTGCCTGTTGGGATCGGCCACCCCGTCGCTGGAAACCCTCTATAATGCAAAGACCGGCAAATACGGACTGTCCGAAATTAAGAGGCGCGTCGACAACGGTAAAATGCCCGTTTCATACATAGTGGATATGAAATACGAAAAGCCGGGAACTATGCTCTCACAAATGCTTATCGACAAAATCGCCGACCGCCTCGATAAAAACGAACAGGTTATATTATTTCTTAACAGGAGGGGATATTCCAAAATTTTCGAATGCCCCGATTGCGGGAATGTCGAGGAATGCCCGCACTGCGCGGTGTCGCTGACGTGGCACAAGAAGGAGGATATCGTAAAGTGCCACATATGCGGCTACACTGCAAAAGCCCCGAAAAAATGCCGAAACTGCGGCTCGGAACGCGCGAAATGGAAGGGTTACGGAACGCAAAGAATCGAGGACGTGCTGCAAAATATATTTCCCGGCGCGCGGATAGGGCGCATGGACCGCGACACCATGGTGCGCCGCGACGACTACCGCAGGGTGCTTGGCAATTTCAGGTCTGGATCGCTCGATATTCTCATAGGGACGCAAATGATAACAAAGGGGCTCGATTTTCCGCGGGTAACTCTCGTGGGAATAATCGACGCCGACATAAGCTTAAAGATGCCCGATTTCCGCTCGGCGGAGCGCACGTACCAGCTGATAGTCCAGGTGGCGGGGCGCGCGGGGCGCGGCGATCAGGACGGCGAAGTCGTCATACAGACAAAACATCCGGAGGCCCCTCCCATTCAGTACGCAAAGAGGGACGACCTCGGTTCGTTTCTGGAGGAGGAATTGCAAAACAGAGCAGAATACGGATATCCGCCGTCGGTTCGGATAGTCAGGCACATATTCAGGTCGCGCAACCAGGACAAACTCTCGTTCTACCTCGACAAATGGAGCAAGCTGGCAAAGCAAAGGATGGAAGGCATCTGCACAATGACCGATCCAACGCCCGCTCCGCTTGAAAAAAGCGAGGATTTCTACCGCTGGCATATATGCTATTTTACGTCGTCTGTAACCGCCGTTGTAAGGGCGGTGGAAGAACTAAAACGCGAATTTGAATTCGACGAAGATATCGACGACGTAATAGACTCGGATCCCATATCGATGATGTAATAATACTCGCTACGCCTCCTCCCGGCAAAATAACTGCGCGCCTTTTTTACGGGCATTTCAATGCGCAATGAACGCCCATGTGTGTGCGGGGAGGAGAGCAAAATGGCCGCAAAGGCAGCGTGGCTTCCTGAGGGAAACGCCGCGCAGGTGGCAAGAGAGAGCGCGCGGCGCCTCGGACGCGCAAAAAAATATGCTGCGCCAAAACAATCCACGGCGCGCGGCGCAGACTCCTCCCTCCCCTATGAACAGGGAAAAATTAGGGAAAAAACATTTTTGAAAGACAAGCCCCCGCGCGGTAAATATATTCAAAACGGCGCGCCTGTACGTGTTGAGCTGCGGCGGCAAAATAAATGCGCTTTTTAATAAAACACTCCCACTACATCGCACGGGCGTTCGTTTTATTCGAAAAATTTGCGGGCAAAAAAATCGGAAAAGGCAAGCACCCTAAAAATAAAGCAAGCTACACAAAATTTAGAAAAGATAAAAGAGCCTATCGTGGCGGCGGCAAAAATTTTGCGTATGCAAAGGGCGTTTGTTTTTATATGTCTTTATTTTTCGAATCTAAAATTATCGTCACTGGGCCGTCGTTTACGAGAGAAAGAGCCATATACGCGCCGAATTTGCCCGACTCCACCGCGCGGCCGAGAGCCTCGGACAACGCGCTTAGAAAATCGTTGTAAAGTTGAAGGGATACCTGCGGGGGCGCCGAGCGGTTAAACGACGGGCGAGTGCCTTTTCTTACATTGCCAAATAGGGTGAACTGGCTGACTACAAGAATTTGGGCGTTTTTATCCTTTGCGGAAAGATTCATCTTTTGTTCGCCGTCTTCGAATATGCGCAAGTTTGCTATTTTGCCGGCAAGGTAACGGGCGTCCTGAATGTCGTCGCCGTTCTCCACCGCGACGAGTACGACAAGCCCTGCGGCAATTTTTCCCGACACGTAAGCCGGGGCGGCGTCGAGAATTTTCACCGACGCCGATGAGACCCGCTGAACTACCGCCCTCATGAAACTTTTACCTGCATTTTTAGAGTCCCTATGGAATTGCCGTCGACAAATTGCAGGGGTTTTGTAGCGCAATTCGGAGGGGCTATCCACGGCTCGACTGCGAAGAAATCGCCGTCGCCGTCTTTCACCTTGCCCCAAGTCACCACGACCATGCTCGGGTCGGGCTTTTTATTGTCGTTTATGACAATGTCGATTTCTCCGCCGCCTATGCGGCGGATTTTGAGTGTGCCCGTCTTGAGATTGCACAATATTCGGCCGAGCATTTCAGTGTCGCCAAACGACATTTTATCGAGGTTTTTAAGCTCGTAGCGCGTGCCGTCGCCCACGTTGTACGTCGAGCGCGCCGCATCGGTTATGAGAACGTAATTTTTCTTAGTCTCGCCCTTGACCCACGGTATAGTAAAATACGGGTGGAACCCCGCGCCCCAAGGCATGGGCAAATCGCCTTTGTTTTGAAGGATGATTTCCGATATAAACGACCTCTGAAAAAATTGGTAGCGCACGTACATGTTGTAGTCGTACGGGTAGGCTTGGCGCGCGTCGGCATCGGGAATAAATTTCATCTTGAGGGCGTTTTCGCAAACCTCCACGACTTCGAACTTGCCGTCCCAGGCGTAGCCGTGGCGCCGCATGGGGCGCACATCTCCGCGCGGCGTCCGCCATAGATCGGGTTTGCGCCCGACGAAAGATGTGCTCGGGAAGGGAAATATGATTGGATTCCCGCCAAATGTGTTATACATCTTCTCTCCGCCGAGCGCGTTCATGTCGGTCCACGGAACAACGCTGCGAATCTTTCCGCTGGCGTCTTCAATATCCCAGGAAAGCAGCCGGGCTCCCTCAAAGGGGTTTATCAAAAACGTGGAATTGTCCACGTTATAGCGGTAAAGAACCGCGTTATCTTTTTCTATAATTTTCATATCCGACAATAACATCGCCGCTGCGCCGCGCCCAAACGCCCACGCGCGAATCCGCGCCTGCGGGCGCGCCGCCGCTTTTTTTGCTACATTAGGCGGTCCGCGTCTTTCCAAAGCGCCTCTATGCCGTAAAGGCCGCGCTGCTGGGGAAGAAAAATATGCACCATAAAATCGAACGCGTCCACGACGACCCAGCCGCTGCCCTCGTTAAACTCCCTGCCCACAGACTTGACCCCGAGCTCCTTCAACGTCGACATCAATTCGTTCGACAGCGCCCTAAGGTGCGGCTCGGAATTTGCCGTGGCCAGCAAAAAATAGTTTGTTATAGGCGACTTGCCCCTGACGTCGAGGACTTTCAAATCTTCGGCTTTTTTTTCGTCGAGAGCGCGGTAGCACTTCTTGACTATCTCAAATACGGGATCGTCTATTTGCGCGCCCTTGTCTTGTTCCTGGACTTTCTTTGCCGGGGCCTTCTTTGCAGGCACCTTTTTTGCGGCCGTCTTTTTTACAGCTGTTTTTTTAACCGGCGTCTTTTTCGCGGCGGGCTTCTTTGCCGCCGTTTTTTTTGCAGGTGTCTTTTTTACGGCCGTCTTTTTCGCCGCGGTTTTCTTCGTTGCTGTTTTTTTTGTCGCTTTTTGGCTCATTTTACACTTGGCGTTATTTGTATAAGTTGTGGCTTTTTATATAGGAAATTACATCAGCGTCGAGCATTGAATTTAAATTTTTTCCGCAAGATAGGGCTTCCCTTATCTGGGATGAACTTATTTCAACGGGGTCGAAATTTATCACGCCCACCCGAGCGCCCGCAGGCAGGAGAGTTCTGTCTATGGCGTATCCCGGGCGCGCGGCGCAGGCAAACTCGACTATCCCCGAGAGCTCTTCAATGTCTTTCCACAAGTGTAGCTTTTGCACGTGGTCGGCGCCGATGATCCAAATTAGGCGGCTTTTCGGATACTTGCCTGCCAGATAGCGCGCCGTGTCTATCGAATAGCTTATGCTGTTTCTGCAGATTTCAAAGGTCTCTATTTCGGCGCTAAAGCTCAGTTTCTCAACGGCAATCTCGAGCATTGCAAGCCTATCCCGGGCGCACGCGCCCGTTTTACTGGGCTTCAAAGGGGCCTGATAGGCCGGCACAAACAAAAGTTTATCGAGCCCGCATTCGGAATGGGCGGCCTCCGCCAAACGCATATGCCCGAGGTGAACCGGATCGAAACTGCCGCCGAGAATTCCTATTGCCGAACTCATAACGAATAAACTTTCTAGTTTTCAGCCAAAAAAATCAACTTTTAATTTGTTATTTTCTCCCGAAGCTGTCAAGATGTGGACGAATTTGAAAATCATATGAAATATTCAATAGGGATTGATATCGGCGGAACAGGCACGAAGTTGGGGATTGTCGACGAGGGCGGCAAAGTGATAAAAAAGCACGAATTCAAGACGACCGACTACAACGATTTTGCATCCTACATGCACGGGCTGACGACCGCCATAAAAACGCTTCAACATTCATTTAACGGACACTGCATAGGCATAGGCATAGGCGCTCCCAACGGCAACTATTACAAGGGCACCATAGACTACGCCCCAAACCTTCCCTTCGGGCTGTGCGCGCCGATTGTCGAAACGCTCAGGAACGCCTTCGGCATGAAGCACATCTACCTTAGCAACGACGCCAACGCAGCAGCAGTCGGCGAAAAAATCTACGGCGGCGGGAAAAATCTTGACCATTTCATTCTGATAACGCTGGGAACGGGCTTGGGATCGGGAATAATAGTCGACGGCAAGCTGTTGCTCGGCGCCGACGGATTCGCCGGCGAGCTCGGACACGTCTGCGCCGTGCCCAACGGCAGAATCTGCGGCTGCGGCAAACGCGGGTGCCTTGAGGCATACGCCTCTGCAACCGGAATAAAGCGCACTTTTTTGGAAATGCTTTCAAAGCACAACGGCAATTCAATAATCGCGAACAAAACGTGGGACGAGCTCGATGCGCGCGTAATTGAAGACGCCGCAAAGGCAGGGGATATTGCCGCAATAGAAACCTACAAAATAACGGGAGCCCTCTTGGGCAGATGCCTTGCAGACTTTGTCCACTTCTCGCGCCCGTCGACAATCTTTCTGTTTGGAGGCCCCGTAAAGGCGGGCGAGCTGATTTTCAAGCCCACGCGAGAGTCTTTGGAGCAAAACCTCATGCCGCTTTTCAGAGGAAAAGTCAAAGTGTTGCCCTCGGAACTTCCGTTTGGCGACGCTGCCATACTCGGCGCTTCGGCAATGGTCTGGAGCGCGGTAAATGCCGAAGGGTAGTTTGACAAAAAAAACGGGCGCTAGGCGCCCGTTTTTTTTGTTCCCAAAGCGGATAGCGCTCAAAAAGCAGACAGCGAACGAATAAACAGGCAAAACCGCTACGTCGGGCGCGGTATGCGGCTTTATTTTCGAGTTCGGACGGCGCCGGCAATGCGGCAAAGGAAAAGCCGTTGCTACAAGCTGAGCCTCTGCTATCTTGTTCGGAGGGCGCCAATGCGGTAAAGACTTATCTGAGGACAAAGAGCCTGTCGTTGCGGCGGAGTCTTTGAGGCGTCTTAACAGAAACGACGGAACCTTTTTGAGCTGATTCGACCGCGGTGCCGTCGAGCCTTATCTCGTCTGCAGTAAATACGGCAAAGCCGGTTGACGGGCCCTCGACTTGCACTGAATCTCCCCTTGAAAGGAAATTATCGTCAATTGATATCTCGGCGACGGATATTTTTGGAAAGAAATTTAGCACGTGTCCTAAAATGCGCTTCTTCACTTCGGCCTTGTTGCCCGAGGAAGTCCAATCTCCCATGGGTTTGCCCATGAAAAAGCCCTCGGAAAATCCCCTGTTAAAAGCCCTGCCAAGCTCCTTGCAGAGCCCGTCTTTAAGCAGCTTAAATTCCGACCCGAAATTTGGCTTTTGGCGGTTGAGCGCGTAAAAATCGAGCGCTTTTCTGTAGGCGGAAACCGTCGCCCATACGTAAGTGGCGTTCCTGTTGCGCCCCTCTATTTTTAGGGACGAGACGCCCGCCTCGATAAGTTTTTCGATAAACGGCAGAGTCATTAAATCTTTCGGGCTTAATACGTAGTTTTGGCCGATGACAAACTCGGGCGAGCCCGATTGCACGTCGGAAATTTTGTACATTCGGCGGCACGGCTGCAGACATTCTCCCCTGTTGGCGCTCTTGCCGTAGACAAATTCCGACATAAAGCACCTGCCGCTAATAGATACGCACATCGCCCCGTGGGCAAACGCCTCTATGCTTATTTCTTTGGCTTTGTCTCCCAAAATTTTTCGCAAGCCAGAGCGCATTCTTTTTAAATCCGCAAGCGAGCATTCCCGCGCAATGACGAAGCGGCGCACGCCGTATTTTCTATATAGCGACGCCGCCGCGACGGCGTTGGCCACGCTCGCCTGGGTCGACAAAAACACGTCGATGCCGATTTGGTTTGCCAATTCCACCGCGGAAAAGTCCCACGCTATCACGGCGTCGACTCCGGCTTTTTTTGCGGCTTTTATTTGGCCTGAAAGGCGCCTTTGCTGGCTGTCAAAATAAATCGTATTTAGCGTAAGGTACGCCTTTGCGCCGAACTTTCTGCACTCCCGCACAACACGCCCGATTTCGGAGAGCTTGAAGTTTTTCGCCCCGGCGCGCATATTTGTGCCCTCTATGCCAAAATAGACTGCGTCGGCCCCGGCGCGCAATGCCGCAGATAAAGTTATAAAGTCGCCGGCGGGCGCCATTAATTCAGGGATAGTTCTCATATATGCCTTTGTAATATGCCACGCGGCTGTTAAATGTTGGCCAAAGGGTTGCATTGTGAGGTTTTTTTGGCAACAAAAAACGCCTTTAAACTTGAAAAAGGTTGGCGCAAAACTTAGCTTGGAAACCTTAAACAGTTTTTATGGACGGAGCTTTGCAGAACTCTCAACGCATCGAGCAGGGGTTGAACTTGACCCCTGCCCAAAAGCGCAGCCTCGAAATTCTGCAAAAGCCCGTCTTGGAGTTGGGCAGGTATATACAGCAACAGCTAAATACAAACCCGATTCTCGAAGTCGACGAAAGCTACGACACCCAAAAGCCCGAGACTGTGGGCGAAAACCCGGACGAAGATTTTGCCGAAGAGGCCTCATACACGACTCCGAAGTCGGAGGCCGCCCAGGAACAGGCCCGGCGCGACTTCATTTTAAATTCGCAGACAGACAAGCCTCGGCTGGGAGAGGACCTGATAAAAGAGGCCAGGATAGACGCCCCCACAAAAAAAATTGCCGACGCATTTGAATTTCTCGTGGAAAACCTCGACGAGCGCGGTTTTCTGCCTGAGGACATACTCGAGCAGGCAAAGGCGGCCGGACATTCCTCCGAAGACGCCGATGCGGCGCTTGAAATGCTGCAAAAGAGTCCGCCTGCTGGGATAGGCGCGCGCAATCTCAGGGAATCGTTTATGATCCAGCTGAGGGCTAAGGGCATGGAGGAGACTCTTGCCTACAGGATTCTTGCCGACTGCTACCAGCTATTGCTTAAGCGGCGCGTCGACAAGATAGCCCAGGCCGAATGCCGAAGCGTTGACGATGTGGAAAGGGCCATAGACGAGATAGCCAAACTAAACCCGTCGCCTGCGAGCGATTACGGCGACGACGAGCCGCAACTTCTGATTCCCGACGTCGAATATTACAAGGACGAATCCGGCAATTGGGACGCGCGCCTTACAAACCAATGTCTGCCCAAGCTAAGAATCAGCCCCGAATACCGCCAGATGGTAGCCGACGGGGAGCTCGACACCCAGGCGCAAAGCTACGTGAGGGAAAAAATACGCGACGGGAAGATGCTAATAGAGGCAATCAAGCAAAGGCAAACCACGCTGTTAAAGATAGCCCGCGCAATACTCGCGCGCCAGCCGAGATTTTTCGAAGACGGCACCTTGATGCCGATGACGCGCCAAGACATTGCCGACGACGTGGATCTTCACGCCACCACCGTAGGCCGCGCGATAACGGGCAAATGCGCCGACACGCCCTATGGCGTAGTCGAATTTAAAAACTTTTTCACATCGGGGCTTGAAAACGACGCCGGCACGGGAGTATCATCAAACACCGTAAAGGAGAAAATACGCGATATCGTCGCCGGAGAGGATCCGCAAAATCCGCTAAGCGACGAGAAGATAAGCCGCGAACTTGCGCGGTTGGGCCTCAACGCCGCGCGCCGCACCGTCGCAAAATATCGGGAAGAGCTGGGCATAGCGCCAAAGACGCTAAGAAAGAGATTCTAATATGGACATAAGCTTGTTTGGCAGAATTTTAATAGCCGACGCCACCTCCGAAGAATTGAAGATGGCCCTCGTAGAAAACGGCCGCGTTGCAAAGACTATAAACGCAGGCAGGGCCATGGAGCATTTTTTTGAAGCGCTCGGCAAGTGCACCGGCGGCGATTTTTCGGGAATATCGGCGTTTGTCCTATGCACGGGAACAGGCTCGGTGCTCGGCACGCGAACGGCCTCGGTAAGCCTTTCGACAATCGCGCAATTTACGGGCGCGCAAATCTTCCAATTTAATTGCATGGAAGTCGGAGCGCTCTATCTGTCGGGAAAAATCGACGGAAAGTTTACGCTGCTTACACAGTCGCGCAAGGGCTATGCCAACATACTCAACTACGATGGAGAAATCAAGCTGCTAAAGGAACTAACCGTCGACCAGATAGATTCTACCGCCTACCCGAGGCGCCTTGTCCTCCGGCAGCGGGCCAAGACCGACCCTTCCCTGGCAAAATTCGAGATGTTCGAGCTCGACGCCCTCCAGATGGCGCAAACGCTCTTGAAAAATCCCGGGCTTGCCGCGCAATGCAGCCAGCCGCCGGACGCAAAACCACTCACGGAAAGAGAATACGTAAAATGGAAGGCTCAAGCACACATCTGAGATGTTCGGTCAAGATAGACCTCTGCGCCCTTGAAAGAAACTTGGGCAAGCTGAGGTTTTTCATGCCGAAATCGCACGGGTACATAGCGCTCGTATCGGCCGACGCTTTCGGCTACGGTGTAGAGGCGGCGGTAGTCAGGCTGATGCTAAGCGGCGCCGACGCTTTCGCAGTGACAAATATTTCCGAGGGCGTAAAAGTGCGCGAAGTCGGCATGGGATGGAAGATAATTGTCCTAAGCGCTTCGCTTCCTGGCGAAGAGTCAATTTACATAGAAAACGACATTACGCCAGTAATAGCGGGCGTTGAGGAATTGGAGCGCTTCGAAAAGGCCGCCCAAATGCTATCGAAAAAAATACCCGTACACCTGCGCCTGCCGGTTGAAAAGGACTCTATCCCGTCGCGCGGACAAGCCGTGGAGATGCTCGATATGCTCTCAAAATCGAAAAACCTAAAACTCGAGGCATTCTGCCTGCCGGGGACGGGAACGGGTGCGCCCAACGAAGGCGCCGTCGCGGATGCGGAATTTTTAAAAACAGCCGCCTGCAAGCTCGGCGCGCACAGCGGCATATATATACACCATAGCGACATTTGCGATACATGCGCACTTCCGAAAGAATTCGACAAATCCCTGAGGGCCGGGCTTGTCCTATTTGGCATGCGGCCGGCGAAAAACTCTATTCTTTACGGTTTTGAGCCCGAACATGTTCTCACATTCAGGACTTCCGTAAGCCAGATAAAATATCTGCCCAAAGGCGCCAACATCGGATACGCAAAGACCTACACCCTGCAGCGCGACTCCCGGGTGGCGCTGCTTTCGGTGGGATACGGCGACGGCATTCCGCGCGAGGCCGGCAAAAAGATGTCTGTCATAATAAGGGGAAGAACCGCCGACGTAATAGGCCGTGTTTCAATGGACCAGGCCGCAATAGATGTCACCGACTTTGACGAAATCGAACTCGGGGACGAAGCCATCATCGTCGGGGAAAGCGACGGCCTTGAAATAACCATAGAGCAATACTGCCAAAGGCTGGGAATTACGCCTGCGCAGGCCCTCACCTCAATAACAAAGCGCGTTGCGCGTTTCTACCAGACGCTCTATTAGGCCTTTGACGCGCGCCTAAGCTTGGAGGGGGCGGCGGAATGCAATCATCTGGATAAAGCCTTGTAGATACCTTCATGCGCCGAGAACGCCCCCTGCCCGCTTGCCTGTAAAGTTTTTCTTAAACAAACCAGCCTCTTGCAAAGGCTTTATTTGCAACTATAAGATTGTTTAATAGTTTTATATGGGTTGTTGCGCATAAAACTCTCAGGTGTGTTGCGCCAGAAAAAAAAGAGACAAAAAATACTACGCATTGATTGCCCGCGTTGCGAACAAATAAAGATTCCTCTTTCCGTGTGCCAGGGATTTCTATGAGGCTTTTCATTCAATGCACCTGTGCAAAAATCTCCGTAACAATTAAACCGCGCTTAATTTAACTTCTGTTAGCGCTCAAATATAACGCGCGCAATTTATTACTGCGCTTGAAATAAACCTGCGCCGCAAAAAATTTTTTATACGGCGAACCAGCCGCGCCCGCGCAAATGGCGATAAAACGCATATGATAACCGCGCGCCTACAGGTAAAAAATTGGGCTTGAACTCATGCATGAGTTGGCATGGCCCCGCCTCAAGTTTGGGATTTGCGCCTACCCGAAGGAAATCTCGAATCATTTAGACAGAATTTCTCTTTTGCAAGTTATGGCATTTAGGCGCGGGAGACCGCCGCCGCCAAAATTGCATATTTTAGGAAGTTGCACAAAGTTGCAAAGCCGAAAAAACAAAAAAAACTCTTGATTTTGCATAAGTGTTTATAATAATTCGCGCAATATGGCAAAGGGACTCAGACGAAATCGACAGGGCGAAAAGACGAAAGCAGAACTACTGGAAGCGGCCGGATATGTTTTTTCAAAGAAGGGCTACGAAGGGGCGTCGGTCAGGGATATAGCAAAGATTGCCAATGTGCTTCCCGGAGCGCTCACATACCACTTTAAGACTAAGAAGAATCTCTTTAAGATGGTCCTCAAGCACTTCATACTCGACTGCTGCAAGTTCGATAAGATGTTCGAGGCCTTTGATTCTGTGGATCCGCACAATCCGCAGGAAATAAGCCAGGCCATATATAAAAGCGTAAAAGGGATAATATACATCGGCCACAAGCGCGGCGTTAAAATAAAGAACCTCAACGGATTGCTCGTAACGCTAATGCTCGACGGCGGAAAGGAATTCTGCCACATAGTGCAGGAAATGGGAACGGTGCGCCTAAGAAAAGTTTACGAATGCATAAGGGTGACGAATGTCACCACTGATAGAACCGACATATTCTGGTGGTCCAACCTGCTGTGGGCGCTCGTCTTCTATCCGATTTACGGCAAATACATAATGCTTTCGGCCATGGACGAGAGCAGATACTCCGACGACTTTATAGAGTCTATGGCCGCGAGGATATCTATGAACCTGTGCAGATATTTGAATCTTCCCCGCCCGGAAGTAAACGATCCGTGGAGGCTGAAGGCGGATCCCGAAGAAAGGATAGAGGGATTAAGCCCTATGAATTTCCAACAACCGCCCGAACAAGCATTTAGGCAGGCTATCGAAGAGAGCTCGCACTCCGATATCGCCGCGGAAGAATAATTAAAATTTCACTGACTTTGCGCGTTGGCACAGCAAATAAAGAGGCAAAAAACTCTCGAGAAACTCGAGAGTTTTTTGTTTGCCAAATTTGGCTCCCCGCCGGCAAATCTTTTATATTGCCAATCAGAATTGGCGCAAAAAGGCCGGCTGTCGGCGACGATCCTATCCGCCTAAACAAATTAAGTGCGCCGTCAGTAAAGAGCTGAGGTTCTCCGAACAGACAATTTGTAGATTATAAATCTCCAATAAAATAAAAGAGTGGCTCCAAAAATCGGAGCCACTCATTGGCAAATCTTACTTTAACTTCTTAAAAAGCAGCGCTCCATTATGGCCGCCGAAGCCCAAGTTCGTGCTTACTGCGACATTTACATCGGCCTGGCGCGCCACATTTGGAACGTAGTCCAAATCGCATTCCGGATCGGGATGCTCGTAGTTTATAGTAGGCGGAACAATGCCCTCCTGAATAACCTTTGCGCAAACCGCCGCCTCAACCGCGCCCGCCGCGCCAAGCATGTGGCCAGTCATGCTCTTGGTCGAGCTAACCATGAGTTTGTCGGCGTCGGCGCCGAATACCTTTCGTATCGCCGCGGTCTCAAACTTGTCGTTGTAGGGGGTGGACGTGCCGTGGGCATTTATGTAGTCCACGCCGTCGGTACCGACCCCGGCGTCTTCGAGAGTCCTGCTTAGGCACAGGGAAAGGCCCCTGCCCTCAATATCGGGGCTCGTAATATGATAGGCGTCGCAAGTAGCACCATAGCCTGCAACTTCGCAGTATATGCGCGCGCCGCGTTTGACGGCGTGTTCATAGCGCTCCAATACGATTATGCCCGCGCCCTCTCCCATGACAAAGCCGCAGCGGTCGGCGTCAAACGGGCGCGAGGCGTGCGCGGGATCGTCGTTGAAATTGGTGGCCATTGCCTTCATCGCGCAAAAACCGGCGAAGCTAAGCGGCGTAATTGCAGCCTCGCTGCCGCCTGCCAAGATTACGTCTTCCTTGCCCGACTGCAGGTGCAACAGAGCCTCGCCTATTGCATGCGTGCCCGTCGCGCAGGCGCTTACCACGCTGAAATTGACACCCTTGGCACCCAAGTCTATGGCGACAACGCCCGAAGACATATTTGCCAAAAGGTTCGGTATCATAAACGGCGAGACGCGCCGCGGCCCCCTTTCGATGAAGGCCCTCGACTGCTTTTCAATTGTATCCATTCCGCCGACGCCCGAGCCGATTAAAACTCCGAAGCGCTCAGACTGCAAATTTTCGCCGACGACCAACCCCGCGTCCTTCATAGCCAGCTTCGCCGCGGCAACGGCAAAGTGCGTGTAGCGGTCGCTGCGGCGGGCTTCCTTTACGTCCATATACTTGGCCGCGTCGAAGTCTCTGCATTCGGCCGCTATTTGGCAGTTGAGTTCAGATGCGTCGAAAAGTGACACTTTTGTTATTCCGTTTTTGCCGGCTTTTAAAGCGTCCCAAAACGGTTCGACACCGTCTCCGAACGGAGATATAACGCCAAGACCTGTTATTACAATGCGTTCGCGCATAAAATCCTCCTTAGTTTTGTCTCTAATATTCCTAAAAAAAAGACCCGTCTTAAATCGTCTGATATAAGCGGGTCGCCTTGCTAAGTTAGAAAAAGAACTATTTTATCTTCGACTTGATGTAATCGACAACCGCGCCGACTGTCGTCAGCTTTTCGGCGTCAGATTCGGGAATTTCCTGCCCGCCCATCTGATCTTTGAATTCTTCTTCGAGAGCCATAATAAGCTCGACCGAATCAAGCGAATCGGCTCCGAGGTCATCAATGAAGCTGGCTTCGGGGGTGATTTGCTCTTCGTTAACGCCGAGCTGTTTTACTATGATTTCTTTTACTTTTTGTTCGATATCTGACATGTTTGTCTCCTATGTTAGAACACTGTTAGTTTAAGAATACAGTGGCCTATTTGAATACAGGCGCCCCGTTTTGTAAAGCTTTTTTTATTAACGCAAAATTAAAAAAATCCTTGCCTTTTACACATACTATAAAAAATCTTCTGAGATATTTTTCACCGCCGTATGGCTCAAAAATTTGAAATTGTACCGCCAAAAAACGCAGGGAGGATATTGCTGCACTGCTGCTGTGCGCCGTGCTCCAGCGCAATAGTGGAAGCCCTGCTTGAGAGGGACATAGAACCCGTGCTCTATTACTACAACCCGAATATTTTTCCCGAGGCGGAATACCTTAAGCGTAAAGACGAATGCATGCGCTTTGCAAAAATCAAGGGGCTTGCTTGCGTCGACGCCGACTACGACCACGGCAGCTGGCTTGCGAAAATAAGAGGCCTCGAATCCGAACCGGAGCGCGGGAAGAGATGCCTCGAGTGTTTTAGATGCCGCCTGCTGAAAGCGGCAGAATACGCCCGGGAAAACTCAATCGGGGTATTTGCCACGACGCTTGCCTCGTCGCGCTGGAAGGATCTCGCCCAGATACAATCTGCCGGCTTGTACGCCCAGGGAAAAACAGGCGTAGTCTTTTGGGCTCAGAACTGGCGCAAAGGCGGCCTGCAACAGCGCAGAAATTCCCTCATAAAAGAGTACGACTTTTACAACCAGCTATACTGCGGATGCGAATTTTCCATGCCCAAAACAGACCGCTCGCCCGCACATTTAAAACCCGATAAACATGACAGCCCGCAGACAACTACGCCTTAAGACATAGCGTGGACAAAAGCCTCCCTCAAAAATAATTTTTACCCCTATTTGTTTGAATCTTAAATCGCCGAGGCTTTCGTTTGGCGAAAACGCGCATATCCGTATAAGCCTTAAAAACGAAGAAACACATTGGCCAAACGTCCCCGCAGACAGGATACAAGCGCTGCAATTTTACGCCGTCTAAGCAACTAAAAGAAATTATTGTACAACAAATTAAAATAACAAAATACAGCAGCCCTACCGTACCGCAAAACGCGCCCCGTAAAACCTAAATAAATGAACTCGTCGGAGCGGGACAAAGCGACAAAAAAGCCCCGGAACCCGGGGCTTTTTTGTTAGAATCTTCTGCCTGAATTATTGTCCATACCGGGAAGTCCGCCCTCCCAATCAGAGGGCCTATCCCAGGGCAAATCGCCGCCGTCGGTCTGCCTGGAAGGAAGGCGCTTCTTCGTCTGCGTAGAAGCGCACGCTACCAAAAATATCCCGACCACAGCAATCAATATATGAGGCAGGTACTTCATAGAACTTATTCTTTCTGTTGCTCGGCAGGCTTAGTCTCCAAAGCGGGCGAGGCAAGCTCGAACTGCGCCTTTTCCGTAACATATTCGGGAATAGCCACATTCTTGTCCAACACAAGAGAAGCCATATCAGCGGTGACGTCTTCAACCTGAGCCTGGGCAATTATGACACCTTCTTTCTTGAGAAGAAGAACCTGCGAGGCCTTCAAGCCGTCCTCGGCGCCCTTGTTTATGGTTATCACTCCATTTTCAGCGTCCGCATATATGACGGTTGCAATGTCGCCCTTGGGAACATAGGGAACCTTGACTATCTTCCTCTTGATCTTCTTGCCGGATGCATCTGTATCAATGACCTCTACAACTTCGGACATGGAGGCGATTTTTGCCTTCTCGTCGGCGTCGGCCAACTGCTTCTGCGTCTCGGCCAATTTGCGCTCGAGCGCTGAAATCTTGTCCTTGAGAGTGTCGGTATCGTCCTGCTTGGCCAGCATTTCCTTGGCCGAGAGCAATTCCTGCTTCAAGGATTCTATCGTGGCATCTTTCTCCTGAGCCTGCTTTGACGAGGCCTCTATCTTGCCCTTAAGATCCCTGATCTCCCTATTGCCCTTGACTATTTCAGCCTGCGCGCTGAGGTTCTTCGACCTCTCCGATTCCAACTCGGAATTCTTCGAGGCGACCTCCTGTTCAAGGCTCTTGACTCGCTTTTCAAAAGCGGCAATCTTTATTTTTCTCTGATTGTTTTCTTTGTTGATCTGGGCAGCATTGGGGGCCTTTTCGGCGAGGGTAGCGCCGTTAATTTCCGCCATTTGGGTCTCTGCCGTGCTGATCCTGCCTTTTACGTCAAACCACGCGAATATGCAGAACGCAGCCGCCAACAAAGCGACAACTTTTAGGATTAGGGATAACATTTTCATTTTTCTTACTTTACTTTCTGAAATTTTTTGCCAAAGCCCGCGCCGGTCGAGCGAACGCCCCACTGTGCATTGCTTTCGAGATGTAGGAGCAATTTAAATACTATTTCCTGCTCGTTTTCAAGCTTTATTTCGCGCGCAATTTCATCGGCAGTCTTTTCGCCGCCATTTTCAAGCACCTTAAGTATGCCGGCCTTTATCTGCAATATGCGGCTGGCGGCCTTCTTGCCGGCCTCCACGCCCGGCTGATGGTAGGCGTTTATGTTTATGAGGCTAGCGTACAGACCCACAGTCCTATCGTACAGGGCGATAAGCTTTCCGATACTTGCAGGAGAACAATCTTTTACGGTTATGGTGATGCTCTGCCTGCCCTTGGCCGAAAGAGCCTCCCTGGTGCCCAGCATAAACGCCTGTAAATAATCTCCGGCCGTCTCCCCTTCGGCAACCTCGGGACTAACACCCTTCCTGTCGGAGAGAACCTCTATAAAAGTGACAAAGAAATTGTCGATGCCGTCGCGCAGCTGCTGCACGTAGGCGTGCTGGTCGGTCGAGCCCTTGTTGCCGTACACCGATATGCCCTGCTCTACCTTGTTCCCGTCCAAATCGAGCTCCTTGCCCAGAGACTCCATTATAAGCTGCTGCAAGTAGCGCGAAAGCAGCAACAACCTGTCCTTGTACGGCAGTATAACCATGTCTTTGAGCCCCTTGCCGCCCGTGCACTTGTACCACATCGCAGCAAGCAGCGCCGCGGGGTTTTTAAGCGTGTCGGCAACCCTCGTGGCCTCGTCCATGGCGGCGGCTCCGGAAAGCATCTGGTCTATGTCTATTCCCTGCAGCGCGGCCGGCAATAGGCCGACAGCCGCAAACTCGCTCGTACGACCTCCGACCCAATCCCACATCGGGAAAAACTCCAAGTAGCCCTTTTCTTTGGCGAAATTGTACAGCTTGCTGCCCACACCCGTAGTCACAACGGCGTGTTTTGAAAAATCCAAGCCGGCGGCCTCCCACCTGGCTATTGACTCCATCATAGCGTTCCTGGGCTCGGGCGTGCCGCCCGACTTGGACGTAACCACGGCCAACGTCTTGCCGAGCTTGCCCTCGAGCTTGTCAAAGACTACGTCGTATCCGTCCGGATCGGTGTTGTCGAGAAAGTACACCTTCATCTTGTCGGATTTGGGGTTTGCCAGCGCCTCGCTTACAAATTGCGGGCCGAGAGCCGAACCGCCTATGCCTATGCACAAAACATTCTCAAAATCTCCGTCGGCACCCTTTATCTGCCCGGCGTGAACCTTTTTTGCAAAATCCTTAATTTTTGCTATAGTCGAAGTTATTTCGTCGGTTATTTCCCTCGAGGGGGCCAGCGCCGCATTGCGCAGCCAGTAGTGGCCGACCATTCTCTTTTCATCGGGGTTTGCAATGGCGCCGCCCTCCAGGGCCTTCATCGCCGCAAATGCCGATTCCATCTTGGCTTTGATTGAAGCCAAAAAAGCGTCGTCAAAATCGACTCTGCTTACATCGAGACCAAAACCGAGGCTATCCAGGCCAAGGTAATACTTCTTATAACGTTCCCAAGACATATTCTGTGTTCTCTTTTATGTTTAAAATTGCCTTGCAGGCTAATCCATGAGCTTAACAAAGTCAAAAAATTTTTTGGCGCACCGCCAAAAAAGTAGGGCAAATAAAAAAAAGAGCCCTAAAACGGGGCTCCTTTTTTACCGCTTTGCCGATTTTTTATTTTTTGAGCGCGATGTCTATTTTTGGGAACTCAACCACGAGTTTCGACGCTATCTTCTTTGCCGACTTCTCGTCTGCATTTAGTAGCTTCATCGCAGTCTTGATTATCTGCGCCTTTGCCATCTCCTTGCACTCTTTGGGCGAAAACGCCGCCTGCACGAACTCCTCAATGGGCATGAACTTCTCGCACGATTTTTCCGCGCCCGCCCTGCACGCGCATTTTTTTGCATTACCCGATGCCCCGCCGCACGCGGCCTTCTTCGAAACTGTCTTGTTTTTAGCTTTCATGGCTTCAATATAGCCCTTCCCGCATCAAAAATCAACAAGATTTCGCTCCCGCGCAAATTAAAACCCGTTTCAGGGCGACAAAAGCAAATAAAAAAGAAAACAACTGATCGCCCGCCGCTTAGCCGCGCCCGACGCAGTCGATAAAATAAAATTCTAAAATGCGGTGAAAAAAAAATTACCATAAAAATTTTCCGCCCCCACCCCTAATTGCATTTTGGCACTTTGCCGTAAAGCGATATCAAAAGCCGTCGCAAAAGCGTTTTATTTTTTCCGATAGCAAAAACATTTTTTCGTCGTGGCCAAGAGAAAAGAAAAAACAGCGAAAGCTAAGCCAAAAGAGTGAGAAAAAGGCAGGAATCTAATGCGGGTTGGACGAAAAAAACAAATGCTAAAGTTTTTTCGCAAATGCAAAATCGAGCATCCGGTTCAAAATGGGAAAAATCTCTCGCGCGCGAATAAAAAACGGAAGGACCGAGCGCAAAAAAAACTCGGCATAAAAAATCCCGCGCGCAAATAATGCGCACGGGGAAAAGAATAAAAGATTCAAATTTTCAAACAATACGCCGCAATGCGCCCCAAGCACACTGATGAAGGCGGGAGAACTCGGGCCGACTGGCACAACATGCTACGAGCCCGGATGAACCGCCGGAAGTTTTGCAAGCTCTGGGGGGATTTTGTCGGGTTCGTAAGTCGGGAAAGAGAACTCGAGGAGGCTTACGCACGGAACGTCGAACTTTGCCTGCCCCTGGCTCCTGTCAACGAGAACAGCAGCCGCCACAGGAGTGGCGCCGAGCCCTTTGACTATATCCAGGCACTCCTGCACCCTGCCGCCCCGCGTGATAACGTCCTCCACAACCAAGACCCTCTCTCCGGGAGAAAGCTTGAAGTTGCGCCTAAGCACCAGCTTGCCGTCCTGCTTTTCCGCAAAAATAAACCTCTTGCCCATCTGCCTGGCGACTTCCTGACCCAACACCAGGCCGCCCATTGCCGGCGCTATTACGGTGTCTATCTGTATTCCGCCAAGTTTCTTGACAAGCATCTCCACCAGCTGGCTTACCCTGTCCATGTGCTCGCACACGCGCGCGCACTGAAAGAAATGCCCGCTATGCAGGCCGCTGCGCAGTATAAAGTGCCCCTCCATAAGGGCGCCTGTCTGTTTGAATATGTCTAAAATTTTTTGATTTGTCTGGTCCATAGTCATTGATTTTTATCGCAAATTACCTCGTGCAAGTCCGCGCGCACACCCGCGCGGCAGTCGGCGCTTAAAACGACCAACCCGCCGCCGCGGCGCTCGCGCCATATATCCCAAAAAAGGAGCCTGTCGGTATCGGGTATTTTTACTTTGCCCGAAAAAATATCGTCGGGACTTACGAAACGAAACGCGCCCTCGTCTATTGCTTCGGGAAGTTTGTCGATGCGTTTGCGGCAGTCGAAAAGAAACATCAGCCAATGGCATCCGCCCTCGTAGCCCTTCTCCGAAACAATGCAAAACATATGCAAATCCCCGGGGCATAGAACAAGGCCTATCTCTTCGCGGGTCTCCCTTATCGCGCACTCGAACGGCGACTCGCCAAGCTGCATCTCCAGCTTGCCGCCAATCGGGCTCATAAGCCCCTTGTTGGGGCTGTGCATGCGCTCTATCAAAAGCAAGTCTCCAGCGGCGTTTCGCACAAAGACCAAGACGCTTATCTTAAAGGGCAGCTTTTGCTCGGAGGCCACGTTAGTCGAATATTACGGTTTTATTTTTGTAGGTGAGGATTCTACTTTCAATGTGGAGCCTGACGGCCTGCGCCAGAGATTCCCTCTCAAGCTCCCTCCCCTTGCGCTTGAGGTCGTCCACGTTGTCGCGGTGGCTGACTGTGGCGACCTTCTGGACGATTATCGGCCCCTCGTCGAGATCCTTCGTCGCATAGTGCGCCGTTGCCCCTATTAGCTTGACCCCGCGCTCATAGGCCCTGTTGTAGGGATTTGCGCCCGCAAAGGCCGGAAGAAAGCTGTGGTGTATGTTTATCACAGGCGCCGGGCAATTATCGAGAAAATAAGGGCTCAAAATCTGCATATAGCGCGCCATTACAACAAGCTCCGCGCCGCTTTTGCCTATCAAATCGAGCTCTTTGGCCTCCGCCTCGGGCTTGTTTTCTTTGGAAACGGGAATGCAGTGGTAGGGAAGGCCAAACATTTCCGAAAGCCCGCGCAAGTCCTCGTGGTTCGATATGACGAGAGATATGTCGCAGTTTATCTCCCCCGAACGGCAGCGCAGGAGCATGTCGCCAAAGCAGTGCTCAAACTTCGATACCATCACGGCAATCTTAGGCCTGTGCGACGAGCGCGAAAGGGTCGCCTGCATTTCGAGGTCCTTCTCCGCGAACTCGGCAAAGAGGCGCATTTCCTCCGAAACGTCGCCGGCGGGTATCCACTCGAGCCTCTGAAAAAATATGCCCTCCTGCCTGTCTCTGTGCTGGTCGGCATGCAAAATATTGCCGCCGCGCGCGTAAATCCAGCCCGACACGCGGGCGACTATGCCTGCCCGGTCTTTTCCGTGCAGCAACGCAACAATTCTCTCTTCTTTCAATTCCATGCCTCTTTGCCGCCGCGCGGGCCTCTCGCCCGCTGCGGCCTAACTTTTAGAATTCGTACTTGGAGGTTTCCATGCGCCTTTTTATTTCGGCGACAACGCTCTTCTCCGCCTCCGCGCCGTGCGCCTCAAAAGTGACGGAGAAGCGCACATAAGCGCCCGCGTCGTCCCACGGAACGGTGCTTATGAGATGTTCGGAAATCATCCACTGCGAGAAATCCTCGCCGCTTTTAAATTCTATCCGGCGACCGTCCGCGCCCACTGCGGCCTTTGGCGCCGGCATGTACAGATAGAAGCTCGCCTTCGGCTTTACAGGCTTGAAGCCCATTCCGGAAAGAACTTTTACAAGCATGTCCATTCTGCGCGAATACTTGTCGGCAATTCTGCGCGTAATTGAGGGATCTTCAAGGCCCTTGGCCGCCGCCAGCTGAATGGCCAGGAACTGTCCGCTGTCGGTGTTGTCCTTGACGTCGCCGTAGGCTTTTACTATCAGCGGATTGCCGCAAACCCAGCCGATTCTCCAGCCGGTCATATTGTGGCTTTTTGAAAGCGAATGAAGCTCGACAGCCACGTCTTTTGCCCCCTCTACCTGGAATATGGACATCGGCTCGCCCTCGAATACCAGCGACGCGTACGCGGCGTCGGATACGATGACGATATTGTTCTTCTTGGCAAAATCAACGAGCTTTTTGAAGAACTGCAGAGTGGCGCTTGCGCCCGTGGGATTGTTGGGATAATTTACAACCATCACCTTTGCGCGCCTTAGAATATCGGCGGGAATGGAATCCAAATCGGGCAGAAAGTCGTTCTCGGCTTTCAGCTGAACATTATAGACCTCGCCGCCCAGATACTTTGTATGCGTTCCAAATACCGGATATCCGGGAACCGTCATAATGGCCACGTCGCCGGGATTGATAAAGCAGCTTGGCAGAATGCTCAAAGCGGCTTTCGAACCGATTGAGTGCAGAATTTCCGTGTCGGGGTCCATATCGACGCCGTAAACGGCTTTCATATAGCCTGCGGCCGCGACCTTGAACTCGCGCCCGCCGTTGTCGGCGTAGCCCCTGTTTGCCGGATCTTTGGCCGCCGCATACAGGGCTTCTACAACTTCGGGAAAAGCCATGTCGTCGGGTTCGCCCACGCCCATGTCTATGAGCGGCAAATCGGGCTTGGCCAGCTTGGCCGCGCGCTTGGCGCGCTTGATCTTTTCAAACTTGTATATGGCGTTACTCTTGCCGTAGTTGGCTCCGCCGATTCTTTCGGCGAAGAGGTTCTGTATGTATGATTCGCGCATTTTTGACTGTCGATTTTAATATATTGATTTTTTCAAAAAAATGTTAAGTATCTATAAAAATATTACAGCGGGATTAAATCAATGAAAATAATATCTTCTCCAAAAGAAATGAAGGCTTTCAGCGCGAGCGCGAGAGCCGAAGGGAAAAAAATTGCGCTGGTTCCGACCATGGGTGCGCTTCACCATGGGCACCTGAGCCTCATAAAGCTGGCCAGGGAAAAGGCCGATGTCGTGGTCGTGTCGATTTTTGTCAATCCCACGCAGTTTGGCCCGAACGAAGATTTCGACAAATATCCGCGACAACTTGAAGCCGACATAAACAACTGCCGCGAATGCGGCGCCGACGCCGTATTTACCCCGTCGGTTTCCGACATATACGCGCCCGACGCCTCGACGTACGTGGTCGAAGAGCAGATTTCAAAGGAGCTGTGCGGCAAGTCGCGCCCCAAACACTTTAGGGGAGTTACCACCGTGGTGACGATTCTCTTTAACATAGTCAAGCCCGACATTGCCGTATTCGGGGAAAAAGACGCCCAGCAGATATCCATAATAGAGCGCATGGTGCGCGACCTGTTCATGGATGTGGAAATAGTGCGCGCGCCCATTGTGCGCGACGAAAACGGGCTGGCGCTGAGCTCGCGCAACAAGTATATGGACAAGCTCGAAAGAATCGGGGCCGCCCGCATACACAGGGCTCTCGAGGCTACAAAGAAGATGGTCGAGGAAGAAAACTGCCGCAATGTCGACAGGGTAAAGGCTTTTGTAATAAACAATATCGCAAACGCCAAAGCCCGCGTGATATATGCCGAGGTAGTCGACGCCAAGACGTCTCTGCCCGTCTCCGAGCTCGACCCCGGAAAGTGCCGCGTGAGCGTGGCAGTTTGGTACGGGCAAACGCGGCTTATAGACAATATTCTAATCTAACACCACTTAAGACGATGAAGTACGATATCGTGATAATCGGCAGCGGAATTGCCGGTTCGAGCTTTGCTTTAAAAACTGCCAAGCTCGGACACAAGGTCGCAATTTTTACAAAAAAAGAGCGCTCCGACACAAACACAAACCACGCCCAAGGCGGCATAGCAAGCGTAACCAGCGCCGCCGACGATTTTGAATCCCACGTTAGGGACACGCTCATAGCAGGCGACGGCCTCTGCCATGAGGACGCCGTCAGGGCGATAGTCAAAGCCGGCCCGGCGCAGATAAAGGATCTCATAGAAGAGGGCGTCGAATTTTCGAAGGCAAGCGACGGTTCCGTAGAGCTTGGCCGCGAAGGCGGGCATTCGCAGCGGCGCATTTTGCATGTAAAAGACTACACCGGGAGGGCAATCGAAGAGGCGCTTCTAAAGTCGGTTTCGAAGAATCCCAACATAGACGTATTCGAGCACCACTACGCAATAGACCTCATAATGCTCTCGAAAGCCCGCAAGCTTGAGCCTGGCGAAAAGGACAGAGTTGTCGGCGTTTATGTTTACGATACGAAGAACAACGCCGTCAAGACCGTCACCACGAAAGCCGTCATGCTTGCAACGGGCGGCACCGGATGCGTATATTTGTACACGACAAATCCCGAAATAGCAACCGGCGACGGCATTGCAATGGCCTACCGCGCGGGCGCCGAAGTTGCCAATCTGGAATTCATACAGTTTCATCCGACGGCATTGTATTCGGAAAAGGGCGAACGGTTTTTGATATCCGAGGCTGTCCGCGGCGAAGGCGCTGTTCTGCGCAATGCAAACAACGAAGCATTCATGGCAAACTACGATCCCCGCAAGGATCTCGCCCCGCGAGACATAGTCGCCCGCGCGATAGACAGCGAGATGAAGCGCCTGGGCACCGCGCACGTGTGGCTTGACATTACCCACAAGAGCGCCCAAGAGCTAAGCCAGCGTTTTCCACAGATATACCAGCACTGCCTTGAAAAAGGCATAGACATTTCAAAGGATTACATGCCTGTCGTTCCCGCCGCCCACTACATGTGCGGCGGAGTCAAGACCGACATGAACGCCAAAACCTCTATAGAGGGTCTATACGCGTGCGGCGAAGTCGCCTGCACGGGGCTGCACGGGGCAAACCGCCTGGCGAGCAATTCGCTCTTGGAGGCGGTTGTGCTGGCAAACAACGCCTCGGTGGCGGTCGACAAATACGTGAGGGGACAGTCTGACAGCGATATAACCGTGCCCGAGTGGAAGGACGGCGACATGCGCGATCCCGACGAGCGCGTGCTTTTGCAGCACAACATGGGAGAGCTGAAGCGCATCATGTGGGACTACGTCGGGATAGTCAGGACGACCCGCCGCCTCGAGCGCGCCATGCACAGGCTCGAAAACCTCAGGCGCGAAATAGACGAGTACTACTGGAATTTCAAAATCGAGCCTGCTTTGATCGAACTTCGCAACGAGGTAGTAGTTGCGATGCTCATAGTCAAATCGGCGCTCAGCCGAAAGGAGAGCCGCGGGTTGCACTACACGCTCGACTATCCGAATAAGTCGGCCGAAATAAAGGATACCGTTTTGAAAAAGGGAGACATCTGATGGATTTCGACAAATACATAGCCCAGGTGCAGGATTTTCCCAAAAAGGGTATTCTCTTTTACGATATCACGCCGCTTTTGTTAAACCCCGGAGCGTATGCGCAGGCCTGCGACGCACTTGCCGAGCGCGTCGGGGAATACAATCCGCAGGCAATAGTCTCGCCCGAGGCCAGAGGCTTTTTCTTCGGAATTCCGGTTGCGATGCGACTGGGTGTGCCGTTTCTGCCCATAAGAAAAAAGGGGAAGCTGCCCAGGCAAACACTCGAGGCCAAGTACGATTTGGAGTACGGCTCCGACGCTTTGTACGTTCACAAAGACGACATTAAGGTCTTCAAGCACATAGCCGTTGTCGACGATATTCTTGCCACGGGAGGCACTGCCAAGGCCATGTGCAGCCTAGCCGAATCGCTCGGCAACGAGGTCGCCTGCTGCGCGTTCCTGATGGAGCTCGAATTTCTCAACGGGCGCAGCAAGCTCGAAAACAAAAACGTGATTTCGCTTATAAGCCCTAAATGAAATTCCGCGGATTCATATGTGCGTTTGCGCTTGCATTTGCAGTTTTCGCGCTTTCGGGATGCGAATCTGTAAATGCGGGTTTCTGGCCGATAGAAAAGGCTCCGAACGGGCTCTACGGCGCGCCTAAACGCCCGGAAGAAGTGGATATATTCATAACAAAGAAGCCGCCGTACGACTACAAAGAGGTGGCTATTATAACATACGAAACTTTCTCGTCGTACAACGACGAGGCCGATGTTTACCGGATAATGAGAGAGCGCGCCGCGCAGGCGGGTGTCGACGGCATAATAATATTGGCCCCCCAACAGTTTTGGAGCTCTCCGACGTTCCTGACGCCGCGGCCCCGCGGATACCGATACGGATTCTTCGACAGGCCCGAGGTGCCCGACATGTTCAGATACCGCGCCTCGGCAATAGTCAAAATCAAATGAAAATATTTTGGCCAATAATTCTTCTTACGTTTTCCAACGTTTTTATGATGTTCGCCTGGTACGGGCACCTAAAATTCAAAAACGCGCCCCTTTTTTTGGTGATAGTCGTCAGTTGGGCCATAGCGTTTTTTGAGTACTGCCTGCAGGTTCCGGCAAACCGCATAGGCAGCGACACATTCACGACGGCCCAGCTAAAGACAATGCAGGAGGCCATAACGCTGGTCGTCTTTTGCGCGTTTTCGGTGCTTTACCTCAAGGAGGAGCTGCGCTGGAACTATTTTGTGGGCTTTTGCTTTATGGTGTTGGCCGTATTTTTCGTGTTTAAGAAATGGTAAAGGCAAAAGGCGGCGCCTGCGGCTTCCCCGCCGCGTAAAGGCTATCTGGCCTCGCGCCACTGGCGGCGGCGGGCTATTTCGTTAAAGCCCATGAATATGTCTGTACGGTTGACGACTCCGTAAAAGTTGCCGCGCGAATCGACAATGGGGAGAGTGTCGAAGGCGTCGTTGTCGGTAAAGATCTTTATGCCGTCGATTAGAGGCATTTCGGGAGTGAGGACGGGCAGATCGGTGCGCAGGATGTCGTCGGCTATAACTTTTTGCGAAAGGGAGTCCGACTTCATAAAGTTGTACACGTCGCGCTGTAGAATGCTGCCCAAATATTTATTGCTTCTGCTTACCACGTAAACGGCGAATTCGGGATTGCGGATAAAGATTCTGGCGATATCGCGCAAGAGTGTCGTGGCGAATACCGTGTCGGAACTTTTGCGGAAGATATCCTTTATTCTGACGTCTTTTAGAGGGCGGTCAAAGGCGGTTTTTAACCCCATGCCGGCCTCGGCCTCGTACATGGATTTTGCCGAAAATATCTTTGCCACCGCGCGCGATACAAGCACGCCGATTATGAGCGGGAAAATCATTTTGCCGGCCGCCGTAAATTCAACGACAAGCACCAGGGACGTCATTGGCGCGGCGGCGGCCGTCGTAAAGAAGGCGGCCATTCCCAGAAGGGAGTATCCGATTATTTCCTCTTGTGAAAGTGGCACCCCGCAGGCTATCAACACGTGGGCAAAGATAAATCCGGAAACGCCCCCAATTGTCAGGCTGGGAGTAAGCACTCCGCCGACGGCGCCCATTGCAAAAAACAGACCCACCGAAAGCACTTTCAGCACGAACAGCCACGATACAAATTCAAGCGAAAAATTCAGAGAGACTACGCCCCTTATTATGTGGGAGCCGTTTCCCGCAATTTCGGGGTACCAAATTGTAATCAGGCCCACGGCCAACCCCGCTATAGCCAAGCGCAGCGGCAACAGATTTTTGTTTCTGTTTAGAAGGCTGCGCGATTTTGAAAGCCATACCAGCCACGCCTTTGCAAGCAGCGATGAGACCACACCCAACAACACGGCAAAGCACGCAGTGGATAGCCCCGAGCTCAAATACGCCCGCGACATTTCATAAAGAGGCTCGCTCGAGCCTATCACTGTGAGGGTTAGGTAGCTTGAGCAGCTTGAAACCAGGAGCGGGGCCAGAATGTCGATGGACATCGTCCCCACCACGATTTCGCTCACGAAAAGCCCGCCTGCAAGCGGCGTGTGAAAGACAGCCGACATTGCCCCGCTTGCCGCGCACGCTATAAAAAGGCGCAGCCGCAGAGTCGAGAATTTGGCGCGGCGGCCGAATATTGATGCAAACACTGTCGCCGTCTGAACCAGGGGGCCCTCGCGGCCTATCGAGGCGCCCGAACCAATCGTCACTATCGCCGCAAGGCTTCTAAGCAGATTTGAGCGCACCGGAATGTATCCGTTGCCGATTGAAACGGCTTCCATGTAGGGCGTCGCCCGCTCGCGGAGTTTCTTTGATGTAAACAGCAAAATTATGCCCGCTATAACGCCGCCGAGAACGAGAGAGAAGACTCTGCGCCAGGGCGCGGCGTGGTCGAGGCTATAGACGGCGTCGTTGCCCTCTACGCCTGTAAACAGCGTCAAAATTGCCGCCGTGCACGCCTGAAACGCCACGGCCACAAAAGCCGCCAGAATGCCCGACAAGACAGCAAAAAAGTATATGCCCGCCCGCCCCTTTAGGTTTACGCGGCTCCTCAAGTAAAATACTGCCTTTAACAGGGTATGCACGAACAATTATTTGAAAAATTCTTTGAGGGAATTTTCGAGCTCGAGGGCGTCGAAATTATCGAAGTCGATTTTTGTGGCCCTTTTCCATTTGATTATTTTCTGCAGAATCGACAGGTACGCCGAAACCCTGGTGCGGTCGACGCCCACCAAGACCACTATATGCGCCTTGCGGTCCGGCTCCGGCCAATCGATGCCGCAGCGGCTTATTCCGAGCATAATTATATCCTCATCGAGGCCTCTTATCCGCCCGTGCGGAACGGCGAGCCCCTCATCGATAAAGGTAGAGGCCGTGTCTTCGCGCGTATAGACTGCCTCCTTGAGGTCGGAAAGTTTTTCCTCGTCGAGGCGGTCGGCCAATTTTGCGAACATGAATTCCAGACAGTCCGTCTGCAATGTAAAATCGTCTAAAACTACTGTTGTTATGGATGCCATGGAGGTTTATACTCAGCTGTCGCGCGGATCAACCCGCCCCGCAACACCTATATACGCTTACTTGTTTTTAGGCTTTTAACAACAAAAATCTGAAAAAAATCGGCAAAAAGCCAATCGGGAGAGAACCTTTGACGAGGGGAGCGCGGCTAAAAATGAGCGCGGGCATGTGAGTTTGATGTATGAGAGCAAGAAAAAGTGGCATACGATGGCGGTGTGTGCAAGGGGAAGAAATAGCTAGCGCGTCTATAACAAGAAATGATAGCGCGCGGAGAAAAGGGAAAAGATAGACCGGAGGCAAAATAGAGAAAAATGACGAGTAAAATTAGCGCCAGCTCGATGCGTCGGAATCCTCCTGGTAGACGCGCAGACCGAAGGCGCGCACGCATGCTATCATGTATTCGTACGTGTATGACTGCACGTTTTCGTATTCAACCCAATCCGGGACGGTGAAGAAATAGAGTTCAAGCGGCACGCCCGTAGTCGTCGGTGGGCGCAAACATACAAAATGAAGCATGTCTTTGACGACGCTCGGCCATGCGTCCAGCTGCCATTGAAGATATTTTCTAAAGACGGTCAGGTTTGTGATTTTTGCGCCGCCTTCGGCCTGTTTTTTCATCTCGGCAAGCTCTGGAAGGAAGCCGTCTGCGATCTGGGCTGAATCGATAGAGTCGAAGTATTCCGGCGGGCAGAATTTGACGCTTTGCATGTCTATGTTGACGGCTCTCCTGACGCGCCGGGCGCGACTTTTTTCGACGCCCCGCCAGTTTTCAAAGGCGTCGGAGACAAACGCGTAAGTGGGCACCGACGAAACTGTGTTGTCCCAATTTCTGACTTTTACTACGTTGAGCCCTATCTCAAGCACTATGCCGTCGGCGCCGTATTTTTGCATGGTAATCCAGTCGCCCGTTCGCAAGATATCGTTGACGGCCAATTCGACCGACGCGGAAAAGCCCAAAAGGGTGTCTTTGAATATGAGCATAAGGACGGCGGCCGAAGCGCCGAGCCCCGCTATGACCCGAAGCGGAGATTTCCCCAAAACATCGGAGACGGCAAAGACAATAAAGACCACCGATACGCCGAGCTGGACCGTCTGTATAAAGCCCCGCACCGAGCGCCTGTTATACTCGGAAAGAATGTCGTTTGTCGCCGAAAGCAGGCCCATTAAAAAGTACCAAAGAACGGCGTAAAAATAGAAGTTCAAAACTTTCTCCGTCGTGCGGAAGAGCCTATCGCCTATATCCTCGCGCGGGAAAAATTCGGGAATTAAGACCATAAGGCACAGCGGAAACACGACAAAACTGGCTCTGCAAAGAACCTTGTGCCTTTGAATTATTTCCGCGCGGCTGCCCAGCTTGTTGCTGATTCTCGGATGGGCACTAAGCAAAAGCCGTCTAACGAGGCGCTCTACCAGATACGAAAGGACAACCGCAATTACAAGAACCAGTATGGCTGCTATCTTATCGACACCAATCCCCATAACCTCCCCTTCGGGGAGAACTTTTAGCAATAGATTTTCCATTTATTTTCAAAACGCCAGTGCATAACTGGCAGTAGATGTTTTTAGATATTGTTGATTGTTTGTAAAGATTAAAGTTATTG
>CALXLK010000017.1 GCA_944389175.1 uncultured Opitutales bacterium
ACTTGTAGAATGCGGGGTGAAACTATGAAAGACAAATCTAAAAAATCAACCTATTCCACAACCTTTGGTATTGACCCCTAATTTTGACAAGTGCCCGCGCGCCGGCGGAGGGTCAAATACAAGTCGCTTGCGCCGCGATAAAAGCCGCATGCTTATTAATAAAAAAAGGAAGGACAACCCGGTGTGTTGTCCTTCCTTTTTACTTGGAGCGGGCGAGCAGGTTCGAACTGCCAACCTCAACCTTGGCAAGGTCGCGCTCTGCCAATTGAGCTACGCCCGCATCAAGTTAAATTATGCACTGGATTGTGCCTTTTTACTTCGACAAGTCAAGCTCAAAAATGGACTTTTTTCGCGAATTTTCCGGCGCCGCGTAGAATTGTTTATCCTCTATACACTTGGCAATGCGGTCGTCCAAAAGCACCTTGACAAAGGCCTTTACCTTGTTGATGTTCTCCGGCTTGAATACTACGTAAAAGGGCAAGGTCATCGGATAATCGCCGCTTGATACGCTCTCCGAATCGGGCCTGAACGAATAGGCTTTCTTGTTGGCCGAAGTCTTTGAAACGGGCAAAACCTTGACGCCGTCTCCGTCTTTTACCTTGCCGACAATCGCTATGGCCGAGTTGTTTGTGCGTATTGCGTTTATCGTGTCGGAACCGCTCGACATCATATCAACCCAAGTGCCGAGATTTGTGCCGTCAAGTGCCATATGTTTAAAAACCTCAATAACCATATTGTCGGAATATGCCGTGGACATTGCCATTATATCGCGCAAATTTGCGTCGGTTACGCCGAGCTGCTGCCACATCTTTGCGCGCGGATCGGCCTCGCGGGAATATACCTGCTTGAGCTGCCCGGTTGATATTTCCTCCATCGGGTTTACGTCGTTTACAATCACAAGAGCCGCCTGATATGCAATGGGCATCGCCGTAAGACCCTCGGGCATTTTATTCCCGCGCGGAACTACAATTATGGCGACGTCGCACTTGTCCGCCATGAGCTCGGGCAGCGCCAGATACGTCCCCTTCATATCGAAGTCAACCCTTATGCCCGCCGCTTTCGCTATCAAGGCGACGTCCTTCTCTATGGCCGGGCCGAGAATGTCGCTGCCGACAAGCCGCAACTTTTCGGCCGAAAAAACCGATACCGCACCAAATAGCAACACCGCTAATGTTATGGCTGTCTTTTTCATATATGCTCTCTCCATTTCTATCGTTTCGTTCGCCATCTTAGGCCAACCCCAAAATCATACGGGCCTCCTCCGACATCATGTCCTGGTTCCACGGCGGATCCCACACAATATTGACAACGGCCTCCCTAACTCCGGAAACGGCCTCAAGGCGCACCCGCAAATCGTCGGCAATCATCGGCCCCATTGAACACCCCGGCGCGGTAAGCGTCATATCGACATCCACCCTGCCGTTTTCGTCGGCCTCCAGCCTGTAAACGAGCCCCAAGTCCACTATGTTTACGGGAATCTCGGGATCGAACACCGTCTTTGCCGCAGCCCACAAGTCGTCTTCATTTACGGCGGACTTTTCAAATGCATACTCCCTCTTGGGCGTGGCCGTACCGCCATGCTGGGAATCTTCGCCGGCGCCCGGTTTGGGCTGCCGCTCAAGGCCGAGGACATCGGCATCCCAGGCGTCTATGCGCGCCATGCCAAACGTGCCCACAACCGTATAATTGCCGCCCAAATGGTGCGTTATGCGAACCTCGTTGCCCTTGGCAAGCACTACGTCAAGCCCCGAGGGAATCAACATCGCGTGAACGTCTCTTGAGAGTATAACCTTGTCTAAAACCATATCATTACACCAGCGCCATATTGTCCCTGTGAACTACGACGTCTTTGTGGTCGCATTTGCCTGCTTTTTTGCGCATGCGCTCAAGCTGCTCTGAACCTACTTCGGCAAGCCCGCGCGCCACCGGATGGCCGGTTCCGCTGTCTATAATTTCAACCATCTCGCCCTTGTCAAAATCGCCCGATATGGAAATCACCCCCGCAGGCAGCAGTGATCTGCCGTCTTCCCGAAGCGCCCTCGCGGCCCCGCTGTCCACCACGATCTTTTGGATCGTCTTGCCAAAATACGCAAGCCAGCGCTTTCGCGAACTCGATGGGTTCTTCCTGGCCACAAACTTGCTGCCCGGATTCTTGCCGTCGAGAATGTCTAACAAAACGTTTTCGTCGTCCCCGCGGGCTATGTAGACGTCGCAACCGTTGCGCGTGGCAATCTCGGCTGCCTTGATTTTTGTTATCATTCCGCCAACCGCAGTCGCGCTTTGCGTTCCGCCAGCCATCGCCCTTATCTCCGGCGTTATGTTCTCTATGAGCTTGACGACGCGGCCAGTGCCAGCCATGTCAACAAGCCCCTTCGCAGTCGATAGTATCATCAGATCGTCGGCTTTAGCCAACGTCGACACCAGCGCGCTTAAAACGTCGTTGTCGCCGAATTTCATGTTCAATTCGGCGGCGCTGATGCAATCGTTCTCGTTGAGTATCGGCACGACCGAATTTTTTAGAAGCTCGTCTATCAATTCTCTAACCGACCCATAGCGGCTGAGGGAGTCGACGTCGTCGCGCGTGAGAAGAATCTGGGCCACCGTTATGGAAAACGGGGCGAAAATTTCCGCCCACGTCTGAATCAAGGCTCCCTGCCCTACGGCCGCGCACATCTGAACCTTGCGAATGTTCTTCGGCCGGGATTTTAGCCCCAGCTTCCCCATTCCCAGCCCCACCGCGCCGGAACTTACAAGGATAACCTCAATGCCGCGCCTCTTTGCCTCGGCAACCTGCGCGCAGAGCGACTTCATCTTGCCTATTTCAAGACAACCGACGCCTGATGTCAGAACGCCGGTGCCTATCTTTACGACAATCCGCCTCTTTCGAGCATCGCCCATACTATACTTTCTTGAGGTCTGCCTCTTTGTTTTCGAGCATCGTATTTACTTCGGCTATGCTCTTGTCGGTAATCGTCTGGATTTCTTTTTCAAATTTTTTGAGGTCGTCTTCCGTCGCCCCGCCTGCCTTCTGAAGCTTTTTGACAGCGTCTATGCATTCGCGGCGCACATTGCGTATTCTAACCCTGCCCTGCTCGGCCATTTCGCGGCATATCTTTGCAAGCTCTGCGCGGCGCTCGCCCGAAAGAGCCGGTATCGGACAGCGGACAGCCTCGCCCATGACGGCGGGCGTGAAGCCGATATTGGCGGCAAGTATGGCCTTTTCGACGTCCTTGAGAATGCTCTTATCCCAAGGCTGAATCCTGATTGTGGAACTGTCGGGCGTGGTTATGGCGGCTATGTCGCGCAGGCGGCTGGTCGTCCCGTACGCCTCGACCATTACGTTTTCCACCATGCCCGGGTTTGCCTTGCCCGTGTTTACCGTTTCAAATTCCTTTCCCACGTACTCGACCGCTTTTTTCATGGTCGCCGTGGCGTTCTTGAGTTCTGAAGATATATCCATTTTTGTGCCTTTCTTTTAAAATGCTATGAAACTATCGTGCCTATGTGCTGCCCCTCGACGGCCTTTTTAATATTGCCGGCGCCGCCCATGTCAAAGACTATAATCGGAATCTTGTTGTCCATGCACATGGAAAATGCGGTTGAATCCATGACGGCCAGGCGCTTCTCGATTGCGTCCATGTAGCTGAGCGTATCGTACTTGACCGCGTCGGGAAATTTTTTCGGATCCTTGTTGTAAATGCCGTCGACTTTCGTCGCCTTGAGTATGCAGTCGGCGTTGATCTCGCTTGCCCTCAGCGCCGCCGTTGTATCGGTCGAAAAGTACGGATTGCCCGTACCTGCGACAAAAATGACAACCCTGCCCTTTTCCAAGTGTCTGACCGCCCTGCGCACTATAAACGGCTCCGCCACTTTCTCCATGGGAATAGCCGTCTGCACCCTGACGGGCACGCCCTCCTTCTCGAGCGCATTCATAAGCGCCAGGCCGTTGATGACGGTGGCCAGCATACCCATGTAGTCGCCAGTCGTCCTGTCGACGCCAGACTTCGCCCCCGATAGCCCCCTGAAAATATTTCCGCCGCCTACAACCAGGCATATCTGCACCCCGAGCGAATGTATCTGCTTGAGCTCGACAGCCAACTTCTTAAGTATTGCGCTATCGAGGCAGTCGCCGTTCTTTACGTCTTTGAGCGCTTCACCGCTCAACTTCAATACAATCCGCTTATATTTTAAACTCATCGCCTCCAATAAAACAGAATTGAGCGTCTTTTTTCAACTCTTTTTTGGGGCGGCGCGCCCGATTTTACCGCGCCTATTCTTTGGGGTTAACCGTAAATTGCGACGGCACCTGATTGAATATCTGGCGCGCGAGATTGCGCACGTCGGAGAGGCTTATCCGATTGTACGTGCTGGTTCGGTTTTCGGCCATGGTTATCTCTATCGGATACGCCTGCGACTTCGCCATGACGACGTTCAACCAATATCTGTTGCTGCGCTCAGCCTTCTTTAGCGACTTTATAATCGGCGTCTTGGCGCGCTGAAACTCGTCCTCGGAAATATTTTCTACGAGCTTGCGCCCGCATTGGTACAACTTGCCCATTATTTCGGAATTGTATTCCGGCGCGACGAGCGTCCCGGCTGTTATGAAGCCGAAATTGTCAAACCAAATCGCCGTCGAATAGGTCGAGCCAGGGCTGTAAACATTGCCGTTTGACTCGCGCAAATCCTTGCGCAAAACGTCGTCGAGTATGGCGCTTAGCATAGTGGCAACGCGCATTTTATACGTGTCGGTGCCGAACGATGCGTTCCAAATGACGCAGGCGACCGAACGGGAATCGTCGCTTGTCGACGTGTACGTCTGGGAGACGCTGTTGTTGGAAAGCCCCAGTGTCACCCCGTAGTATCCGGGCTCCAAAACCGAATTGCGCGCGGGCATGCTCCCGAATGTCTCAGAAACGGTCGCAAGAATTTGATCCTCGTCGAAATCGCCCACTATCGATATTTCCAGATAGCCGTTTCGCAAAATCGGCCCGAGCCAATCCGCAAAATTCTGCATGTTGTACATCAAAAAATTCTCGTAGCTGCCCGGCACTTTAGCGACATTGCCAACCATTAAAGAATTAACCATGTACCTCATGCGCTCCACGGGATCGGTGTTGTACTTTTTGTAAAACACCTCGGCGTAGTTTCTGACATTTGATATGGCGTCGGCGCGGAAGCCCGAATCGGCGACGACAGTAGCCGCGTAGCGGACGAGATCCCGGCTAAATTTCGTGTTGCTCGAACCGTTCATCGTCAGGCTCGAGTTGTTCAGCGACACCGCAAGCGACATCTTCATCAGGTTTATCGCCGCATTTATCTGGCTTGCCGTCTGGTACTTCGTCCCGCCGTAAAGCAGCGCATTGGCCGCGACCGCATATTCGGGCCTGTCGACGGGAACGTCGAAAATGCCCCTGCCTATGCTCACGTTCAACAAAACCTCGTCCTTGGAAAAATCCGTCTTCTTAAGATTGAGCGCGACGCCGTTGGCAAATTTTATCTGCGTTATGCCGAGCTTTTCGTTGAACGTTTTCGAAAGTATCGACGCCGTATTCTTAAACTGCGTATATTTCAGCTTCGATACCGCAAATTTTTCTGCCGAGTACGTCGTTTTAAGGGCGTTTGCGTACAGCGGCTCGACGGCCTTAGCCTGCTGGCCGTCCGGCGGCGTGTCGGCGTCGGCCAAGAACATCACGGCCCTGCTCTTCTTTACTATCTTATCCAGCAATCGCTGCAACTGTTCAGGCGTGCAATTTTCGTAGAATTGGCTCGTCAAGCGCAGATCCTCCTCGGGGGAAACGAATGTGAGGGAATCGGAAAACGACGAAACAATCTCGTTGACAAGGGCTGCGTTCTTGCGCGTAGATTTCCCCTTGACGGCGCTCTCCAGCATTTGCAATACCTTCGTCTTTGCGTTGTCGACCTCCTCCTGGGATATGGTTCCAATGCTCAGGTACTGGCGCAACACCTCTTCGGCGGCCGCCCCCCAGCCGTTGGCGGGCGCGTCGCAGGAAATTGTAAACATAAACGCCTTCCCGCAGAAATTGTAGTAGGAAGCCCCGCCGCCTGTGATCTTGGCATTGGGAGCGTCGGCTATGCGCCTGATTCGGGCGTCGAGAATATAGCAGAGGAGGTTGAGCCTGTCGCTCTCGGCGCGCGCCTCAAGGCTGTCGACATCCATGTCGGTTTGGCGCGAAAACACCAGAGAGGCCGAAGCGCCGCGCAAATTCGGCGCCGAAACGGAACCGTATTCTATGTCGAGCTTCTCGCCGCCGATTGCCGACGGGCGGACCTCAAGCTTTCCCGCCTGAGCCGGGCGCGGATCGGCCTCCGGAGCCTTAAAATCCGCAAAATACTTCTGCGCCTTTTCGAATATGGCCTCGGGCTCGACATCGCCCACCACGACAAGCACCATGTTATCCGGGCGGTAGTTTTGGCGGTAAAATTTTACAAAGTCGTCGCGGTTTACCTTTTTTATCACATTTTCGAGGCCGATCGGCATGCGTTTGTCAAAATTAAGCCCCTTTAAAGCCGCCTCAATTTCCCCCACTATCATGCGGTATTCCGGCGTGTTGCGCGAATCAAGCTCGGCCAATATGACGCTGCGCTCGTTGTCGATGGCGCTCTGCTCGAAGTCCACATACCCGGCGTAATCGCGCATCAAGAGCATGCTCTCGTCTATAATCTTGTCGGAAACGTCGGGCAACTCAAGCTCGTAAACGGTCTCCGCAAAACTCGTATGCGCGTTGGTGTCGCTGCCGAACCCCATCCCAAGCCGCTGAAAATATTCCGTCATCTGCCCCGACGGGAAGTGCTTGGTGCCGTTAAAGGCCATGTGCTCTATAAAATGCGCTATCCCGCGCTCGTTCTCATATTCAAAAAGCGAGCCCGCCTTTACGAGCAATCTCATAGAACAGCGTTTGGGCGGCTCGGCATTCTTAAAGACGGCTACGGTAAAACCGCTTTCGAATTTCTTTATCTTCAAGTTTTCGTCGGCCTTTACGCCTTCGGCCGCAAGGGCCGCAGATGAGAGAGCAACAGTTGCCATAAACAATGCCAAAATACTTTTTATAAAACTCATAGTCTCTTTGCCTTAAAATTTTTTTACAACTCTAAAAATGCAATTATCGGAAAATTCCAAGACCTTACTAGACTCCCTGGCTATCTGACTGCGCCCGGCCTTGAATTGTTCCGAAAAACCGACCTTCTCAAGCGCCGCCGAAACTTCGGCATCGGAAGGCGAATGTATGAAAATATTGCCGTGGTCTCCGGCGTAAAAAATATCGCCGTATTCGTCCAAAAGCGGATTTTGGCTTCCGCTTGCCCATTGCTTTTGCTCGGCCTGCCAATATTGGGCGTGTTCGGGAACGTCCCTTTCGTGCGTGGTAAAGATAAATACGCCGCCCGGCTTGAGCACCCTGTATATTTCCCTGAGAGCCTTTAATCGCCGCGCCCGGCGCGGTATCTGCATCAATCCGTTAAAGGCAAACACCACGGCCTCAAACGCCGAAGATTCAAAACATATGCGCGTTGCGTCGCACACCTTAAACTCAAGAGACAGCCCCCTGGAAAGGGCTATTTTTTCGGCGGCCTCGACCATCTCAGGGGAAAAATCCGTCGCGACCACGCCGCCGTAGCCCATGCCCGCCATGGCGTTGGCAACGCGCCCGGCCCCGCAGCCAAGCTCCAAGACGCGCGCGTCTTTGCTGATGTATTTTTCAATCAAGATTCTCTCGGACTCCCACAGCCCGACATCCTCGGCGGCGCGCGCATAGTCTGCTACGACCCTCGGGTTTTGAAAATAACTCTTTACTGTTTCCGAATCCATAACGGGTATCCGCGCCGCAGCGTATCGCCGCCGAGGCGCGCCTCCTCCACTAATTTTATGTCGAAATATTTTTCCGAAAACGCATCGAGGCCGCAGCCAAAAGTTTCCCCGCTTTGATAGCCGAATACGTAGTCGGCCGCGCGGCTGCGGCATATGCTTTCAAATAGGCCTGCGCCCCCCTCGATAAAGACGGAACATATGCGCTCCCGATAAAGCCCGCGCTTGAGCAAGTTCCAAAAAGCAGGCGAATCTTTCGGCGCGTCTATGTGCATGAGCGCCGCGCCCAGAGTTTCGATTTTCCGGCGCGCGGCCTCGGAGGACTCCCCGCTGCAGACTACGCGCGTGCAGTTTTTGAATGAGTCGCCAAATACGTTGAAAGCCGACAGGTCGTCGAAATCGGCGAGGCGCGCGCTCGCGTCGAATATCAGCCGCAGCGGGCACGACAGCTCCCCGCCTGCAAGCCTGCGCGTAAGCCTCGGATTATCCGAAAGCAAAGTTCCAAAACCGACGCCTATCGACTGGAAGAGAGAGCGCCACTTCATTGTGTCGGCGCGCGCAGAGTCGCCGGAGACGCGCGTAGGCTCGCCGCGGCGGCGCGTAAGCTTCCCGTCTTTTGAAACGGCGAATTTTATGGCAAGCAGCGCCTCCGAGCTTACAATATTTTTATTGAATATGAAGTTGAGCTCTCTCGCCTGGGATTCGAGAACGCCGCAGCGCGACTTTACGCCCCTGCTGGCCAAATAGGGCCAGGCTCTTCCCCTGTGCAGCGGGTTCGGATCTTCGCACGCGGCCACGACCTCGGATATTCCCGCGCTGCAAATTGCCTCGCAACAGGCTCCGGTGCGCCCATGCGTCGAACAGGGCTCGAGGCTCACATACATCGTCGCCCCGGGCGCGCTAAAGTTTACATGGCTTAGGCAATCCTTTTCGGCGTGCGGTAGGCCGTCGGCGTGGTGGTACCCCTCCGCGATAATTCGGCCGCCCTTTACCAGGACTGCGCCCACCATCGGGTTTGGAGCGGTCTTGCCCCAGGCCTTCTGAGCCAGCTGCAAGGCCCTGGCCATGTAAAATTCGTCATCGGGCATTCTATAACCTGACAAAGGAATTGTGCTTTTTTTCAAAGCCTATTTCCGACTCCGGCCCGTGGCCCGGCAAAACGGATGTGTCGTCGGGAAGCGTGTAGAGTTTTGTCTTTATGGCTTTTTCAAGAGTGGCGAAATCCCCCTCCCACAAGTCGGTGCGACCTATGCTGCCCGCAAACAACGCGTCTCCCGTAAACACCGCGCCAATGCCGTCGGCATCGACGTAATAGGCTATGCTGTCGGGGCTGTGGCCGAAAACTTCCATGCATTTTATCTTGAGCCCGGCAATTTCGAGCACGTCGCCGTCGCCCACCTTGACGTCTATCTTTGCAGATTTTAAGCCGTCGTCGGCGAACAGAACCTCCCTCTGAAAATCGGCGTCCTCGATTAAGGGCGAACCGTATTTCGAGGCGTACACCTTGGCCCCGCTCGAGGCCGCCAACTGGTGCACGTCCCAAATATGGTCCCAATGACCGTGGGTGATCAAAATCGCCGACAACTTGCGCGAAATAGACTTCAGTTTTTTCGAAATCGTCGAAGCCGCTCCCATCGGGCAGTCGACAAGCAGCGCCTCGTCGGAATTTTTTGGAAGAATGAGATAGGCGTTCGTGCCTATTTGTCCGAGTTGGTATGAAATTATTTCCATAGTTATTTCCCCTTGTATTTGTTTATGCTCAGCCATTTGTCAAAAAGCTGCGGCCACGCAGAAACAAGGTCGCCCTGGTTGCGCAGCCCCAGCCCGTAGCCGTGCTTGCCGTCGGAGCAAAGCAGGAGATTGGCGTCGACCCCGGCGTCTTTTAAGGCCAAAAAGTACGCGATAGAGGCGTTCACATAGGCGGTGTCCTCGAGCGTTTGGACGATGAAGGCAGGCGGGGTATTCTTATTGACGCTCAAATTCTGGGCAAGCGCATAGCGCTGCGCGTATCCCGGATTGTCCGTATCGAAGGGCTCGGCGCCTATTTTAAGCGCCCTAAAAGTCGGGTCGTCGCAGTAGGCCGGATATATCAGGCACGCGCTGTCGGGGCGCGCCGAAATTTTATCTATATCGTCGAGGCCTTTGTACGATCTTGCCGCATAGCGGGCGCTCGCCCTCGCGCACAGGTTTGCCCCGGCGCTAAAGCCCATGAGGCATATCTTGTTGGGGTCTATGCCAAGTTCGTCGGCCGAAGCCCTCGCAACGCGCACCGCCCGCAAAATGTCGTATAGGGCCCCCTGCATGTTTTCGGGCACTCTGTACCAGAGTATCGCCGCCGCAACTCCGTGCTCGACCAGCCATTTTGCCACGCTGCCGCCCTCGTTGTCGGCCGAGAGCCCGCCGTATCCGCCCCCGGGACACACTATTACAAGCCCCGTTCTTTTGCCCGTTTTGGGCTTAAAAAATTCGAGCCTGGGCTTCGAGACATTCCAAATCCATCTGCGACCGGGCTCGCCCTTGCAAACCTCCTGCTTTATGCATGCATTCCCGGGCATTTCTACGCCCTTCCAGATGTCTATGCACTTGCCCCCCTCGAATACGCTCTTACTCTCGAGCGGACCACTCTTGGAAGAGTCGGCCTGCGCGGCCGAAGCGGCGGGTGCGCCCGCCTGTGAAACGGCGCGCGGGACTCCCGCCGATATCACGGCTGAATTTTTGCCGGGAGAAGCCTGCGCAGACACTGCGGCAAGCAATGACAATGAAACTGCCAATGCGGCGTTGTTTTTTAAAAATTTTACACTCTCGAAAATACTTCTCATACTCTTAAAGTCCTCCCGCATTCTGCCCGGAGAACCGAAATTTGCAAGCATATTGTAGCAGCCTCCCCCCAAATAAAAACAATGCAAAAAATCACCCCATTAGGACATTTTTCTTTTCTTTTTTTTGGCCCGCGGGAGAGAAAAAAACATTCTTTTTTTTGGGGATTTTTTTTGGCGATGGTATGTTTTTTGGGGATTGTTTATGTGTGTGTGGGGGGGTGTAGGCGGGGAAAAAAAGGAGAGAGAAAAAAAGAGGGAAAAAAAGAAAAAATAGAACGAATTTTGGCCGCCATTGGGCTAAATAATGCGCACTCCCAAGACGCAGTAGCCAAGCGCTCGAATGCGGCGCGCCGTTTAAATTTAAAGCCCTTCGATGGCAGAATACAAAAAATCAACCTGCGACGTTAAGCAAAAACAGCGTATTGCGCGCACGCATGCCCCCTCGCTATTATCATACCCCCCCCGAAGAATCAGGGCCGCAAAAAAAGAGAGTGCGGGCAAATATGTCGAAAAACTCCTCTATTTTCCACAACCAATAGGAGAAAATATTCCAAAGAAAAAAAACGGCGCAAGAGAATATCCCGCGCCGAAATCAGCCTTTAAAATGCTACTTTTGCCCCGGCAAGAAGCCCGATATCTGCAGGTATTTTGCCAAAAGTTTTGGCCACATGGAGACCATGGTGTCGGTTTTGCGCGCGGCCAAACCGTAGCCGTGGCCGCCTTTGTCGCAGTAGTAGAGGTTTGCGTCTACGCCGGCGTCTTTGAGCGCCAAGAAGTACGCTATCGACGAATTCTTGCACGACTTGTCGTCGAGAGTCTGAACTATAAAGGCCGGCGGCGTATTCTTATCGACATTCAAATGGGGCGAAAGGGCGTAGTCTTGGGTATAGTCTCTAACCTGCAAATCCTCCCTGACGCGCTCAACCCAGCGCATGCGGTACATCTGGGCGTCGAGATACGCCGGATACACAAGTACGGTGGCGTCGGGGCGGGCGCTCTCGCGGTCGATGCCGTCGAGCTTTTCGTACCAGTCTCTATTGTACTGGGTGCTTATGCGCGCCGACAAATCCGCGCCTGCGCTAAAGCCCATAACGGCGATTTTATCGGGATTGACGCCCCATTTTTTTGCGTTTGCGCGAACTATGCGGATAGCCCTCTGAACATCCATAAGGGCTCCCTGGGTGTTGTCGGGGACCCTGTAGCAGAGTATTCCGGCCGATACCCCCAAAGAATTGAGGTACTCGGCTATTTCATACCCCTCGTTTTTCATCGACAGGAAGCTGTATCCGCCGCCCGGGCAAATAACGACAAACCCCGAACCGGGCTTCCCCGTCAAAAACAATTCCATCTTGGGCTTCGAGACATTTCTTAAGAACATGCGCTTGCCCATATTCTGAGGCTCTTGGCAGGCGTTGCCGCGCGCGCACTGCCCCCATATATAGACTACCGGGCGCGAATTTTCCTCCGTGTAGACCACGGTGGACTTGCCTGTATCCGAAGATTTTTCGGCCGGCGTTGTCGCCGGTTTTGCCGCGCTTTTCTGAGCGTTATTAACAGCGCAGCCAGTTTTATCGCCGGAGCATTCGGCGGAATTTGTCGCGCAGGAAACGCACGCAATTGCCGCGCAGGCCAACAAAATAGCATACATGTTTTTCATATTTACCTCTTTTTATGATTTTCAGCATCGAGCTCGGCAAACTTCTTCTTTAGCCAAGCTATAAATAGGTCGGGCCACTGCCCTATAAGCTCGCCGGGGCGCTCCATGCCAAAGCCGTGTCCGCCCCTGTCGAACATGTGGAATTCGACGGGCACCCCCGCTTTTTTGAGAGCCAAAAAGTAGGCCACCGACGAATTCACCCAGGCCCTGTCGTCCAAAGCCTGCACTATAAAGGCCGCGGGCGTACCGCCGGAAACGGGCAACTCTTTCGATACGGCATAGTCGCTATTGTAGTCTATGCTTTCGCGCTTTTTCATGCTCGCCCAGCACTGCTGGAAAGTCGGCTCGTCGCAATAGGCCGGGTAAATTAGGCCTGTGAGATTGGGGACGGGCGACTCTTTGTCAATTTTGTCGACTTCCGCATAAGAGGGCTGCGCATTTGCCGCGCGTGCCGTCAAGTTTGCCCCGGCGCTAAAGCCCATGACGGCGATTTTATCGCCTGCGACATTCAGCTGTTCAGCATTCGCCCTAACAAACCTTACGGCGCGCTGCAAGTCGGCCAGGGCGCCGGCCCTGTTATCCGGAGTTCTATAGCTTAAGACGCCCGCAGATATGCCATTTTCGGCGAGGCGTCGGGCGACCTTCGTCCCTTCGGCGTCGTAGGATAAAATTTTATATCCGCCGCCCGGGCATACTATGACAAACGGAGTCGGCTTGTCCGACTTTGCTTGGAAAATCTCAAGCGACGGCGCCTGGGTCCCGGATATTATCCGGTCTCCGTTTTTGCGGACTTTGCATGCAAATTCCGACTTTTGAACCTCCGGTATTTTTGCCTCGAGCCATATTTGGACGAGTTTTCCCTGCGGGTTCTGCGCCAGCGAGGCCGAAACACCCCACCAGAGAAGCGCCGCTATAAATATAGGCTTTGTAGTCATCGAAACGCTATTAATTCGGCAAGTGCCTAAATTTTTTGGCTCCGCGCGTCAAGGAAATAAAGGCGCCTCAAAACGGCTAAAAGCGCCTGCCCAAATAGACGCCTGCTGCTATGAGGAAAGCCGCCGACATCAGGGAAAAGACTATGAAGGCAAGCATGGCAAATAGAAAGACCGGCCACTGGGAAAGTGGATTGACGATACAGGCCCTTGAAATCATGCTCACTGACACGGCGACAATAGCGCACAAAGCCGAACGGCCTATTAGGCAGAAGAATTTCTTATACGACACTGCGCCTGAACAGCAGCCGTGCCCGCCCGAACCGCCAGAGACGTAAGATGTTAAATTTTCCTCTTGCATACAATACCTTGGTTGAATTTTGAAACAGAACGCGCGCCGGCGCGCTTGCTCATCGTGTAAAAACACTGGCAATATTCAACAAAAAAAGTTTTTTCGCCGCGCAAAATCAAGAGCGGGATTGCGGGCTTTGCCCGCCGATTCACGCCCGCAGGACTTGGTATGCGCAAAGGGCCGTTTCTGTCCCTGTTTGCCCGAGCCGATACCTTGTTTGCAAAACCCGATGGGGAAAGGGGAGAGAGAGGGCATATCAGCCGTTTTGCTAAAAAATAAAAAAAGGCGCGGAAAAGATTCCGCACCTAAAAATTGGTGGGCCGGGAGGGGATTGAACCCCCGACCAAGCGATTATGAGTCGCCTGCTCTAACCCCTGAGCTACCGGCCCTTGATTAAAGCGCATACCTTGCCAGGCTTTGCGTACAAAGTCAAGAATCTTCTTTCAGGAATTGAAAATTTTTATGTTTTCATGAAAACGGCCACTGTAAAAGCCGCTATTGAAGCGCTTACAAATACCACTTTTAGCACCATTGAAAGAAAAGTTCCCATAAACGCGCCGAAGCCCGCCTTCATGGAATTTCTAATTTCCGAGCCGCCGAGCCACTCGAAAACAAACGCCATTATAAGCGGCATTATAAATATCCACACGAAAAAAGGCTGCATAAATATGCCCAAAACTGAGCCGATTATGGCCCCCAAGCCTCCGCGCCACGTCGCGCCGAATTTTTTTGCCCCTGCCCACGAAAGCAAGAGGTCGAGCATCTGGACAAGTCCGAGAAATATGCATACGACGACGACGAAAGGCCAGCCGAAGGCCGCCGGCAACAACAGCTTGACGCCCACCACGACAAACCCGACAAGAAAGGCCCCCGGAAGCACGGGGACAATGCAGCCCGCCAGCGCCGTCAACAACAGCAGGTACGACAGCGCCAAAATTGAAAACGTATATGGATCTTCGAAGTTCATAATAATAGGTCGGCAATGTTAAAATCGGTCAAAATTGTCTGCTAAAAAGCACGCATAATTGCGGGTCAAAAGTCAAAGAACAATCATTTAATGCTTGAAAACATTCGCGTATCATACATAAGTGTTGGGCGAACGAATATATACTATGGACGGCAAAGACAACAAAATTTTAGAGCTAATAACAAAGGAAAAGTTTTTGGCTTTCTTCGACGTTAAGAAGATGGGCGAAACTGGCGAAAGCGTTTTAGACGGCCTGTGCAAAGTCGCCTGCCCGGTCGACAACGACACGTTCAACTACATATCCGTGACCTTCATTTTCGACACCCCGAGCGAGTCGGCGCTGCTTAATGCAAAGCGCATTATCTCGAAACTTACCGCCGAAGAGATTATGCGCTACATACCCGACGCCTACGCCATAACCTCCCTCGCCGCGCCGAAACAGCAGCCGCAAAGCTACGTACACCAAATAGACATCATTTTCAAGAACCGCCTTCCCTCTGACAAGCGCGAACTTGTCAACAAGATAGTCTACGCCCTGCGCAACGCTGCCCTGCTCAACACGGAAACGCCCCAATTCTGGGACGAGGAGACCGCTCCCGAGGCAAGCGAAGCGGAAAAATCGAACTGGTCGGCGCGACTAAAGGCCTTTTTGGGAATCCAATAGATTTAAAACGCGGCCGTTTCAAATACAGAAACGGTCTTTTATTGTAAAAAGAATTTGTTATGGAGATTTGGTTTTACCCTTCAAAGGAAATATCCCGCGAACTAAAGTGCGCGGCGAAGAGAGCCGGCATATGCGACGACTTCGACCCGCAAATGAGAACCGCCGATCCGCGCTTTGGCGATTTTCAGTCAAACGGCGTTCTTCCGCTTGCAAAGCAAAAGAAGGCGAACCCGCGCGCGCTGGCGCAGGCGTTGGTGGACGAACTAAAATCGGGCGGCGCAATCGACGAGTCGCTGGTGAAAGTCTCCATCGCGGGCCCCGGCTTCATAAACTTTAGCCTCTCCCCCGAATTTTTAAACGCCTGGCTTGAAAAGTTCAATTCGCAAGCGCAGCTAAAGGATGCCGCGGGCAAATTTTACAACGGCAAAAAGGTGATAATAGACTACCCCTCGCCCAACACGGCCAAACAGATGCATGTCGGTCACCTCAGGCCCATGGTAATTGGCGAGGCCATAAAGCGGCTGTTGAAATTCTGCGGGGCCGACATAAAAACCGACAACCACATCGGCGACTGGGGGACAAACTTCGGAATTCTCATCTACGGAATAAAGACCCAAAACTACAAGCTCGACCCCGATAACGAAAATTCGCTCGAGGAGCTGGAACAGATGTACAAGAAGGGCAGCGCGCTCGTCAAGGAGGATCCCAAGGCCGCCGACGAGGCCCGCATGGAGCTTGTCAAGCTGCAAAACGGCGACGCCGAAAACGTAGGGCTTTGGAATGCCATAAACAAAGTCAGCACGGCCGCGTTCGAGCGCATGTACAAGCGGATGTCGCTTACCATAGACATGACTCTGGGCGAATCGTACTACAGGGACAAGGTTGCAAGGATATACAAGGAGCTCACCGAAACGGGGCTTGCCGAAGAGAACCAGGGCGCGCTCGTCGTCTTCCACCGCGAACACGAGCGCTTTGCGAAGCAGCCGTTTATAATACGCAAAAGCGACGGTGCCTCAAACTACGCCTCGACCGACTTGGCGACGGTGTTAAACAGGGTGGAAAACCTTGGCGCCGAGGAGATCATATACGTGACCGACGGCCGCCAGCAAGACCACTTCCAGCAGCTGTTTCTGACTGTCGAAAAGTGGTTTAAGGCCAAGGGATACAGAATGCCCCTGTTGCGCCACGTGTGGTTTGGAACGATTTTGGGCGAAGACGGGAAAGCCATAAAGACCAAGAGCGGGGAGCCAATACGGCTAAAGGCGCTCTTGGACGAGGCGGTGGCGCGGGCGAAGGCGCTCGTGAAGGAAAAGAACCCGGACATGGACGATGCGGAAGCCGACAGTGTCGCCGAAACGGTCGGCGTGGCGGCCGTTCGCTATTGCGATTTGGCTCAAAACCGAACCAACGACTACGTATTTTCCTGGGAAAAGCTGCTATCTTTCGACGGAAACACCGCCCCTTACCTGCTGTATGCGGCCGCGCGCATACATTCCATATTCAGAAAGATAGGCGCCGAAATTGACGGGCGCTTCGAGGGGGCCTCAACGCTTGAGACCGAGCAGGAAATAGCACTTGCCAGAAAGCTGATTGCCCTGCCCTCGGTATTCGAGCTAACCCTTTCGGAATTGAGGCCGCACTACCTGTGCACGTACCTCTACGAGCTCGCGGGCGCATTTTCGACGTTCTACAACGCAAACAAAGTCATAGTCGACGACGAGGGCACCAAGCAGAGGCGCCTTATGCTCTGCGCGCGCACGCTCAGAGTCCTCGAGACGGGGCTTAGGCTTTTGGGAATTGAACCTCTGCAGAAGATGTAGCATGAAAATATCCACAAAAACCGGAGACAAAGCCCAGACGTCGCTCGCATTCGGGCGCAGAGTATCTAAGGCAAGCCAGAGGGTGAAGGCCTACGGCGCAGTCGATGCGCTTTCGGCGCACATCGCCCTTGCAAGGGCCTTTGCCGGACAAAAGCCCATATCGGAATTCCTTTTGAATATACAGCAAAAGCTCGTATTCTTAATGACGGAGCTTGCCACTGACAATGCCGACTACCATTTGTTGGCTGAAAAAAAGGTGCCCCTTCTAGGCGGCGACGACCTCGCGGAAATAGAGAGGCGAATCGACGAAATAGAAAGCCGCGGCGACGGATTCACAGGCTGGAAACACCCGGGAGAGACTCCCCTGGAGGCCGCCCTCGACCTCGCCAGAGCATCGTGCCGCGCGGCCGAGCGCGAAATAGCCGAGCTGGCGCTCTCGGAACCGCTCCCGCGCGACTTTATACCCGCATATATAAACAGGCTATCCGACTTGCTGTACCTGTACTCTATAACGGTGGAAAAACAGTAGCAAGCCGCTCAAAAAACGACATATCTCATTTTTAGACGCCCGCGCGCCCCTACAAGCGCGCGGGCTTTCTTTTTGCTTATCATGGAAAGAGAGAGGCAAAACAGTAGCAGCCCGCTCAAAAAAATTATATAAAAACAAAGCGTTTTTTTAATGCCCGCGCGCCAAACGCCCCGTCCGCCAAAGGATTAAGTTGCCCCAAAACAAAAGACCCCGCGGGCGCACAAGGGCAATGGATACAAAAAAAAGGGATAGCGGGCAAATTCGCTATCCCTATAAAAGCCCGAAACTGCGGGCAAAGCACGCATTTTTCTATATGGCGCTTCTGAAGGAGGATACCCTTGAGCGCTTAAAATTCTTTTTAGACTTTGCCGGAATCAGTATGTATGATATGGGCTCGATAGTCTTGCCCTCGAATACAAACGGCGTCTCATTGTAATTGCAGACAATGCGCTCCCCGTTGCCAAACTCGGTCAGGTACACGCCTTTTGCCAACTTTGAATGGGACTGCATAAATTCAAGCTGCAGGTGGCGCACCGGCTTAAACTCGTCGAAGGCCTTTTTTATGTAGGGAATATCCCTGAAGGCGCTCGTGTAGAAAATCGGGCGTCCGCCGAATTCGACAAGCTTTAGAGATTTTCTCGGGTCTGTGACGCCGTCGCCAACCATAAAGCGCAAGTCGGCGCTGCTTAGATTCTTGTATAGGGGTTTGCCGCGCGTATGGTTCTGCAAATGCCTGTCGGGAGTGCTTAAAATTATCCCGTGGTAGACTATTTCCCACAGGGGGACAATCTCGGAAAGCATCGGGTTGGGATTGTTCGCCTGGGAACGCATTGTGGTTGTTATGTAATTGATGTAATCGAGCTGGCCCGCCATGTGGTCGAAACCGCATTCGGAGGAAAAGCCGCCGAAAAGATCGCAGCAATACTTGGCTATTTCGACCTGAACTTCGGCCATTTCCTTCCTCGTGGCGGGATGGTTTTTGTCGCAGCAGAAATTGGGATAGACCGCCGAGAACACATCGACGTAATGCGATCCTTTAAAGCCCATCTGGCGCACCTGCTTTAGCTGCTGCCTGAGGCAAAGCTGCCATATGCGCTTAGTGCACAGATGATAAGCGCGCCCGCCGCACCAAACTCCGCCTTTCTGGAGGGAGCCATCGGGGTTTTTGCAGACCAAATCCGGACTCCATATGTCGGCAACTTGGTAGCAGTCTGTGCTGTTCGTGTGTGCCGCCACCTGGAAGCCCATGTCGAATATCGCCTTGGTGTAGCGCTTGAGGGCCTCCTCGCCGCCGAGCTCTTTGTCTATGGGGAAAAGTTGCGGGAAACGGCCGTCGTAGCCGCCCGACTGCCAGCCGGCCGAGCAGATGGCTATCTTGTCGACGCCGGAATCCTTAATGGCCTGGGCAAACTCGACAGTCTTGTCAAAAGACATCACCACTTTCATCGGCGGCTCGTTCTCGGGCGTTTGAACTTCGTCTTTTACCTTGTCGGCCGTCTTCGCGGCGTGGAACTGGATTCTAATCGGAATTGAAAGGGCCATTTCCTCGAGCCATTTGCGCGTCTTCATGCGCTCCTTTATGGGCTTTACAAAGCCGGAATCGAGCCGCATTTTGCGGAAGAGCCTGCCAATCGACGAGTAGTCCATGGGCTTGGCGTCAACCTTGTAGAAATCTATCACCATGTCCTCATAGGGTGCAAAACCCATTCCCAAGGGTCTGAACGACGGATATAGGCAATATTTGCCGTCCTTTGCGCAAACTTCCATGCCGTACTCGAACCTGAGCGTCTTGACGTAGCCCATCCATGTTCCTTTTGGGGACTGCATCGCATAGATGGGCATCACCGCCCCTGCGAGGCGGTATTTGCCGTTTTGCTGGTCGAAATATCCCATTTCACCCCTCGGGAAAACCCAAAAGCCCGGCTGGCCCTTTTCGGCGCGCATAAAATCGGCAATGACGCGCACCTCTTTTGCCGACGCGGGAATCTGATCTTTAGGCAGCTTAAAGCGCAGCGAGCCGTCGCCGTTTTTCTCGAGTTTTACTTTTCGCGCAGAAACCTTGTTGTCTGCGCCGACAATCACCACGTCCGCAGTCTGAGCCATCAGCGCGCACGAGACGACAAGTGTTATTAGCGTTATTATCTTCTTCATAATGGTTATTTGCTTAGATTAAACATTCTGGCCAGATCGGCACGGGAAATCTCTTTAATGACGGGCTTGCCGTCGGGCGAGGTTGCGTAAGACGGGCACGATAAAAGCTCGGAAAGCAGCGCCGAGGCGCTCTGGGCGTTGCAGACAAAGTCCGCAGACGTCACTTTTGCCGAGGCGGCGCGCGCAAACGCGTCGGCCCCCAGTGTCCGCGCGCGCGCCGAGCTCTCCCGGGCGCTTGCTATAAAATCCTCGACAAAAGACTTCACTTGCGAGAAATCGAGCCAGCACGGCACCGCCGATACCCTGTAAAAATTGCGCCCGAAATTTTCTATCTTAAAGCCGCAGGAATTAAACGAGCCGACGTTTGCCTCGAGGGCCTCCGCATCCGCCCTGTCGAGGGTAAGCGAAATCGGGATAAGCAGCATCTGCGTTTGAGCCGAGCCGTTTTCAAGCGCCGACATCAAGCGCGAATACGCCACCCGCCTAAGCGCCGCGGAAATATTTACAATTTCCACACCCCCAGGGCCCTGAAAGAATGCAAACTTCTTAAGCGCGCAACCCATGTAGCCCCAGCCCTCCGGAAGCCCGCTCTCGGCAGGCAGCGCCCGCTTTTGGCTCCGCAATTCTTCTTCAACGGGGAAATTGACTTGCAGAGTATCCGTTTGTGGTTCGCCTTCGCCGCGACGCAAGAGACTCTCCCGGGAATCGGCAATGTTTTCCGCGCGCGGGGGCAAATCGCCGGACGGCCCGCGGAGAGGCCCGCCATTTTCCAATGCGGAGCCGCCTGCCAGACCACCGTCGGCATGGCTGCGGGTATCAAAATTATCGGCGGAAGATACTTTCTGCAGCGAACTATCGGCCGTCGCAGCCAAATCAGATTCCCCAGCGCCTTCAGGCAAGTCGTCGGACAAAGGGGCTATTTTTGCATGCGGGGCGAAGTCGCCGCCAATAGCTGTCTGGCGCGCAAGCGTCGTGCGCGGAGAAAACGCCGGTGCTATGTCTGCATAGTCGGCGCGGCGCGGCGCCGTACTGTACCCCGAGCGGTCGGCCAGGAACTGGCTAAGGCGCGCAGAAATCGCGCCGAAGAGAAAATCGCGCACGGCGAATTCGTTGCGCAGGCGCACCTCGCGCTTTGACGGGTGAACGTTTACATCGACGCTGTCGTAGGGGAGGCTTATAAAGAGAAAAGCCGCCGCGTACCTGCCCTTGGGCACGTAGGCTCCGTAGGCCTCTTTTATCGCCGAAAACACGGTCTTTGAGTCAACTGGCCTGGAATTGATAAACGCGCATATGTTGCGGCTCGTCGGGAAAGACTGGCCAGGCTCGAGAATCGCCCCCTCAACAGACATGTCGGCCGCGCAGGATTTCTCGAGGCGTATCAGCCCGGCCGAAATCTCTCCGCCGAATACGCGCCTTACGCGCTCGACAATGCCCAGATTCGGCTCGCTGCGAAATATCACGCGCGAATTTTCCCTAAGCGTTATTGAAATGTGCGGAATCGTCAACGCATAAAGCCTGCACAATCTGATTATGTGGGAGGCCTCGACGTTGTCGCTCTTCAAAAATTTTCTGCGCGCAGGAACCGATGCAAAAAGATTCTCGACTATAATTTCCGTCCCGCAGGCCATTCCGCAGTCTTTAACACTTTCGACAGTCCCCGAACGGACGCGCACCTCGGTGCCGAACGGATGGGCCTGCGGGCGCGTGCGCAGGGTAAAAAAGCTCACGCTCGCAATGCTCGGAAGTGCCTCGCCCCTAAACCCGTACGTGGAAATGCTAAATATATCCTCGCTTTTGCGAATTTTGCTCGTGGCGTGGGGTTCGAGGCTCATGAGGGCCTGCTCGCGCGTCATGCCGCAGCCATTGTCGGTGACCCTTATCAAGTTTTTGCCGCCGCGGCTAAACTCTATTTCTATGCGGGTGGCACCGGCGTCTATCGAGTTTTCCAAGAGCTCCTTGACGGCGGCGGCCGGGCGCTCGACAACCTCGCCGGCTGCAATCTTGTTGGCGACGTCTTCCGAGAGTATTCTTATCTCTGGCGGCACTGCACTCATGGTCGGGATATTCTTCCAAAAAGACGGTTGCCTATCAAGAAAAAATTGACTTATCCGCGGGGAAATAGATACTCGCGGGGCATGGATATAGAGAAAAAATTGTCTGCGTTAAAGGTGTTTTTTGCCCTCGCGTTTTGCGCGCTGCCGGCGGTGACCCAAGCAATAGAGCAAAGAAGGCCGAATCTATTCAAAGACGGGGAGTCGTCTATATGCTTCGTCGGAGACAGCATAACCCACCACGGCTACTATCCAAAGCAAATCGCCCTCTACTATATCACGCGCTTTCCCGAATATAAGATAAGATTTTTAAACGCCGGTTTTGAGGGCGGAAGCGCAAACACCACAAACATAGGATTTGACATCTACGTCTCCCCGAAAAACGCCGACGTATGGACGCTCATGCTCGGAATGAACGACGTCAGGCACTCCAACTTTTCAAAGAAGGCCCTCGCCGACAAACAGGCGCACGAAAAGGCTCTGGCCGAAAATTTTGACCGCTATTGCAGCAATATGAAAAAGCTCGTCAGGCGGCTGAGCCAAGAGGGAAAACTCGTGCTGCTTTCGCCCTCGATATACGACGGAATTTCCGACGTCATAGACCCCATATCAGTCGACAGAAACGCAATGATAATACCCCGAAAGCGCGCCCCCGGGCTAAGCGGTGTAAACGACGAGCTCAAGAGGTACGGAGAGTTTGTCAAAAAGCTCTCCGCCGATAACGGCGCCTTGTTTGCCGACGTATGGGCCCAGACGCAGTCGGCCAACGAGGCTATCGTCGCCCAAAACCCGCACTCGTCGGCGGTCGGGCGCAACAGGGTGCACCCGTTTGATTTCGGAGGTTTCTTTGCGGCCGCGGGATTCCTAAAGGGCGTCGGGGAAAGCGCCCTCGTTTCTGAGGTCGACATAGACGCAACATCGCATAAGTCATCGGCTAAAAACGCCCGCATATCCGATTTAAAATGGCTCGACGGGGGCGTCGAATTTAGCCTCCTTGAAAACTCCCTGCCCTTCCCCCTCACAAAAGCAACATTCGCCGCGCCCAGATACTGCGACTTCGCCGAAAAGCTCGACATGCAAAAGGTAAAAGTCGGGGGCTTAAAGAAGGGCATATACAGCCTTCAAATAGACGGCGACATAGTCGGCTTCTACTCGGCCGACGACCTGTCCAAAGGCGTCAACATAGCCCTAAACCCGCTGACGCCGCAGACGCGGCAGGCGCGCGAGGTCGAAAGGCATGTTGAGATATGGCGCAAAAACACGCAGCGCACCAGGGACCTGTTTGGGACAGAATTTATCATGCGCGTGACCGACTATTCGGATTCCGCAGCCGACAAGAACATAGAGTCCGCAAAGCGGTATATTGCCAAAAAGAAGGCGAACAAAGCCCTGCGCGAGTCGTTCGTGTACTACATAAACCACCGCAAGGATAAATCGGCCTTTAAAAAGGCCGCCCAGGAGGCCATAGACAGGGCCTACCATGCGGCAAAGCCGCGCCCGCATTCCTATAAAATCTCCGCGGCAGACCTGCGCAAATTGACCCCATTGAAAGAATACGGCGCCCGGGCAATTGCCGAAAAAGAAAAGTACGCGCCAGCGCCAAACTGCTATTTCGACGCGTTCGCGCCCGAGAACCGCAAGGGCAAGTTGCCCTGCGCCATCATATTTCACGGCGGCGGCTGGGTGGGCGGAAACTCGGCCGACACGCAGCCGTTGGCGCGTTTTCTATCGTCAAACGGCTACGTGTGCATAAACGCGCACTACTCGATGGACTACCAGCAGGCCCTCAGGGACGAATTTACCCTCTTTAACTACGTCGTCGAAAACGCCCAGAGGCTGGGCATAGACACCTCAAAGATAGCCGTAATAGGCTGTTCAAGCGGCGGCGTTATGGCAAGCCAGATAGCGGCCGCGGCAAACTCCGACGAGGCTTTTAAGGCCTTCGGCCTAGACGAATCGCTAAAGCCCAAAGCGGCGGTAGGGGCCTGCATTACCATGGGCACCGGCAACGACATGCACGCGCCGCGACGCTTCAATGCGATGTTTGCCTGCGATGTCGAAAAGGCCGACAAGTACGGCGTATACGACAAACTTTCAAAAAGCAACCCGCCCACGCTGATACTTCACGGAGCCCTCGATAGAGTAGTAACGTCGGGGGAGTCGCTAAAGATGGAAAAAGCTTTAAAGAAAATTCCCGTTTCGGCGCGCGCCGTATTTTACGGCACCGACAAGCACCATATATGGCGCTTTCTCGAACCCGCCCAAGAGGCGCTCGAATTTCTAAACACCAATTTAAAGTAGCATGAAGATATATTTTATTGGAATTTGCGGAACAGCCACAGGTAATGTGGCAATACTTACAAAGAGGCTCGGCCATGAAGTCATGGGCAGCGATTCCGGAATGTACGAGCCGATGAAAGGCGCCCTGGCCAACGCCGGCGTCGATGCCCGGGAGGGCTGGAGTCCTGTCAGGCTCGACTCGTTTTGCCCGGATCTGGTAGTAGTGGGCAATGCCATAAGCAGAATGAACGCCGAGCTCGAGTTTGTTCTCTCGTGCGGCAAATACGAGTACACAAGCCTGCCCGATCTAATCGGGCGCAAGCTTATAGGCAAAAGGAAATCGCTTACAATAAGCGGCACGCACGGCAAGACCACGACAACGTCTCTGGCGGCGTATCTGCTGCGCGCCAACGGAATCGACGCGGGCTGGCTGGTGGGCGGCATTCCGGCGAACCTGCCCGAGGGTGGCTCAAACCTCGGCTCGCCCGACGCGCCTTTCGTCATAGAGGGCGACGAGTACGACAGCGCCTTTTTCGACAAGCGCAGTAAGTTCATCCATTACCGCCCGTACGTGCTTGTCGTAAACAACATAGAGTTCGACCACGCCGATATATTTAGGGATATCTACGACGTCAAGCGCACGTTCACGCACGTGCGCCGAATAGTAAACCCAAACGGCGCGATAGTTGAAAACGGAGACGACGAAAACATAGCAAGCCTCGAGCCGACGCCATGGACCCGCCGAATAAGGGTCGGCACGGGGCGCGATTGCGATGTCGTAATAAAGGACTTTGTCCAGAGCGGGCAAAGCTCCTCGTTTAAACTTGTAAGCGCAGGCGGAGAAAAGGCCGTCGAATGGCCCATGCAGGGGGAGTTCAACGCGCGAAACGCGGCGATGGCCGCAGCGGGTGTGTCGCTTATAATGGGGCGCAAACTTATCGATATCGACCTATCATCACTTGCAAAATTTACCGGGGTAAAGCGCAGGCAGGAGGTCATAGGGGCGACTAAAGACGCCAAGGTCATAGCCGTGGAAGACTTTGGGCATCATCCCACGGCAATAAGGCTCACCTTAAGCTCTCTGCGCCAGAAATACCCCGACTGCCTCATTTACGCGTGTTTTGAGCCCCGCAGCAACACCGCCAGGACGAGCATACTGCAATCCGACTTTGAAAGATCGCTCGAACTGGCCGACAGGGTGTACATAGGCCAGGTAAAGGCCAACAGGCTATCCGCCGGGAAAAAATTCGACGTCTCTGCGGCCGCCCAGCGGCACCCGGGAAAGTTTTTTGCATTTGATTCCAACGGCGCGCTGCTTAAGAGTCTTGAAAACGACGTCGATTTTTCGAGGAAGACCGTCTGCGTATTCTTTAGCAACGGATCCTTCGACGACATTCACAAAACTTTCGCAAGGGAAATTTCGCAGAGATAGGCCATGTTTTTCAGAAAAAAGGACCTGTACGTCGACAAGCTTGCCGAATCGGTGAAGCCAAAAGATCCGCTGTACCAATTCAAGAAGGCCACGCGCGGCGAGCTCGGGCGCTATTCCGTCGAGGGCGAGGTGTGGAAGGCGGTCAGGAAACTGGCGCTGCTGGCGCTTTTGCTGGCGCTTGGGTATGTGGCGTGGCAGTGCTACTTAGCCATAGATATCTTTCAAAAATAAAGCCTCAAAAAAGGCCAATGCGCATAAAAAAGTTGAAAAAATAAACACAGCAGGCATTATACACGAATCATGAGTAAAGAAATAGAAGAAGGACTTAATTTAAATCTGGATTTCACGAAACTTAAAAAGATAGCCGGATGCTCCGAAGACGTAATCCCGGCTATAGCCCAGGACGCCCAAACGGGCGAAGTGCTCATAGTCGGTTACGCCAACAAACTGGCGCTCGAAACGGCGATAAAGGAGGGCATGGCGACGTTTTGGAGCACCTCCAGGAACGAACTTTGGATTAAGGGAAAGACTAGCGGAGACTACCTTGAAATAGTCGATATACTTGTAAATTGCGAACAAAATTCCATCGTCTACAAAGTTATAATGAAGGGCAAAGGCTCCTGCCACACCAAGACAAAAGACGGCTGCGCGCGGCGCGGCTGCTATTACCGCCGCATAAAAATCGCCGACGGCAAGGCTCAGGGACTCGAATTTTTGCCGGGTCAGGAATAGCCGGTCGAAAAAAGTAAAATTTTGCTGGATTTTGACGTGAAATAAACTATCCTCGCGCTAAACGTTTACCAACCAAAATTATTGAGCAGCTAATTTATGAAATTTAAAATCAACAAAGAGCATTTTGTCACGGGACTTCGCCAGGTAATCAACGTCGTTGGGACTAACACGCAATTTCCCGAGTTAAAGAACGTACTCATCAAAGCCGAGGACGGAGTCGTGACGCTGACGACGACGAACCTCGACCTGGCGATAAGGTGCGCCATCAAGGCCGAAGTGGAATCCTCCGGCGACATCACTCTGCCGGCCAAGAAGCTCGCCCAAATTATAATGGCCGCGCCGAACCAGGAGATAACGGTTGAATCTACGGACGGCATGCAGGGTGCGATACGTTCGGGCACCGTAACCTACAAGATAAACGGGCTCAAGGCCGAGGGGTTCCCGCCCCTGCCCAGCTTTGTAAACCAGCACAGCTACGAGTTCAACCCGCAGGAGCTGCTAAACATGCTCCGCTCCGTATCCTACGCGCAAAGTTCCGACGAAAACAGGTACGTGCTAAACAGCGTGTATTTCAACTTTGCCGAAGACAAGCTGACGCTGGTGGCAACCGACGGCAAGAGGCTGGCGCTCATATCGCGGGAACTTAAACTGACTCCCGAAGAGGAGGGCAGCATAATTCTGCCAAAAAACACCGTCACCGAACTCGAAAAACTGCTCGCCCAGGGCAAGGACGTAAAAATCAGCTTCAACAACAGGCAGGTCGCCTTCGACATCGCAGTCGGCGAAGAATCCCAAAATAACGGGCTTACAGGCTCGATATACTTGGTCTCAAAAATTCTCGAGGGCAACTATCCCAATTACAAGCAGGTTATCCCCAGGGAGGCCGAGCACCGCATCAAGGTTGATAGGGAGCTCATGCTTGCGGCAGTCCAGCGCATTTCCCTGGTCGCAAGCGACAAGCAAAAGCTCGTGCGCCTGAAGATGGCCGACAACCAGATGGTGGTCTCGTGCCAGACTGTCGACGTAGGAGAGGGCATTCAGCCCGTGGAAATAGAGTACAACGGCCCCGAGGTGCAGATAGGCTTCAACCCCGATTTCCTGCAAAGCCCGCTCTCGAAGCTCACCAAGGACGAAATTTACTTTGAATTTAAGGACGAAAACACGCCGGGAGTGTTCAAGACGCTCGACAACTTCCTGTGCGTAATTATGCCAATGCGCATATAGCCTGCTTTTTCGGCGCGGCGCGCAAAATTCTGCGCCGCGTTTTTTTATTTTGCCTGTTTTTTGAATCGTGGAAAATATGCAGAAAAACAGTTTTTTTAAGAGCCCGGGTTCATTTTGCCCGGGCTTATTTTTTAGAATCGCGCGCCGACAGCGAGGAGCCGACATGCAAAATAGCCCTTGAAAGCAGTTGTATGCCAGAAATCTCCCTAAAAAGAAGAAGATTTTGCGCGCAAAAAGCGGGAACTACGGGCTTACTATAATTTTAAATTCGCCGTCGGGGAGGGGTATTTTGCTTTGCAACATCTCGGAAATTCTGGAATCGACGGCGTCGCTGCCCGAAGATTTTACAAGCATTGGCAACTGGGGAATGCCCGATATAATACACATGGAAAACTCGGCGATGCCAAGGTTTGGATCGCCTGAAATGGGCGCGATTTTCAATGCGCGGACAACCTCGCCCGTTTTTACGTCGCGGACAGTTATGGAGGAGTTTCTGGCCAACGGCTCTATTGGTTGGGCCTGCATCGGAAAAGACGCAAAACTTCCCCTCATGAACATGAGCATTCTTTCCCTGTCGGAAAACTCCAGCGCCTTTACGCCGGGATCTATCTTTACGTCTTTTTCATAAACCCGCGACAAGTCGGGCTCGAAGAAGCGCCAGGGCGCCGGGTTTGAAAAGCGCCGAATACCGGTGCAGTTCCAGCGGGTCGGGATGAACATGGGCGCGTAGTCGTTGAGGTCGTCAATTCCCACGTTGGCCCCAGGAGCGTCCAATTCCAAAGCCACGTACGCGGGCTTTGACGGCGGATCTGATATCGGTTTAAGGCCGAGCTTTGGCAGCGACAGAAGAAACACGACCACTATCGCAAGCGATGCCGCGACAATTATAGCATGTTCCTTTGTCGATGCGCCCATTTTCATTTTTTAGGCTTGGCGGCTATGTGTATCTTTTTAAAGCCGCCTTTTTTTGCTATCTCGGCTATGTCGATAAGCGATTGTATAGGCATGTTTTTATCGGCCTTTATCAGCAGGACGTCGCCGCCGCGCTTAAAATTTTTCATTTTTCTTTCGAGGGAGCGCATGTTGTAAATGGAACCGTCGAAGATGAGCATGGAACTTCCCTCCACGGTGAGCACGCTAAGGTCCGAGTCGACCCCGGCAAAGTCGGGGGCGTTCGTCTCCGGCAGGACATTTTCGCCGCCGCCCACCTCCATCGTCATGCCGGGCGCCAAAACGAATTTTGAGGCCGTCATAATCAGCATGAGGGCTATAAGCAGAATGTCGAGAAGCGCCGACGGGCTTATGAAAAACTCCTCTTTGGGAATTTTGGAAAATACATTTACGGGCGTCATTGCTTCTTTTCCTTCCCCTCTATGTACAAGTCCTCTTTTTCGGGCATTTTGCGCACGATGAAAAGCATCATCTCATTGGCGGCCCAGTCGATGTCCTGGGAAAGGACTTTAAGCCTGCTGTTGAGATAGCTGTAGGCAATCCAACCCGCTATGGCCACAAACAGGCCGAAAGCCGTAGATATTAGCGCCTTGTAAATTCCCAGCGAAAGCTCGGAGACGGAAATAAACGATCCCTTGTCGCTAATGGCCGAAAATATCTCCAAAAAGCCCAAAACAGTGCCCATGAGCCCCAAAAGGGGCGCTATTTTTGCCAGGGTTGCCATGCTGGAGATTCTGCGGCTTAAGAGCGCAAACTGGTTCACCGCCGCGGCATTGACCGCCTGCGATAGAACCTCCGGGGACGACTCCGAGTTTATCAGCGCCTCTTTTACAACGCGCGGCACCGGACCGAAACTTTCGTCGCAAATTGTGATTGCCTCCAGCAGCCTGCGCTTCTTCAGAGATTCCTTTATCCCCGAGACGAACTCAATTGCCCGAATCTGCCCCTTGTGCAAGTACAGCAGGCGCTCGAAAAACATAATCGCCAAAATTAAGCCAAGCAGCGCAAGCGGATACATCATAGGTCCGCCGGCAATGAAAATATCGATAGCGTTCTGCATATTAGTCCTTGTTGGTTGAAAGTTTTTTTCTGGCGATCTCAGCGGCGGGAAGTGCGTACTTTACAATCAGCTCGTACGCAGCCTTGGCGTCGCGCTGCATCGACCTTTCTTCAAGCGATTGCGCCAAATTCAAAAGCGAACGTCCCAGCCAATACTTTGCCACCTCGTCGTCTGGGCGGGAATTCAAAAGCGCGTTCGCCGTCAGCCAAGAGACTTCGTCGGCCTCTTCCCTCTTGCCGGCCTTGGCCAGGGCGAAGGCCCATTTGTAGGCGGCTTCCGCCTTTGCCGGAACGGGTATGCCCGGCAGCGAATACAGGCGCTCGTAGATTGCCGCGGCATCGCCGGATCGCGCCGGCTGTGTCAAGGTGCTGTCGCCGAGACCAAGCCAGGCCAAATAGATTTCCGGATGCTTGTCAAAGCGGTTTATAATCTCATTATAGAGTTTGCGCGCGTCGGAAAACGAGTTGAGCAGACGCAAAATAGCCGCCTGGGAAAGCCTGCAGTAAAAGTTTCGAGGATCGTCGGGATACTCGCTGCACAAGCTGTCAAGGAGCGAAAGGGCGCTTCTGTAGGAAGACATCGACGCCGTCTTCCTCATGTATTCGGCGGCGTCGAAAATGGCTTGGTAGCGCAGCGGCGAGGCCTTGTCCTTGGCCAGCTGAAGGCAGAGTTCGCACGCCTTGTCAAAACGCCCATCCGAGGCCTCAACCCTGGCCTGGTACAAATACGACAAGGGCGCGGCCGCTGTATTTGGGAAATCGCCTCTAATCCGTTCATAAACCTCGATAGATCTGGGCGCGAGGGCGTCCCCGCTTTTTTGCAGGCACAAGGCCTTCAACAGAAGCGCGTTTGCGGCAATTTCATCGGCGGTTTTTCCCCCTTTTGTGTCTTCGGCGCTCGCCATGTCTACGACGTTGTCGCAATAGTCGATTGTGCGGGCGTAATTTCCGGAAGAGTCGGATATGACAGCCCTGACCCACATCATGCGCGTCTTTAGAAGCGACGGGACATCGGGCGTTGCTATAGTCTTTTCTATCCTGTCGAGGGCCTTTTGAGTCCTGCCGCCCTGCCGGTAAAGGGATATAATGCGCCATTCCGCGCTCCAAAGCGCCTCCTCGGCGACGTTCTTAGAATAGGCATTGTCCAAAAATTCAACGGCCTTTGCCTCATCGCCCAAGTTTATGTAGGATTCCACTATCCTATTGAGCATGGCGCCGCGACGCTCGGGAAGCTTGTCGAAAATCTCCCGGTAAATCTTGGCCGACGTGGCGTAGTCTTTGTCGAAAAAATAGCACGAGGCCGATACGTACCGCGAATAAGCCTTGCTCTTGGGATCTTCGGCGAGATCGCCGAGCTTGTCCATGTAGGAGGCCGCGAGCCTGTATTGCGGCGAGTCGGACGTAAATGCGCCCCAGGCCAGTATTCGATACGCCCCGCTTTTTAAGTCGGAGTCGGGATACCTGTCTATTAACTGCTGCGCATAGGCGATGGCGCCGGTCCTGTCGTCTTTTTTTACTGCGGCTTTGGAAAGCTCCAGCAGGACAAAATCCTTATTTTTGACGGGGGAATTTTCCAAAATGTACTTTAAGAACGACTCCACCTCGTCGGCGTTGGCCCTTCGGTTCGACGTCACCAGAGAAACCGAAAAACGCGCCACGTCGGCGCTCGACGTGCTGCGCAGTATATTCTTAAGCATTGAAATTTGCCTGATGGGATTTTTCGTCATCGAGGCGCTGATTATCTTGAGCTCGTCCTTGTCTATTTCCGGCGCCAGTGATATTTCAAGCTGCTGGTTGACGACGTCTAAAGCCTGGTCGTCCTTGCCGAGCCTAAAAAGCACGGCTGCGTACTGCTTGGCAATCTGGAACCCCTCTACCGTGCCCATTAGAACCGACATCTTCGATTTTAAGTCCTCCTCGAGCTTTGAAAGCTCTTCCTTGGAAAGCGGGGAGGCCAATTTCGACAGGTTTGCGCCCACCTCGGCATCGGCGGCGGCAAGCGAGTTTTTTGCCATGGCCTTGGCCTTGTCAAATTCGGCTATGGCGTCGGCGTTCTTGCCGGCCTCAAAAAGCGCATATCCGCGCGCAATGTGCAGCCACGCGCGCAAATTCTCCGGAACGGCGCTTTCGTCTATATGGTCAAGCCCCGATCTCGATATGTCAGCCCTGCCCAACCCGGCGTCGATTAGCGCCTTGCGGATTCTATACGCAGGCCCCGAGCCGTCTTTTATCCGGCTAAAAACTTCGTCGGCATTTTTATACTCGCCGAGGGCTATCAGGGAATCGAGAAGGAGCGTATTTATGTTGTCCGAGTTAGCCAACTGCGGGCTTTTTTTAATATTGTCCTCCAAGATCGATTTCGCAAGGGTCGGCATTCCCGCATTTATGGCCGCCTTGGCCGATTCCGACAGAAGCATCTCATTTTCTTTGCTGGTGTCGATTCCCGCGGTAAAGGGCGCCTGTTTCTTTAGTGTAGGGCTAGCTGCGTTTGTCTCGGCTCCCAGAGCCCCAAAGGCCGCACAGAGCGCAACGGCAATCACCGCGGTTGTCAATCTTAATAGCATTGTCAAAATATCTTATTTTAGTGTGTTTTTTTCAAGCATAATCTCAATGGCACAGGTCAAATGCAGTTGGTGCGCCGTTTAAACATCAAACAACACATTGCCAACCAATCCAACATATATTCTTGACAACAAAATGTCGCAAAAGTATCAAGAGGGGGCTATCATCTGAGTGATGGGCTCATTTTTTAGCATATTTTGCTTAAAAATCGCGAATTAAATACTCCAGAGCATAAAAGCTAAAGGAGTTAGACAAGCGGTTTAAGGAATGTAGAGTAGATGTTTTTCGACCAAGAAAAG
>CALXLK010000018.1 GCA_944389175.1 uncultured Opitutales bacterium
TTCAACGCGCGTATTTTGTAGCTTTTAGCAGTTCAAAATACGCCCTACTTTTTCAACGCGCGTATTTTGTAGCTTTTAGCAGTTCAAAATACGCTCTACTTTTTCAACGCGCGTATTTTGTAGCTTTTAGCAGTTCAAAATACGCCCTACTTTTTCAACGCGCGTATTTTGTAGCTTTTGGCAGTTCAAAATACGCCCTACTTTTTCAACGCGCGTATTTTATAGCTTTTAGCAGTTCAAAATACGCCCTACTTTTTCAACGCGCGTATTTTGTAGCTTTTGGCAGTTCAAAATACGCCCTACTTTTTCAACGCGCGTATTTTATAGCTTTTAGCAGTTCAAAATACGCCCTACTTTTTCAACGCGCGTATTTTGTACTGCCCTGCGGGCAGTTCAAACGTGGGCTTCGATTCGTCCGGATATTTCTGCGGAGCATACTTTGAAATATCCGTAGAGCCGTTTATCGAAACCGTAGTGCTCACACCCGACATCGGCAATTTCACAACAGCCATCGCCCCCTCCGGTACGCCGACAGTCATCTCGAATGTCGTATCGCTTTCCTCAAAAGAAACCGAAACCATTCCTTGTGGCGTGGGCGTTTTTATCGAGGCTTTTTTGAACGAGGCAGGCTGCGGCTCTATAAGAAAAACCTTCCACCCGGGTTCAAGCGGATAAAGCCCTAACATGTGCCGGCTAAGCACCGTTATCGGCCCGCCGCTCCAGGCGTGATTTACCGAGCCGCTGCCAGATCCGCCTATTTGCCAGCCTTCGTAGAGCGTTGTGCACTCCTTGTCGTTAATCATTTTGGCATAGCGGTCTTTGACCCTGCGCACGCCGTCAGCGCCGGCTCCCATCTTAAAGTACGCTTCCATAACATACTTTTCCATGTAAGGGCTCGCATGGCGGTTTTCGTTGAGGAATTTTAAAACGGCCGGATACTTCGCCTCGTCGGCTATTCCCGCGAGAACGGCCAACGCCTGGACTCTGTCGTCGGTAAGACCCTTGTGCGACGGGTGCCTGTAGGCTTTGCCGTCCCAGTAGCAATTGAATCCCTCTTTGACGCGCTGGCGCAATTTGTCAAACTCGGCGGCCTCGCCGGGTTTGTCGAGCGCCCTTGCCATATTGGAGGCCGACTCCAACGCAAGCGAATAAAATGCCGCGTATAATAAAGTAATGTCCTTGTTTTCCCCCCAATCGCCCCAAGTCCACTCTCCTTTTCGCAGCTCGGGCAACCCCGTGTTTTCAAACTTCCAGAGACCAAGGTAGGCCTTTACGGCCGGATAGGCGTACCTTATCGTGTCTATATCTCCGGTATTCATGTAGTAATTCCAAAAACCGTACTTGCCCACGCTTGCAAGCATCTGTCCGGGAAGTTCAGACATGTACATCCCGGGAATCGGCGCGTGAAATACCACGTCGTTTTTCCTCCAGTTGACAAGCTCTTTTATGCCCTTTAGCATGATTGCATGCGATTTGTCCGACATGAAATAAAAAGTCTGCCCCATCAATATGACGGCGTCTCCCCACCATTGCGCGCGCTCGCGCTCGGGGCAGTCAAAATAGGTGTCGCGCATGTTCACGTAAAGCGTGCGCATGGCCTTTTTCCAAAATGTATTGAAGAACTCGTCGTCGCAGGCGAAACTGCCGACAACGTCGCAATCGTAGCCTGTCTGGCGGTACTGTATTTTCTTTACATTAAAGCCCTTGGGCACGTTCAATATTATTTTTTGCCCGTTGAGCCAGCCTAGCGATTCGTACGTCTGCAATCCCTTTTTAGTCACGTATTCGGCTCTGAGGTTTTTCTCGTTTGCCGAATATGTGTGGTCTGTCAAAATTTCTATCGGCGTGTTGCCAGCTGGGTCGTCAATGGTGATAATGGGCGTCATCTGCATGTTGTACGGCAAGAAGGCCGTAATTCTATCGTAGCCCTTAAGGCGCTCCGTCCTCACGTGTTCGACATCCTTTACCCCGTAGTCGCGCCACAGGGGAGTGGGACGCGCTACGAGTTCGTTCCACGGCGCATCTCCCCACTTGCCGCGCTCTACCGATTTTTTGAAGCCGTACTTTTTGGCAGGGTCCGCGCAAGTTATCCAGTCGGGCATGTCGTTTAAAGCGTTGAACCGCACGTGGGATTCGGGCAGGCGATAGTTGGGCAACGGGTATCCTGCCATTTCGTACGCCGGATGGATTCTCGACAACCAGGAAGCGTCGCTAAAAAGTTTTAGATTCTCGTCTTCGAGGCAAAATATCATGCCCAGCTTTCCGCTGTCTTTGTGCGAGAAACCGTCCTTGCCGAAATGCCAAACCAGCATGGAAAGCGTATTCTTGCCCTTCTTTAAGTACGGAGCTATGTCAACCTCGTCAAAGTATGTGCCCGTAGGCGTCGGCCCGCGCTTTAAGCCGCCCTCGAATACAACCATCTTGCCGTTTATCCACAGCCAATATTTTGAATCAACTGCTATCTTCGCCTTGGCTATCGGCATTGAATCGACTTCGAAGTCCTTCCTAAAGGCCGCCCATCGGTTGGTTAGATCGACGTTTTCACCGTCGGGCGCGATCCATTTCGGCTCGTCTGCGTACGCACAAGATGCGCACATACAAAAAAAGAAAATCCCAAATTTTAATATATTAAATAATTTCATAAATTCACACGTATATTGACTACACGGTACAAAATATCCCCATTAAAGTCAATCCAATTTTCCGACTTGCTTTCATTTGATTTACTCTTCCGAAAAAAAAGGCTTTATTTGAGAAAAAAATTCCGGGCGCTATCGGGCGCGCAAGCGTTCCCCCGCGCCTCAAAAATGAAGTTGTAAGTGGCAAAATATGCTTGACTAAAATGCGCGAGCGGACAACTATTTCCGACAATGCCCATGGGCAGAAAAACTTATTTGCATGAAAATCGACAACCTCAAAATATTCACAGGCAGGGCGCATCCGGCGCTGGCCAAAGCCATTACGAACAGTCTGCAGATTCCGCTCGGCGATATGACCGTGCAATCATTTCCGGACAGTGAAACATTTGTGAAGGTCACAGACCACGTCAGAGGCGACGATGTTTTCATAATACAGCCCACGTGCAACCCCACCAACGAGAGCGTTATGGAGCTCTTTATAATTGTCGATGCCATAAAGCGCGCTTCGGCAAAGAGAATCACGGCCGTCTTGCCGTTTTTCGGCTACGCCAGGCAAGACAGAAAAGACCAGCCCAGGGTGCCGATTACGGCGAAGCTGGTGGCAAACCTGCTCGTGGCCTCGGGCGTTGACAGAGTGCTTACGCTCGACCTGCACGCAACCCAAATTCAAGGCTTTTTCGACATTCCGTGCGACCATCTTTACGCCTCGCCCGTCATTTACGACTATCTCAAAGACAAAGTCGGTGAAAACCTCACTGTTTTCTCGCCCGACGTTGGCGGCCTAAAAAGGGCGCAGAGCTACGCGACTTTGTTCAATTGCCCGCTCGGGTTTATAGCCAAGCGCAGGATAAGTGCCGAAGTCGTCGAAGCGACCAGCCTCGTGGGTGAAGTCGAGGGAAAGGATATTCTCATTGTAGACGACATGACCGAGACTGCCGGCACCCTCACAGCGGCCGCAAAAATCCTCAAGAGCAAGGGCGCAAAAACAGTCCGCGCGGCCGTCACGCACGCGCAGCTCACCGATTCGGCCTACGACAGGCTATCCGAAAAATGCCTCGACGAGTTGATCGTCACCGATTCGACGCCGCCGCAAGAGCGCTACAAGGATTATCCCATTACCGTGCTCTCGGTCGCTCCGCTGCTGACAGAGGCCATTTTAAGAATCCACAACAATATGTCGGTAACGTCCCTGTTCAAGGTCAAGGGCTTTTAAATTTAAGAAAAAAGCGCGCCGCAACGGCGCGTTTTTTTTGTATTCTAAAAAGCTTGAAATATTGACACCCTTCAATTAGCCTGCCCGAAATGCGTTTACAGATGAGAATTTTCTACTTTATGGTATTTACGGCCTGCGCCTGCGCGCAGGCGTTTGCAATGAGCGCGGCCGTCTGTCGGGTCGACTGCACGTCGGCCAAGATAACGGCGGTTTCAGACGGTGACGTCTCGATAAAGCTTACAAACCTCGACACCGGGAAGCCGGTCGATACGAAATCTATGTACGTGCAAAAGCGCAGGACTTCGCCTAAAACGTCGGCCATTGAGCTGGGAGAGCTAATGCCGTCGACGCGCTACGCCTTCACTCTTACCAATGATGCCGGGGAAAGCGTTGCCGGTTCGTTTAAGACATCCCCCGACTACCTCGAGCGCACCCCTCCGCCCGATTTTTCTTTCGTAGTCTTCGGACACAACTATTTTAACGACAAGCCCTTTGACGTTCCGTTCAAGACGGAAGGCGGTGAATATGAAATATTCGCCCGCGCAAAAAGCACCGGCGCCGATTTCGCCGTGTGGGCCGGCGGGCTTGACACATTCCGCAACGCCGACAAAGCCTCGAGGCCTGCCATGATTTTGCGCTACAAAAAGGCCGCCGAGAATACAGAGGCAAAGAAAGTGCTCCTAAACATGCCAAACTATGCCGCGATGTCGGGCTTTAGCTTTGGCGGCCTTGAAGCCGACTCGCTCGAACCCAGCGCCCAAAGCGCCATAGGCGCCTTTAAAACGTTCTGGCAGCCCGACGCCTTCAGAAGGGCAAGCTACTACACATTCTCGTATTCCGACGTCCAGTTCTTTGTCCTCGATGTCTGCTCAGAACGCTCGAACCTCGATTTTGGCGAAAGCACGCCCCAGATACTGGGCCAGCAGCAGCTAAAGTGGCTCATGACAAACCTCAAGGCCTCTACGGCGAAATTTAAGATAATTGTATCCGGCATGCCCATCGCAAATCCCATAAAAGACGCGTCCAATTTTACATTTGCCGAAAAAGAGCGCAAATGCCTTCTGCAATTCCTGACGCTAAATAAAATTGAGGGGTTGCTTTTCATATCGGCAAACAAGGACTATTCTGAAATAACCCGACTCGTAAGGGCGGGCGCCTACCCTCTGGTGGAGGCGAGCGCCGGGGCAACCACCGCGAGGCCGGCTAAAGAGGCGAATCAGACGAATTACTTCAGGGTTCCCTCGAGCTTGGTCCAGGCGCGAAACTTTCTCCTGGTTAAAGTTTCCGGCGCCGAAAACGACAGGCGCATTTCAATTTCAATAATAACTTCCCAAAACAAAAACGCCTTCTCGCTAGAGCTTAAGACAAGCCAGCTCCGCGGGGAATAATAACAAACGCAAAATATTATGAAAAAGATAACACTAATAGCTACGCTATGCGCGGCGGCCTGCGCCCTGCCGGCCCAGCAATACTTCGTGGGGAACTGCGATAAAGACGCCCTTTCATACAAGTGCGGCGAACCTATGAACTTTCAAATAGGCCTTTTTGAAGACGGCAAGCCTGTCGTCGGTCAAAAACTGGTATGGGAAATAAATACGGACGACGGAACGTCGGCCAAAGGAGAGGCTGTATCGGCGCAGCAGCCTTTGAAATTGTCGACAAAGTGCAACAGGCCCGGTTTCGCGCGCGTGAAAGTTTTCGCCGTGGACAAGGACGGCAAAAAGATAAAATCGCAGATGGCAAAAAATAGACCTCTCTCCTTCCAGGGCGGAGCCGGCGCCGACGTATGCAAAATTGCAACCTCCGGGCCTGAACCTAAAGATTTTGATGCTTTCTGGCAAAAGCATCTCGACGAGCTTGCAAAAGTTCCGATGAATTGCAAAGTAAAGCCCCTGCCGAAATTCTCCAAAGACGGCAAATTCAATGTGAGCGAACTGACCATAGACTGCGTCGGTAAGCCCGCCAAGGCATTTCTTTCGGTGCCTGTAAACGCGAAGGAAAAATCTCTGCCAATTCATGTCACATTAATTGGCTACGGAGTCGGAAGGATAGCCCCCAAACCGAGAGCCGATGCCATAAGCCTAATTGTTTTACGCCACTCGTACGAGACGCTCCAAAACGACGACTATTACAAAAAAATGCGCGACGGAGAACTGAAGGCTTTCGGACTTAAGGCAAAAGAAAACCAAAACCCGGACAATTGTTATTTTAAGAACATGATATTGCGCGATTTGCGAGCGCTAGACTACGTTAAGAAAAACGTCAAAGAGTGGAACGGCCGCGACATTACCGTGCAGGGCGGCAGCATGGGCGGCTTCCAGTCGATATTCATGGCGGCTCTCGACAAAGACATAACTTTGTGCCTGCCCCACGTTCCGTGGATGACCGACCTTTGGGCTTCTGACTGCAACACGACCCGCCAACGGTGCGAGTTTAAGCCCGAATGGACGCCTGCCATTAGGTATTTCGACTCTACTTTTGCAATAAAGCGCGTCAAGTGCCCCGTTAAGATAACCGCGTGGCTTGGCGACTATGTTTGCCCTCCCGCGGGAGTCATGGCCCTCTACAACAATGCCAACAAAAATACGTCGATTGATTTCGGCCAGAACGGCGTCCATGGCGGATGCATGTCAAAACCCGAAACATCAAAGCACTTCACTCTTTCAAAATAGAGCAAAAGCCCCGATTCTTTCGGGGCTTTTTAGTTTGCGGAAGCCGCAGGAAAAAATTATTCCTGCGGCTTTTATTTTTGAAAAAAGCATATTCACGCTTTGCAAGCGGCGGCTGCGCGAACAAAACAGCGGCTGTTTTTATTTTATGGTGGCGCGCTTGTCGCCGTCGAAAAAGGTTATTTTTACATCGTCGCCGCTTTTTAATTGGGAGGATTTTACAACGCGGTTTTGGGCGTCTCTTACTATCGAAAAGCCCCGCCTTAAAACGGCGCCGACATCCGCGCCCGAGAGCCGTTTTTGGTACGAGTTTATGCGTTCTGAAAGGAGCTTTATTCTCTGTAAAAACGCGCAATTTTTCAAGGCGGCTGCGGCGCTTTCAACGTCGTTTGCGCGGGCGCTAACTATTTGCAAAACCGCACGGTCTGCCCTGCCCTGAATTTCGTCTAGCCTAATTTGCATGTTTTGGATTTTTAGCGTGGGCGCATTCAGCCGAAGAACGTCGGCGGCGTGGGCGACGAGCGCGCCAACAGAATCGATTCTGGAGGAAATTGTCCGCCCTATCATTTCATAAGCCGCGTCGGCCTCATTCTTGCAGTTTATGAAATTGCTAGAAATAAGCTCCGCCGCGCCGCTTGGCGTCTCGGCGCGCAAGTCGGCGGCAAAATCGCAAAGAGTAAAGTCTATCTCGTGGCCAACTGCCGAAATAGTGGGAATCTTCGAGGCCGCCACTGCCCTGGCAACAATTTCCTCGTTAAAAGGCCACAGGTCTTCAAGGCTTCCGCCGCCCCTAGTTAGAACTATCAAATCAAAACAAAATTTTGAATTTTGGGCGTAGCGAATCTGCGAGACTATCTCCGAAGCGGCCTCGGCACCCTGCACCCGCGCGGGCAATATAAAGACGTTGCCGCGCCAGCCCCTGCGCTTTAAAATCCTGCAAAAATCCCTCAGAGCCGCGCCCGAGGCCGACGTTATTAGCGCTATGTTCTGCGGCATCCGCGGAATGGATTTTTTCGATTCCGGGTCGAATAGCCCCTCTCGCGACAACTTTTGCTTTAACTGCTCGAAACGCTGTGCCAGGTCGCCGGCTCCGTCGGGCATTGCCGCCTTTACTATAAGCTGGTACGAGCCGCGCGGCTCATATACGGAAACCTCACCGTAGGCAAGCATCTTCATGCCGTCTCGCAGCGGAAATGAGAGCATTGCAGAATACCCTTTAAAAAGCACCGCAGAAATCGAGGCGTCGGCGTCTTTTAATGTAAAATATGTATGCCCGCTCGAATAGGTCTTTAGATTTGATACCTCGCCGCGAAGCCACAGCTCGGGAATCTGCGTCTTGACGAGCATCTTAAAGCGTCGGGAAAACTCCCCAACGCTTAAAATTTCGTCGGTTCTGTCTAAAAATGCCATGCTAGTCGAAAACGCCTTTTACGTTTGCAAGCCTGCGCTGCAGGGAAAGTATGTTGCGGTGGATATCGCATTGTTCGGAAAAATCGCTGACGATCTTTACAATGGAAAGTCTTTTTGAAAATACTTTGGCGGACATGGCAAGCGCGTATCCTTCCATATCGACCAAATCGCCCTTCGCGGCGGCCTCGTCGCGCTGCTTCCGGGTCGAGACGGGGCGGCTCGATGTAGCCAATTTCCTGCCGCCCTGCGACAATTCAAAGACAAAGTCGTTGTAAGGCTCTATGCTGGAGACAACTGAGACTTCGTAGGCATTGGCAAACACGAGCTCGTCTTTATTTTTGTCTTGATCCCCCCTTATGATATCAAAGCGCGCCTCCTCGTCGTACTCTTGGACGATGCATTTTACCGCCGAAGACGCCCCCGCCGGACCTATGTTTATAGCCTCTTCAAAATCGAACTTGGATACCGCCCACGCAAAGGCGGTAGCCGCCGGAACCAACCCTATGCCCGTTATTATAAGGCGCGATACGTCGTTTTGCCACACTTTAAAAGGCTCGGAATTGACGAGCGCATAGTTGTGCCTTTTAAACACCTCTTCGGCCTCGAAATCGACCGCCATAAATATAGTTCTTAGCTGCATTTTTCCAAATTTCTCAGCAGTTGTTGCCTAATGGGAGATATGTCGAGGGAATACTTGTTTACAAAAGCCCATATGTGCTTTTGCAAAACGTCGTCGGCGAGATATTGGGCCTTGCTCTTTACGTACGGGAGCGCCGACTCGGGAGAGTCGAAGGCCGCGTTTATGCTCTTGCGTATGAGGGTCTCGACCGAGTCTTTCAGCCGCAGGCAGTCGCGCCTGATGCATATGCACCCCAGCGGCACGGGCAAAGACGTCTTGTCGGTCCAATACTTGCCCAAATCTTCTATGAGTTTAAGCCCCATGTTTTCGTAGACAAACCTCCCCTCGTGTATGAGAACGCCGTACTTGTAAGCCCCGTCTTTTACCGACTGCAAAATATCCCTAAAATACATTGCGCGCATTCTCTTTTGAACGCCTGCGCCCATGAAGTATTTAAGCAAAAGCGCCGCCGTTGTATTCATGCCGGGAACGGCTATAGGCGAATTTTCGTCGAGCGCGCACGAGCCTACAAACACGGGCCCCGTGCCCACGCCGAGGGCCGCTCCGGCGTCCAATAGCTCGTATTTGTCGGAATTTTCCAGGTATGCGGCAAAGGACATTTTCGTAATTTCGTACTTCCCCTCTCGCGCCGAAATGTTCAACCCTTCGATGTCGTCAAATACAAATTCCATATCGCTTTCTATTTTTCCGCTTATGAGGAAATAATATGAAAACGTATCGTTTGGGCAAGGTGTGATTGCAAATTTCATCTTAAGATATCGTTTTGTAAAGGCCATCGCGCTCGCGCGGAATTTTGCCAGCGTTGACAATTACCCTGCGCATGTTTTCGGCGGTGGCGCGGTTGTCGATTCCCGCGGCGCGGACAACCATTTCATTCATCAGCACGCCGCCGACGTCGTTTGCGCCGAAGTTCAAAGCAACTTCCGCCATTTTAAGCCCCTCCGTAAGCCAACCCGATTGCACGTATTTTACGTTGTCCAGATATATGCGCGAAAGGGCCAGCGTATGCAGAAATTCCGGCGCGCCCACGCGGGCAAACCTGCCCTCAATAGCCGTGTTCTCGGGAGAGACGGGCCAGGCTATGAAGGCTTTAAAGACGCCCGTTTGATCCTGTATTTGCCTTACTATATCGAGGTGTTCGATGCGCTCGGCAAAAGTTTCGCCCAGACCGAAAGTCATCGTCGCCGACGAATACATGCCAAGCTTGGAAAGAGCCTCCATTACCTGGCGCCATTCGGCCACGGTGCACTTGTTATTGCACAGCTGGCTCCGTATTCTGCCTATTAGCATGTCGGCGGCACCCGGCACCGAATCGGCCCCGCTTTCTTTGAGCCTGGAGAGGCATTCAAGCACCGATATGCCCTCGCCGCGCGCAAACCATACAATTTCAGACGGCGAAAAGACGTGCAGCCACAGCTTCGGAAAAGCCTCTTTTATGCGCCTTAACAGCGCGCACGCCCAGCCGAGTTTAAACTTCGGGTGCAGCCCTCCCTGAAGCATTATCTGAGTGCCGCCGCGCTCTACGGCCTCGCGGCAGAGATTAAAAATTTCGTCGTCGCTCATCGTATATGCGTTCACGCGCCCCGCGCGGGCGTGAAAGGCGCAAAATTTGCACTGGGCCATGCAGACGTTGGAATAGTTTATCATCCTGTTTACGATGTATCCCACCTCGCCCGAGGCGTCGGCCATTTTTAAGCGCGCGCTGGCCAGGCCTGACATGTCGTAAAGGCTCGCATTTTTAAGCTCCATCGCCTCTTTGGCCGATATCCTTTGGCCGCTATATATCTTTTCAAATAAGTCCATTGTCCTGTAAAAACGATATGCTTCCCCGAAATTTATCGCGGTCCATTTTAAGAATCAACCTGCTGTAATATTCGCGCAGCAAGGCCTCGTCGAGGCCGTTTTCGGCGATTTCAAGCGCCCGCGCCATGACGGGTTCGGGATTTTTATAAAAGGCCTTTAACGATTCGTCGAGAAAATTTGAAAGCGGCTCGGCGAGCTCGGCGTAGAGCGGGCGCTTGATAAGAAATACGGAATAGAGCATCTGGCAATGCGCCCAGTCCCTCCAAAGTTCTCCCAAGTCGTAACAGTACGGATAGGCGCTTCCATCGAACAACATGGCCTGGTCGCCTATTAAAATAACGCTGTCGGCCTCGCGGAGCGGTTTGCGCTCAAGCTTGAACAAATCAAAGCCGTAGCGCTCCATGCATATTTTTGCAAAGGCCCTCGACGAAGTCCCCGTCTGCGACGTTATAAAAATGCCGCCGCGCCAAAGCTGCGATATTTCATACTTTGAATAAAGCTTTATCGACATTATCCGCCCGTCTCCGCCTATGCAAAAATCGGGCAAAATCTCGTACTGATCGCGGCAAAGCGGATAAGCCAGGGAAGAAATCATAGTCGCCTCTCGCAGGCTCGCGCGCGCGGCCTCGTTTAGGCGCGACGGCACATCCAGCTCGATTTCAAAAATCGGGCTGGTTCTCCCGTAAAAAAACGGGAGGCTGTTTATAAAAGATACTCCGCCGAGCCTATACATAGTTTGAATTTGTAAGCACCGGCTCCAGGCCGGCTCCGGAGATTATCCCGCGCATAAAAGCCTCAGTGCGCATTTGGTCGGCCGCGCCGGCGCTTGTGGCAACTTCTTCGTGCCAGTGCGTCCCCCCGATATCGTCGGCGCCCCAATGCAGCAATATTTGCCCCATGCGGTCGCCAAAGTGCGGTATGGGCACGCGGATGTGCGGAAAATTATCCAACATTATTCGGGCTATGGCGCATATCTTCAAATCGTAAACTCCCGAATTTTTTGCCTGAATGCGGCTGCCGCCCTGTCTAAAGGGGAGCGGCACAAACGCCTTGAACCCCCCGGAGATGTCCTGCTGGCGCCTGAGCATGTCGAGGTGCTCGACGACATTCTCGGGCGTTTCTATGTGCCCGTAGAGCATGGTGGCGTTGGTTCTTATTCCGGCTCCGTGGGCCACTCCCATGGCCTCGAGCCACTGCTTTGCGGAAAGCTTGTTCGGGGTTATCTGCCTGCGCACAGACTCGTCGAATATTTCAGCGCCGCCGCCGGGAAGCGCGTCGACGCCGGCGTCCTTGAGAAGCTTCATAACCCCTTCAAGGCTCTTGCCCGAAACTTTAGACATGAGCGCGCACTCGGAAACCGTGTACGAGACAACGTTCAATTTCTGATCTGCCTTCTTTATCGACCTTACAACATCCAAATAATATTCAAGCGGCAGTTTATCGTATATTCCGCCTATGGTGTGGATTTCGGAAGCCCCCATGTGCGCGTACTTCTTCGCCGCCTGATATACGTCGTCGGGAGTGAGCAAGTACGCGCCTTTTTGCCCTTCGCGCCTATAAAACGAACATATCGGGCAGCAGGCCTGGCATATATTTGAATACGTGATAGCCGCATTGACGGCGTAATAGGCCTTGTTCGAGTGGATAGACTTTTTTACGGCGTTGGCGCGCTCGCCCAGCTCGGGCAAATCCGCATGCTTTAGCATGTCAAGGGCCTGGTCCGCGGAAATCCTATCGAAGTACCTCGTTGCAGAAAATTTTTCCATTGAAGCGAGAGTGCCACGCCGCAGATATTTGTCAACATTCTTTAGACCGGACTCGGAGTGTCCGCGCCCAAATATTTTGCCCAAATAAGTGTTGTCTTTGAGGCAAAAATTAAAAGACTTTGAGCATGGAATTTTTCCAAAAAGCAAAAACGTACGCCGATATGATAAAATTGGCGCACACACTCTTCGCGCTGCCCCTGGCCCTTTCCGCGGCCTTTATTGCCTATGCAAAGGGCGCTCCGTTTTCATTGGGCGTTTTTATATGGATTGTCGTGGCCTTCACCGCGGCCCGATCGGCGGCAATGGGCTTTAACAGGATCGTCGACGCCGATGTCGACGCGCTCAACGAACGCACTAAAAACCGCCCCACGGTCTCCGGCAAGCTGCCAATAAAAGACGCGAAAGTATTCACGTGGATATCCGCCGGAGTCTTCATTTTTGCGGCGCTTATGATAAACAATCTCTGCTTTGTCCTATCCTTTCCGGCGCTAGCTCTGCTTTTTGGATACTCGTACGCAAAGCGCTTTACGTGCTTGGCTCACTATATTCTGGGGGCCGCGCTGTTCATGGCGCCCGTCGGTGCGTGGATTGCCGTCACGGGGAGCCTCGATGCGCGCATACTATTCCTGGGGGCCTTTCTGCTTTTTAGCATAGCAGGCTTTGATTTAATTTACGCTTTGCAGGATATGGACTTCGACATAACATACAACCTGCACTCCATTCCCGCCAGATTCGGCAGGAAAGCAACGCTTGCCATAGCCGCGCTCTCCTTTGCCGTGGCCGCCGTTATGCTCTTTGCAACGGGAGCGTCTTTTGCCTTGAACACGGCGTTTTTTTTGGCGGGAATTCTCATATGCGCCCTTTACATAGCGGGCTTTATAACCATATTAAAAGCGGGCATGAAGAAGGTTAATCTGGTGTTTTTTTACATAAACGCCTCGATTTCCATTCTTATTTTAATTGCAACACTCTCCAACTTGGTATTCTAAAAGGATCATGGAAAATACGGGGCAAAAAAAAATAGTGCTTTGCCTGACGGGAGCGTCGGGGATAGCCTACGGGCTGAAAACGGCGCAGCGGCTGCTCGAGGCCGGGGCGCGGGTATGCGCCGTGGCAAGCGACGGCGCCATTGAAGTAGCGGAAATTGAGGACGGACAAAACCTACTGGAATCCCTCGAAAAAATCGGCGTGGAGTCGATTTACACGGAAAGGGATTTTCGCGCGCCTCCGGCCAGCGGCTCCGCAAAATTCGACGCCGTCGTCGTCGCCCCGTGCTCGATGAACACACTCGGCAAGATTGCAAACGCAATAGCCGACAACCTAATCGTCCGCGCGGCCGAAGTCGCGCTCAAAGAGAGGCGCAGGCTAATAGTTGTTCCCCGGGAAACTCCGTACTCGACGACGCATTTAAGAAATATGCTTTCCCTTTCGGAAGCCGGCGCAATAGTTCTTCCGGCCTCGCCTGCATTCTATTTCAAGCCCTCCTGCATAGGCGACTTGACCGATTTCATAGCCGCGCGCATACTTTCTCTTCTCGACATTCAACAAGATTTTATAAGGGAGTGGGGCAAATGAAAAAACGCTTCGACAGCATAAGGGACTTCGTAAACTTCCTCGATCAAATTGGCGAAGTAAAGCATATAAGAGAGAAGGTTTCGCCGATTATAGAAATATCGAAATTTACCGACGTGGAATCGAAAAAGCCCGACGGCGGCAAAGCTTTGTTGTTTGAAAATGTCGTTGACAACGGCGAGAAAACGTTTCCTGTGGCCACGAATATTTTCGGTAGCGAGCGCAGAATGGCGCTTGCCCTGGGCCTCGAAAAGCTATCCGGCGCCGGAGCGGAAATCGGGCAACTTTTAAACCAGCAGCCGCCGACCTCTTTCGCCGACAAAATCAGGGCTTTTTTTAAGCTTCTGCCCCTTGCAAAAATCATGCCGGAAACAGTAAAAGACGCGCCCTGCCAAGAGGTCGTAATGACCGGGCAAGACGTCGATCTGGGCAAGATTCCAATTCTTAAATGCTGGCCAGGGGACGGCGGGCGCTTTATCACGCTGCCGCTGGTCTTTACAAAATCGCCCGTCGACGACAAGACGAATCTGGGCATGTACCGCATGCAAGTTTACGACAAAAACACTACCGGCATGCACTGGCACATTCATAAAGACGGCGCGCATTACTTTCACGAATACGCGCGCGCGGGCATACAGAAGATGCCCGTTGCCGTGGCAATCGGAGCCGACCCGAGCGTCATATATGCGGCTACGGCGCCCCTCCCCCGTGGCGTCGACGAGCTGCTGCTTGCCGGATTTTTCCGCAAAGAGGGCGTAAAAATGGTCAAGTGCAAGACGGTCGATTTGCAGGTTCCAGCCGAGTCGGAATTTGTTCTTGAAGGCTACGTCGACAAAGACGAGCTTCGGCTTGAGGGGCCCTTTGGCGACCATACGGGCTACTACTCAATGCCCGACATGTACCCCGTCTTTCACGTTACGGCCATAACGCGCAAGCGCCAGCCGCTCTACTGCGCCACGCTCGTCGGGCCGCCGCCGATGGAAGACTGCTACATGGCAAAAGCCACCGAACGCATTTTTCTGCCCATGCTTAAGTCTGTTTTCCCCGAGATAGAAGACTATTTTCTGCCATGGGAGGGCGTTTTCCACAACATAGTCATAGTTTCCATAGACAAGGAATACCCCGCGCAGGCCCAGAAGCTTATGAGCGGCCTCTGGGGACAGGGGCAGATGAGTTTTTGCAAGGCGATAGTCGTTGTCGACAAAAACATCAGGCCATCCGACCTTCAGAAGATAGGGGAGCTTTTTGCGACGTCATTTGATCCCGAGCGCGACATCACCTACTCTTACGGGGTTCTCGACGTTCTCGACCACTCGGCGCCGCAGCCCTTTGCCGGATCGAAAATAGGCATAGACCTCACTGCGCCAATCGCCGGGGAAAGCCCGAGAAAGGGGCAAAAGTTGGCGACGCCCACCCAGGTGCAGTTGTCCGAGATAGAGGCGTGGATTCTTGGAAATGTAGAGGCGGTTGAGGCGGTTGAATTACACAGGCACTTCGGAGCCGTTTCCATCGACAAGGGACAGCGCAAGGGGCGCGACATTCTTTTGCAAATAGCCAATTGCCCGGGAATAAAAAGCTGCATGAGAGCCGTCGCAATATTCGATACCGACGTCGATATCGCACAAACGCCAAAAATCATGTGGAAGATATTTAACAATACCGACCCAAAGCGCGATATTTTAATAGACGAACAAACGCTCTTTATAGACGCGTGTCGAAAGAACAGCGCCGACGGCTACACCCGCCCATGGCCCGAAGAATTGCGCTTCGACAAATAAAACCTTGCAATGAAGGCCAAAGATTGTACTTTTGGCGCAGAGAAAGTTGATAAGTATGAATATCGAGTCGTTGACAACATTTGTACGCGCCTGCGAGAACGCCGCGGACATATCTTGGCGGATATTCAAAGACGCAATCGGCCAGCCGCAGACGCCATACCTGCTGCTTGCCGCAACCGTGCTGTGGGTCGTCTTGATATTTGTGCGGCGCATGCGCCGAAGGTACAGCCCGATAAGGCTTTTCAACAACAAGGCCGGGGAGGTTCAGGTAACGCGCAAGGCTCTAAACGAGCTGGTTCAGAGCGTCTGCTATAGCCTCGGGGCCATAAACCGCCCGGATGTAAAGATATACCAGAGGCGCGGAAGGCTTTGCATGAGCGTCTCAATGCGCTTGGAATCGGGCCAAAAGCTCACGGAGGCGACGGAAGAGGTGCAGCTTGCCCTGACCTCGGCCTTCCGCGAACATCTCGGCGTGGAGAAGCTCGGCAAAATCGACGTGCAGGTTCTCGGATTCAAGGGGCTCATATACAAGCCAAAGAACAAATTTTTGCCGCCCGTAGAAGATGTGAAGAGCCAGTCGATAGACGACGGCTCGCCCGTCGTGGACGTAGTTGATTCCATCAAGTAAAATGAGTAAAAATTCGCCAAACCTCATCGATGCGTTTTTTTACGGCATTGTCGACACGGGCTATGTCGACCATTCAAAACTCGCGCAAAAGTGCCGCATGCTCGAAAAAGCCGGGGCAAAAATCATACAGTTGCGCGCAAAGAAGCAAACGGGGCTCGAGCGCGAGAAATTGGCCTACGAGCTACTTCCGATATTCGCCCGCGAAGGCGCGCCATACTTCATAATAAACGACGACGCGGCGCTGGCAAAAAAAATATGCTCCGAGATTCCAAACGCGGGCCTGCACATAGGCCAGGACGACCTTTCCCCGCAAGAGGCTCGCCTGCTGCTCGGCGACGAAGCCATTATCGGCCTTTCAACCCATTCTTTTGAGCAGGCCAGCGCCGCAAACGACATGGATCAAATCCTTACATACTTTGCAGTTGGGCCCGTATATGCCACGCAGACAAAGCCCGGCAGACCCGCCGTAGGCTTAGATTTAATAGGCAAAGTCAAGGCTATGAAGCCCAAGATCCCGTGGTTTTGCATCGGTGGGATAAACGCAAAAACGGCCGCCGAAGTTCGAAATGCGGGAGCTGAGCGGATAGTTGCCGTAAGTGACGTTTTAAAGCCCGACGATACCGCCGCCGCAGTTGGCGCTCTAATGGACGCCTTTTGGGGAACCAAGAAGCAGTAATTCGGCTCAACTAGTCGGCATCGCGTCCGCTCGTTTAGCAAGCGCGGCCACGACCGCCGTAGGGGATTGGTTGACTGTAAAGTTTAGCCAATGTCAAATTGTCCGGCTTTCGGTTTAGGATTGGCTTTTGATGCTTTATAGATAAGCGTGAAAAATCGAACTGTGTCATGCCGGCTAAAGGCAGCTTGAGCCCCGATGCAAACACAATCGATAAAATAGATGCTTTACGCATAAAGAGGCGAACCATCGGTATGACTAATCCGTAAATTTCGGCGCGCGTTTGCCGGATTGAAGCCGGGCAAGGGGCATTTTTTGAAATTATGCGGGAAAGATGCGTTGACAACGCGCGCCGGCGTAGTAGAATCCGCCGCAATTTTTATAGATTATGGTATCGGATATGTCAATTATCGAGGGCCTCTGCAAGCGCAGGGGGTTTATATACCGCTCGTCGGAAATTTACGGCGGCTTGAACGGCTTTTTTGACTACGGCCCGTTGGGAGTAGAGCTAAAAAACAATATCAAGCAGGCTTGGTGGAACGACTTTGTCCACGGCCGCGACGATATAGTGGGTCTCGACGCCTCGATTATAATGCACCCCAACGTATGGCGCGCCTCCGGCCACGTGGCGGGTTTTTCCGACCCGATGGTCGACTGCAAAGAGTCTAAGCTGCGTTTCCGCGCCGACCAGATATACTTTGCCGAAGTAAAAGTCGACGGGCACACAATAGGCTACGTGAGCGTGCTCGAGGACGAAGGCATGCAGGCCGAAGCCGAAAAGAAGGCGCACGAGCTCAAGCGCAAGAAGGGCGCGCAGGGAGAGCTTGAGCCGGTGGTGTTAAAAAACTATATGGAGGCAAAGCCGGGCGAATACGATCTCATACCCTCGCCCGCCACGGGAAACACCGGAACGCTGACGCCGCCGAGAGATTTTAACCTGATGTTCCAAACCTATGTAGGGGCCATGCGAGACGAAACCGCAATTGCATACTTGAGGCCTGAGACGGCGCAGGGCATATTTGTCGATTTTAAAAATATATGCGATACATCGAGGGTAAAAGTTCCCTTTGGCATAGCGCAGATAGGCAAGGCCTTCCGCAACGAGATTACCCCGCGCAATTTCATCTTCCGCAGCAGGGAGTTCGAACAGATGGAGATTGAGTACTTCATATCTCCCGAGGCCGATTGGAAGAAGTTGCACCGCGAGTGGATCGACGCCTGCAAGAAATGGTTTGTATCGATAGGCCTGCCGGAATGCGAATTGGCCGAGGACGTCCACCCGAAGGAAAAGCTGGCCCACTATGCGAAGGCCTGCACCGATATAACGTTCCACTTCCCGCACGGGTTGCAGGAGCTCCAAGGCATAGCCGTACGCGGCGATTTCGACCTGACTCAGCATCAAAACGCCTCGAATAAAAACCTCGAATATTTCGACGAAAACTTGAAGCGCAAATACCTGCCGCACGTAATCGAGCCGTCGCTCGGCGTCGACCGCACATTCCTCGCCGTGATGACCGCCGCCTATACCGAAGACGAGGTTCCCAACGACAAGGGCCAGCCGGAAAAGCGCGTAGTTCTCAAGTTTAGCCCCAGAATTGCGCCGTTGAAAGCGGCCGTGTTCCCGCTCGTAAAAAACAAGCCCGAAATTTTCGAGAAGGCGAAGTCTATATACGAGCGTCTGCGCCGCCGTTGGAACGTATTTTTCGACGCATCCGGCGCAATCGGCCGCCGCTATCGCAGGCAGGACGAAATCGGAACGCCCTTTGGCATAACGGTCGATTTTCAGACGCTTGAGGATGGTACCGTAACCCTCAGAGATAGGGATACCACCCAGCAGGTTAGAATGAGCGTAGAAGAATTGATCTGGCATCTGACCGATAAGATCGACGGTAAAATTTAAATAAGACAAACCAAAAAGCGGCGGCGAATGCGCCGCTTTTTTTGTGCAAAAAACATAAACATCTTGACAATAAATCCGCCCTGAATACGATTGAGTTCAACCTTTCAAGGCCGGTGTGGGGTTTGAAAATCCGGGCTTGGGGCGGTTGATTTTTTTATAAAATATGAGTACAGACAACACTATAGAGGGAAAGAAAGACGGCGGTTTTTATAAGTGGGAGGTCCTGTTTTTGCTATGGGTGGCATTTTGGATTAACCAGGCCGACCGCCAGCTATACAACACGCTGCTGGGAAAAATCCAGGCATCGCTAAACATGTCGGACGCCGAAGCAGGCTTGGTGGGAACAATGTTTTGTTGGGTCCTTGCCTTTTGCCTGCTCGTGGCCGGGTACGCCGCGGATAGATTCAGCAAAAAATGGATAATAGTGGCAAGCATAACGCTATGGAGCGCCGCTACCATGATATCTGGCGCTGCCACAAGCTGCTTGATGTTTATCATCTTTAGAAGTATAGCAACAGGCGTAGGCGAAGGATTTTTCGCGCCCTCAAATTACGCCACAATATCCGACTACCACGACAACCGCACGCGCGCAACCGCAATGAGCATTCATACAACCTCGTATTACCTCGGGGTTATACTAAGCGGCTTCGTGGCCGGTTGGATAGGCGACAACTGGGGCTGGGAACACGCATTCTACATCTTCGGCGGCGTAGGCATATTCTGGGCTTTGGTCATCGTATGGAGGCTCAAGGACAAGGTCGAATTTAAGAGCAAGGCGGAGCTCGAAGAGGCGCGAAAACACAAACCATCTTGGCTCGAGGCCGTAAAAATATTTTTCACTGTGCCCACGGCAATAGTTCTTACGCTCTCGTTCGTGGGTCTGATATTCGTCGTTCAGGGATATCTGACTTGGTCCACGCTTTATTTGCAGGAAAAGTTTAACATGTCAAATACGAGCGCCGGCTTCAGCGCCGCATTCTACATGAATATGGCCGCATTTTTCGGCATACTTATTGCCGGATATCTATCCGACAAAGTCGCCGTCAAAGAGAGAAAATACAGGTGCATAATTTCGAGCGCCGGATTTATCCTCGCCTCGCCTTTCATCGTTATGATGGGCGTTTCCCAGGAGCTGGTTCTCGTGTTTGTCGGATTTGCGGGCTTCGGATTCTTCAGGGGCTTTTTCGACGCCAACATCTACTCGGTGCTCTACGATGTAATTCCCGCCAAGTACAGGGGGTCGGCTACGGGCATAATGCAATTTGTCGGCTTTTTGCTCGGCGCGCCCGCGCCGTGGATTCTGGGCATGCTAAAGCCGCATTTGGGACTGTCGCTGGGGCTTGCAATGCTCTCGGTGGTGTGGATTTTCTTCGGAATCCTGATGCTTGTAGACTACAAGCTCTTCTACGCCAAAGACTGCGCCCGCGCGCAGGCAATAGACGCCCAATCGTAGATTCCAGGATTCTTTTATAGATTACAAAAACGCCAAATCCTCCCGCCTTTTTTAGGGGGGGGATTTTTTTTGCCATTGCGCAAAAAGCGAAAAATCGACAAGTGGCATTTGTCTCGACGAAGTGGCGTTTCCCTTGCCGATATGAGCGGCCTAGGGCGCAAAACAAAGAATGGAAAAATCCAAACAGACGTGTTAAATAGAATATTTTTAGAAATTCCATTCGGCGAATTTTCCGCATAATGCAATTTCTAAACATCAAATAAATTATACGGACAAAAAAAAGGCCGCCAAAATTAGGCGGCCTGCAAAAATATTGTTTTGATGTTTAACGCTGTACCCTGCCCGATACCGAGCCTTTCATCATATTCATGACCTCGGGTTTCGTAGCGTAGTTATAGTCGCCAAAAATTGAGTGGGCCAGGCAGGATGCGGCAACGGCAAACGAGAGGCTCTCCAAGTTTGTGGCAAACTTCTCTACGTCCAACGCGTATAAGAGCCCCGCGGCAAAGGAATCGCCACCGCCTACCCTGTCGACTATGTCGCGGATTTCGTAAGGCTTGTACTGGCCGTCTGAAAGGGGCGCGTAGCAGACCTGGTCTTTTTCCGCGTCAAACATCATAGCCCCCCACCTGTTGTAGTCGGCGGAAACGCTTTCCCGGAGCGTCAGCGCCACCCGCTTGACGTTGGGAAATTTTTCGACTATGGCCCTTGCCACGTTCGAATACTGGGAAAGATCCAATTTTCCCGATTTAAGATCCGTATTGCCGAGGGCTATGTTGAGGACATCGTAGGCGTCCTCTTCGTTGCCGATGACTAAATCGGCGTATTTAATTATCTCGGGCATGCATTCCCTGGCCAACTCCCTCGCGCCTGTGCCGCTTTTCCACTTCCAGAGGCGGTTGCGGAAATTCAAATCGCACGAGACTTTGACGCCCCTATGGTGAGCCATCTCCACAAGGCGCTTCGAGGCCTCGAAGCACGATTTCGAAAGAGCCGGAGTGATGCCTGTTATGTGCACCCTGTCGGCTCCCTGCAAAGCCTCGGCAAGCTCTTCGTCGCTAAAGGAGCACTCCGAAAACGCCGAGTGCGCGCGGTCGTACGTGACCGAACTCGGGCGCTGGTTTGCCCCCTTCTCCAGGTAGAATATCCCCATGCGAGAATCGGGGACAAACTTTACCTTCGACACGTCGACGTCCTGCGACTTCAACTGGGCCAACGCTGACCTGGCAATCTTGTTGTCCGGAAGAGCCGTCACGAACGACGCCCTCCCGCCCAGTCGGGAATACGAGAAAGCGACGTTGGATTCCGCGCCGCCGAATGTTGCCTCTATCATGCCCGGCAACATCTGGTTTAGGGTCAACGGCTCCCTGTGCGAGAGCCTCAACATTATTTCACCAAACGTTAATAACATATGTGTTGTAGTTTGTAATTTTATCTTATTTCTTTGAATTAATTTTACCTGCGCAAAGAGGCGAATTTGTCTGCCTCAGACAATCAAGCCAAGCCCCAGTCTAACCCCGCGCACAATATCCTTGCCCGACGTGTGCCCCACGGCAAGCAGGCGCTCAAAAGCCTCCAAATCGGCGGCCGCATCGCAGCCCAAAAGCGATTTTACAAGCCTTGCCAAGTTTTCCGGAAACCGCCCCTCGGCTGCGCACCTGATGTATTTTGCGCTGACATCCGTCGTCCGACCTTGCGCCGCCGAAAAAAGCGCCTGCGCAAAACCGTCAAACTTCGGGAACGCCGCCCTGTTGCAAAAGTCTACGACCGCGCAAATTCCGAGGAGCGCGTCGTCGGCGGAAGGGGTGAGCCCGCAACCAAACCCAACAGCCGTTTCAAGGGGCTTGCGCGCGGCCTCGACGCCGCCGTTCTTAAGCCCGTCAACCACGCATCGAAGCCTCGATTCGACGACATCGGGCATGGCGTAGTCAAAGCCCAAACTTTCAAATTTCGCCAAGATGGCAGCCTTATCGGCAGCCATCTTGCACCGGCCCATATCGTTGGAAAAATTGGGCGCTTTAAGGTCGATAAGGAAATCTGCTATCTTCAGAGCAAAGCCTTCAAGCCAGGCGGGAGCGTCGGCGTCGATTACCTCCAGAACGTCAAAGTCGCCATTTCGAAGAACGGCGCTGTCGGGAATTCCCGCCCGCAAATCGGCGTGCAGCGTTATCATGCGCCCGCCAACAACCGCGTTGACGGCGCGCTTAAAAACTGAATGAACCCGCCCCGCAATGCGGGGCGAGCCCAAGAAGCCGTCGGGCAAATAAGTCTTTAATGCTTTCACCTTTTGCCCTCGAGCCCGTACTAATCCCTATATTTCTGAGCGAAAGCCTTGAGGGCCTTCTCAAAGCACTGCAAGTTGATTCTGGCGCTGCCTGCGCCAATCAAGCCGCCTTCGTGGTTGAACATACCCCCGTGTATTTCCGGAGAGATACCGGTCTTGACAACTTTTCGAATATCCACGCCGCAGGGCAGGAAATCGAAGTCGAGATTCGGTATGGGGTAGTTGTGGTTTTTCGATATGCAAATCTGCTCCATCTCGCGCGTGAGGGCTATGGCGTCCTTGAGCTTGAGGCCGCGCAGGCTGCAGACTATCGGGCTTGCCGCGGCCGCTATTCCGCCCAGGCCTGCGCATTCGACAACGCAACTGTCACCAATCCACGGCAGCTGGTCCTTCTCGCTAAACTGCGACGACGTGTAGCGGCCTTTCATCATCATCGCCGGGGCGGTAAACCATTCGTCCCCCATGCCGGCGACCTTTATGCCGAACTCAACGCCGTTGCCGCCAAAGGCGACCGTCATGGTCGAATAAGGCGTGCCCTTCGCCGACAACAGAGCCGACATGCTCGCTCCTTGGCCATAGCAATGGAAGAAACGCGGAGTCTGGACGATGTAGTCCATAACCTTCATCAGCGTCTTTTTGTCGAGATCCATCTTGAACAGATCAGGGAGAATGAGCGTGTTGAAAATGTAGTCGGCAGCGGTTTGGCGAGTGTGGTTTTCGTCGCCCATCTGCATGCCTTCGGCCAAAATCGGCTTTATGGGAAGGCCGCCGCGCTTGTGTATGAGCTCGCGCATGACGGGGAATAATTCGTTTGTCATGTAGCGCAGATTCGCGGCGATCTCCTCCGTATACAAGCCCCAGCCGCACAAGCCGCCCTGGAAGGGCCCCTCGGCCGGGAATGTCGCGGCCCTGACGCCCGTCTTTCTGTTTTCGACGACTATCATGGAAATGTGCGACGTTATAATGCCCGTGCCCGCGCCAACCGTGTTGTGGTCGAGAGCGCTGCTTACTTTTATCTCGCCGCTTTCAAGCTTTGCAACGGCCTCGGCCTCGGTCTTTGCCAACCCCTCAAACAGGGCGCCGCTTACCATGCCGCGCTTGTGCAGGGGAACCATATCCTTATACTCTATCGGCGGCCCCGAATGTAAAATCATATTGGGTTCGAGTCCGTCGATTACCTCCCCGGCCGGAAGAATGTCAACCCACACCGGATCCGCATCGATAATTTCGCTTACGGCCTTCTGATTGGCCTGTTCGATTTTTTCTTTTATATTCATAGTCTAAAACAATTAGAGAAGATCGTCCAAAATGTTTTTCATTTCGCTGTCGAGCTTGCGAGGCGGGCGCCAGTTTACCTGGGCCACCGTTACGCCCTGCGCCCTCAAAGACTCGGCAAAGGTCTGCAACCCGATATTTACCACTTTCAATTTTTTCTGCTTCTTAGAGCAGCAGCATTTGTTTTCTTTCATAAATAGCCTACTTTCTATTGTCCAAAGCTTTCATAAACGCGCTGGCAAGCAGCGTGCTCTGGTGGTTGCTGCCGGTGAGTATAACGCCCGCGTCAACGAGCTCCTTGCCGCACTTTACAATGTCCTGAGGGTCGTTTACGGAACCGCATATGGATGCTATGACCGCCAGCGCGCCGCCGCGGGCCTTTATGGCCTCGGCGCAGGCCTTTGCAAACGGCGATATCGGATCCTCGTGCACGCCCGGAGCCGTTATGAAATCAAGCAGTATGACCGCCGTTTCGGGATCCTGCGCCTCCTGGCGGAAACGCTTAAGGCGCAATTCCGGATCAAAAACCGGATGGGGGGCGTCTATTGTGAACTCTTCCGAGCCCAAATCGACGAGCGTATGGCACTGGCTCTTAAGGTGCGAATCGAGCTTGCGCGCATATTTTGTGGCCATGTTGAAGTACAGTTGGGAATCGGGATTGTGCTCTTTTAAGTAAATGAGCGATTCCTCGGCAAACGTGCCGCCGCAGTAGACGCCGCGCAGATATTTTTGCTGGGGCGAGAACTTCTTCATGTAGGAATCAACAATGCCCTTTATTTTTTCGTCGCTAATTTCAAAGTCTTTGCAGGATATCCCGCAGAGCTCGAGCGCCTTTAGCGCCGCGCCCTCGAGGCTAAATGTGCCGTGCACCTTGTGCGAGGCAAACAGCGATTCGTCCGCCCCCAGGAATATCGCCACAACCGGCTTTTTCACGCCGTCTGCAAAGGTGAGAACTTTGTCCATCACCGCCCTGTCGGCAAGCTTTGAAACAAGAACTATTACCTTTGTCTGGTCGTCTTCGCAGAGGCGCTTTATGCCCTTTATCATGGACAAACCGCCTATCTGCGGGTAGAGGTCGCGCCCACCGGTTCCTATCAGCGCCGAAATGCCAGATCCGGCCTTTTCCACAATGCAGGCTACTTCCTGCGCGCCGCTGCCAGAGGCGCCGACTATGCCCACCGGCCCTTCGCGCACCAGGCTCATCGTCGCAAGCGCCACGCCGTCGAGCATTCCCACGCCGCAGTCGGGCCCCATTACAAGCACGTCCTTTTCGTCGCCAAGGCGCTTGAGCTGCAGTTCCTCGTCTATTGAAACGTTGTCGCTAAAGATAAATACGTCGAGGCCTTTGTTGATTGCTTTTTTGGCCTCCTCCGCAGCGTACTCTCCTGGAAGGGATATTTGGCAGAGGTTCCAACCGTCGGCCGGATCGACCTCGTCGATTGAGTTGAATGTCTCCTCGCCGTCGGTATGTTTGCGGTCGAGCCTGTCGATGACATCCTTATAGGCCTCGTCGAGAAGCTCATTCGTTTGAGCTTCAAGCGCAATAACAAGGTCGTTTGCGTTTACTGTGGCGGGTATATCAAAGCCGAGCTTTCGCATTACTTCGACATTCTGGGGCGTTCCCATTTGAACTTCGGCAAGCATTACCTTGCCGCTTTTTTTAACCGCATCGAGAATTCCCATCAATGTGACGGAATCGGCATATCGGTTTTGTTGAACGGTGACTTTTTTTACTGGCATGTTATTTTTTCGAGAATTTACTTGATTAAAAGTTAAACTGATCCCTTATTACCGGTAATGTTTACGAGGCTAATTCAATATGTCAAGGAGTTTTTATGATTCAATTCTCAAACGTAACACAGGATATTAAGTTGTTAAAGACGCCTTTTTGCGGCAGCTGGGCCGGCGTGACGCTTGTAAAGGGAGAGCAAAACGTCTTGATTGACTCGGGCGCGAATTCGGAAACTGTCGACGAATGCATAGTGCCCGCGCTGAAGGCCGAAGGGCTCGAGCCGGACGATTTAGACTTGATAGTATGCACCCATTCGCACGGCGACCACGTCGGCGGGCACTACCGTCTGCACCAGATTTCAAAGGCTAAAATAGCCGCCTTCGCCGACTATGCCGACAAAATAAGAGACCCCCTGAAATACAACAAGCTCATCAGAGCCCCTTTTCCCAAGTATAGCCCTCCTCCGTCGTCCTCGCTAAAGGGCGTAGAGCCCGATGTATTTTTGAGAGACGGCGATGTTGTCGGCGGGCGCCTGCGCATGGTGCACACTCCCGGGCACGACACCGACTGCGTAACGTGGTACGATGAAATCACAAAGACAGCCATAACAGGCGACAGTCTTCAGGCAAACGGAACCGAGCTCCAGGGCACCGGGCTTTACATCGATGTCGAAATGTATCGAAACTCCGTCAAGCGCCTGTTGGATATGGATATCGAAAACGTAATCGCAGGCCACGACTATCTGCCTGTGGGCTCCGTCGCGCTTGGCAAGGAGAAAGCCCGCTGGTATCTTGAATCGTGCCTTACACTCATAGACACTTACCAAATACTTGTAGACGAATTCCTGAGGCGCGGAATAAGGAACTTGCCCGACGTGGCACTCGAGCTAATTAAGCACGTTGGCGGGAGAATTCCGCAATTTATTTTCCTGCCCATGTTTACAACCAGGGCCCACATAGCCTCAAGCAAGGTAAAATAAGGGGGCGGGCAAGCCGTACGGCAGGCGGCTCAATCGATTTCTCAAACGATAGAGCCGCTTTTTTATTCCAAAATTATCTTTACAAAATGCGCCGATGGTGTAAAAAGACTCGACCAGAAGGGCAAGTTTTGCTCCCAAAAGCAGAAAAAATTTAACCAAGATATACAATATGGCAAGAAACGTAATAATAACAGGTTCATCACACGGCATAGGCGCGGCTGCGGCCATAGCCTTTGCAAAAAACGGCTACAACGTAGGCGTCAACTACCACAGCGACGAGGCCGGGGCGCAGGCTACGGCCGATAAGGTTAGAGAGTTGGGAATGAAGGCCGAAGTGTACAAGGCCGACGTCGGCTGCTGCGCCGAATGCGAGGCTATGATGGAAAAATTTATATCGGATTTCGGAAGCGTCGAGGTTCTGGTAAACAACGCCGGCGGCGCGCTGAAAATGCCCAAGGGCGGCTTTGCCGACATGCCCATGAGCTACTGGGATTCGCAAATAAACCTAAACCTAAGCGCGGCTGCGTACTGCTCGAGAATCGCCGTAAGGGACATGCTCGCCAAAAAGTGCGAGGGGCGCATAATCAACATAAGCTCCGTCCACAGCATAGTCACCTACGTAAAGCGCAAGACCCTGCCCTACTGCGCGGCAAAGGCCGGGTTGAACATGTTCACAAAATCGCTGGCGTGCGAGTTGGCAAAAGATAAAATAAACGTCAATGCAATAGCGCCGGGCTTTATCATGACAAAACTTTCCTACCGCTATTCGGAGGAAGAGATGGAAGGGTTCCGCCGCAAGATATCGGTCGGGCGTCTTGGCACTGTCGACGATATTACGCCGCTTATTCTCTTCCTTGCCGACGTTGAAAAGACGCGCTTTATAACCGGACAAACGTTTACCGTTGACGGCGGTCAGAGCATCGACGGCGTCCTGGACGTCATGGTGGGCAAAGAAATATAATTGGATTTCAGAGATGTCAGACATATACAAAAACTGCCGAAGCAACTGGAAGTACGGATTGGCCCGCGAATGCCGCCGCGGATTGGTGCGCGGCATGGGCTACACCGAGGAGGAATTCGAGCGGCCTCTCATAGCGGTCGTCAATTCTTGGAATGAATACAACCCCGGGCACGTGCATCTGCGGAACCTGAGCGAGCGCGTAAAACAGGGCATAAGGGAGGCCGGCGGCCTTCCGTTTGAAGTTATGACTACCGCCGTATGCGACGGAATGGTTCTGGGCAATGAAAAGTACATAGAGCTTCCCAGCCGAAATTCCATCGCCGACGAGGTCGAGCTGATTGTCGAGAGCAACATGTTCGACGGCATGGTGATGCTTTCTACTTGCGACTCTATCGTTCCCGGTCATCTGATGGCCGCCGCGCGCCTTAACATTCCCACTATTATGGTTACCGGCGGCTACATGCCCATGCCCTACCTCGACGGCAAATTCGCCAACTACAGCGATCTTTCCGACCACATAGGCAAGACTATGCAGGGCAAGTACGACAGGGCGCAAGCCGAGCGTGAAGTCGCGGGCATGTACCACTCGTGCGGGGCGTGCGGAATAATGACTACGGCAAACAGCATGTGCCTTGTTGCCGAGGCTCTCGGCATGGCCCTGCCCGGCAATTCGATTATGTCCGCCACCAGCCCTGAGCTTTTGCAGTGCGCCTTCAAGGCCGGGCACCAGATAATGAAGCTTCTTGAAATGAACATAAAGGCCCGCGACATCATCACGGAAAAGTCCATTGAAAACGCCATTGCCGCCACTATGGCGATGGCCGGATCGATCAATTTGATGATGCACATACCGGCGGTAGCCACCGAAGCGGGGCTAGTCGGCCAGTGGTGGAAGCTTTTCGACAAGGCCTCAAACGAGGTTCCGCAGATTGTCGGGGCCTGCCCGAGCGGCCCGTGGCACTTGCAGGACGTCGACAGGGCCGGCGGCTCGAAAGCCGTATTTTCGCGCCTTATGCCAAAGCTCCATTCAGACTGCCTGACTGTGACGGGCAAGACGGTCGCCGAAAACTACGCCGAGGCCAAAGTGTACGACGAAAGCGTAATAGGCAGCCTGGAAAAGCCTTACGCCAAGAATGGGGGGCTAAACGTCCTCTACGGAACGCTTGCGCCCGAGGGCGGCATAGTAAAGGCCGGTGCGGTAACCGAAGACATGCGCAGATTCAAGGGCACAGCAAAGGTGTTCGATTCCCTGGAAGAGGCCATGAAAGCGCTAAGGGCCGATAAGATATCCCCCGGGGACGTGGCCGTCATAAGGTATCTTGGGCCGAAGGCTCGCTTTGGCACGACTGCGTATACGTTCCAAAAAGAGCTAAAAGGCAGAGGTCTTGCCCACAGCGTCGCAATAGTCACCGACGGCCGTTTTTCGGGTGCCTCCAGCGGCTTGAGCATAGGCTATGTGTCGCCTGAAGCCGGACTGTGCGGGCCGCTTGCTTTGGTGAAAAACGGCGACATAATAGACATAGACGTCGACGAGCGCAAGCTCGATCTGTGCGTTGACCAAGACGAGCTCGAACAGAGAAGGAAGAAATGGAAGTGGGTTTTCCCCAAGGAAAAATATCCGCCTTTCCTGCGCTTGTTCTCTAAGTGCGTAGGCTCGCTTGCAAAGGGCGCAGTATGGGAATAGAAATTGTAGACTGCGATGTTCTTATAGTCGGCGGGGGGCTTTCGGGCCTCCAGGCGGCGATAACGCTAAAGCAGAAGGCTCCGTGGAAGAAGGTTGTCATCGCCGATTTGGGCGGTGGCGCCTCCTCCGAGGTTATGGGCTTATGCGCGCCGATGTCTAAGGAGGACTCCCCGGAATGTTTCATAGCCGACACGCTCAAAGCAGGCGCCGGCGAAAACTCGAAAGAGCTCGTCGACAGGCTCTGCCGCGACGCCTCGGGCGTGGTGTCGATGCTCGAGGGTATCGGCATACATTTTGACAAAAAGCCCGACGGCGGCTACGACATGCTGCGCTCGCTTGGGTCGACCTACCACAGGGTCGTCCACTACAAGACGATTACCGGCAAAACTGCTATAAAAAAGTACCGGGATAAGCTTAAGGAAGAAGGCGTGGAAATCCAAAAGGCGCGCGTTGTCAAGCTGTTTGAAGATGGCGGGGCAATATCGGGGGCGCTGGCCTTTAAAGACGGCAACCCGGTCTGCTACAATTGCCCGTGCGTCGTTTTGGCAACGGGCGGCGCTGCGGGGCTTTTCGGGTTTTCGACGTGGACAAAATTTCTGCAAGGCTCGGGATACGCGCTTGCAAGCGACTTGGGCGTGCAGCTTACGGGCATGAAGCGGGTCCAGTTTGAACCGTGCGTGACGGTGTATCCGCAAAAGTACTATTCCTTCCCCATCATTACGACAATGCTCTTCGAGGGGGCCAAGCTAATCGACGCCAAGGGGCGCCTTGTGTTGCCTGAGGGCGCGGCGGTTCCCACAAAGAGGGAGCTCGCCGAAATGATAGCAAGCAGCGTAGCCGACGGCGGAGACTGCGGGCACGGCGGCGTCTGGTTCGACTTTTCTGGCGTTGACGAGGCTCTTTTCGAGCGCAAGTATCCCGAATACTACAAGATGTTGCGGCCATTTGCAAAAGACTATAAAGACCTGCGCGTCGAGGTTAAGCCGGCGGCGCACACAACGCTTGGCGGCATAAAAATCGACAGGTTTGCCCAAACTTCCGTTAAGGGGCTCATGGCCGCGGGCGAAGCTTCGGGCGGAATCCACGGGCGCGACAGAATCGGCGGCAACGCGGGGCTTGAAATCTTTGTTTTCGGGCGCGCGGCGGGCGAATCGGCGGCCGCATATGAGGGTAAAACCCACGGAGTAGCCTCCCAGTGCCAAGAATTCCTTAACTCTATCCCCACGGGAAATGCAACGGCGCAAGAGTACCTGCAAAGGCTCGGCAAAATTCTCGACGATAACGCCGGGGTCTACCGCAAGAGCGACGCCGCCAAGACGGCTCTGCAAGAAATTGCAAAACTCGGCGGCGATCTGCAGAAAAACCCGCCGAAGACAAAGGAGGAATATATGGTGTGTAAAAACGCCATTTCCGCGGCGCAAAAACTCGTCGAACAAATATAGCTTTCCAATAAATAGCTTTATCATAAATGCAAAACGCGCCTGTGCAGGCGCGTTTTTTTTACTCCGCGGCAAAGATTGTCCGCAGATAAAAGCGACGCGGAGCCCCAGCCTTCAGAGATATATGCGCAGTAAAGCAAGGGGAAAACATATATTTCCACAAAAATACGGATAGTCTAAATTTCTTAAATCTACAGCGCAAATTGCGCAAACGCAATTAAAACGCCGCGAACTTGCGAAGTTAACAGTTTGCAAACATTCCAATATAAAATAAGTTGCACAAAATAAAATCGCGCTTTTTTATTCTCACGATCGAAAAAAAATTGAGCAACGCGGCGCAACCCCTCGGATATTTTATATTTATTTATATCATAAGCATATTATTTTTTAATATAATAAATATAGATAGCTTATTTCTATCTTACTT
>CALXLK010000019.1 GCA_944389175.1 uncultured Opitutales bacterium
GGGTGCGCGTAAATGAAAAAAATACTCGTATAGAAAATGTCCGAGAGTCTGTGTGGGGATGGTAGTCTGAGAGAGAGTATGTGTGCGTGTGTGTGTTTTTTTTTGTGTGTGGGGGGGGTGGAGGGAAAAACGGGAAAGGGAAAGAGTGTGGCACGCGCGCGCTACATCGTCGATGGGCCGTACTTTTTCTGGTAGTTTCTGGCTATAAGGGCAAGGACCGCCGAAAGGGCTCCGCCAGATATTATGACTATGGAAAAGTCCACCGCCACATCGCCCATTCCTATGCACGGGGCGGCAAGAGAACCCGCCGCAAACGGCAGCGCGCCCAATAGTGCCGCGGCCGTTCCCGCGTTTTTGTGCTGGCTGTCTAAGACTATTGCCGCAGCGGCGGGCGCGGCGAGGCCGAAGAAAGCCAGCATTACAAAGAGCATGCCTTCCACCAAATATATGTTCTGACCCGAAACGATCATTACCGATTCCAAAATTGCCCCCGCAAAAATCCCGATTCCCGAGACGACCACAGCCGTGCGCCTGCGCCTAAATTTCGACGAGATCATGGCGCCGACAGCAATTGCTATTGCGTTTGCGGCAAATATGCAGCTAAAGATTATCGGCTTGACCCCGTACATGTCTTCAAAGATGAAAGGCGAAGAGCAAATATATGCAAAAAGTATAATGGCCATCGCGCCCTGCTGAAGAATGTAAAATAGCGCGACTTTGTCGCAGACCACGTTTTTATAGAGCGAAAATATGGCGATTGCCGACAAATTGGAGCGCCTATTTTTTGGCAGCGACTCTTTTATCCTGTACGAAAGCCCCATCAACACAACGCCCAAGACAAGCAGACACACAAATATCACCCTCCATGAGAAAAACGACAGTGTTATCCCGCCGACAATCGGCGCGGCCACCGGCGCCACGCTGTGCACGGCCGCAATCATTGCCAGAAAGCGCGCCAATTCCAGGCCGGTGTAATTGTCTGCGGATATGGAGCGCGAAAGGGCTATGCCGCCGGCTCCGGCGACTCCCTGAAAGAAGCGCATGAGCACGAAAAAATAGATGTCCGTTGCAAATACGCACCCGGCGGTGGAGAGGACGAACAGCCACATGGAAAACATAAGCGGGCCCCGCCGCCCGTACTTGTCACTCAATGGCCCAACGAATATTTGGCCGACAGCCAGGCCGATCATGCAAATGCTCATGCTCATCTTAACCCAGAAATCCGACGTGCCGAACGCCTCGGAGAGGCTCGGCAGTGCCGGCAGATACATGTCTGTCACGAACGGTCCGAATGCCGAAAGCAGGGCCAAAGTTACAATAAATAGTGCATTTGCTACGGAATTGCTCATATATAAGCGCCCATTCTCCGCCGGCAACACAAATTGGCAAGTCTTTTTCAAAGGCAAAAAAAGCCTTCCCCCGCGGGGGAAGACTGATGTATATAGGTGAACAAATTTTGGCGCGCATACGCCGCCGTGCCGGCTGATAACCGATACCCGAAGAAGCGCGCAAGTCGAGAAAACCGCGCGCAGGCGTTCGTGCTGCGCATACTTAAAATGCAATCAATGCGCGCAGTTAGACGCGACAAAAAGCCCACCCAAAACCAGTGGCAACCCGACGGTCGAGCAAAACTGCGTGCATCTTCCGAAACCGAATACCGACGGGCAAAAAACGCGGCATTGGCCAACACAAAAAGGCCAACCCAACGACACGCAATTTACGCGAAAGCATACCGGTTATTTTTAGGACGTCTTCTGGCTTGTATCCTTATCGCCCGCGCCTTCCCGAAACAAATCAGTGGCTTTTGGTGGGCGACGTCGAATCTTACAGCGGCGCGACCGCGTTCGATTTTCACGAACTTCCGTTTCCTTAAAAACGCGCGCAGTATCTGCAATCCGGCCGGCGGTGTCAAGACAATAAAACCATGCGCCGCCGCAAACGCGCGGTATTATTTGCAGGCGTCCGTCTAGTTGAAACTGCAGTACAAGAACAGCAAAACTGCCGCGAACATTATCCAGACCGCCGGCGCGATCTCGACGAACCTTCCCACTGCCGACTTAACCGCCACAAAAACAATTATGCCCGCGGCATATCCGAGGGAAATCTTAAAGGAAAAGGCGATTACAACCATGCAGACTATCGCAGGCACTACTTCCGAAATCTTTGAAAAATCCAAGTCGGCAAACCCGCGCATCATAAGCAGCCCCACGACCATGAGCACAGGGGCGGTCGCAATGGGCGGAATGCAGGCAATAAGGGGCGTTATAAACAGCGCCAAGAGGAATAAAATTCCCACAATCAAAGTTGAAAAACCCGTGCGCGCCCCCGCCTCTATGCCTGTGCACGACTCGACGTACGACCCCGTAGTCGAGGTTCCAAGCAGCGCCCCGAATATTGTCGCCAAGGCGTCCGACGTCAGGGCGTTGCTCATCTTGGGCATCTTCCCGTTTTTATCCATGAGTCCGCTTGCCCTGCCGAGCGCAATCAGCGTTGCAATGGTATCGAACATGTCCATCATCAACAGCACGAATATCACCGGGATTGCCTTCATAGGCTCCCGAAACGGAAATGAAAAATCCAGGCTCAAAAAGGTCTGCGATATGGAATTTGGCAATGAGAAAACGCTCTGGGGTGCCGTCGCCAACTTTTGGCCGTCTGTTCCTGTGATAAAAAACGACGCTATTGTAATGAGGGCAATTACAAGGACTATTGCCGGTCTGAATTTTCGGGCTAGCAAAACGACAATCATCAAAAAACCCGCCGCCGCCAGCAGGCACTCGGGGCTAGACAGATTGCCCGCCGTCGATATTGTGAATTTGTCGGCTACAATCAACTTCGACGACTGCAAGCCCAAATAGGCTATAAACATGCCTATTCCCGCCTGAAGGCCGATACGCACGCACCTCGGCACGCTCATTACTATTTTTTCGCGTATTTTCAGCAGCGATATGACCAGAAAGAAAATTCCGTTGTAAAAGACAAGCGCAAGCGCCGATCGCCAATCCACCCCCAGCGACAGACATACCGCGAACGCAAAATACGAATTCGCGCCCATAGCAGGCGCAAGCGCCACCGGCAGATTTGCCAGAAAGGCCATTGCAAAGCACGCCAAAGCCGAAGCCAGCGCCGTGACGGTAATTAAACCGGCCTTGTCCATGCCGGTGTGCGCCAAGATTGTCGGATTTACCGCCAAGATGTAAACCATCGCCAAGAACGTCGTAAACGCGCCTACGGCCTCGGTTGAAAAGCTTGATCCTCGTTTTGTTATTTCGAATTTTTCGTCTAAAAACTTCAGCATAACGGGATTGGGATAGTGCCCTAAAAAGTGCGAAATCTCAAGCAAATTAGAATACGACAAGTGCTATGGCGCCCAAAATCATAAACGAGCCCAATAGGCGCCTACCCGCGGACGAGCGCGAGAGATGCTCAAGCTCCGGGTACGCGCCCGACATGAAATAAACCAAAACCACTGACATTACGCCGCGTATGTTATAAACTATATTGCAAAGCCCGGCGTCGAGATTGTTTGCCAGCGCTATAAACATAAACGTGGATTCCGTGGCCATAAAGGCCGCGGAAAGGACGGCAATTAGCGTTGTTTTCCCCCCGGCTAAAAACTCCCTAAACATTTTTGGCACTGCCGGAGCCGATGAAATAGCCAAGAATACGCTGGTAAGGCCCAAAAATACGCAGGGGGAATACTTGCCTGAAAGCTGCTGGACAAGAACGTCGCAAACGGCGTAAAAGAAACATGTCGAAAGGGCGAGAGCCAATGTCTTGCCTATTTTGGACGAGCCACAGAGCAATTCCTTGTCGTAGCCCATAATAAAAACGGCGATTGCGCATATAACTCCCGAGAGAAAAACTTCGGCCGATGGGAGTATGCCCGACAATGCCGAAGCCGTGGCAAATACGAAGAGAATTTTTACGCCCATTATAGGCGTCATCAGGCTCACCTGTCCATATTTGGCGCATAGGAAAGTCGCATAATTGCCCAGGGCAAAAAACAAACCTACAATTGCCGGGCGCCATATATGAGTAAAGTCTATATCCGAGGAAAGAAAGACGAACGGCAAGAATACAAACATTATGGCCAAATTTGTCGCAGCGAGCATCGAAGTCGGCGACACGCTGCCCTTTTTTGAGGCTATTTTTGCAAAAATAACGCTCAGCGCATAAAACAGAGCCGCCGCAATTGGAAACAAAAGCAATTGCGTTTTCATTTATGCGTAATTTAAACCGAGGCGGCGCGGAGTAAAGAATTAATTTTGCCCTTTTTTTAAGGCGCGCAGCGCTCATGTCCGCGCAAAATTTGACTCGACACGGCAGAGCGCGTATGCTACGAACGCCGCAATAAACGTTGTAAGAGAATGAAGAGGGTGGCGCTTTATATTTGGCTGTTTATCGCGTGGCTTTTTCTCGCCGGATGCGCCACCTACAACGACGAATCAAGGACTATGCGAACCCTATATGCCGCCGGGGAATTTTCCGAAGCGAAGTCGGCCGCCGAGGCCATGAACCGCAGTGCGCAGGGAGGCCCCGACGAGCTGCTTACGCAGCTTGAATTGGGCAAATGTTCTTTCGCCTCGGCAGACGCCCAAACCGCAGTAAAGGCCTTTGAAAGCGTCTATGAGAACGCCGAATTTTTCGACGCAAGCGGAACCGGCGCAGTCGATTGGACACAGGCTGTATTGGTCAACCCGAGCCGCCTTCCCTACACCGGCTATAATTACGACCGCATAATGGCGGCCTCATACATGGGGCTTTGCTATATCGAGCTCGGCCGCAAGGAGCGCGCCGCGGTCGCCTTTAGGCGGCTTTTAAACTACCAGCAAGAGGCGGCCGCCGCGTATGCAAAGCGCATAGACGAAACCGCCGACGCGCTCGCCAAGAATCGAGAGAACTCCGGCGCGGTCAACGCTTTGGCTTCGGCGCCTTCGGTGTCGGCGGAATTGGCCAGGCATTACGGCAATTTCGACAGCTACATTGCCGCGAAAGCAAAGTTTACAAATCCGTTTGCCCACTATCTCACGGGGATATTTCTGATGCACAATTTTCAGAGTCTCTCAGACAAGGAAAATGCCATTGTCAGCCTCAGGCTCGCCGACGCTGGGACCGGCGCCCTATCCGAAGAAATTGCCGCCGCCCAAGACAGCGCGCACGGCAAGAATGCGGAATTTCGCACATACGTCATATACGAATGCGGCATGGCCTGCAGGCGCGACCAGTTCAAGGTGGATCTGCCCTTGTGGGTGTTTAACAGAAATCTTCCCGGCATAAGCGCAAGTTTCCCCTACCTTTACAAGGTATCCTGCAACGCCAAGCTTGAAGTAAGCCTCGACGGCAGGCGCATAGCGCTAAACAAGATAGCCGATATGGACGACATCATAACCGAGGAGTTCAACGCAAACCTCCCGACGCTCATATACCGCACGCTCCTCTCAGTAGTTGTCAAAGCTTCCGCCCAATACGCGGGCGCGCGCGCCGCGGGCGACTACGGCGTATTTGTGAACCTGGCCGGGAGCCTCTACCAGGGAATCGTAAACAACGCAGATCTGCGCACGTGGACGACACTGCCAAAGACAATTTCGGTTGCCTCTTTTAAGACTCCATCCTCCATGGTAGTCAAAATAAATTCCGCAACCGTAAAGCTCAAAGGCAAAAACAACATAATCTACATAACGCTTCCGGCCACCGGCGCCCCCGCAACAGTTAGAACTTTTCCGCTGTAAAGCATCGGACGTCTTTAGAAAAGAAATAAGACGAAAATCTTAAAAGTTAAAAAGCGAAAAAGGGAAAAAAACATGAAAACTACCGCTTTAAAAGTCGCAATACTTGCCGCATGCGCGGCGATAGTGGCCTCGTGCTCGTCGGATAAGGCCCACTATATAAAAGCAGGCGGCCAAGAGTCGCTGCTGTCGACACACAAGATAAACATGTCCGACTGGAACAAAGTCGCCGAAAAGATGGCAAGCGGCATTGTATCCTCCGGCATTCTCGACAAGCTCGGGCATCCCAAGTTTTACGTCGGCGAGATCTCGAACCGAACCTCCGACCACATAGAGACCGACATTCTCACAAAACAAATAAGCATAGCACTGCGAAAGACCGGAAAAGTTCGCGTCGTTGCCGACACGCTGTATAGAAATGGCAGCGCGCTCAAAAACATTTCCGCCCAAGACATTATCATGACCGGCACAATTATTGAAAATAGGGACACAGTCGACGGAGTGCGCGAAGTAACCTATGTCTTTAACGCCCAGTTAAGCCGCAACGGCGAAGTAATTTGGGAGGAAATGCAACAAATAGCAAAGCAGACAGACTAACACATCAGTCGACGACACGCCCTTTTAAACGCGGCCTTCATTGCCGCGTTTTTTTGTACGGAAAATTTTCACGCGGGTGCGCGTAAATGAAAAAAATACTCGTATAGAAAATGTCCGAGAGTCTGTGTGGGGATGGTAGTCTGAGAGAGAGAGTGTGTGTGCGTGTGTGTGTGTGTTTGTTTGTGTGTGTGGGGGAGAGAGAAAAAAAAGAAGGAGGGAAAAGAGTAAAAAAGCTTTGAGCTCTATCATTTTGACAGAAAAAAATTCCCCTCCGCGATAATCTCTGCAAGGCGCAAGAGCAATCCGAACAATTCCCTAATCGATTCCGAATTGCATATAGCGCGGGCGCAGACGCGCCATATTTTCCGACAAAGAGAAAAAGGCTACGTCAATATACACTTAAAGTTTGCAATTTCTGCCGCAAAAAAAAGCGCGTCGATTTTTCGGCGCGCCTTTTGCGAAAAATAGAAATGATATATTTTTATTAATCGAGCTTCTTGACCCAGATATTTCTGAACATTACCGGGTTGCCATGGTCTTGAAGCATTATCGGCATGGGATCCTTCGAAAAGTCCTTGTAGGCGTTTTTGCCGCCCGCCTTGGTCGGACCATAGTTCGTGGGCCAGCTCAAAGGCGTCATTTCCTGAACGCGCACGCCGTTGAGATAGACGGTAAAGCGCGGATTGTCTATAATCCTGTCGCCGGAAAACTTAGCGGGGACATATTCGATGTCGTACGTCTGCCACGTTTCGGGCTCCAAAGAGGCGTTCATCTGCGGGGGAACCTGGCGGTAGAGGGAGCCGCACTCATTCCAGAACGCCGGGGTGCCGAAGGAATCCAAAATCTGAATCTCGTAGTAATATTTGTTAAAGAATATCACGCCGCTGTTTGCCCTCGCCTGGCCGAGATTCTCGTACATGGCGGGAACCTTAAATTCGATGTGCAAGTAGCAATGCCCGAATTTCTCCTTCGAGACAATGGACGAATTCTTGCGCTTGCCTTTGGCGTCTTTTGCGTCGGTCTTTACCAGCATTGCCCCGTCCTTGATTTCCCAGTTGCACGGAGAACCGTCCTGGAGAGTCCACTGCGAAGTGTCCTTGCCGTCGAAAAGCACGACCGCGCCCTCGAGAGGCTTCTTGCCCATTGTCGGCGATACGTAGTTGAGGCGCTTTAAATGCATCTTTGCCTTTTTGTTGCCTGCCTTAAACGTCGCCGTTATCTCCTCGGGCGTAATTTCGCAATCGACATCCTTAAATGTCATGCCCTGCCCGCCTTTGACGGTTATCTTGCCGTCCTTTGCCTTTAGGCCGTCAAAAACGGCATGTTCTTCGGCGCGCCTGAAAATATCCTGCACGAACTTGACGCGATATGTCTGGTTCGGGCCGCGATAGACCTCCGCGAATATTTCGCGCTCGGCGCCGAAAGGATAGGGTATCTTGTCCAAGACCTCGCCCTTGTAGAAACCGGCAAAATCGTCCTTTGTAGCGCCAAAGGCCGCCACTGTTAGCATTAATGCTGCTGCAATCAATATTTTTTTCATAGGTTTTCCTTCTATAGATAGCCACATTGTCTACCTATTAGAGATTTTTTCAAGCCAAATGTTTGCGAAATCGACCCTGCCGGCGTGGTCCTGAAGCATTATCTTAACAGCCGACGGATTCTGCCGCATATTTACCGGTTGGGATATCTTTCTATCGAGCGTCGCGCTGTCTGTGGGCAAAAGGCCGCGGTATTTGTACACGTCGGCGGTAGTCGGCGCCTTGCACGGAACATCCCTTAATACGCACACGCCGTTGTGGTACACCGTAATTAGCGGATATTCCAACAGCGTTTCGCCGTCGAATTTAGGCGGCGTGTATTCTATGTCGAAAGTCTGCCACGCACCGACCTCAAGAGATGCGTTTACTTGCGGGGGAACTTGGCGGTAGAGTGCGCCGCACTCATCCCAATATCCCTCGGAGCCGAAGGAATCGATAATCTGTATTTCATAGTCGCCGATGTAGACGCCGCTATTGCCAACGGTGACCCGGTGCGGGGAATATACGGCGGGCAGCCTAAATTCCACGTGAAGCTTGAAGGCCCCATTGAAGGCGTTTTTGGTGTATATGGACTTCCCCACTCGCCGCCCTTTTTCGTTAAAGACGTCGGGGGCCCTCATTTTTTGCCCGTCGCATTTCCAACCGCCCGGATTCCCGTCTTTGTCCACAAATGCGGAATCGTCCTTGCCGTCAAAAAGTACGACCGCGCCGCTGGGCGGCTTTTGGCCGAGCGTCGGCGACTCTATCTTTATCTTTTTTAGCGTGCATGCCAGCCTGTTTGAACCGTCCATGCAGGTAAACTGCATGGCCTTGTCGGTCGCCCAGCCGGAAAAGTTCTTGAGTCTGAAAGAGGCGTCTGTGCCGCTAATTACCAATTTTTCGTCTACCGCCTTTAAATTCGCAAGCTTTGCATGGACTTCACTGCGGCTCATTATCCCCGATAGGATGCGCATCGAGTACGAATTCTTACCCTGCCGCGTAACTTCTGCAAATATGCCCTTTTGGTGGTCGAGCGGATATCCCTTCGCTCCTTCCAGCGTTCCCATGTACCACCCCACGAAGGGGTCTTTAACCTGACCATGCGCAAAAGCCAGTGCGCAGTAAAGCCCCACAATCACATATACAAATCTTTTCATAGCCTCGCATTATCTCTTTTATCAACCTGAAAGTCAATCAAAATGCCTTTCGCAGACCAGGTCTGCTGCAATATCACAAGCGCCCCGCAAGCGCGCATGCCGCAACGCAACGGCGTTTGCTGGCCTATTTTGCAGTAAAATCAAGGGGAAATAACGATTCAATAAAAGCCAAAGCCCACCCCTTGCTTTGCCCCGGCGCCTCACATGAGTCGTGTGCGCACCCGAAGGGGCGCATTTGGGCAAAATTGCAAAACCCAAACTGCGCCTTTTTCTGCAGATGAACCTTAGCCGCCGAAAGCTCGCCCGACAAAAAGCCCGCAATGTGCACAATCGACATTGCGGGCATCAGAAAAGCACTATAGGAAATACTTAACTCCAGATGAGAATATCGGCTGAATCTTGTTTCCCGATATGTTTTTGCCGACGTCCCTGCCAAATCTTTCCGAATGGGCCATTTTGCCAAGCACCAGGCCGCATGGGCTTGTAATGCCCTCTATGGCATTCATCGAACCGTTTGGATTAAACGGTATTTTTGCCGACGGGGCGCCGCTAAAATCGACGTATTGGGTGGCTATCTGGCCGTTTTTCTCCAGCTCTTTTATTACGTTTTCGGGCGCTATAAATTTGCCCTCTCCGTGGGAAACGGGAACGGAATAGACATCGCCTAAATTGCAATCTGCAAACCACGGGGAAAGCTTGCTGACAACCTTGGCATCCACATAGCAGCTGACGTGCCTGGCGATATTATTGTACGTTAGCGTCGGGCTATCCGCGGTAAGCTCGCGCACTTCGCCAAACGGGACAAGGCCGAGTTTTATGAGGGCCTGGAAGCCGTTGCATATGCCCAAAATAAGCCCCTTGCGGTCCTTCAACAAAGACATTATCGAATCAGAAAGAGCCGGGTTTCTCAGCACGGCGGCTATGAATTTTCCCGACCCCGCCGGCTCGTCGCCGGCGCTGAATCCGCCGGGAATCATCAATATTTGCGCGCGGTCTATGCGGCGTTTCATTTCCGCTATGGATTCGGCCACATCGGCGTCTGTCAAATTCCTAAACACGAACGTTTCCACCTTTGCCCCGGCGCTCTCGAAAGCCCGCGCGGAATCATATTCGCAATTGGATCCGGGGAACACCGGTATAAACACTAGCGGCTTTGCCGTCTTGTTGGGGGAAACCGCCACATTTTTGCATTCGTAGCGAGGTTCGGACAAACCTCCGGAGGCGTCGGCTGCCATTGTCGGGAATACGCCCTCAAGCGGGGCGTTCCAAGCCTCGTAAAGCCTCGAAAGCCCGATTCCCATGCCGCCGATTTTCACCGCCTGTTGGTCTATTGTGCGGCCTATGAGGCGGGCGCCTATTTCGCGCGCATCGACGCCGTCTGCAAGCTCCGCCACAATGGCGCCGTAGTCGAGCGCAAACACGTCGCCGTCGTAGGACTTGTCGAACTCAAAGCCTATTCCGTTGCCAAAGCACATTTTCGAGACGGCCTCGGCCAGTCCGCCAAAGCGCAGCGAGTGGCACGCCAAGACTTTGCCCGCCTTGATTGCCGCATGCAACTTTTCGTACTTGGCCTTGACGTCGCTCCAATCCGGCTCGAGATCTGGTAGCTTGTCGATTTGCAATAGCGCCACGGCCGACCCGGCCTTTTTAAATTCGGGCGATATCACCTGCCTCACGTCGCATGGGCACATTGCAAAGCTCACCAAAGTCGGCGGGACGTCGATTTTATTGAACGATCCCGACATGGAATCCTTGCCGCCTATCGAGGCGCATCCAAGGCGCATCTGGGCCTCGAAGGCGCCAAGAAGCGCCGCCAAAGGCTTGCCCCAGCGCTTTGGGTCGGTACGCAACTTTTCAAAATACTCTTGGAATGTAAAACGGATTTTTGATATGTCGCCGCCGCATGCTGCTATCTTTGCGACGGATTCGAGGACCGAGTACACGGCCCCTATGTACGGGCTCCACTGGCAGACATACGGGTTGAAGCCGAATGAAAATAGCGTGCCCGTGTTTGTCTGCCCTTCAAGCAGCGGAATTTTTGCGCACATGGCCTCTGGCGCAGTGGCGCGGTTTTTGCCACCGTAGGGGTGCAAAACGGTGCAGGCGCCTATCGACGAGTCAAAACGCTCGACTAAGCCGCGCTGGCTGGCGCAATTGAGATTTGCCAAGTTTTCAAGCCACTGCTTTTCATCCGCGTTTTTTGATCCCGCAAATGTCTGCAATAGAGGCGACGTCCCCGAGGGCTCCTCTATCTCCGCCGAGGCTTTCGCCACTGTCCCGTTTGTGTCCAAAAACGCCCTCGAGAGGTCAACGATAGTCTTGCCGCGCCATTTCATCACGAGCCTGCCCGTGTCGGTGACCGTTGCCACATGCGAGCACTCCAAATTTTCCTGCGCCGCATAATCTGCAAATTTTTGCGCATCGGCGGGAGAGACGACGACCGCCATTCTCTCTTGGGACTCCGAGATTGCAAGCTCGGTGCCGTCGAGCCCCTCGTACTTCTTGGGAACAGCGTCGAGATCTATCTCGAGGCTCGGCGCCAATTCGCCTATCGCCACCGACACGCCGCCCGCGCCAAAGTCGTTGCAGCGCTTTATAAGCAGGCTTGCCTGCGGATTGCGGAATAGGCGCTGGAGTTTGCGCTCCATGGGCGCGTCGCCCTTCTGAACCTCCGCGGAATTTTCGAGAGCCTTTTCGGTGTGGTCCTTCGAGGAGCCGGTGGCCCCGCCGATACCGTCCCTGCCGGTTCGCCCGCCGACAAGCAAAATAAAATCACCCGGGGCGGGTCTTTCCCTGCGTACGGTGCTGCGCTTTGCAGCCGCCACAACCGCGCCTATCTCCATGCGCTTTGCCACGTATCCCTCGTGGTAAATTTCGACGACCTGGCCTGTGGCAAGGCCTATTTGATTGCCGTAGCTGCTGTATCCATTTGCCGCGCCCAAGACTATTTTGCGCTGGGGAAGCTTGCCCGGGAGAGTCTGCTCAAAAGGCGTGCGCGGATCTCCGGCGCCGGTTACGCGCATGGCCTGGTAGACGTAACTGCGCCCGGAAAGCGGGTCTCTGATGGCGCCGCCAAGGCACGTCGCCGCACCGCCGAAGGGCTCTATCTCCGTGGGGTGATTGTGCGTCTCGTTTTTAAACATCACAAGATAGGGCACTTTTTGGCCGTCTATATCGACGTCCACAACTATGCTGGCGGCGTTATTTTCCTCGCTTTCCTCGAGGTCGGCAATCTTTCCGTCGGCGCGAAGCTTGCGCATGGCCATTAAGGCGACGTCCATCAGGCACACGTCCTTGTCGCCCCTGCCCAAAGACGCGCGCGTATTTAAGTACTCGTCCCACGAACGCTTGGCGGCGGCATTAAACTTGCCGTCGGGTATCTTAACGCTCTCGAGCCTCGTCAAAAACGTGGTATGGCGGCAATGGTCGCTCCAGTAGGTGTCCAAAAGCCGTATTTCCGTAATTGTCGGATCGCGCCCCTGCTCCGATTCGAAATATCGGCGGCAAAACTCGAGATCGTCGACCGACATCGCAAGCGACATCTTTTTGTGCAGCTGCCCTATTTCGCCTGCGCCCATCTTCGTAAAGCCCGATATCACCGCCACGTCCGCCGGCACCTTGGCCTGGCGCATGAGCGTCTGCGGCTTTTGCATTGACGCCTCGCGGCTGTCCACCGAATTTATCAAATACTTTTTTATGCGCGCAAGATCGTCTGCGCCAATGTCCCCCTTGAGGACAAACACCCGCGCACATGCGACTCTCGGACGGCTCTTGGCGACAATCTGAATGCACTGCTCCGCTGAATCTGCGCGCTGGTCGAACTGACCCGGCAGATATTCTATGGCAAAGGCAGTCTCTCCGGCGGAAATTGGGAACTGCTCCTGGTAAATATTTTCCACGGGAGCTTCGCAGAAGATTAAATTTTTAATTTTGCCGTATGTCTGTTCGTCGAGGCCTTCGACATCGTAGCGCTGCAACAGGCGCATTCCTGTTAGGGATTGTATGTTTAGATTGCCTTTGATGTCGCTCAAAAGCGCAGTTGAGGTGTTGGGAACTTTTTCTTCGACAAATACTCTGCGAATCATTCCCTCAATCTCTCAAAGCCTCTCCAATTTGGCAACTCTTTTTTGTGCGGATGCCGCCTAAATTTGCGGCCTGCCTTAAAAAAAATACAGCCAAACACAGTCGCCTACGCTCATACATAAAATCGGCAATTTGCCCTTACACCGACAGCCCGCAAAGCCAAAATCCGCTACATCGCCGCCTCTATGCGCGTATTTAATTAATACGCGCGATATTGCATAAAAAAAGCGCCCCCAAATTAGGGGCGCGATGCAAAAGAAAAGAATACCCGCTTACTTTTTTGGAAAAGCCTTTTCGACTGCGTCGGCATCGATTAAAACGCTCTTCTTTTTCGAGTCGGGCAAACTGTACATTATATCCAGCATTATTTTCTCCATAATGGAACGCAGCGCGCGCGCGCCGGTGCCCATTTCTATAGCCTTGTCGGCAACAGCCTCCACCGCCTCGGGCGTGAAGTCGAGCTTCACTCCGTCGAGTGAAAGCAGCTTTTTATACTGGTTTATAAGCGAATTCTTTGTGTTGGTTAGGATATTTACAAGATCCTCCCTCTTTAATTCGGCCAAAGTACACACCACGGGCAAGCGCCCTATAAACTCGGGGATGAATCCGAATTTAACAAGATCCTCCGGCTGCACGTCGGCCATGAGCTCGGCCTCGGTCGGCTCGTCGTGCGCGGCGTTAAACCCCAGCGATTTCCCGGCTTTCCTGCGCTCGACAATCTTGTCCAGACCGACAAACGCGCCGCCGCATATAAAGAGAATATTGCGCGTGTCTATCCTTATATACTCTTGGTCGGGGTGCTTTCTGCCGCCTTTTGGAGGAACGTTGCACACTGTTCCCTCCAGAATTTTTAAAAGCGCCTGCTGCACGCCCTCTCCGCCGACATCGCGCGTAATCGAGACATTCTCCATCTTGCGGCATATCTTGTCTATCTCGTCTATGTATATTATGCCGCATTTGGCCTTTTCGACGTTAAAATCGGCAGCCCTAAGAAGATTTAAAACCAGATTTTCTACGTCCTCGCCAACGTATCCGGCCTCGGTGACGTTGGTTGCATCTCCTATGGCAAATGGAACGTTTAGCATCTTGGCAAGCGTTCTCGCCAGATACGTCTTCCCAGAACCCGTCGGACCGATTAGCAAAATGTTGCTCTTTTCAATTTCCACATCGGCAAATTCGCCGCCCTGCCCATGCCCTAGTTCCGACTTCAACCTCTTATAATGGTTGTATACGGCCACGGAAAGAACCTTCTTTGCGTTGTCCTGCCCGATGACGTACTTGTCCAGCTCGGCCTTCATCTCGGAGGGCGTGCGCAGATTGAACTCGAGCATGCTCTCCATTTTGCGCTTTTGCGAATCGAGGCGCCTAAGCTCGAAATAGTTGTGGAGAGCCTCGACACAGTCGCGGCATATGAGGGTGTTGTCGGCGCCCGCGACGAGCTGGCCGACCTCCTTCTCGGAACGCCCGCAGAAGCTGCATCTGTTTTCTTTTGCGCCCATGCTACGCGTCTTTTTTGTTTTCTATAACTTTATCGACGATGCCGTACTTCAGGGCTTCTTCGGCAGTCATGAAAAAGTCTCTGTCGGAGTCTTTTTCTATTTTCTCGACGCTGTTGCCGGTGAGTTTTGAAAGTATTTCATTTACGGTGGAGCGCCACCTGAGAATTTCGTTGGCCGCTATCGTGACGTCCCTGGCCTGGCCCGTGGCACCGCCGAAGGGCTGGTGTATCATGACGCGCGAATGCGGCAGGGAATAGCGCTTCCCCTTTGTGCCGGCGGCAAGCAAAATGGTCGCCATGCTCGCGCACTGGCCGACGCAATACGTGACTACGTCGCAGCTGAGAAAATTCATCGTATCAAAGATGGCCATGCCCGCCGTAAGCGAGCCTCCCGGGCTATTTATGTAAATATGAACGTCCTTTTTGGGGTCCTCCATCTGCAAGAACAAAAGCTGTGCAATTACCGAATTGGCCACGCCGTCTGTTATGGGCGTGCCTATAAAAACTATTCTGTCGCGCAAAAGCCTCGAATAGACGTCCCACGAGCGCTCGCCGCGCCCGTCCCTCTCAACTACTGTAGGAATGTAATATTCTCCCATATGTTTTTTATTTTCTTTATCGTCTTTTTTAGACAAAAAAAAATGCGCGCGCAACAGAAAAAAAATCGACTTTTTTCAAAAAATTGCGCTTGCTTGGAATCGGCGTGATATTCACTTTTTTGCGCCGCAACGCCATGCCAATCGGCGCGCAATCTAAGAGCCCCAGGCAAACGCACATTTACCCCGCATTTTCAAATGAACAAGAAAAATCCAAATATTGAGAGCCATTGCAATAATAGGCGTTGTAATGATACACACGTGCCCGGCTGGCTTGCAAGAATGCTGGCGGGAAAGAAATTGTGCGGCTATATAGGCTTCTAAGCGGCAATGTTGCAAAAAAACGTGCCCCAAAAAGAAACACGATATGCCGCAAAAAAAAAGCGCCCGCATTTCAACGGGCGCCTCTTTGCCTTCAGGCGAAATTATTTAATCTCGACAGTGCACTTGTCCGCCAAGTAGTTGATGGCCTTCTGCAACAGCGCATCGGAACGCAGGCGGTTTGCGCGGCCGGGTTCCTTCTTAAGTTGCTTGATTAGCTCTTCGGGCTTCACGCGCGTGCGCATAGCCTCCTGCCAAAGAACCCTGCTCATATCCTCGTTGTCCACCTTCAGCTTTGCATCCTTGGCCACGCGGTTTAAAAATACGCGCATTTTGGCGCGCCCCTGGGCTTCTTTCTTTGAAGTCTCAATCAGCGCGTCCTTGTTCTTTTCGATGTCAGCCTTAGACGCTCCCGAGGATACAAAACGCATCATCATCTCTTGGATTATCGATTCGCGCTCGTCGTCAACGGCGCTTTCGGGAATCTCAAAGGAAACCTTTTCAAGCAGCTGTTCGACCGCCATCTGGCGCTTCATAACCTCGTTGTTGTTCTTCTTGTCGGCCTCGATTCCGGCCTTGATTTTTGCCTTGAGGTCGTCGACGTCCTTGGCCGAGAAAGCTTTCAGGAACTCTTCGTCTATCTCGGGCAGTACCTTCTGGCGGATTTCAAGAATCTCGACGTCGTAGTCGGCCTTTTTGCCCGCCAAGTCGGCTATCGGCATTTCCTTGGGGAATTCGTGGGTTATGGTCTTCTTTTGGCCTTTTTTCATGCCTATTATACCCTGGACAATGCTCTGAATTCCGGGGGCGTTTTCATTGCCGGCCTCTTCCCACGTCGATTTCTGGTCTGCGTAAAGGGGCATGTCTTTTGCAATGTCGGCAACGCTTTTGCCGTCTATTTTACCGCTGTAGGAAAGGCGCACGAAGTCGCCCTTTTGTATTTCGCGGTCCACCTCCTCGTACTTCGCGCGCTGGTTGCGATAGTACTGTATCGCGTTGTCAATTTCCTCCTCGGTGGCGTCCGTAGGCTTGAGCTCAACCTTAGTCTCAAGCGATTCGGGCATTTTAATTTCGGGGTAAATATCGGCCGTAAAGGTTAGCACGCAGCCGTCTTTGTCGTCGTGTTCGATGTTGACAATCGCGTAAATGTCAAAGTCTTCAATCTTGTTCATCGCGTCAACGGCCTGGCTCGTAAGAGATCTTTCCGTCTGGGCCTTTATAGATTCGGCATAAGTCTTTTCGACCATCGCCTTAGGCGCATGCCCGGGGCGAAAACCCGAAATCTTGGCACCGCGGACAAATTCGTCGACTACCTTATCCCTCTGCTGGGACACTTCTTCTTTTGTGAAAGAGATAACAATCTTCTTTCTCGTGTCGTTTATATTTTCAATCTTTGTATTCATAAATAAAATCTAAACGGGGTCTGTTGATTAAGCAGGCTATAATGAACCGCGAGTTTTTTGCGTCAAGCATTTTCGGCTGTAAAAACCGCCCAGACCCGATGAAGCATCGCGGTATATCCCGCGAAAGACGCCACGCCAGTGTATACCGCTAAAAACGGCATACTTTAAGGCGCGCAATTATTTTCCGAAAGAACGGCAACAGCCTGTACCGGTAACGGAAAAAACAAATCCTCCCCGTATCTGAAGGCCTATAAATATCAAAAGCAATTGTATGTTTTGGCTCGGGCTCGGCCGGTAAAATTCGAATTGAATCTGCAATCGTCGTCGTTGACATCGGATATGTCCCGTCGGGAGCTCTCTTCTACCGCACCAAAAGAAATTGCCCGATTGGGAAAGCATTTATTGTTTTCCCGCCGCCAATATTGCCCCGTTTTGCCGTCTGAATTATCGGTGCAAGACGCATAAATAGCGCCAAATTCAATATCGCAGTACCCTCTGCTAAAAAGGCGAGGGAGAGAGCGAGGGTGCGCGCGTATGTGAAGGCTATTTAGACATTTTATTCCGCGCGCGGCCGAGTCTGTCGGCCAACGCCAGCCAATCGTCGCCGGGGGGAGGATTCTGGCAATAAATGCCGTATTTTGAAATCTTGTCGAGGGCCCTCAGCAACGCAAAGAGGCTCCTCATGGCCTCCTTGGGGCTGCCGTCCTGGCTTAGCCAATAGTAATTGCTCTTAATCTCGTCGGGGCGCTTAATAAATATTATTTCTCCCTTGAAATCGGAGGGAATCTCGGAAACGTCGTTAAATAGCCTCAGCGCGCTCTTGGGGCTGTAGTGGCTCTTCAACATCCCGGGCGCCTGCGGATGGGCCTCGTTTACCTTCGGCGAGCGGTCGATTTTCTGGGACAAGGCCTCCTCGATATCGCAGGCTCTTACAGGGCCTGGGCGCAGGAGTTTTTTCGGATTGCTGGTCATCAAAACTATTGTCGACTCCACCCCGCATGCGCAATCGCCGCCGTCGAGGACAAAGTCTACCCTTCCGCCGAGCTGTTCAATTACGTGTTCGGCTTTCGTCGGGCTTACATACCCGAACGGATTGGCGCTCGGAGCGGCTATCGGCGTGTGCGCCGCGCAGATGAGCTCGTGCATAATCGGATGGCTCGGCATGCGCACAGCCACCGTGTCCATGCCCGCGGTGACTATGTCGGGCACTATGCTTTTGCGCGGGAGCACCATCGTAAGCGGCCCGGGCCAGAAGCGGGAGGCAAGCAAACGCGCCTCGTCCGTAAATTCGGCCACCTGCTCGGCCATCCGCATGTCGCTTACATGAACAATCAGCGGGTCTATAAACGGCCGCGATTTCGCCTCGAAAATTTTGCGCACGGCCGACGGGTTCAACGCGTCGGCGGCCAAGCCGTACACGGTCTCGGTGGGAACGCCGCCGATGCCGCCCTCCGATAAAAAACGAGCCGCCACAAGAATATCTCGCGACGGCTTGACTAACGGTTTTTGCCCCATTGCCGACAATTACTTCATCAGAAGCATATTGCGGGCATGCTTGATGGTCTTCTTTATGCGGCGCTGTTCCTTGGCCGACAAACCCGTGAATTTGCGCGGGAGTATTTTGCCCGTTTCCGTCACATAGCGGTTCATCGAATCGGCGTCAACGAACGTCAGTTCCATTACATTTTTCTTTTTTGATTCTTCTGCCATATTGTTTTAGATTTTTCGTATAAATTAAAAATCGCAATCCGCAGGGGGGATTCCCCGCAATTATTTTAAGTCGGTGATATTGCCTGAAGACACACCCAATGCAAGCATTTTTTTTACAGCATGCATTTTTTTATATTTTGGCGCCGTTGGCCGCCATGTTGCCAAACGTCTATAAATATAAAAAATTCCCATGCTTCTTAAAAATCTTCAATATTGAAATTTTCCGAGCATTAGCGCGCCCCGAACAATTGCGCCTCTTTTTAACACCGCCGCGTATTTTGGCGCTCAAAGGCCAATCAAAAGCGCGCGCGTATATTGCCGTAAAAAAACAGGGCAAGCTTTACACCTGCCCAAATATGCAGCAAATTGGATACGGAGACCCCCTTCGAGCCTTGTTCCATTTAACCCGCCGCGCGGACAGGCTAAATGGAGCCGTTGTAGATTACCCTGCCCTGGTCGAGCTCCAACTTGTGGTCGAGGCACTTTGGCAGCTGAGTCTCGTAGTGCCCCACGTATATGAGCGTTTTGCCAAACGGGCTTATGGCGTCGAGAATATCGTTAAAAAGACGTGTCTGCGCCGTATCGAGCCCCTGGCAAGGCTCGTCGAGAATCATCAGCTGCGGATTTTTTACTATCACGCGCGCAAGCAGAGCCAAGCGCTGTTTGCCCAGCGGAAGTTTTGAAAGGAGCCTGTTGGAAACGTCGAGCAACCCGAAGAAATCCAGAACGCTTTCTATCTGCTTTTGCTCGTCGTAGGATACGTCGAGAAACCAGCCTATGGTATCCTTTAGGCCGGAGGCAACCGAATTCCACACGGTGGCGTTGGGGTCAAAATACCAGTGCAGTTCCGGCGATATTATTCCGATTTTTTCTTTTATGTCCCAGATGCTTTCGCCCGAGCCCCTCTTTCGCCCGAAAAGGCTAATGTCGCTTGAGTACGCCTGGGGGTGGTCGCCGTCGAGCAGACTCAAAAGCGTCGATTTCCCGGAACCGTTTCGCCCCTGCAAAAGCCATTTCTGGCCGGCTTTCACGCTCCATGATATATCGTGCAGAACAGTTTTTTGCCCGTATCTGACGGTGACATTTTTTAGCGTGAGCATATCGGGGGAATCTATCTTTGGGCTCTTTTGCAAAAAATACGGGACGGGCTTTATGAGAATCGGCTCCACCGAATCTTCGCTGCAATTCCTATCGACTTCCACCAGCTTTCCGCCCTCGATTTTGGCATACCTGCGCACGCGCCCGGGCAGCTCGGGGTCGTTGGTGACCATGGCAACAGTGGCTCCTTCGCCTATCAAAGCATCGAGAAGTTCGTTTAGATTTTTGCGCGAAAGCTTGTCGAGGCCGACGTAAGGCTCGTCGAGCAGCAAAATTTGGGGCCTTAGCCACAGGGCGCAAACGAGCTGCAATTTCTTGTGCTCCCCGCTTGAAAGCTCCAACAGCTGCCTGTGCCTGCAGTCCATAAAGCCGAATTTTTCAAGCAGAGGCTCTGCGCGCCGGTAGTCCAAGCCGCGCTCCCTCCCGAAGCGCATCAATTCGGCATAAACGGTAAGCGTCTCGTTTTCCTCCTGCTTGTTGTAGCGCTGCTGGTAGTAAAAGTTCTTGTCGCCGTCCAGGCTTTCAAACCTGTACCAGTTGTCCACATAATAGGCCTCGCTTGGCATTTCCGTGTCGTCGTAAAATTTTAACTCCACTTTTCCGCCGAACTTTATCTTGCCCGCGACGGCCTTTAAAAGCGATGTCTTGCCGGTGCCGCTTTTTCCGCATATTTTCCAGCCCTCGCCGCGCTCGGCGCGCCAGTCGAGCCCGTCAAGCACCACATTCCCATCATACGAGACTCTCAAGCCAGATACGTCTATAGATATTCCGGATTTTTTCAAATTTTGCATTTGCCTTGAAACTTAAAGAAAGCGGGGAGAGGCTTCGTCGCGCCCCGCCCCGCCTGTCATGTCGAAAATAAACCTAAAGCCAATTAGACCTACGCGGTCTTTATCGGCCTCATTGCGGTCATGTACTTGCGCAATTTCCTGCCGATTATCTCTACCGGGTGGTCGCGCAAAGCTTCATTTACGCGCACCAGCAGCGAGTTGTCAACAGAACCGTCCTTGCCCTCGTTGTAGTTCTTGCCGGCAAGCTCCGGGCCAATCTTTTTCATAAAGTCGGCCAACAGCGGCGCGCACGCGTTGTAGAAGAGATAGTTGCCGTATTCGGCGGTATCCGATATAACGCGGTTCATCTCGTAAAGCTTTCTCCTTGCAATCGTGTTTGCAATTAGAGGAACTTCGTGCAGCGATTCATAGTAGGCTGACGCGGGCTGTATGCCGGCCTCGCACATTGTCTCAAACGCCAATTCCACGCCTGCCCTTATGAAGGCGGAAAGCAATAGGTAATTGTCGAAGTATTCCTGCTCGGAGATCTTCATGTCTCCGGCCGGAGTGTTTTCAAACGGGGTCTGGCGCGTCTGGGCTCTCCATGTCAGCAGCTTCTTGTCGCCGTCCTTCCAGTCCTCCATCATAACCCGGCTGAATTCGCCCGACATAATGTCGTCCTGGTGCTTGCGGAAGAGCGGGCGCATTATGTTCTTAAGTTCTTCGGAAAGCTCGAAAGCCTTTATTTTTGCGGGATTTGAAAGCCTGTCCATCATGCCGCTGACGCCGCCGTGCTTGAGCGCTTCGGAAATGACGTCCACGCCGTACTGCACCAACTTTGAAGCGTACGAGGGCTCGATTCCGTTCTCAACCATTCTGTCAAAGGACAACAGCGAGGCCGTCTGAAGCAGTCCGCAGAGAATCGTCTGCTCGCCCATCAAGTCCGACTTTACCTCGGCCACGAAAGACGACTTCAACACGCCGGCCTTGTGCGAGCCCAAAGCCACGCAGTAGGCCTTTGCATACGCCCAGCCCTTGCCTTCGGGATCGTTATCGGGGTGCACGGCCGCAAGCGACGGAACGCCGAAGCCGCGCAAATACTCTGCGCGAACCTCCGTGCCGGGGCATTTTGGGGCAACCATGATAACCGTGATATCTTTGCGGATTTGCATTCCCTCCTCGACGATATTAAATCCGTGGGAGTACGAAAGAGCGGCCCCGTGCTTCATAAGCGGCATAGCCGCCGCTATTACCTTTGAGTGCTGCTTGTCGGGGGTGAGGTTTATGACCAAGTCGGCGGTGGGAATTAGCTCTTCGTATGTGCCAACCTTGAAATTGTTGTTGGTGGCGTTTTTCCAAGAGTCCCTCTTTTCGTCGATTGCCGACTGGCGGAGCGCGTAAGAGACGTCGAGGCCGCTGTCGCGGAGATTGAGACCCTGGTTGAGGCCCTGCGCGCCGCAGCCTATGATTACGATTTTCTTGCCTTTGAGCGCTTCCACGCCGTCGTTAAACTCGGAGCGGTCCATCAAGTCTGCCTGGTGGAGCTGGCGAAGCTTCTCTCTGAGAGACAATGTGTTGAAATAATTCATTGTTTTTCCTTCTATTTTTGTTGTTTGAGTTTAGTTGAAAAATTGGTCCAAAATATCAAAGCCTTCCGTGCTTGATTATCGCCTCAGCCGCATCCCAGGCCCCCTGCGGGTTCCTTTGGAGTATGCTGCGGTAAAGCTCGTCGTGGAGATCGTAAGCCGAGGCAAATATCTCCGGGGAAGAATAAATTGTCCTATACCACTGTCGCAAGCGCTCGGAGGCCATCTGGTAAAACTCCAGCAGTATACCGTTGTGGGAAGCCCGGGCAAGCGCCGCGTGAAAGGCTATGTCGGCGTCTATGCATTCGTCTATCGTGCCGTTAAAATCGGCTTCCCTTATTTCATCAAGGGCCTTCTTTATATCTTTTATGTCGGCCTTTGTGCGGTTGAGAGCGGCTTTTTCGGCGATTTTCATCTCCAGAACCTGGCGGACGTCGTCGAGATCGGAGGCGTCGGCGCGGCTAAAACGCATGCCAAGCGGCTCCGCGGTCGCACTCTGCGATACGACAAACGTCCCCAACCCCTGCCTTACGCTAAGCATCCCCGAATTTGAAAGAATTTTAATGGCCTCCCTTATGGAGGAACGCCCCACGCCGTAGGCCCTCATAAGCTGAACCTCGGTAGGCAATTTCTGACCGACGGAAAATTCGCCGGAAGATATCTGCTGGCGGAGCCGCGCGGCAACCTCCTCGGCGAGGGATTTTCTCTTTACTGTAAGATCGGCATTCACGGTCAAATCATCATCAACAGATTATCATATCATCTGATGATATGCCCATTAGACACCCCCTCCCCATACATGTCAACATATTTTTTTATTTTTTCTCAAAGTCAAAATTTTAGCCGGGGAAAGCCCAAAATTTTGTCTAAAAAATGCTGCTTAAGAATTGCCCTTAGCGGGAAAATCTCGCCGCCATACATTTGCTTGAACCATAATACACCGCGGCGGGCATGTGTCTTTATAATCATGCAAGCTAAGTTGTAAGCCTCCGAGCGACAGTGCGCACTAAAAAGGGCAAGCATGGAAAAGAAATATAACGATACCCAGGAAGAATCGCATACGTTGCTATCTATCTTTTTCAAATTGTTTTTTACCAAAAGAGAATATTATGGGCGAATTTTTGACAGAATTGCTTTAACCTCTCCCTTTCACCGAAACAATAAACGAGTCTGCCAACGCTATGGAAAAATACGTAACGCCGCGCACCGACAGCAATTAGAATCTCCGCCCCGGCAAAATTGCCTCCGCGCCGCCGAATATCAAGGGGAGAGAAAGAGAGAGAGAAACCATGTCCGATAGCTCAAAATATTTTGGTCATATTTAAGAAAAGACGGAAAACGAGAAGGCGGATACAGCAAAAAATAAGACGCCGTCAAAATAAAAAGAGTCCGCGCTCAAATGCGCGGGCCCCGTTACACACCAAAATATTTTTTAAGGTAAAAATACTAAAACCAACCCGGCCTCATGGGCGGGCAAATATATTTCTGCGCGTCGGGATTGTTTGTAGCGCGCAGATTCTGGCTGTCCCAAACTACGGGAGCGCCCGTCTGTAGAGTGACGTTGCCAAGCTGGATTGTCTCCGATAGCGGGCCGGATATGCTGAAATCGGAATTGCACTTCTTTACATCTCCTGCAATGCCCTGCAGGAAATTCAAACGGTGCTCGATGTCCGTAAACGACTCCGACATTGCCGAGGCCTTTTTCATAAACTCCGCCTCGCGCTTTTTCGGCAGAATTACGGGCTTGCCGAGCAAATGCATAACGGGGGAATATATGACGCCCTCGGTTCCGATTATGAACATACCGTCGTTTGAAAGCTGCCCATAGCCGCGCTTCATATCCGTATATTCCTTCGGGAGTGGCGGCAGGAACGACTTGTCGTAGCCCGCGGGCCACTCGCCGTTTTTCGGGCGCACAAAGCCGCTATACCAAGTTATCTTTAGCGGCTTGTTAAATTTGCTTGTCGGGAATTCATAGACGACCTCGTCCTGGAGCGGCACGCATATGGCCGTTCCGCCGCGCTGGCGCGACGATACTTTGGTTGGCGCGGGCAATTCAAAGGCCGTAATGGGAACGTCGAGTATATGGCAGCCTATGTCGCCGAGAGATCCGCTGCCGAACTTAAAGAAGCGCCGCCAGTTAAGGGGAACGATGGCGTCGTAATAGTCGCTCTTTTCGGTGATGTTTAACCACTTGTCCCAATCGAGGGTCGGCGGTATCGGGTCGGGCTTGGGCCACTGTTTCCAACCTTTCGGGGGCTGGTTGCAACCTGTAAGCGGCCGGCAAGTCCAGGCTACGACCTCTTTAACTTCCCCTATGGCGCCCAAGTCCACGAGGGTGCGCACATAATCTATGCCGCAGCGGCTGTGGACAAAATTGCCCATCTGAGTGACGACGCCGGCTTTCTGCGCGGCCTGCGTAAGCGAGCGTATCTGCTCTATCGAATAGCAAAGCGGTTTTTCCACATACATGGGAACTTTGTACTTGAGAGCCGTCATAGCTATCGAGTAGTGGGAATTGTCCGGAGTGGCGATTACGACGCCGTCTATTTTGCCGTCCATCTGTGCGAACATATCCCGATAATCTACAAACTTCTTCGCCTTTGGAGCGTACTTTTGCTGGGCCGGGGCGCCGTATTTTAAGTCGACATCGCAGACGGCCACAATATCCTGCCCCAGAGACTCAGTTAGGTATCTCATGTTGGTTCCGCCCATTAAGCCCGTGCCGACAACCGCCAGCCTCATCGGGTTCTTCTTATACGGGTTTCTATAGTCGGCTGCAAAGAGCGACGGGGCAAACGCCGCCCCCGCCGCAGCCGCGCACATATTCATTATAAATCTTCTTCTGTCCATGGCATCATATATTAGGTTAACAAGTTACGCGCCGCCTACACGGCGGCAATGTCGTTTGGATAATAATGAAGTTTTTTGGTCATTTTCAAGAAAAAAAGACGATCTCAAACGAAATTGAGACCGCCTTTTAGTTGGAATTAGACCATAAAGGGCTAGAATAGCGTGTAAGAAACCGTAAGACCCGCCATCACTATGGCCACCATGCTCATGAGTTTAATCAATATATTTAGCGATGGACCCGATGTATCCTTGAAGGGGTCTCCGACGGTATCGCCTATGACGGCAGCCTTGTGTGAATCGGAACCTTTTCCGCCGAAATTGCCCTGCTCTATATATTTCTTTGCATTGTCCCACGCGCCGCCACTATTTGCCATAAACACAGCCAATACAAAACCGGAAGACAACGCTCCGCCAAGAAGGCCCATTACGCCAGCCACGCCAAAGAAGAAGCCCGTAAGCACCGGAGCGGCCACCGCCAAGAATGACGGGAACAACATTTCGCGCTGCGCGGCCTTAGTTGAAATTTCGACGCAACGGGCGTAGTCAGGATCGGAAGTTCCCTGCATGATTCCCAGATTTTCCCTGAACTGGCGGCGAACTTCATTGACCATTTTGTTTGCGGCCCTGCCGACAGCGTTCATCGTCAATCCGCAGAAAAGGAAAGACATCATAGCGCCGATGAACATGCCCAACAACACTTTCGGGTTCATCATATTGACGCCGTAAACGTCCATAAAGTCTATGAGGGTAGCCTTTGCCACCTGCGCGGCGCCGCCGAGCTTTTCGATAGTGGCTGCGGCTGCGGCCGTGGGCGAATTGCCGGCCGAGGCGTGAATGAGGCCTATTTTAAGCTCCTCGACGTAGGAGGCCAGCAGAGCCAAGCCCGTGAGGGCGGCAGAACCTATTGCAAAGCCTTTACCCGTTGCGGCGGTGGTGTTGCCGAGCGAGTCGAGCATGTCGGTTCTTACCCTAACCTCCTTGCCAAGACCCGACATTTCGGCGTTGCCGCCGGCGTTGTCTGCTATCGGGCCGTATGCGTCGGTTGCGAGTGTAATGCCGAGGGTGGAAAGCATGCCGACTGCGGCTATGCCTATGCCGTAAAGACCCGCCGACATATTTGCAAAATCACCGCCGGACGAGAACAGGAATGCCAAAGCCGTGCCAACGACTATTGCCATAACCGGATAGAACGTGGAAATCATGCCCGTGCCAATGCCGGCTATTATGACGGTCGCCGGGCCCGTTTTAGACTGCTCGGCTATCTTTTTGGTGGGGTGATAAGCCTCTGATGTATAGTACTCGGTAATCTTTCCTATAAAGACGCCCGTGAGGAGACCCACCATAATGGAGCCCCAGTTCCCCAGCCAATTCGGCATATTCAAATAGTAAAGTGTCAGCGCCGATACCACAGCTATCAGCACGGAGCTTACCGAAACGCCCCTGCTTAAAGCGCCCAGAAGCTTACGGCTGTCTGCGCCCGGCTGGACTCGCACAAAGAATATTCCTATTATTGAAAGTATTGTTCCCACTGCGCCTACAATCATGGGCGCCAAAACGGCCTTAAGCTGCACTTCCGGCGAGGCGGCGTACGCGGCTGCGCCCAAAGCGGCCGTTGCCAAAATAGAGCCGCAGTACGATTCGTACAAGTCTGCGCCCATGCCGGCGACGTCGCCTACGTTATCGCCGACATTGTCGGCTATTGTCGCCGGGTTACGGGGATCGTCCTCGGGTATGCCCGCCTCGACTTTGCCTACGAGGTCGGCGCCGACGTCGGCGGCCTTAGTGAATATGCCGCCGCCCACGCGCGCAAACAGGGCCTGAAGGCTGGCGCCCATGCCAAACGTAAGCATTGTGGTAGTTATAATGACCAATTTGCTCGGCCCTTCGATGAAGCAATTTAGCACGAAGAACCAAACCGAAATATCAAGCAGCGCCAAGCCGACGACGACCAAGCCCATGACCGCGCCGGAGCGAAATGCCACCCTCAAGCCGCTGTCGAGGGATTGTTTTGCCGCATAGGCCGCCCTGTTAGAGGCGTACGTCGCCGTTTTCATGCCGAAGAAACCGGCCAAGCCCGAGAAGAAACCGCCTGTTATAAACGCAAACGGAACCCAGCCGTTTTGCACTCCGAGGCCGTAGGCCAGGAACGCAAAAAGCAAAAACAGCAGCACAAAGACAATCGAGACAATCTTGTACTGCTGCGTCAGGTAGGCTATTGCGCCTTGGCGGACGTGAAGGGCGATTTTTTTCATAATATCGGTGCCTTCCTCCTCTTTTTTCATTCGCGAATAAAACAAATACGCGAACGCGAGCGCTATTATTGAGACCGCTGGCACGAGCCAAAACGCGGGAATTAGTTGCGGAACGGAAGCCGCAATTGCGGGCATGTTTTGAGTTATCATACAATTTTCTATGCAGGTTATATGTCGGTATTAAAAATCCGACGCATACTATTCTTAGAAAAAATACTCAAATTTCCATATTTTTTTTTTAAAATTTTTCTTTCTGAACATATAAACCGCGTTTCCTCTTTATGTTCTCGTAAAAGGCGCGCATGGGCAAACAAACATCCGTGTGCGCCAACCGTCCCCATTAACACCCGACATGCGCGAACGCTTTTTCTGTTTTTTTGCGGAGTTTATGAGGCCTTTGCTTTAACGGCCGAATTTCCATATGATAACGCATGCACACCCGCAAATTTCCAGAAACAGCCTAATACGCGGACACAATTTTTTTTTAGCATATTGTGCGCATAAAGGCCAATAGCCGGATGCCCCCACTATTATTATAAAAAAGATACACAGCGCGCAGCTTATGCCGACCGGTTCCCTTGTGTTCTGGCCTTTTGAAGGCAAAAAATGAGCTTTCTTTTTAGAATCATCAAGCACGCGCGCCCGAAAGGGAAAAAACGAGCTTTTTTTGAACAATCGCCCTTTTGCTCGAGGGGAAGCCGAGCTTTTTCTCGCGCGGGCTCAGTTGTGTTTTTGGTATGGGGAGAGAGAGGCGAAAAAAAAGAGATGGTGTGAACGAAAAGAGAAAAATAGGTAAAAGCGTAAAAAAAAAACGCCTCAAACCGCCTGATTTATTCAGGCCTGTCTGTCTAAAAAAAAACGCCGAGCGGATTTGCCCGGCGGCGCATATTAAAAATATTTTATTGAATGGAGGCCGATTTCCACCAATCGTAGTACTCGTTCTCGAGCTGGCTAATCGAGGGCATCGGGTAGAATACGAACTCGCCTGCACCTCCGAGGAAAAAGCCCGAGCGAATCATTCTGTAGGGGAATTCGCTGGTCGTCCTCAGCAGGACTTTGCTGTTCTTGCCGCCCTTTTTAGTCACCTGGATTAGGCAGTCGCGCAGGTGGTATTGGTTCGAATAGGGCAAGACGCTTATGTCGCCGCTGTGAACGTCGTCCTCAAGGGCGCCGAGCTTCATGTCGCAGAAGGCTATTTTGTCGAAGTGGACAAGCCTATCGGGCGAAGTTATCGCCTCGGCGTACTGCTGCGGGTTCTGAATGCTCACCACGCGCGTCCTCGACGGGGCCAGAGTTTGGTACATGTACGGGTGGATTTTCGCGTCGGGAACGAATTTGCCCTTTGCAAGTTCGAGTGTTTTGCCGTCGCTTGTTACAACGTACATATTTCCGACCGCCGAGAACGGAACGTGCTCTAATACCCTGTAGACGCCCAAATACACCGATCGGTGCGGAGAGCCGTCGGGGTGCGGATTGCACAGTTCGTCGAGGCGCCCCACGGGGAGATAGTCGCTTTTGAAATTGGGGTCTACTTCTATGAAGAGAGCCTGCGAATAATTGCGTCGGAGCGCCCCTGTTGCAAAATACGCACCAAATTCCTTCGGTGCCAAGTTTGAAGCTACCAACGCCTCGGGCGACAGCGACAGATACAAGTATTTTTTCATTCGTGCTCCTTTTTTAGTTTCGAGTTTTTTATTTGCCGGATTCTCGTTTGCGCCCGCATCGCGCCGACGCATCCTCAATTCCGACCCTGCACTAATATTCTCCATAATTTGGGCGTCCGAGTCAACTATTTTCGCCCTGCTTAGGCATTTTTTGCGCAAAATAATTCTAACTAATTTATAATTAAAAACTCAAACTCGGCTGGCTCGGGAGGGAATAGCGTATTTGAAAGCCATGCGGGGGCGCGCATCGGGCGTAAGGAATGGGCTATCTTGCTAAAAGTTGTTTGACCAACGGGCCGATATGTGTTGAAGTTTGCCTCGTAACAGACCAGCAGGAACAATAAAAACACAATCACAATGCCCCCAAGCCCCGTATATTTTATTAGCGCCGACGACGATTTTCTGGCGGCAAACCGCGCGAAAGAGATTTTTCAAGTTCAATGCCGCGAAGTTTCCGACGAGACGTCGGCCGAAATTATAGACGCCTCCGTAAACAAGGCCTCCGACGCAGTTGAGGTCTGCAAGAAGGTCGTCGCCGGGGCCGCAACGCTATCGTTGTTCGGCGGCAAAAAGGTCGTCTGGGCGCGCAATGCAAATTTTATAAACGACGGCGCGGTAGGAAAATCTAAGGCCGTCCACGAGGCGGTCTTAGACATGGCCGAGGCGCTGGGCCGCCTCGACCCCTCGGCCGTCGCGGTCATAATAAACGCCTCGCCCGTAACGCGGACGTCGTCGTCGTACAAGAAGCTGGCCTCGATTTCCGAGTCTGAAGATTTTTCGACGAAAAAGGGCGGAAAAGACGCCGCCCAGTGCATAGCCCTGGTAAAACAGACGGCCAAAAGCCTGGGCGCCGAGCTTGAGAGGGGCGCTGCGGAGGCGCTTTGCGCGGTTGTGGCAAACAATTCGCGAATGGCCGTCCAAGAGACGCAGAAGTTAGCCACATACGCAAATGGAGAGCGGCCGATAACAGAGGAGGATGTCGCCGAGATGGTGCCGATATTTGGCGAGAGCGATTTTTTTGGCATTACCGAGGCTTTTTATTCGGGGAATTTGCGCCTTGCCCTAAGCAAGCTTCGCCGCTATTTTTTCGCCGATAAGACCGTTTCGGCGCGGCCGATAATAACGGCGCTTCAGAAGCAAAACTCCCTTCTTATCCAGCTTCGCTCGCTCATGGACGCAAAAGTTTTGCCGAAGAGCCCCCGCCTGCCCGAAGGCTCCCTGGAAAACGCCAACAGGCTTTTCGGCAAATATTTTGAGGATTCCCAAAAGACGAGCCCGTTTAATCTATTCACGAAGAATTCCTGGATGGTGAATGTAAAGCTTGCAAATATCGCAAGCAAGCACTCGCTAAAGACCCTCATGGATATCCAGACCGACCTCGTCAAGACCTTTGAAAACCTCATTTCAAATTCCGGAGCCGACGAGGACGTTCTCAAGGAATTTTTTATACGCAACGTGCACAACTAAATTTTCCCGCGAAATGCCGTTGCTCAAATTTTTTGCGCGCAAACAGGCAACTAAGCCTAATGGTTCGGGCGCGCATACGCGTTTATAACGAACTCAATTATAACTTGTAAAGGCGACTTATTGTTTGCTTTTTGTATATGCAAATTACTTGAAAAAAAGCTGCGAATAAATACTGCGAAATCATTTGCAAGCCATGACGAGAGTTTTTTGCTTTAAGCGATCGAAAAAAATTGAGCAACGCGGCGCAATCCCTCGGGTATTTTATATTTATTTATATCATAAGCATATTATTTTTTAATATAATAAATATAGATAGCTTATTTCTATCTTACTT
>CALXLK010000020.1 GCA_944389175.1 uncultured Opitutales bacterium
TTGGGCATTGTAGAACATTTTTTATTCTCTTTGCCCTCTTTTTTTTCACCATTCCACAACCTTTGACGTAGATCGAAAATTAGGGGCGTCTGTCGAGGGTTAGGGTTGTGAAAGTCAAATGGTATCCTTTGATATCTGCTGTCTTTTATCGCAGGAATCTTATTGCGAGGGCACTTGTTGTTCAATGAGGATTCTTTTGATGTAACTTTCGGCCACATCAAGTCTGTGGCGGGCGTTATGGGCAGTTTTCATTCTGGTTTGTGTCGCCGCTATATTTAATATTTTGGAAGGCTTTAAGCCGAAGGAGGTAGAGCGCTTCCTAAATTGTTTTGTTTTTCACTTTTAATATGATTTATTTGCTCTGGCATTGATTTGTTGCGGCGATTTGTTCTTCTTTTTCTTTTTTGGAAAGGGCTCTCTCCTTAAATTAATTTCCACCTTGTCGTTTTTTTTAGAAGCTATGTTTAGCAAATTCGGCGTTGGGTTCCCAGTGGGTGTGCGGCGTTTTATAAACTCGCGGCAGTTTATTTTCGAATGGTTTGTTCTGCAACATTGGTATCTGATTCTGGCTAAAAAGAAGCATGGCGAATACGAGTATCGGTGCGGGGAAGGAGAAATATTTTGCCGGTTTTTCTGAACTGTAAAGTATATTGTTGCAATTGCCAAAAAAAATTGCATATTCTGTTAAATAGAGTCCGAAATCCATTATGAAGGGTAAAAAAGTAACGCTTTCCGACATAGCCAAAAGGCTAAACATTTCAAAAAGCGCCGTGTCAATGGCGCTAAACAATTCTCCGGAGATACCCGTGCGCACGCGCGAGCGAGTGGCAAAGAAGGCGAAGGCGATGGGGTATGTGAAAAACGAGCTTGTTTCGTCGATGATGTCGAGCCTCAAAAAGAGTTCCTACGGCGGATTTTCGGAATCCATAGCCATAATAAACGGCAACAAGGACGAATACGCGCTTTCAAACCATCCCACGCTTCCCAAGTATTTTATAGGCATAAAGGACGAGGCGAAAAAACTCGGCTACAGCATCAACGAGTTTTGGCTCCACGACTTAAGGCTGACTCCCGAGAAGCTGGAGAGGGCTCTGAGAGCCCGAAATATACGCGGAGGGGTAATCATAGGGCATTCTTCCGACAGCGTGTTGCCCTCGGGATACGAGTGCATATGGCGCAATTTCTATTTCGTTTCAATAGGCATAAAGACTTACAATCCGACTCTGGAAATGGTTTCGGCCGACCAGTACGCAATATCGTATATGGCGGTGCAAAAGGCTCTTGCCCTGGGGTATAAGCGCCCCGGGCTCGTGCTCGAAGAGCGCATAGACGACCTTGTCGGCGGGCGGTTTATAGGCGGCTATTTGCGCGCGCAAATGAAGCTGCCACAGTCTTTCCGCCTGTGCCCGTTTTCCGAGCCCGATTCATCGCCCGGGTACGTCAAACGCCTATACGAGTGGTTCGATAAAAATAGACCCGACGCTGTATTGTACCTACTCGATTCCACGCGCGAAATACTTTTGAGAAAAAAGAGTTTCGACGCCTCAAAAACAAAACTAATCCAGCTTGAACGCCGCGGATATGTTCCCGAATGGGTCGGAATAGAGCAAAATAACGACCTCGTCGGGCGAGTCGCCATGCGCCGTCTCAGGGACGCGCTAAACCGCAATGAGCGCCCCGGGAAAGACACGTATAATTTGACGACTTTAGTCCCACCGACATGGGTGGAGGCTTCTCTGGAAAAAGAGGGCAAAATATAACTTGCAAGCCGCGCGGCGGGGCGCTTGGCACCCCGTTTTTTTATTTGTAATTGGCGAAATTACTAAACTGTCCAGTAAAATACGTCCAAATATTGTTTGAATATTTGCCCCGTCTTGGAGTAATGAGAAATCATCTTAGGCGGGCGCGTAAGGATTGCGCCGAGAGGCGGTCGGATGCGCGGTATGCTTCCGGTTGCCGCCGAGGGCAAATACAAGCAATATGAAAAAATACGACTACATAGGATTGGGCTTTTGCAGCAACGACGATATTTCACTCTTGCCCCACATTCCGCTTGATTCGAAAGTCAAGATAATAACCCACACCGTTCAAGGGGGTGGCCCCGCGGCGACTTCCACGGTTGCGGCTTCCCGCCTGGGGCTTTCGGCGGCTTTCATAGGCGTTGTGGGTTCCGACGACGCCGGAGGGCGCATACTTGCCGATTTTAATTCGGAGGGCGTTTACACCGGCGCGGTGCGCGTGCGCGAGGGGTGCGAATCCGCCATAGCCTACTGTTGGATAGACGAGCCCACTGGAAAGCGGAGCGTGGCATGGACGCGCGGCAATTCGGCTGAACTCTCGCCGGGCGAGGTAGATCTTGAATTAGTCTCGAATGCGAAAATTTTGCATATCGACGGGCACAACCCCGAAGGGGCGCTTGCCGCTGCAAAGAAAGCCAAGGAGAGCGGAGTGTTGGTAAATTTTGACGCGGGGACATTGCGCGACGGGGCGGGAGATCTTCTCGCCTACGCCGATATCTTGATAGCCTCCGAGTCTTTCGCAAGGGGCTGGACGGGTCGCGAAAACCTTGAGGAGGCGCTCAGGGCGCTATCGGGGGATTGCGGTGCGAGAGTCGTCGGCTGTACTATGGGCGAGGAAGGGTCGATGGTCTTGGATGGTTCCAAATTTGTAAGATGCCCCGCCTTCAAGGTTCCGGTGGTGGATACGACAGGCTGCGGAGACGTCTTCCACACCGGCTTTGCCGTGCGCTACCTTCAGACCCAAGACTTATACGAGTGCCAGAGGTTCGCCGCCGCAGTATCGGCCTTAAAGTGCCGCAAATTGGGCGGGCGCGCGGGAATCCCAACGCGCGAGGAGGTCGACGAATTTTTATCAAAAAATAAATAACAAAATAGGGAGTTTATCATGCAAAAGAAATTAAAAATAGGCTTTTTGCCCCTGACGAAACAGAATTGGACGAACGCGATAATGCAGAAGCAGCGCCAGCAGGCCTGCGACATGCTTTCGGGAATAGCCGACACCGAGCTTGTCGGCGGCGGCGACATGATTGAAACCGAGGCCCAGGCCGTAAAAATTTTGGAGGATTTTGAACGCGAGCGCCCCGATGTGCTGGTAGCGTTCTTTGCTACTTTTGCGCTGGGGACGATAGTGCCGCTTTTTGCAAAGCGCCTTGGCGTTCCGGTAGTGTTGTGGTCGCAGCCCGAGCCCGATCCCGAGGGCGGGCGCCTGAAGGCGAACTCGCTTTGCGCATCAAACATGAATTCGCATTTTATGTGGAGGCTGCGCGTGCCGTATTTTCACGTGCACGGGGCGGTCGGCTCGGAAAAGGCGCTCAGCGGAATAGAGAAGGCGGTGCGCGTGGTCAGGGGCATAGAGGCGGTTAGAAAAATGCGCATAGGCTCAATCGGCGGTCGCGTTCCAGGCTTTTACACGTCGTGCTGTTCGGAAATGCTGCTGCGCGAAAAAATAGGCGCCGAGGTGATGTTTATAACTATGCTCGAACTGGTCAACGACGCAAAAAACATGCCCGAGGACAAAATACAACAGGCTCTCGGCATAATAAAGTCAGACGCCACGCGCATCGAGACGAGCCCCGAGAATCTGCGCAAATCGGCGGCCTTCTTTGCGGCCGTCAGAGGCATGAAAGAAAAGTTTGGCGTTGATACTTTTACGATCCGCTGCTGGCCGGAAATAATAGCCGACGATCTTTACGGAATGCTGGCCTGCTCGACAATCGGCCACCTCACAAACCACGGGGATCTTACCGTCTGCGAGGGCGACGTGTACGCGGCCGTGATGTTGCGTCTGGAATACATCCTCTCTGGGGAGGTTCCATTCTTCTGCGATATGATCTACAACGAGGAAGACTGCCAGTACAGCGTATTCTGGCACTGCGGAGCCGCGCCGTGCGCGCTGTGCAAGGCGGGGCACGAGCGCGTCTTGCAGAACTCGTCCACGGTTCCCACAAAGGGCGTAATCAATGAATTCCCGCTCAAGCCCGGCCGCGTGACGGTCGCCCGCCTAAGCGAAACGCGCGATGGCAGCGCCTTTAGAATGCTAATCATGCCGGGCACGGCTATAGATACGGACATGTTTGTGCGCGGGAATCCGCTTAAGGTCGTATTCGACGCCGGCAACAAGCGCGTCCACGACGAAACATTCTACGGCGGTTTCGAGCACCATTACAGCCTATGTTACGGCGACGTTACCGAAGAGCTGCTGGCTTTTTGCAGAGCCATGGACATAGAGCCGGTGCTCGTTAAATGAAAAATTTTTTCAAAAAAAATATTATGAAAACGGATAATCATTTAATAAAGCTCAATCCCGAAAACGGCTATAATAAGATTTTCGATGTGGGAGAATGCGGCATGAGGCTGACGTCGTTTGGCCTGCTCAGACTAAGCGCAGGCCAGGCCTATGAAGCGCTAACGGGGGAATTCGAATTTGCGTTTGTTCTCATGGGCGGGAAGTGCTCGTTTGTAGGCGGCGGATTTTCTTTCGACGAGGTTGGCGCGCGCAAAAATCCCTTTGACGGAGCGCCGTCGACGGTGTATCTGCCGCGCAGAACCTCCTACAAAATAACGGCCATAACTGACGTAGAAATAGCCGTCAACGCCGCGCCGGTGACGCGCGATACGGCAAGACCCACGCATATTGCGCCCTCACAAACCCGTTCGTTCAGCCTCGGCCGCGACAACTTCACGCGTACGGCCACGGTAATTTTGGACGAAAAATTCGACTCGGAACACTTCTACATAGGCGAGGGCATGATACCATCCGGCAATTGGTCGGGCTATCCGCCGCACCGCCACGATGTGGATAATCTTCCGGAGGAGATAGACATGGAAGAGACTTACTTTTACCTCTTCAATCCGCCCCAGGGGTTTGGCATTCAAAAGATATACACTCCCGACGGCAGAATCGACGAAACATACACGGTAAAAAATTACGACACTGTCGCGATACCCGAAGGCTACCACCCTCTTTGCGGGGCTCCGGGATACGCCATGTACTACCTTTGGACTATGAGCGGCATGGTCAACAGGGGGCTGATTTCATCCATGGATCCGGCCCACAAGTGGGTCGTTGGGAAATAGTATGTCGGAAAATCGCGATATTTTGCTTGGAATTGACTTCGGAACGGGGGGCTGCAAAGTCACCGCAATTTCCATGCCGGGGGCGTCCGTCGTGGCGGAAGCCTCGCTTGAATATCCCACGTTCTTTCCGCGTCCGGGCTGGGCTGAGCAGAACCCTTCGGATTGGTACGGGGCCATGTGCGCGTCGATATCCAAAATATCGGAGAAGGGAGTTGACTTGAAAAGAGTCAGGGCGGTCGCCTTCGACGGCTCCACGCACAATGCGGTGCTTCTCGACGAAAATTACAAGCCCGTTCGCAACACCATAATGTGGACCGACCAGCGCAGCGTTTCCCAGTGTAAATATCTGCGCGAAAATTACGCCCAAAAGATATTTGAAACAGCCTACCAGATGCCAACTCCCACATGGACTTTGCCCCAGTTGATGTGGCTAAAGGAAAACGAGCCCGGGCTTCTTGGGCGCGTCCGCCGCGTGCTCTTTGTCAAAGACTACGCGCGTTTTCTGGTGACTGGAGAAGCCTGCACAGACTACATTGAGGCGCAGGGCACGCTGTTTTTTGACGCGGCCGCCGGCAAGTGGTCGGATTTTCTCGTCGGCCTTTCGGGGTTGGATATTTCGGCTCTTCCCAAAATAGTCAAACCTTGCGATGTCGTCGGAGGCGTCACGAAAAAGGCCGCCGAGGAGACGGGCTTGCCCGAGGGAATACCGGTGGTCTGCGGCAGCAGCGATTCCGCAGTTGAGGACTACGGGGCAGGAGCTGTTGAAGAGGGCGACTGCATCATAAAGCTTGCCACGGCAGGCAATGTCAACGTCATGACGGGGAGCCCGCGAAAGTCGGAAACCACGCTTACATACTCCCATATAGTCGATGGCATGTGGTATTCCGTGGCGGCTACAAACGCCGCGGCACTGTGCTTGCGCTGGTTTAGAGACGCCTTTTGCGGCGCGGAAAAATCGGAGGCCGAGGCTCGTGGCAGGCGCGTGTTTTCAATAATCGACGACCTTGCCAGAAATTCCGATATTGGGGCTGGCGGAGTCGTTTTCATGCCCTACTTGCAGGGGGAGCGCTCTCCGTATTGGGATCCGAACCTGAGGGCGAGCTTTACCGGAGTGTCGATTTCGTCGACAAAGGGCGACTTCATACGCGCGCTTATGGAAGGCGTGGCCTTTTCCCTTAGGGACTGCCGAGGGGCAATCGAAAAGATGGGCCTTGATGTAAAGCGCATATTTTTAATAGGGGGCGGCGCGCGCTCCGATATTTGGGGCGAAATTATATGCAATGTATTTAACAGGCCGGCTTCCGTTCCAATCCCGGGCGACGCTTCTTACGGCAGCGCGCTCCTTGCGGGCGTAGGCGCGGGCTTTTTTGCAAGCCCCAAAGATGCTCTAAAACACCTAAAAATGGCGCGCTCTTTGGAGCCCGACCAAGAAAAAGCCCAACTCTATGCAGAGCTTTTCAAAAAATACAAGGCTACACACGACGCCCTTGCGCCGGTGTACAATAATAATTTCTAACAAAAACAAATAGGAGAATATACAAATGTTTGTTTCAAAAGACAGCTATATGTTTGAAATGATCAGGACGGAATTGGCCGATGCCGTAGGGTCCGAATACGTGGGTACCGGAGATTCCGACAAGTTCGGCCACTCCATAGACTACTATTGGATTCCGGAAATGTGGCATGACAGGGGCATGCCCACGCCCAAGCCCGACTTTGTCGTCCATCCCGGAAGCGCCGAAGAAGTGGCCAAGGTTGTCAAAATAGCCAACCAGTACAAAATACCCGTAGTAACCTGGGGCGGCGGATCGGGTTCCCAGGGAGGCGCCCTGCCGATTGCAGGCGGAATAATTCTCGATACGAAGAGAATGAACAAGATATTAGACATAGACGAGCAATCCCTCACAGTGACTGCCGAGACGGGCATCATAGCCCGCCATCTGGAATGGGCTGTAAACAAGAAGGGATATTCGACAATGCATCTGCCTGCCTCGATATCATGCGCGACAATTGGCGGCTTTCTCGCGCACCGCGGCACGGGGGTGCTTTCGACTAAGTGGGGCAAAATCGAGGATATGGTGATGAGCCTCGAAGTGGTGACGCCCACCGGCGAGATAATAAAAACGCTGCCGGTTCCGCGCCACGCTTCTGGGCCTGATCTTACAATGATGTTTCTGGGAAGCGAGGGGACGCTCGGTGTGATTACGAAGGTCACTTTGAAAATCCACCCAAAACCCGCAGCGCGCGAGTTTCGTGCCTATCTATTCAAGGACTTTCACACGGCAATGAGCGCAGGCGCAGACCTCATGCGCAGCCGCCTTGAGCCTTGCGCCGTGCGCCTCTACGACGAGACCGAGACGCTTACGCACGTAAAAAAAGTATTCGGCATAGACATCGGCTCCGGCGCGTATCTCGTCTTTGGTTTCGACGGAGAAAAAGACATTGTCGAGCTTCAAATGAAGCACGCCAGAAAAATAATGGAGGAAAAATATAACGGCACAGACCTGGGCAGCAAGGGGGGCGACCTCTGGTGGAAGAACAAGTACAAATTCTTCTATCCCGGATTCATGTTCCACCTTCCCCAGGCTTTCGGGACGCTCGATACCGTCGCCGATTTCGCCCACATAGAAAAAGTCTACTGGGCCATGAAAAAGGCCGTAAATGAAAAATTCCCGAAGGCGCGGTTTATCGGGCATTTTTCGCACTGGTACCAGTGGGGCTGCATGCTCTATGCGCGCTTTATTTTCGAGGGCAAGGACGTTCCCGAAGATCCGCGCCAGGCGGCGGCGCTGTACAACGCCGTTTGGGACGTTGCCATACGCGAGGCCATCAAGAACGGAGGCGTGATTAACGAGCACCACGGCGTAGGCCTTAAGCTGGGCCGCTACATGAAAGACTTGTACGCCAATAGCTTCCCAATTCTGGAGGGAATTAAGAAGACGCTCGATCCAAACAACATTATGAATCCCGGCAAAATGGGTCTCTAATAAAGGAGGATATTTTACAATGAACATAGATAAATTTGAAGAAGACATAAAAAAGTGCCGCTTTTGCTTCATGTGCCGGCACCTGTCGGCGGTGGGAAATGTGACTTTCCGCGAGGCCGACACTCCGCGAATTAGAAGCTCCATGATTTGGGGCGTAATGCTCGACAAGTCAAAGCTCTCCAACGCCGACTTCATAGACACGATATATTCCTGCGACATGTCGGCGGCCTGCCGTTTCCACTGCGTCAACCATTGGGACGAAAACGGCGCGGTTCTCGCCGCCCGCCGCGACATCGTAGAGGCGGGATTGGCGCCGAAAGACGTATCGAAATTGTCTAAGAAGATTCTTTCCTCTCCCGCCGCGGCTTCCGTTTCGGGCCCTTCCGACATCGTCTATTACGCCGACGCCGACACTATGGCGCTTCCCGGCGAAATGGAGGCCTTTGACAAAATAGCGAAAAAGTCGAAGATAAAGTACGCGACGGCAACCGGCGGCGACTGCGGCAAAGCGCTCAAAGTTATGGGCTATTGGCAGCAGGCAAAAGAGCGCCTCGGAGAGTTCGTGGATTCGCTAACGGCCGCCAAGGCAAAGACCGTGGTTGTTTCGAGTCCGTATGTGTACGACGCTCTCGTCAACGACACCGCTGAGTTCGGCATAAAGCTTTCGGCAAAGCCCATGCATGTAAGCGAATTTATTTTGGCCCAAAAGCTAAAATTTCCGCGTGCGGCGGGCGAGGTGTACTATCTCGAAAGCGACTATCTGAAAAACTACAATTCGAATTTAAAATTCCCCCGCCAGCTGCTTTCAAGGCTCAAAGCTTCCAGCCCCGCGGAATTTACCACCGATATTCTCGACGAGGAAATTCCGTATATGTTCGGGACAAACAACGAGGAGTCCTACACGTGCGGCGAAGGCGCCGTGGTCTTTGCGCAGTTGCGCCCGCAGATAGTCAAAAAGATGGCAAAGTACGTAGAGGCGAGGGTTGGAAATCCAAAGGCCGACGTCCTTATAACGGCCTCGCCCTACACTAAAATTCAGCTGTCCAAGAATACAAAAGTCAAGGTGCTAACCCTTACGGAGCTGGCAGCCGGCTGCCTGTAATATTTATGCTGACAACACTCAACGAAATATTGCCGCAGGCGCGCAAAGAAAAACGCGCCGTGGCGGCTTTCAACGTCGCCAATTACGAATGCGCACTCGCCGTTATACGCGCGGCCGAAGGGGAGAGGCTACCCGTTATAATGCAGCTGTTTCAGCGAATGTTCCGTTCGGAGAAGGGCGGAGATCTGGCAGGGACATTGCTGCGGTTGGCGCACAGGTGTTCCATGCCCGTCGTACTCCAGCTCGACCACGGCGCGGAGGCCTGGCAGATACGCGAGGCTCTGGCTGCGGGAATGTCGTCGGTAATGCTCGACGGCTCCATGAAGCCCTACGAGGAAAACGTATCGTTGACCTCGTATGCGGTGAGGACTGCCCATATGGTGGGCGCAAGCTGCGAGGGAGAAATAGGCCATGTTGCAATGGGCGACGACAATGCGCTCACATCCGTGGAAGACGCCGTGCGCTTTTATTCCGATACAAAAGTTGACGCCCTTGCAATTTCCGTGGGCACCGTTCACGGTTTTTACAAGGCCGCTCCAAAGATAGACGTTGCCCGATGCCGCGCCATAGCCGAGGCTCTCGGCGGCGTGCCTCTTGTTTTACACGGAGGCTCGGGGACTCCGCCAGCCGATATAGTGGCGCTTATCGAAAACGGAATTTCGAAGATAAACATAGCTACCGAATTCATGGACACCTTCCTAAAATCCACACAAAGAAACCTCGAGGCCCTCTCCGGCGGGTTTAAGGCGGTGGATTTGTTCAATGACCCCGTAGTGGACGACTGCGCCGCATACGCGGCGAAGCTTTTGCGCTTCTTCGCAAGAAAATAACGCCGCCGGATTTTTCCCGGATTCGTCTCCCGGAAAAAATCCGGCTTATCTGCCGACACTGAAAGGATTATTTTATGGATGATAAGGGGAATCTGCACACATATAAATGGCGCCTTTTAATGCTGCTTTGGGTCGCATACCTGCTGCAGCAGGGGACGCGCCAGATTTATAATGCCGTAATACCCCAAATACAGGGGGACTTTAACGCAAGTTCGGTGCAGATAGGCCTCGTGTCGACAATATTTACTTTTGCATACGGGCTGTGCGTCCCGTTTACGGGCGTATTAAGCGACATGCTCAGCCGCAAGTGGGTTGTCGTATGCGGCGTATTGCTTTTCAGCTTCGGCATATTTTTTTCGGGCGCGGCCGCGGGAATTGGGGGCGTTATTATTACGTACGGGCTAATAAACGCGATCGGACAAAGCTTTTATTACCCGCCATCGAGTTCCCTTTTGGGGCAGGCGCACAGCAAAACGCGCTCAACGGCGCTTTCCATTCTTCAAACCGCCCAGTACGCAGGCATAATAATTTGCAGCTGTGTTGCCGGATATCTGGCGGACCTTAAAAATATAAAAGTACCGGAAGGGCTTTCATGGCTTGTCGGCGGAGATTTATCGGGTTGGCGCCTTCCGTTTTTCATTTTTGGGGCAGTCGGCATTGCATGGAGCGTTTGCCTTGTTTTATTTATGCGCAATACAAAGCAGGTTTCATCCGACACCTCGAAACCGAGCTTTTTAGAGGCCTTTTCTGTCGTTCTTAGGCGCCCCTCGCTTTTGTTGCTGGCCGTCGTTTTCGGATCGCTGGTTTACATAGACATAGGCTTTAAAACGTGGATTCCAACCTACCTTTACGAAACTTTCAGCATGGATCTCACCAAAGCGGCTTTCCATTCGGTAATATGGGTTTACGCCGGAGCCTTCATCGGCGTGATAGCAGGCAGCGCCGTATGCGACAGGCTTTTTGCAAAATTTAAAAGCATAAGATTTTCGCTTAACATGATAGGCTTTGCGTGCATTGCGCCGTTTCTTATTCTCGTGGCAAATACCGGAAACCTCAAAGAATGTATTGCGGGCCTTTTTATGTACGGATTCTTCAAGGGAGTCTGCGATTCCTGCATATTTGCGTCGGTACTCGATGTCGCGCCGGTGCGCTTTAGGGCCTCGGGAATGAGCATTATGATATGCGGAGGCTTCTTGATAGGCTCGACGTCGTCGACCATCCTCGGGTTTATACGACACCACTTTAGCCTTTCGGCGGGGATTGAATCGCTTAGCATATTTTGTCTTGTGAATGTGCTCGTTCTCTATGCAATTATACGCTTTTTCCTAAAAAGAGATTTCGTGCAGCCTCAGGCCGATTAAATTTAATTGCCAATTCTCTTGCGAAGCGTGGCAGTGAGAATTCGTTGCAGGAGAAGTTTGTCTAATGCGCTTTTACCTGCCACAATGCGGGATCTTCGCGTGATTGGGCGTATGCGCCTTTTTTCTCTTTTCCCTCTTTTTTCCAATACATCACTATCACATGCACAGTCGGGGTAATGCGCGTAGTGGCAAAACTTAAGCAACATATTCGTGGGAGTTTAGTTAAACCCAGGTTTTTGTTCTCTTAACAGGGCCTTACATGCTAGGCGTTAGATGCAATACATATTCAAAGGCGGATGTTGTCTGCGTTAGGCGCTTTTTATTAAGAGATTTTTTTTAGTTTTTTATTGTAAGTTTTCCGCTTAGTTTCTTATTTTTGTGTCAAGTCGCGCAAATGTCCCGCAAATATGAATGATATAAAAAAGTCAAATTCAAAAGAGATAGGCGAAAAGATAGAGATTTTTGTAAATCCTACATGGGTTTCCGACGACTTCATTGTAGATTTTGTAAAGAAATGCTTCGAGGTGCCAAAGAAACAGGGCATAACGTTTTCCGCGTGCAAAATCGATAGCGACTTTGTAAAAAAAATCATGGCAAACGGTGCGGTAGTCGTCGCCCAAATAGGTCCCGATGTAGTCGCCTGCAGCTTGATAGATTTTCAAAGATGCGGCTTCCTGTTTTCCAAGAATCGAATGTATATAAGCATTGACTGTGTGGATCCAGTCTTTACCGGAATGGGTATATCGAGCAAGCTTACCAGCTTCGTGCTTGAAATGGCAAAAGAAAAGCACTGTTCATACGCATACATATCCACCGCATTGAATTCAGATATAAACATAAACAGAAACCTAAAAAACGGTTTTTACAGATGGCGTATAAATTCCTACAGCGGAACCAGTTATTATTCTATATTATTTAGGAAAAATTTTTATAATGATAAATTCTATAGATTATGGCATTTATTCCGATACAAGTACTCTTACTGCTGGTGCAGAATGTGCAAGCGTCCGGACGGTTCCCATACAATGATTGGGGTCGTGGTAGAGAAGCCTCTTCTTTTCGTGCGCTCGGCCATTCTCTCGGCGTTGAAGAGAATTTGTCATGCCAAGAAAACTTAGGATTGGGATACTAACATACCATTTTTATGAAAAATTTGCAAATTATGGTTCTGTGCTCCAAGCTTACGCCATGCAACGCTACCTTTCCAAGCTCGGGGTTGAAAATGAGATAATAGATTACGTCCCCGACCATCTTCGCAATGTAAACATGCGCCTGCCCATTCTGGGGGACAAAACGCACAATATATTGCGCTTTATAAATCTCCTCTTTTTTCAAATCCAGATATATAGGCTTATAGGGAAATTTGAGTCCTTTGTTAAGAAAAACATGAGGCTCTCAAAGGAGAAAATATACTCGGATAATTTTGACAAAGCCCAATACGGCGCCTACATCATAGGTTCCGATACCGTTTGGAGCACGGACGAGTCGGGCGGTTTCGACGATGGCTTTTGGGCGAATTATCCCGTTATGCGCGGCAAACTTTGCATTGCATATTCGCCTTCGGCGGCGGATATGGACTTTTCCGAAAGCGACAAACAGACAATAAAAGAGAGGCTAAAAAACTTTTCGGCCGCCTCTATGAGGGAGTCGAGGCATATTAGCCTATTTTCGTCTTTGGCAAATAGGGAGATTCCCAACACGCTCGACCCCACTCTTCTTTTGGACAGGTCCGATTACGAGGCCTTGATTGACGGGAAGAGGATTTTTAAAGAAAAATACCTGCTCTATTACGCGCGCAAAAGGCACGTGAAAATGTACAAGTTTATTGACGAATTGGCAAAAAAACTTAACTTGAGGGTCGTCGAAATAAACAAAGACTGCCTGCGCCTTTTCAAAGTAAAAAACGTATATTGCAGCTCGATAGAGGATTTTCTAAGGCTAATAAGGGACGCGTCCGTGGTTGTAACAGACTCTTTTCACGGAACGATTTTTTCGATGATATTCGAGCGGGATTTTTATTCGTATAAACGCCAGTGCTGCTCGAGCAAGATAGAGCATCTGTGCGCTTGCGCGGGGCTCTCAAACAGAATAGTTTGCGACGGCGCCGACGCGGATAAGGCAATAGCCGAAGGCCTGAAAATCGACTACGCGAAGGTGCGAAAAAATCTCGAGCCTAGGCGAGAGTTTTCCAGGTCGTATTTGAAAAAGGCCCTGGGGCTAGTGTAATGGAATGTTATTTGGATAGCTGCGACAAATCCGACTGCTTCGGATGCGGGGCGTGCCAAAATGCGTGCCCTGTGCGCGCGATATCGATGCAGCCCGACGAAGAGGGGTTTAGGTATCCTAAAATAAATGCCGCCTTGTGCATAGAGTGCAACCTTTGCAGAAAAGTATGTGTGGCGTCTTCTTCGGAGCGCTTTTTCAACCCCGGAAACGGGGAATTTTTTGGTGGATACGTAAATGACGAAAATCTACGCCGCTCAAGCTCAAGCGGCGGGGCATTTTCGGCGATTGCCGATGTCTTTTGCATGGGAGACTACGCAATTTTTGGCGCGGAGTTCGCGCCTGACTTTTCAGTTAGGCAGTCTTACGTCACAGACAAGTCCCACTCTTGCAAATTTCGCGGGTCAAAGTACGAGCAAAGCGACGTCTCTTTATCTTTCATAGACGCAAAAAAGTTCTTGCAGGACGGCAAAAGGGTATTGTTTAGCGGCACGCCGTGCCAGATTGCCGGCTTGAAAAATTTTCTCGGCCGCGACTTTGAAAACCTGCTTACCGTTGACGTATTGTGCGAGAGCGTGCCTTCGCCCTTGTTCGTGCGCAAATATATGGCCTATCTGCGCAGTATTAACGGGTCGCGGCTGAAAAATTTTGCGTATCGGGACAAGTTTAACGGCGGTTGGGAGTGTTATTTGATGAGCGCAGTCTTTGAAGACGGCAAGCGCATTTCGGTATCGCGCTGGTTTAATCTATTCTACTCTGCTTGGTTTGCCGGCCTCATGAGCCGCCCCGCCTGTCAAAAATGCAGGTTTTGCCGAAGAGAGCGCGTCGGCGACATCTCACTGGGCGACCTTTGGCGCATATTTAAGTTTCCAAGAAAAATTTACGGAGGCGGATTGGGAACATCTTTAATTATTGCAAATTCGCCCAAAGGCTGTAGCGTATGTGCACAGTTGGGCAAAAGCATGCGCATCTGCCGGGTAGACGAAAAACTGGTTGTCTGCATACAGCGGCCACTGCGTCAAAACATGGCACACAGTGAAAAGCGCGGCGAATTTATGTCCGATTTACAGACTTTGGATTACCGGAGCCTAAGGGCAAAGTGGCTTAAACGCCCGCCGCTGCGGCTCCTGTTTTCCGCGTACGTCTTGGGCGACACGCTCAAGCGCGCCATATACAACGCCATAAATTTTATAAAAAAATGAAAATTTTCACAGTCGGTCCCGTTCAGCCATACCCGGTCACGGCGCGAGTTTACGAGCGCGGTTATCCCTATTTTAGGACGGACGAATTTTCCTCGCTCATGCTTTCAAACACGCGAAACTTGCGGAAAATGCTCGCGGCGGAGGAAGGGTCGGAAATCGTGTATCTGGCCTCGTCGGGGACGGGGGCAATGGAGGCCGTCGTCGACAACTGCCTGATGAAATCGGACAAGTCTCTCGTGATAAACGGGGGCACGTTCGGCGCGCGATTCTGCTCTTTGCTTCGTTCCCACGGCATGGACTTCGATTCTGTGGATTTGCCTTTTGGCAAGGCTCTCACGCGGGAGGACTTGGATAAGTTTTCGGCCGGGAAATATCGGGCGCTGTTGGTAAACATGACGGAGACCTCGACCGGCCAGCTCTATTGCGCGCAAATGCTTTCCGATTTCTGCAGAGAGCGGGGCATGTTTTTTATCGTGGACGCAATCGGCACGTTTCTGGCCGACGAGTTCAATATGCAAAAATACGGAATAGACGTGGCTATTGCCAGTTCCCAGAAGGGACTCGGCCTTTCGCCCGGAATGTCTATCGTGGCTTTGAGCCCGAGGATGAAGGAGCGCGTAGAGTCGGCTCCGCCCCCGCTTTATTCCTACTTCGACTTCAAGGAATACTTTAAAAACAACATCCGCGGCCAGACGCCGTTTACGCCCGCTGTGGGCATAATATACGAGCTGTCCGAGATGATAGGCTTTATCGCCGAAAACGGGGGAGTTTGCGCGCGGCTGGAAGAAGTCTCGAACAAAAGCCGCTATTTTAGGGAAAAGGCGCTCGGGGCGGGGCTTGATTACGAGCGCGGGTATCCGCTTTCAAACATTCTTACGCCTCTAAAATTCGAAGACGGCATAGACGCCTACGAAATCTTTAAGATGCTCAAGGACGATTTTCAAATATACGTCAACCCGTGCGGCGGCGAGCTCTCAAAAAAGATTTTGCGCGTCGCACACGTGGGCAATACCTCGAAGGCGGATTTCGACGATTTGATTGAAAAAATATTGGTTTGCCTTCGCAGGATAAAATCGGCAAAATAGGGGCGAAAAACAATGATAGCAGACAAGACAGTCGTTTACACTTCGGGCGCGTTCGACATGCTGCATGTCAACCATCTCAAAATGATAAACTATGCGCGGGCGCTTGGCGATATACTCATAGTGGGCGTCAACACCGACGAGCTCGTCGCCTCATACAAGTCGCAGCCAATAATTCCATTCGAGGAGAGAATAGCGCTCATGAAGGCCATCAAGGGGCCGGATATCGTTATTCCCCAGAAATCTCTCGACCATACCGACAAAGTCAAAAAGCTGAAGTTTGATATTTTTGTCGTAGGCGACGACTGGGTGGGCAAGTACGACTATCTTGAGAAGCTGGGGGTGAGCGTCGTGTATTTTCCATACGGCGACGGCGTTTCATCGTCGAGCCTAAAGAAGCGCATATGGGCCAATTTCGAGAGCATAAAAGCCAAGACCGACAACCATTTCCCCGCCGACATTGAATTTGGCAAGAAAGAGAAAAAAAGATGATATCGGGGCTTATTAAAAAGCTTGGGGCCAACCCGGCGGCGCGCGCGCTGGCAAGAAAAATGGGAATATCCGGCAGGGCTGTGGCAAAATTGAGGGAGATGAGCTCTCCTTCGAAGTCAAAGGCGCGGAGGCTTAAAGACATCGAGTCGCGCATAGAGGATTTGAATTTTAAGCTCGATTTGCTCATGGACTACTATCTCGACGTTTCCAAGGCGCATCCGGCCAAGGGGAAGCGCCTTGAAATGCAGCAGCGCATGTTCAGATTGCTGTGCCAATTCAAAGAAATTTGCGAAAGGCACGGCATAAAGTACTGGCTCGAATACGGCACTCTCCTGGGCGCCAAGCGCCACGGCGGCTTCATTCCCTGGGATACCGATTCCGATATGGGAATGATGTTTGACGACGCCGTAAAATACGGCGAAATCTTCAAGGCGGAGCTGCCATCTGATATTTCCTTTGTGATTAGAAACAACGAGCATGCCCAGCTCATAGGCGACGGCGTCTATTGCGACATATACTGCTACGACGACCTCTCCGACAGGATAAAAATGCGCCTTTACACCTTTCTTTTTCCAAAAGATATGCTCTCCATCCCCAAAGAGGTCATGTTCCCCCTCTCGAGCATAGATTTTAACGGCGTAAGCTTCAGCGCGCCGGCAAACGTCGACATGTACCTGCGCGCCCGCTACGGCAACTACCATGTTTTGCCCAAGCACGCCCACCCGTACGAGCACCCTGAATGGGACGATAGAACCATATTTTATCCCGACGAAAAAGTTTAGCTACTTAAACAGCGGCGTGTCGAATATTTCGGGAAGCGACGATATTCTGGCGTCTTCCCGAATTTCGTCTACGTAGGGGGCGCCGGCGTAAATGCCGCCCGGGCGGAGTATGCGCGCGGTGCGTATCGGGATTTTTCCCGCTACGGCGAAGTCCTTTCGGGGGTTGTCGCCGATGTAGAGCATTTCTGGATATTCGACGCCAAAGTGCGCCCGCAGTGCTTCAAAGGGAAGGGGAGAGGGTTTGTGCCAAGTTTCCGGGTAATCCCCGGTGACGATTATCTTTTCAAAGTCGGCGTCGGCTCCTACGGCTATGATTTTGTTGTGCTGTGTGGTGGAGGATCCGTCGGTAACTATGGCCGAGTGTATTCGGCGCGCATTTAGCTGCCTTAAAAACTCTCTTACATCGGGCTGGTAGGAAATGCTTGGGAAATGGTTGCGGTAGAGCTCCACGCACTCGCGCGCGTTCTCTTCCGAGGCGTCCGAAAGCCTCTTTACGGCTCTGTCAAATACGCTCCTCGGGCTATATCGAAATTCTTCCCATAAAATTTGCAATATGGCCTCGGGCGTGTGCCCGGGGCATAGTTGCGACAAATACTTTGAGCACGCGGCAAATCCGCTTGAAACGAAGTCGCGTTCGAGCGCAAGAGTATCGTCAAAATCGCATATTACGAGCCTAATCATTATATTATGACAGAATCGTCAAACCTCGAGAAGGTTAGACCCTCGCGCCAAGTTTCATCGTAGGCTAATTTTTCGCCGAGCTTTAGCCTGACGAGGTTTTCTATTGAGTTTGCGCCCGCCATGATAGACATGGGCGCCCCGCCGCCAAAGCGCGGGTTTATCTCTATGAAGAATATGCCCTGGCTATTTTTTATGCATTGGATTGTTATGTGGCCGAAGGGTTTCAGTTTCGCCAGCAAATCCTTTGCGGCGCCTATGAGAGCCTCGTCGCGCACGGTTTGCCCCTTTAGAATTTCTCCCGAGCGCACGGCAAGGCGGCGCCTGGGAACTACCGTTATGGGGTTGGATTCAAAATCGCAAAAGGCGTCTATGGTGTACTCTTGGCCGGAGACCATCTCTTGCACTATCGGGTTGGGGACGTAATCTCTGAAAAAGTCGAGCTCTTTGGGCGTTTCGACCCTAAAGGCGTTTATGCTCGACGAGCCGTCGAGGGGCTTTATGAATACCGGGTATTTTACCTTGTCCGACGGAGTGTCGGGGCCGACGAATTGTGGCGCCAAAATGCCGTTCTGCTCGAAGAATTTCTGTGTGTTTATCTTGTTTCTGCAGATTTTTATAACGTCCGGCGAGGAAATATTTGCCAATACCCCAATCTTGGAAAATTCGCCCGCGTTTTCGGCAAGGGCGGCCAGTTCGGTGTCGATAGTCGGTATTAGAATGTCGATAGAGCGCCTCTTGCAGATTTCAAGCAGCGACGGTATAAACCTTGCATCGGATATCCGCGGGATAACCTCGAACGAATCGGCGAATTTCGACGTCGGAGCCGAGGGCGACGCGTCTGCTGCCACCACTTTGCCGCCGTATTTTTGCAGCGTCTTTTTGGCAAGCTTTACAAGCTCCACTCTCCGGCCCGATGATGTGATTAGTATGTTCATGTGTGTATATTCTTGCAAGGCTGCGCGCCTATTCCAAAGAAGCCTTGTTTGCTCCCCTGTTCTTTCTCTCCTCGTCAAGGAATGGATCTTGCGTTTGTATTTTTACGCCGCTTCCCTTTAGGACTTTTATTACTGTTTGAAGGGCTATCTTTGCATCAAGGAGAAAGGATAGGTTTTCCACGTATTGGGCGTCGTATTCCAGCTTTTCGTCCCAAGAGAGGTTGTTGCGCCCGCGTATTTGCGCAAGCCCCGTAAGACCGGGGCGCACCTTGTGGCGCAGCTTTTCGCGCTCCGTGTAATATGGCAGGTAGCGGGGCAACAGAGGCCTCGGGCCGATGAAAGACATGTCGCCTTTTAGGACGTTGAAAAATTGCGGAATCTCGTCGATGGACGTCTTGCGCATGAATATGCCAAGCGGCGTAAGCCTCTGGTTGTCGGGCAGCAGGTTGCCGTCGGCGTCGCGCGCGTCGACCATGCTCCTAAATTTGTATATTTTGAATATTTTTTCGCCCTTGCCTGGCCTTTCCTGCGTAAAAAAGACGGGGAAGCCCATGGTAGCCCTGACGAGGATATAAAATATAAGATACACGGGCAGAAGCACACTCACAATCGCCAGCGCGCCCACGAAGTCAATCAGCGGCTTGAAAAAATTTGCATACGGCTTCACTTTGGCTGTCCTTTCCCTTGCCTGAATTCTTCGGGGACTGGATTTATGTTAAATATTGACGTTAAAATCAGCAGTGCCACGACCGTCATTCCAAGGACAAAATATCCCGCTGCGTCGTGGACGAATCCGCTTATGGATTGCGATCCGTATTCGTAGGCCCACAGCGTCAAGAAGAGCGCCCTCACCAGGTTAAACGCAAACGCAAATACCATCGACATGCCCACAAGCAGAACTTTTTTCCAAAGCTTGTCAAGCAGCGCCGCCGCGAGAAAGCTGCCCGCAAAAAGACAGGCCGTCAGTGAGCGTATTCCGCTGCATGCGTCGGCGACCCCCACCGTTCCCCCGGGGAAGGAGATTGTATTGCCGCGCAGTTCAACGACAAAGCCCAGCCAATCCATCGCCGTGACTACCACCGATGCCACTTTAGAGAGCAGCATCAAGCTTATATGCTTTTCCACAGCGCTAAATATCGGCGCCGATACAAGCCATATAAAGCATGGGAAAACGAAGAGAAGCGTGAATTTTAGCCTTGAATAAACGTCGAGCCGCTCTCCGTCGGAATTTGTGTCGCCTATGAAGTACGTGGAGGCAAATGCGGCGAACGAAAAGCCGAATGTAGCCGCAAAACTCGGCGTTCCCCAGTTGAGCGTCCTGTAAAAAACGTACAGGAAAAATGCAAAGACCGCCGTGCCGCAGACGAGCATTGAACCGAAAAAGAAATCACAAAAGACATTCAGTAGCCTGTTGTTGGAGCCCGGTTTTGAAGTGAGTATGTCTTTGGCGCGCCCGAACCTGTCGTAGATTATGTACAGGACAAATATCGGGGTCAAATATCCGAATGAATAGTCTAGGCGGGTGCTCCATGTGGAGGATAGCATGTAGCATATGTCCGCGCACATCAGCGCAACCGCCAAAGCCATTATTTTTGACTTTGCGGGAAGGCCGGCCAGCGAGAATTTTTTGTCTGAGTTATTTTGCATTGCCAATCCTTCCTTTTGAGCCCTCAAACAGTATCATGTCGCCGAGGTACTTCATGAGCCTTTGAAACTCCTTGTCGGAGCGTAGCGCATCCAGCGGGAAGTCGGCGTCTATCCTGATAAAGTACATTTCTGGAGCCTTTTTGTCCATGTAAGTGAGTATATTTTTAAGCCACATTTTCGGGCTTACGAAACGGTTGTCCTCCGTGTATTCATAAGGCTTGCCATCGACTATAAACCAAAACCATACGTACCTTGTGTAAGGCTTTTTGTAGGCGCTGCCGAGGTCAAAGTAATATTCCCCGTATCTTGCGGGCAAAAGCTTTTTGGGGGAATCGGGCAATACTATCTCATCGGAGAGCCGCCTCGTATTGTCGTTGCATTTCCACCCGTTGTTTATCCAGCAACGGTCGGGGTTGTGTGTCGAGGCCTGTTCTATGGGCTCTTTGGCCGGTTCCCAATAGGATATGTAGAGTGTTATTTTCCTTCCGTTTGAAAGCGTATATTCTCTGTTGAGATAGTCGCTTACATTTAGTATCTTTTCAGTCGCCCTTATAACTTCCTCGTTCGGCCCCAGCTCCTTTTCTACGGACGTGGCTCCCATGAATTTGTCGGGAATTTGTGTTTTGAGGTAGCCAACCGCAGTCGATTCGACGCTTCTTTTTATGTTATTCTTTGCAAAAAAAACAAAATAAATGCCGAGAATGGATACGGTTGCAAGCAGTACTGTCAGGAAAGATTTCATGCGCAAAATATTTGTGGTTTTATAGTCGCGGAAACGCGCAAAAGGCGGTGCGTTATCCTTTCGAAATGCGCACCAAAAGCCTTCGCCTTTCCAAGGCTACAATCAACTCGACCCATTCAAGCATGTTGCCGCCGATACTTCAACTTTTTTATTATCCGCCAGCCTCAAAACATTTTAGACGTCAGGTGTCAATGAATTTTTGAGAAAGAGACTCTTACTCTATGTTTCAGTTAAGTCGGACGTTCTTTTCGGTTAAATCGGACATTCTACTATTTTTTCTCTTTTCTCCCCTTTTTTTTCCTTTTTTTTCCCTCCCCCACCACACACACATGCCGATATTTTTACATTTCTGTATTTCCGTGCTGCAAAGAAGCCGACCAGGCCGCAGTCCAGTGCCGCGCGCGCCATTTGTTGGAAGTTGTCCGCGCGGACGGCATGGCTGCTTAAAAACTTGACTTTTTTAGGAATATATCAGATAATCACAACGATATGTAGTTATATTGGCGGTAAGAAAGCTTCGTATGCTTGATTGTAGCTATCTGCATATGTGAAGTTGTCGTCGCTACTTATTTAGACAAGGAGATGGAATGAAAAAAAACGCTTATTTGAAATTGGAGATAGCGTGCGTTGCTTTGGCTATGTGTTGTTGCGCGTCGGCGCATGCGGAAAATAGCATGTCATATTTTGCAGGCGACGCCTCGATAAAGCTGGAGGAAATAGGCTCGTTGAAGGTTAGATCCTCGAACCAGATAAAGCAGAGCCGTTTTTCGATAGGTTTTGAGTGCCTTGACAGAAAGTATTTCGATCCCGACAGAGTTTACGATAAATTGGCCAAGACAGGGGTCAAATACGCGCGCTGCCAGACGGGCTGGAATAGATGCGAGACAAAAAAAGGCGTCTACGACTTTGCGTGGCTTGACTCAGTTGTCGACAATTTGCGCGCGCGCGGCATAGAGCCGTGGTTTAACGTGGGCTTTGGCAACAAACTTTACATGCCTGACGCCCCCGAGGCGGCTGTTGGGTATTGTCCGATAAACTACGGAGAGGAGGCGCTCGAGGCGTGGAAGAATTATGTCGGGGCGTTGGCAAAGCACTTTAAGGGCAGGGTCGCCGGGTACGAGTTGTGGAACGAACCGAATATACGCAATTTCTGGGCGCCCAAAAAACCGGATCCAAAAGAATACGCAAAGTTTGTAAACATCACGGCGCAAGAAATATTGAAGGAGGACGCAAACGCAAAAATAGGCGCCTGCGTATGCGGGTCGATGATTGAGTATACGGTCGATTTCTTCAAGGCGGGGGGTGGGAAGTACCTGAACTTTTTCTCGATTCACCCGTATCGGACGATGTCGGAAATAGGCCATGATGCCGAAACAAAGGCTATGCGCGCGGCATTTAAGAAATACGAGCCCGGCAAAGATATAGAGCTTTGGAATGGAGAGTCGGGCTTCGGATCGTATTTTCCGCCGAAGCATTACTTGAAAACGTGGCATAGGGGGTCGGAACAGAACCAGTCAAAATGGCTGTTGAGGCGTTTTGTCTTGGATAGGGCGGCCGATTACGCGGTGTCGTCGTTTTTTCAATGCGTTGATTTGCCCGACACCTACTCTACCGCCATCGGGCGCCAGCTGCCGTGCAAACACGGGATTATCCGCGCCGGCGATTATACGGAGAAACACGCCTATTACGCGCTATCGAGAATCTGTTCTGTTTTTGACGAACACGCCGCCACTGCCGACATTTACGCCGTCGGAGATCTTTTCGACGGATTTCCCCAATGGCAGAGGGTATCGCGCGTGACTGACGCCTCGATTATTATAAAGACATTTACCCGCAACTCTTATCCATTATTTGCCTATTGGATTCCCGAAGATCCGCAATTTGACTATGACGGGCTAAACGGCTTCAGGCTATCGTTCTTGGATTTTGACCGCCTTACGAAAAATCCCGTGCTAATCGATATGATGACGGGACGCGTATTCAGGTGTTCGTCGTTTAGCATATCAAAGGAAGGGGGCACTGTCAGGGTTTCAAAACTTCCAATATCAAATTATCCCTTGTTGTTGACCGATTTTGACGCAGTAAAGGATATTGTAGCGCTTAATATCCCCGAAAAAAAACTTTCCCCAAAAGGCGTTAAATAGCAGATTTTGCCGACATCGCTTAAGTTGTGCTTTGCCGGTTCGGCCGGCAAAGGCAATAAACGCACGTGGCGGGTCTGCCTCTTTGTTCGCCTGCGAAAAATGGTTTAGGTGCGCTAGCGCACTTAACCGCTTATCTTGCCTCGTGGGGCTTGCATGTGTTGGGGGTAAAATTTGAATTCTATTTAATTAGATTTTTTTATTATTTTATATGGCGAGTTGGCGCGGCATTTTATTTCGCGGGGATTGTTGAGAATGGGTGCGGATGTTTTTGCTTTTTGATAATCTTTATGCAAAATGGCGGAACTTTTCGGAGCGAAATTTTCAATAATAAAAACAGACAGCGGCAAATAGATGTAAAGGCTTTGAGGGCAAGGCAGATTTTTGTGAGTGGCTTGCTTGTTAACAAAAAAGCCCGCAAGCGCCTTAATTTGCGGGCCTTTTAATTGGTGGAGGTGGCGGGAGTCGAACCCGCGTCCTGAGGACTTTCACCGGCGCCTTCTACATGCGTAGTCTCGACTTATGCTTTCCCCGGCGTTAGGCTCGGACGGCCGCGCCGGGGGCACCCCGCAGTAATTGGCGGATTGCACCCCGCAGGGCCGAAGCAATCCCCTTTTCTCGATGTCGTCGCCCGGATTTCCCTATCGAGAATCGGGAAGCGGACGTGCCGCGTTAATTAAGCAGCAATAGCGTATTCTTCGCCATTTATTATTGTTTTGACACATTTTTACGGAGCCAAGTGTCGTCTCCGGCACGCAGACGCAGACTACAATCGACAGTCGAATTCCGGAACACCCCCAAAAAAGGACGGATCCGCATTGCCGGCGCAGTGCCGCACCAAGGGCAAATGTATCGACAATTCGGCTCAAAAAGGCAAGTATTATTTTTCTTTCGGGTTTTATTAAACTTGACTTTTTCGGCTCTACAATGCGTAATCGGCGGGTATTTATATATTTCGTTAGTCAAACAATTCATTATTCAGATGCTGAATTTTTCAGAACAATGCATGGATATGGCTCAATCTATATTGAGCAGAAACATTACGGCGATAAATGAAGACGGCTCGATTACGCCACTTGACGGAGAATCGGCGCTGGCTTGCGAACCCGGGCACGCGGCTATGGCCCTCGGCGAATTTTACAGGGCTACGGGTTCGACAAGGCTCGAGGGCGTCGATATCGTCGACCGCGTTGCCAAGTGCATAATGGCGCAATCCAACGACAATAATGAATACACTGAGGACGGATTGGCTTATTTGTCGCTTGGGCTGTTGGCCTTCGGCCCCTCGAAAGACAGAAACGCCGTCTGGGACAAGCTTTCCGAAGACACGCGCAAGAGCCTCGAGCGCAGGCTTCTTTCCAGAACCGATTACGACGATTTTTTCCAGATATTTAACATAGCCAAGGCCGTCGCCCGCTTTAGCATGGGCCTGAGCAAAAAGGACGAAACCGGCAAGCTCATAGACCGCTTCCTCGAGAGGATCCAGCAGACTTCGACCGGAAACTATTTCGACGACAAGCCAACGGAGGAGGGCGCCTTGGACGGCGTATTCGATATTTTCGGCGTCTCGGCGTTTGTTTTTGTCAGGCAGTCTTTGCAGTTGCATGCCAACATGCATTTGCGCGACCGCAAAATTCCGAGCCTGCGCACTTTTGCGGAAAAGTATCTGCGCTTGCTTCCCGACATGGTTCGAAGCGACGGCCTCGGTTGGGCTTACGGCAGAAAGATAGGCGCCTACGGCCAGATGCACTGCATATCCATGATTTTGCAGTCTATGCGCGACAATTGGATTTCCGAAGATAAGATGCCCGAGTACATGGACGTTTTGCGCCGCCTATTCCAGTTCTTCTTCATGACCTACCTCGACCAGGAGAACGGCTACCTCGTCATAAAGGACGCCCAGCGCACCTGCGAGAATTCCTGCACCACCCGCATGGCAAATTTTGACGCCGCGCGTTATTTGTGCCAGTGGGCGCGCCTTGCAAAAACGATAGGCCGAAAGATTCAGACTGACCCCGTTCCGGAAAAAAACATCAGCAAATACGTATCTTTCGACAATTCAAACCGCAAAGAGCAGGGCGTGTTCATATACAAGAATATAGAGACAGCAATGCATGTGTGTTTGCCTTTGGTGGCTCCAAAGGAAAAGGACATGACATCCTCTTTGGCTTTTCCGCATATTCCCGGAATATTCGACTGGCCGGCCGACATGTATATGCCTATTCTCGTCCCCGAGCTCACATTTGGCCAGAATGTCACAACGCCGTCGTATTACGGCAAGCGCTGCACGACGGGCCTCGGGTTTAGGAACTCTTTCTTCTTCCGCTACGACCAGCCCGAGCTCATTACAAAGGACGGCAAGATCGTAAAGGGGTTGGGTTCGTGCAAGGTGTCTTGGAGCTTTAGCGCAAAGAAGCTTGTGGGCGATTTCATTTATTCGGTGTATAACCAGGTTACGCTCGATAAAATCCGCCTCGTCGTGGCAATAGGTGCGCCTCATTCCGAGTTCCACGTGCCTATGACCTATGCTATCGGGCAAGGCGGGCAGGGCGTCAGCATAGAAAAGGACGATTTTCAGGCGAATTGGCTAGATACCCAGGTCGTTTCCGACGATCCGCAGTACCGCTCTTACTGGGGAAAAATACATTATCTGCAAATCTACGCGCGCGACAGGGCCATGGTAATGCGCCCGGGGCTTCAGTATCGCATAACGATAGCGCTCGAGCCCGACATAGCGTTTGCCCAGTAGCTCGTTTGAATTAGATGCCGGGTTTGCCCGTATGCAAGCCCGGCGGTAAAATTTTTCGTCGCAGGCGCGGGGGGATTTCCCTCTGCGCCTTTCTTTTTTTTGCCGCATCTTCGATTCCCTTCGGGTAAAAGATTTTCTCTTAGAGTCATGGCTGGATATCCTTTCCCGCACATGCGCAAACGCGAAGCTTATTATTATTTTTATTTATTTATTTATTTATTTTTTTTTTTTTTTTTGTCGTCGGGGCGTAACCATCGGTACGGCAAAAAATTTTTTTTTTTTATTTTAAACGGAGAAAGCCGCGGTACATTCCCGAGTTTATTTGTGGTTTATTTTTTTAAAAATAGCTTGACGATTGGGGCAAAAAATGAGATCTTTGACAGATATTTACATGCGAGCATAGTTTAGTGGTAAAACCGCTGTCTTCCACACAGCTGATGTCAGTTCGATTCTGTCTGCTCGCACCAATTTTTTACCGCGCGAGCGTCGTGGGTCTTTAGACCGCAGGTTGTATGGGTTTGTTTTCGGCGCACAAGGCCGCGCACAGCTAAATAGAAAGAAAATTAAATGGGCAATCCGCTTATAATGGTAGGCTTCCCAAAGGGCAGCCTGGAAGAATCTACAATAGCTCTTTTCGGCAAGGCCGGGTGGAAGATAACGAAGGGTTCGCGTTCCTACAAGCCCTCCATTAACGACCCCGAGCTCGACGGAAGGTTCGTCCGCGCGCAGGAAATCAGCCGCTATGTAGAGCAGGGCTTCTTTGACTGCGGCCTTACCGGCTACGACTGGATTCTTGAAAACAACAGCGATGTTGTCGAGGTATGCGATCTCATTTACAGCAAGGCCACTACGTTGAAATCGCGCTGGGTTCTCTGCGTCAAGGAGGATTCGCCCGTGCAGACGGTCAAGGATCTCGAGGGCAAGAGAATTGCCACGGAGCTTGTAAATGTGACAAAAAGCTACCTCGAAAAAAACGGCGTCAACGCCGAGGTGGAGTTTTCTTGGGGGGCTACGGAAGTCAAAGTCCCCGACCTCGTCGATGCGATAGCCGACATTACCGAGACGGGCTCGTCTTTGAGGGCGAACAATCTCCGCATTGTCGATACCATGCTTTATACGAACACGAAGTTCATTGCAAATAAGGCTGCGTGGGAGGATCCGCAAAAACGCAGAAAAATAGAGTCTATTGCGATGCTCTTGACTGCGGCTCTCGACGCAAACAATAAGGTGGGCTTGAAGATGAATTTGCCAAAATCAAATCTGCCGAGGGTTATCGCCGCCCTTCCGGCGCTGCGCAAACCCACTATCGCCACACTATCCGACGAGGCGTGGGTGGCCGTGGAGACTATAGTGGACGAAAGCGTCGTTCGCGAACTCGTCCCGGTTCTCAAGGAAAACGGCGCAGAAGGCATAGTCGAGTACCCGCTAAATAAGATTATAGCTTAAGCCTTGAGTTTTGAAAAAAAGCCCCCATTTATCCGGGGGCTTTTTTTATATAAAAATTTGGGCGCAAATTAAAACTGCTATTTTTTAGGCTCTTTTTTTGGGGAGGGGGCGTAGCTGCTCTTGAAAGCTTTGGGCAAGGCAGTGGCATGCTGAAAACTATCTGACTTTTCCCCAGCTTTCGTTTGCTCCGCGCGTGCATATTAAAATGCTCCTGAATTTATCAGGGGCTTTGTCCAGATTCTCAGGAGCCTGTTTGCTTTGATATTGATTTTTTAGGCTCTTTTTTTGGGGAGGGGGCGTAGCTGCTCTTGAAAGCTTTGGGCAAGGCAGTGGCATGCTGAAAACTATCTGACTTTTTCCCAGCTTTCGTTTGCTCCGCGCGTGCATATTAAAATGCTCCTGAATTTATCAGGGGCTTTGTCCAAATTCTCAGGAGCCTGTTTTTTCCGATATTGATTTTTTAGGCTCTTTTTTTGGGGGGAGTAGCTGCTCTTGAAAGCTTTGGGCAAGGCAGTGGCATGCTGAAAACTATCTGACTTTTCCCCAGCTTTCGTTTGCTCCGCGCGTGCATCGCGCATGTTAAAATGCATTGAATTTATCAGGGGCTTTGCCCAAATTCTCGGGAGCCTGTTTGCTTTGATATTGATTTTTTAGGCTCTTTTTTTTTGGGGGGGTAGCTGCTTTTGAAAGCTTTGGGCAAGGCAGTGGCATGCTGAAAACTATCTGACTTTTCCCCAGCTTTCGTTTCCTCCGCGAGCGCATATTAAAATGTTCCTGAATTTATCAGGGGCTTTGCCCAAATTCTCGGGAGCCTGTTTGCTTTGATATTGATTTTTTAGGCTCTTTTTTGGG
>CALXLK010000021.1 GCA_944389175.1 uncultured Opitutales bacterium
AAAATTACAGATTGAGGGTCTTGGTTCTATGCGGCGTCTTTCATTAAAATCCACTCTCTTTGGTGTTGACCCAAATTTTGCAATGCGCTCTTGCGTGGAGGATCTCTTTCCTCGGAATTTCTTACTCTCGGCTTTTGTTTTCGCATGGAAGAGCGCAATAAAAAAACGCCCGGCAATATCAAATGCGCCCGGCGTTTTTATTTGTGGAGCCGATGAGGTTCGAACTCACGACCTCTAGAGTGCGATTCTAGCGCTCTTCCAACTGAGCTACGGCCCCTTCGATTATTTTGTCAATAATCTCTATCCCGATTAAAAAATCAATACTTTTTTACAAAATTGTATGCGGCATCGACTTTACCGGCGCCAAGTGCCCTGTTTTTCAATCCAAAGCGCAATGGCCCGGCGCCGCGGGCGCTGTGGGCAAGAACCGTCTCTTTCGCAAAAAAAGCGCCGGCTTCACGCCGGCGCCTGAACTAAAATTCGCGCCTTATCGTCTACCGCGACTTTAACGGCACAAACACCGGATCGCAAGAGCTTTGCCAGCCGACGATTTCCCCAGAGGCAAGCGTCTTTTTTACATCGATAATTCTTTGGTTCTCCGAGCCCCTGTATTTCAAAGATATGTTTTTCTTTTCCAAAATAAAGGGACCGTCGACCAAGACGTCGATTAGAGAAAGCATTTCGTCTGTAGCCTCGCAATAGGCCCGACCCGCCAAGATATCCGTTTCGAGGACGCATCCGGAATAGGCCCAGATGTCCTTGTTCGGATACCTTTTTTTCGCCTCGCGCAACAACGGCAAAAGCTCGCGCTGGTTCTCCGGTTCAAACGGTTCGCCGCCAAGCAAGGTAAGCCCCGTTATGTGCTCGGGAGCCATCAACTGCAGGATTTTCTCTTTGGTTTGTTCCGTATATGGCTCCCCAAAGGCGAAATCCCACGTTTGGCTGTTGAAACAGCCCTTGCAGCAATTCCTGCAACCGGAGACGAACAGAGAAACCCTAATTCCCTCTCCGTTTGCAATGTCGCAAGCCTTTATCTCGCCGTAGTTCATTACTAAAGGTGCAATACTCTTTCGGATATCTCCTGCGTGCGCCCTTGGTTCCAGTATTGAGTGCCAATGTAGCCGCATGTGCGGCGGGCGACATTCATCTTGTTCTGGTCTGTGTTGCCGCAGTTGGGGCAGCGCCAGATGAGCTTGCCGGATTCGTCCTTTACAATCTCGATTTCGCCGTCAAAGCCGCACACCTGGCAGTAGTCGCTCTTGGTGTTGAGCTCTGCGTACATGATGTTGTCGTATATGTAGCGGATAACAAGCATAACTGCCATGAGGTTGTTTTGCATGTTGGGCACCTCGACGTAGCTGATTGCCCCGCCGGGCGAAAGCAGCTGGAACTTCGATTCGAGCGCCAGCTTCGCAAAGGCGTCTATCTTTTCCGTAACGTGCACATGGTAGCTGTTTGTAATGTAATTTTTGTCGCTTACCCCCGGCACGATTCCAAAGTGCCTCTGAAGGGCCTTGGCGAACTTGTATGTCGTGCTTTCAAGCGGCGTCCCGTAGAGCGAATAGTCGATGTTTTCGGCGGCCTTCCACTTCGCCGTGTACGAATTTAACTTGCGCATTATCTCCAAGCCAAGCGCTTCACCCTCGGGCTCGGTGAGCTTCTTCTGGATGAGCGCATAGACGCATTCCCAAAGGCCGGCGTATCCAAGAGAGAGCGTGGAATAGCCCCCGTGCAGGTATTTGTCTATGGTTTCGCCCTTCTTGAGCCTCAAGAGCGCGCCGTGCTGCCAGAGAATCGGCGCCGCGTCGGAGAGCGTTCCGCTGAGGCGCTCGTGGCGGCATTGCAGCGCGCGGTGGCACAATTCCATGCGCTCGTCGAAAATCTCCCAGAATTTTTCCATGTCGCCGTGGGCCGCCAAGCCGATGTCGGGCAGGTTGACCGTCACAACGCCCTGGTTAAAGCGCCCGTAGTACTTGGGCTTGCCGTTCTCGTCGACGTACGGCGTCAGGAAACTGCGGCAACCCATGCACGTGTAGCAGTGCCCCTCGCCGTTCTTGTCGATCTTGTTTTTAAGCATCATCTTTTCCGAGATGTAGTCGGGAACCATTCTCTTGGCAGTGCACTTGGCCGCAAGCTCGGTCAGGTAGTAGTACGGGCTGTCGGGCTCGATATTCTGCTCCTCAAGCACGTATATGAGCTTCGGGAACGCCGGAGTTATGTAAACGCCGGCTTCGTTCTTGACGCCCTTGTAGCGCTGCTTGAGCGTCTCTTCTATCATCATTGCCAAGTCGCGCTTTTCGCGCTCGTTTTTGGCCTCTCCCAAGTACATGAACACAGTCACAAACGGCGCCTGCCCGTTCGTCGTCATCAGCGTGACAACCTGGTACTGTATCGTCTGTATGCCCTTTGAAATTTCGTCGCGGACGCGGTCCTCGACAATCTTTGAAATCGTCTTTTCGTCGACTTCGGCCTTCGCCTGCGCAAATTCCTCCCTGACCTCCTTGAGTATGTGCTTGCGCGATACTTCCACAAACGGCGCCAAATGCGTCAGCGTTATGCTCTGGCCGCCGTACTGGTTGCTGGCAACCTGCGCTATGATCTGGGTAGCTATATTGCAGGCCGTCGAGAAACTGTGCGGGCGGTCTATCATGGTGCCGGAAATCACGGTGCCGTTTTGGAGCATGTCTTCGAGGTTGACGAGGTCGCAGTTGTGCATGTGCTGGGCGTAGTAGTCCATATCGTGGAAATGTATGATTCCGTCGTTATGGGCTTCGACGATTTCCTGCGGCAGCAGAATTCGGGAGGCTATGTCTTTGGAGACCTCGCCGGCCATATAGTCGCGCTGTACGCTGTTTATGGTCGGGTTTTTGTTCGAATTTTCCTGCTTGATGTCTTCGTTATTGCATTCTATCAGCGTTAAAATCTGCTTGTCTGTGCTGTTTACATGGCGCACAAGGCTGCGTACATAGCGGTAGGTTATGTACTTCTTGGCCACTTCAAAGGCTCCGGCTTTCATGATCTGCGTCTCGACCATGTCCTGTATCTCTTCCACCGAGAGGGCCCTGTTTAGCGCCTTGCAAAGCTCTTCTATGTACGAACCTATGGCGTTTATTTGTTCGGCCGTCAGCGCCTTGCTGTAATCGACGGTCTGATTCGCCTTGGTTACGGCGTCTATGATTTTTGTCACGTCGAAATCGACTTCCGCACCGCTTCTTTTTAGAATCTTCATTAGAGCCACTCCTTTTCTTTATTATTCGCTTTTTTTACATAAAAATGGTTGCGCAAAGACAGTATACCTGACCTACAATACCTCAATTTAAACTCGCATCAAGGTGTCCCAACGGGTATCTTTTAAAACGGATTTTTTTCCCAAAGATAAGAGGAAAACTTCTTTCGTTTCTGCCCAGCAGATTACGCTGCACAATCCAAACTTTTTTGCCCCAAATTTCAACAAAAAAATTATATTTTTTTTTGCTCATTCCGGCGTTAGGCGCCATCGGGCTTTCGCGGAATAATAAGCCCTAGAAAGCAGTAAATAGTTGGGTTGTAGCCGACGATATGCCGCGCGCCCCCTCATTTTTTGCGGGTCGGGGCGTTAGAAAACTATTTGAACTTGCGCCATTGCAACGAGAGCCCCGTCGCTTCTGTCGGCGCCTCCGGCAACGCCGCCGTAAAAATCGGCGTATTCGACGCAAAAAGTGTACTTTAAACTGTTGCCCAAAACATACCAATTTATGCCCGCGTAGTACGAGTTTACCTTGTCGAATAGCCCGCCCCAGTTTTCGGTGCGGTACAAGACGGCGCCTTCCGTCACGCCGCGCCCGTCCGTATTTAGGTGTGTGAATCTAACCACGGGCTCAAATTGCCCCAATGGAGGAAGGTCGAATTTATACGCAAGCAGCACGTAGAAGCCCCACGGTACGGCCTGAGGGGAATCTTTGCAGTAATGCGGAATTTCAGAATTTGTAGATGCGCCGTATTGCACCGCGGTGAGCATAAATTCGGAGTGGAACGTAATCGGGCCCTTCTTTATCAAGATGTAAGGGTTTATGCCCCACGCGTCGCCAAAGTCGGCGACGCGGGCGGGGGTCGTGTAGGAATCTACGGCCGAAACTACGCTTGTCGAGTAGCCGCAGTTGACCCCGAAACGTATTGAATCCTCCCCGATTTTTTTATCATAGCCAAGCGACGCCCAAAACGCGTATCCGTTTTCGCCGCCAAAGCCTACCTTTTCGGGTTTTGAATTCGTCACGGCAAGCCTGTATATTATCGATTCGTTCTTCAGAAATTTTCCGTGCCAAAAAACGCCCGTGTGGTATCCCGAAAAGGCCACCGGCGTCGTGTAGGAGAGGGCGTTGCCGTCGTAGAAGCCGTGGTCTCCGCCTCCGAAATACATGTTTAATATTGAACGGTCGGGGGTCATTATGCGGGTGCCGCTCTCGGGTTCTTCCATGCAGAAAAAGGCCGTTTCGTATCCGAGCCAGAAGGCGCCTTTTATGTATTCGGTATCGACTTTATACTCGAAGTGGGTGGCGTTTATGGGCGCGCTGCTCGGGAAAAAGAGAGCTATCTGGACGTTGGCTTTTTCGGAAATGTCGGCCAGAACGACGGGAATTAGGCGCCTGACGGCAAATCCGTTTTTTTCAAGCGACGGCGCATTCGAATAAGTCTGCTTTGTGTATTGGTAGCGGGTGTGGATAAACGTAAACAGGCGAACCTTTGAGGCTGGCGTCTTGCTTTCCACGGCTGCGGCGCTTTTGCGCGCCTCCAGCGCCTCTTCTTCGGAAAGGACGCCCCTGCCGACGAGTTTTTCGAGCATTTCAGCGCCCGCGTCTTGCCCGGCTGCCACATTCGCGCACGCAAAGAGCAAAAACAAAAAAATAGCTTTTGCCTTCCATTTACCCCACCTGCATTTGCCAATAGCCGACACGGGAAGGCATTAGAACGCAATTTCCCCCTTTAGTCAAACGTATACATAAGGCGCGGGCATTTTTTTTTAGAGTTCATTTTTTACGGGCAGATTTCGCGTATATTCGCCCTATTTAATGGCTCCTGAGTATTTTTTTCGTGCATTGCGTTTTTTAAGCGGCGAAAGGCGCGTGTTCGGGGAACCTTGGGCGTACTAACTGTTAAAGCAAAAAAGAATTGCAAAACTGTGTGAAGTATTGAAAATAAGTTTATGAAAGTTCGCGTTCTGTTTTTGAGAGGTGTGTTGTTTGCCGTTGCGCAAATGATTATAGCATCGGTTGCGTTTGCCTTGCCGACGGGGAAAATTCAGCTCGACGGCCAATGGGATTTTTCCGCCGTAAATGCCGACGGATCTATCGCGCAGACGGGTAAAATAAAGGTCCCCGGAGCGTGGGACGCCCAGGGATATGGGAACCCCACCGACAAGGTGAAGTCGAACTTTGTCGGGGTGGGGCTCTATGCCAGAGAAGTCGAGCTTCCGGATGGCTTGGATGATTTCGACGTCCGGCTCGTAATGGAGGGCGTTTCCCGCTACGCAAGGGTATGGATTAACGGAGAGTACGCCGGAGAGGGCATTGGCTTGGGGAGCCACAGGTTAAATGTGGGCAAGTTCGTCCGTCCGGGGGCAAACAAAATAAAAATCGAGGTGGACTCGCGCCAGCGCCATTCTTTTGACCAGATGTTGGGCGCCGCGCAGCTCAACGACTACATGGAGGTTGCATGGGGCGGGCTATACGGGCACGTCTATTTTGAAATTATGCCAAAGGTGCGCCTAGAAGATTTTTACGTGCGTTCCAGGATATTGCCCGCGCGCTTTATTGCCGAGGCAAGGGTAATCGAGCCCATAGACAAAAAAAAGTCATCGTTTTGGGGCTCCGGCAAGAAAACTGGCGATTCCCCATACAGCATAGGGTTGGAGGTTTTTGACGCGCGTGGAAAGCTTGTCGCCAAGGCGCTCAAAAAAACTCTCGGATGTCGAGGGAGCGTGCAAAGAGTCGAGGCCGAGGTTGCCAATGCAAAGCTGTGGACGCCGGATACTCCATATCTATACAGGCTGAAAATGTCGCTGTTTGACGGGCAGGGGAACGAGCTTCACTGCATTGAATGGCGCGCGGGCATAAAAGAGGTGAAAGTTCGCAAGACAAACATACTGCTCAACGGGAAGCCTGTTTTCTTGCGCGGTTATGGCGACGACCACGTGTATGTGAAAGAATTTTCAATGCCTGCGGATAAAGCCATGTATGTCGAGAGACTGCGAAAAATAAAGGCGCTCGGGTTTAACCATGTCCGACTGCACAGCACGATTATGCCGCCGGAATATTACGAGGCATGCGACGAAGTCGGCATGATGCCAAATGCCGAGTTTCAGATAGGCTATCCATGTCAAATTCCGCCGTCAAGGTGGTGGCTTGAGCGGGCGCCGCACGGCAGCGGAGTGTCGGCTTCCTACGACTTCTTTTGCCGGCGTTTTAGGCAGTCTGTTGTGGATTTCAGAAATTATACGTGCATTTTCGCATGGGTCGGCGGGAACGAATTTTTTATGGGGCCTGACAAGGCCGATAGAAACGCCGACCTTTTCAAACGCATGCACAGGATCGTCTGGGAGTGCGATCCCGACCGCATCTTTATGGACTGCGACGGCGATTTCGCCGCGGAGATTCTAAAGGCCGAAAACGACAGATCCACACTCGATATGTATTCTGTCCTGTTTGACGAATGGTGCGACTTCTGCGACTTCGGCAAGAAATATTCGATCGCCAAGCCTAAAAAACCGGTCATAGCCCATGAAATGGCAAATTTTTGCACGTTTGGGCGCCCCAGCGTGGCCGACGGCTTCAAGGAATCTGTTTTTAAGCCGTTTTGGATGCAAAGCGGGCTTCAACGACTGAAGGAACAAGACAGGCTCGGCGAGGCCGACAACTGGGCCGACGCGTCAGAGGCCCTGATATTGCGCTTGCACAAGCACAATGTCGAATCCCTAAGGCTCCAAAAATACATAGTCGGATACCATTGGTGGCTTATTCAGGATTATTGGACTTCTTCGGACGGCATATTCGACCACAATTTCGTCCAGAAGAAAAATTTTAAGACTCAAGACATACTAAAATTTAACGCCCCCACTGTCATATTGCAAGACGGTCTGAAATTCGCGTATGCAGACGGGGAGGCGGTCTCGGCCAAGATTTTTGTCTCAAACTTTTCGGGAGCCCCATTCGGTGCGGGCATTGAGGCCGTCCTTAAAAGCGGGGGGAAGGAGCTCGTAAAACTCGACATCGCCGCCCCTGCGCGCCCCGTGGAAAACGCCGAGGTCGCCTTATTCGCGCAGGTAAACGGGCTGGAAAAATATTTGGATTTCAACGGCGAGCAGCCGCGCCAATACGAGCTTTGCGTTTCGAGCGTACACGAGGGGAAAAGGCTCGAAAACGATTGGCGCTTTAGCGTGTTTCCGGCAAAGTCCGTTCCCGAGGGGCTGAAATTTTACGCGGACGCCGTTTCCGCCAAGTCAATTCCCTCATATTGGAATGCACAGGCGCGCGGCAGCGCCAAAGGTCTGGGCGCAGGCGATGTGTTCTTTGGATCTCGGCTGAACGAAGATGCCGTTGGGGCGATGCAAAACGGCGCAATTGTCGTTCTCGTATCGCCCAAAAACGCGTTCAAGGGCTTCAGAATGAACTATAAATCTAGCTGGTGGCGCGCAGGCAGTTCCGACCACACCAACTGCACGGGAAATTACGTGTCGGCAGATTCGCCGCTTGCGCCGATTGCCCCTCAGCGCTATTGCGCAGAGGCCATGGCCAATCTTCTGCACGAGGGCAGACGATACTTGATTGACGAATTTGAAAATCAACCCGAAATCACGGTTAGGGCCATCCCTAGCCTTATGTTGGTCAGAGACTATGCGTGCGTATTCCGCGCGCGTGTCGGCAAGGGCATGCTTGTCGTAAGCGGCTTTTCGCACGAGGCGCAAAGACAGACTCCCGAAAATGCATGGTGCTTGAGCGCGCTGCTGAAAAATAGGCCAAAACAAGAGTGGTCTGCCGACTTTTTGCGAACCCTTATCGATTGATAATTTTAGATATTCGCCGTTCCTTTGTTTCCGGCGAATATTTTATTTTTGCACTTATTTCGCACGCGAAACGTCCGCGCGCGCTTCCCGGTGTATTTGGTCATCGCCTTAAAAATTTTCTTTTTTTCTTTGCGCCCCGCGCGCTTTTTCTAAATACCGCTTCTTTTTTCTCTTTTTCCCCTTCTCCCTGCATATTCGGGTGTAAGTTATAGTTCCATTAATTTGCGGCCGCGCTGTTGCGCTCAGGAGCACTCCAGAGTGCACTTTTGTGCTTAATTTATCCCGTTAAAATCCGAAAGAGGATAAATCAAGTAGAAAAGGAATGCTTATGAAAAAAGTTTATATTTTGTTTTTGTCCGTCCTCCTCGGGGCGGCATCTTATGCGGACGATATCTTCACTCAAGATATTTCGGCTCTCCCGCAAACAACCCGCGCTATGATTTCCAAATTGTTTCCCGATGTCGGTCTGCGCGGAATAAAAATAGACAAGGAATGGACCTCCATAAAAGAATACAAAGTCATGCTTGCCGACGGCACTGCGCTTGAATTCGCGGCAAACGGGGCGTTCAAGGCGGCAGAAAATATAGCAGGTCTTGCCCAGTCGCTCATTCCATCCGCCGTATCCGCATATGTCTCCGAAAATTACGCCGGAAATAAAATTGTGGGGATTGAGGCAAAACCCTACGGCCTTGAAGTTTCGCTGTCGAACTCAACCGATTTGAAATTTGACAAGCAGAACAAGTTTATCGGCGTGGACGACTGAAGGGATCTGGATTCCGCCCTTATGGGAAGCAATCAAACGACGGGCTTATTTGATATGGACCATTTTTGATTTTTATTTTTTATGTTGAAAAGTTTGGGGGGCCTCGTTAGGGTCGGCGGTAATGTAGGTCGCCAATGGCGGCGGCCGCGTTAGTAGATACCGATGAGGCTCCCAAATTTTATTTTGATTTTTGTTTTTTTGACGCTCTCTTGCCTTAGAGGGCTCTCTGATACCCTTTCCGTGAGCGACTCAACGCCCAAGCACAACTTTAAGGGCGTTTGGATTACTTCGCCCGAATTTGAAAATTTGCCCAAGATAAATGTCTTTCACCGCCAAAAGGACAAGGCCCGCGCGGCGCAGTTGCGCAAACTTGCAAAGATAACAGACCGCCATATTCTATTTAGGAAAGACTTTCAAGTTTCCGAACTTCCCGGAAATGCGCGCATCTTCTTTTCGGCTGACGACTATGCAAAAATTTACGTCAACGGCAAATTCGCCGCGCAGGGGCCCGCCGCGGGATATCCGTTCTGTTATCAATATAGCAGCGCCGACATTTCAAAGCTCTTAAAAAAGGGCAAAAACACGATAGCCGTCCACAGCTATTACCAGGGGCTTATAAACAGGGTTTGGGTCAGCGGCGACAACCGCCACGGGTTTATTTGCGATGTCGTGCTTGATTCAAAGACAATTTTGGGAACAGACGATTCGTGGAAGATTGCCATGCACGACGGGTATTCGTCTGCTGGCAAGGCGGGCTACGATACGCAGTTTTTGCAGCGATACGACGCCTCCGCCAAACAGGTCGGATTCCATCTGGAAGATTTTGACGATTCCGAATGGGCTAATGCGCGCGTCGCCAAAAAGGCCGACTATACGCTGGTGCCGGCTCCGTTGAGCCCGTTGGTTTTCGAGCGCATAAAGCCCGCGAAAATAGAGAAAGTCGGTCGGACAATCAGGATAGATTTTGGCGGAATGTATGTTGGGTATTTTAGCTTTTGCGCGTCGGGCAAGAAGGGCGACGAGCTTACCCTGCGGTTCGCCCAGGAGCTAAACGGCGACGGGTCCGCGCGCTACAAGCTCAGGGCCAACTGCAACTATGAGGAATTTTTTGTGCTCTCGGGCGGCCCGCGCGACAAGCTCAATGAATTCGACTTCAAATCGTTCCGCTACGCCGAGATTATCCTTCCCGAGGGCGCCGATGTCAACGTGGACGAGGCTTCCATTGAGCTTATTGCGCGGCATATGCCGTTTAAGCTCGTTGCGAAATGCCGCTACGGCGACGACCCGAATGTAAAGAAGATATGGGATTTGTGCGTGCGCACCATAAAGTACGGAGTCCAAGAGCAGATACAAGACTGCATGGAGCGCGAAAAGGGATATTATCTTGGCGACGGATGCTATACCATGCTTACGTGGTGCCTTTTGACGGGCGATTACGCCCCGATGCGCAAGCTCGTGGACGACTTTTTGCGCACGTCCTTCATAAACGAAGGGCTTGTCACCTGCGCTAATTGTTCATTCATGCAGGAGATTGCCGAGTATCCTTTTATGATGTTTCTACTGCTGCCGGTATTGCAGGAGCTTCCCGACGGCGCGGAGTTTGTGCGCCAGCGGCTCGGTTCGTTTCGTAAAATTCTCGATTATTACGCCAAGTCGTACGCCTCCGAGAACGGCATGCTTAAAAACCTCGACAAGTGGTGCGTGGTGGAATGGCCCGCGCCGTGGCGCGACGGCTATGATGTGGATATTAGAGAGGGCGTTTTGTGCAAATCGTGCCACAACGTGATAAACGCCTGGTACGTCGGGGCCATTCGGATTTTCAACCGCGTCGCCCGCAGTCTTGGCGAACCCGAATATCCGGGTGAGGCCGAGCTTACAAAGGCATTTATAGACACCTTCTACGACAGGCAAAAGAAGCTCTTTAAAGACAGCGCCGAAAGTTCGCACATAAGTTTTCCCGGCAATGTATATCCGTGGTTTTTGGGGTTGTGTCCCGACGAGCAGACGCGCAAAAACATAATAGAGATGGTGCGCCAAAAGCGCATGAGCAAGAGCATGCTATTTGCGACGTTCCCAATGATGGCCTCGCTTAGGCGCGACGGCGAAGAACAGCTCCTTTACGAGCTCCTCACCGACAAAAATGCGTGGCTTAAGATGATAGAGCAGGGTGCGACTACCACTTTTGAGGGGTGGAGCAAACAGGCCAAGTGGAATACGTCGCTATTTCACCTGACTCTTTCCTACGCGATAGTTTTCATGTCGGATTGGGACTGTTCGGTGATTTGCAAATAAGGCCTTCTTCGCATTTTTCCATCAAATCTATTCAGAGCCAACACTGCTGCGCGCACGCAAAACGGCGCGCAATGTAAACAAAAAAAAGCGCTTTCGGCGCTTTTTTTTGCGTTGATTACTGGGATGTCGCCTGTTTGTCGTACAGGCTCTTGTAGTAGGGGCATTCTTTGTAGAGCTCGTCGTGCGTGCCGAATGCGATTATTCTGCCCTCCTTGAATACTATTATTTTTTGGACGTTGCGTATTGTGCTGAAGCGGTGCGCTATTATAAACATGGTGCGCTCGTGCATGAGCTTGTCTATGGCGCGCTGAATGAAGGCTTCGCTGTTTACGTCGAGGGCCGACGTAGCCTCGTCCAAGACAATGATGGGCGGATCTTTCAAAAATACGCGGGCTATGGCTATGCGCTGCTTCTGCCCACCGGAAAGCCTGTCGCCGCGCTCGCCGACGCGCGTTTGGTATCCGTTTTCAAGCTCCTCTATAAAGTCGTGGGCGAAGGCCGCGCGCGCGGCGGCGTAGACTTCGGCCTCGGTGGCGTCGGGACGGGCCAGGAGGATGTTGTTGTATATGGTGTCGTTAAAAAGAACGGGGTATTGCGGAACGGATCCCAAATTTTTGCGCAGGTCGTAAGAGCGCATTTTTTTTAAGTCCACGCCGTCTATTGTTATGCTCCCGGTCGTAGGGTCGTAGAATCTCATTACGAGCTTTGCAAAGGTGCTCTTGCCCGCTCCCGATTCCCCGACGAGCGCGCAGCTCGTGCCGGCGGGAATCTTTATGTTCACATCGTGGAGAACGGTCTTGTCGTCGTAGGCGAAATTGACGTTCTTGAACTCTATTTCGCCGCGCAGCGCGCCTATCTTTACGGGGTCTTTCGGCTCGGGAACCGTCGAGACGTAGTCGAGCACCTCATTTAGGCGGTCGAACGACGGCGTGATCTTTATAAAATCCGTCACCATTCGAATTATCCTTTTTATGGGGTCTATTGTAAAGTAGAGCGCCAGCCCTATCGCGGCAAACGTTGAGAAGTCTATCTTGACTTTGTAGGCGTAAACAAACGTGACCGAGACCATGGTGGCGGCCAACACTTCCATTAGCGGCTGTTGAAGGAGCTCGTACTGGGTGATTTTTAGAATCAGGCGCTGAAAATTGATGTTCATATCCCAGAACTTTTTCTTCTGGCGCTCCTGAAGGTTAAATACCCTGACCTCATGTGCGGCTGCGAGGTTCTCGTTAAAGTGCTGCGCTATCGCCCCCAGCGACTCCGCCGACAGCTTCGCGCACCGCTTGAGGTTTCGGCGCATCATCTGCACCGGGATTATGCAAAATGGAACCGCGGCAATGAAGACCAAAAGGAATACTATTTCGCCCTTGGTAATGCACATGTAGCCCAGAAATGCCAGCGCGCCGATTACCTGCACGGGCTGGCGCACCATCTCAGAGGCGAACGACAGAAGTATGTTCTGGACCAGCTGGGTGTCGGTCGTCAGCCTGACAAAGAGATCTCCGGTCGTGTGTTTGTCGAAAAACGACAGCGGATAGTCCTGCACGCGGGAGAATAAATCCTGCTTTATGCGGCGAAGCACGTCCAAAGAGACGTAGCTCATCAAATACCCGCTCAGATAGCCTGTTATTGCGCGGATTATGAATATCATCGGGATGAGCATCGCTATGCCGAATACGTACCAGAGGCTGTATGTAACCCCCGGCTCGGGGAGAAATATGCGCTTGAGCACCTTGTCGAATATAACGGGCATGCCGAAACCGCTCGAGGCTCCGAACAGCAGCCCCGCCGCCAGCGCGCCAACCAAGTACCAAATTTTGGGCTTTAAATACGTTAAGAATTTGGAATATCTCTTCATCTGCTATTGTATCGCTATGTTGCAGGAAAAAAACATAAGTTAGCCGCGCCCCATTTCAAGCTTTTAGGCTCGGCAATTTTGCGCCTTCTGCGAGGCGATTCTTATTACCACTGGATCCTCGTCGCCGTACTTTGCCAGCCCCCGGGATTCCGTCTGGTAGATTATCCTGTGCCCGAGATTTTTCAGCGTCGAGGCCAGCTCCTCTTTGTCTATGTAGCGGCGGTAGTGGTCTGTGATGTTCTCATTTTTCGATATCTGCACGCCGGCGCTGTACATGTCGTCTTTGACGCTGCGCGCCTCCACCAAATACAGCCCGCCCTCGTTTAAATGCCCGTTGAGCCCACTGAGAAAACGCTCTTGGACGCCGGCAGACACCGAGTGAAGGGAGAACCTCATGTATATGCAGTCGAACGATCCCACATTTAAAGGCTCGGATATGTCGGCCTCTATAAATCTGAGCTTATCGGTGGCGCGGGTGCGGTTGAGATAGTCGATCTCTTCGCCTATTTGGTCGAGCGCGGTCACGTCGAGCCCGTTGGCCGCAAAAAATACGGCGTCCCGCCCGTTTCCGCAGCCTATCTCCAGCAGACTGCCGCAGCCACTTAGAAATTTATCGAGGCAGAATTGCGAAAATGCGGTGTTTGCCCCGGGGTCGCGGTGCGTCCGGTAATAGCTTTGCCAATACCGTTTTTGGTCGTTATTCATCTATGATGGTCTCGAGCTTCTTTAGGTCTTGTTTGTCTATGGTGCTGTTCTTTATGTGATGGAATACTTCATTGGGCGGAAAGGACATAAAATCTCCGTAGAGGTCTATCAAGATGTCCCTGGCGTTGTTCGGCACATAGCAGCGCAAGCTCTCAAACATCATTTCCTTTAGCGGAAACATGTCGGATGTGTTTCTGATTACCGGTTGGTACACGCGGGTTTCCAGCCCCAAATACATGTATTGCGAGGGTCCCTCCTGGGCCATCTGCCTGCGCGCGTTTTTCACGATATCATCGGCGACGCGAAAGTCGTTGTAGCTTCTAAACTTGTCGATAATCCTGCTCTTTTGGCAAACGTAGTCGCGGATTTCCCTTGCAAGGCTGTCTTTGTCAAGCTCGTCCTTGGCGTTGTAGAATGGGAATATATCCAAGGCAAAAGAGAGCTTACCCTCCAGATTCCAGAATATAAACCGCGACATATCGCGGTCGTTCTGCGGTGTAAACTGCTTGTGGGTCATTTTGCCGATCTGCGAAGGTACCCTGATAAAGTTAAAATCCGATCCGTCGAGTTGGGAATCTATTATTTCAAGGAGCTTTTGGTAGTCGGCGTAGGGCATTCCGACGTCGAGGTCGTCGTCCCAGGGGATAAATCCGCCGTGGCGCACCGCGCCGAGCAATGTTCCAAAATCGAGCCAATACTTAAGGTTGTTCCTGCGGCATATTCCGTCGAATTCCCTCAGTATCTTAAACGAGGCCTTTTGTATTTTGCCGGTCAGGTTGCAGCTGGGCGGAAGCTTGCGGATGTCTATTGAACTTTCCACCATGTTTTCCAGCCTGCCTATGCGGGCGCTGAGCGTGCGCTCCAAATTCTGGATATCGAAGCGCATTATCCTGAATTTAAATTTGAATCCGAATACGGTTATTACCTTGTACTTGCCGCGGTTTACCGCGGAAAATATAAAATATATTATTTTCTTAAACATGATTCCAGCGTCGTTGAATTGTTTAATGCCCGCCCCGTCTGCGGGCTTTGCGCTCCAGCTCGATGCCCACGCCGAGTATCGTTATAATCTTACGCGTCTTATCCGGAGAGTTGCATACGGAGAAAATATTCTTTAGAGCGCTTTTGCAAGCATGTTTTACCAACCCCGGATACGATAGCATTTCCAAAAAATCCCGGCGCTCTTTCCGCGCCAGAATCTTTGAATTCTTTATTGCGTTGCGGTCGAGATTTCCAAATTGCCTAACTATCCTAAAAAAACAATGCGGTCTGTATTTCCATGAGAGGCGCTCGATGTTCCATCTCATATGCCAGAATATTTCCGCATAGAGGTTGTCTTTTATCCGCTCCTTCATGCCGGGGTGTTTGGCAAAAAACTCTTCTAATATCTCGTAAACGGCAAAAACGTCGTCGGGATTGTCTCTCTTAAACGAGGAGGCGCCTTCGTTAGTTATCCTGTAATTGTAAAACGGGCGGTTCTGCCAATAGATTTTGTTGGAGAGCAAAAGCGTCTCGTAGCGCCATACCTGATCCATATATCTGCCCTTGTTTATCTCGGGCATTTTTATTGCGTTTTTCCGTATGAACTCCAGGCGGTATATGGCGCTCCATATCGAGGCGTGCCAATTTAGCGGGAAGGGCGATTCAAAAATATTAAACGGATTTTTTACCGGCGACATGAACGGCGCATGCATCGGAAGGCGCGCTTCACCGCCTGTGGGAGTGTCGCGGTAGTCGTTGTACATGCCCTTGACGACGTCGGCGTCGAATGCTTTGGCGTCGGCATAGAGGCTTTCGTACATGCCCGGCTCTATAAAATCGTCTGATTCAACTATTGCCATATATTCGCCGCGCGCAAGGCTTATGCCCATGTTTACCGCGCGCCCGTAGCCGGCGTTTTCCTGGTGCACGGCGACGATGCGGGGATCAAGCGCCGCATACTCGTCGATGATTGCGCCGCAGCCGTCTCTTGAGCCGTCGTCCACGAGGATTATTTGTATGTCTTCAAGCGTTTGCTCTCGTATGCTGTCGACGCATTGCCTGAGGTATCTTTCCACCCCGTATACGGGGACTATTACAGAAACTTTTGTATTCATTCCTATACCATCGACATCGCCCGTTCAACGGCTTCGTCCATGTTGTAATACTTGTAGTCTCCGAGCCTCCCCAGGAAGCGGACGTTTTCAAATTTTTGCGCCTGCTTCAGATATTTTTTGTAGAGCGCGGAATTGGCGCGGGTTTCTATCGGGTAGAACCTTTCGTTTTCTCCGTCGATGAAGGGTTGGGGATACTCGTAGGCTATCGTCGTCTTTGGCGAGCGCTCGTCGAGGTAATACTTGAATTCGTGGATCCTCGTGAAGTCGTAGTTGCATGGATAGTTTATCACGCTGTTGCTCTGGTAATACGGCGCATCGTGCGTGCGAAATTCAAATCTTAAGCTGCGGTAGGGCAGCATTCCGAGGTTGTATTCGAAGAACTCGTCTATGCTTCCCGTGTAGTAGACGGCCTTGAATTTTTTGCTTTCGCGCGCCCCTTCGAATTTGCGGTTTAAAACCACCCGTATTTTTTTGTGCGAAAGCATGTTTTCTATCAGACGGGTGTAGCCTCCGATGGGAATGCCCTGGTAAACGTCGCTAAAATAGCGGGAATCGGTACCGATGAGAACAGGAACCCTCGCAGTGACGGCACGGTCGACCTTATCCGTGCCCCACTGCTTTTTTGTGTAATTTAGGAAAACTTTTTCGTATATGTAGCTTGCCAGAAATTTTAAATCGGCGTCGTTTTGCTTTTTAAATTCGGAGATTGGAATTTTTGCGTTGTAGTCGAAGCGCTCGAGCAGCTTTTCTTCCAGCCTGTTTGCAAGTGTCGGGGGAAAGAGTTTTCTGATTGTCGACAAATTAAACGGAATGAAGGCCTCTGTGCCGTCTATGAGGGCGCAGACTTTGTGCATGTAGGTGTTAAACTGGGCGAACCTGCGCACAAATTTCCATACTTGCGGCTTCGACGTGTGGAATATGTGCGAGCCGTATTTGTGGACGGTTATGCCGTTTTGATCTTTTTCGTCGTACGCGGCGCCGGCAATGTGCCCGAGGCGGTCCATTACCAAAACGTCCTCGCCTTGCTCGGCTAATTTTCGGGCTACGGAGGCTCCCGAAAATCCGGCGCCTACAACTAAAATTTGACTGTTCATTTTAAGCGGATTTTTGCTGTTTTTAATATCCTTTTTAGCGGCAATGTGAATTTTGTCAGCATAAAATAAATGCATGGAAACATCACCAAGCGCCTGTTCCTAACGGGCGTATAAAGCGCATCCTCGGCGGCGAGGCGCCTAAAGTAGGCTTTTACGCGCCCGCGCAAATACGGCAGGTCGGCAAGAGCCGCCTTCTGAAAGATCTTCTTAAAATAGACCATGTCGCGCCTGAACAGCGCCTCGTAAATTTGCGGGTTCGAACAGCCCTCCGAGGCCAAAAAAGAATGCATTGCGTCGATGCGCTCAATGGGCATTTCAACGCATGGTATTTTAACGTAGTCCATCGGCGACAAGACTCTCCAGTGGTAGAGCGGATCATTTACATAGCTTATGCGCCGAGCAAGAAAGAGTGTCTGTATTTGAAATGGGTTATCCTCCCAGCCGCGGTATCGGCCGGATATAAAAGAAATGCCAAATTCCCGAATAAAGTCTCGAAGGTAAAGGCAGCTCCAAATGCTCGGGTGCATGCTCAATAGCTCGGGGTGGTCGCCGAGGGTAAAGGGCTTTGCGCTCTCGATTACTGCGCCGCAGACGCGCTCGATGCGCTTTTGGGGCAGATCCAACATTTCCCAGTAGCGCGCCTTCGCCACGTCGGCGCGGTTTTCCTCGGCGCAGTTGTAAAGGCGCTCGAGCATGTTTGGCTCTATAAAATCGTCTGGCTCCACTATCGATATGTATTTGCCGCAGGCCATCGACAGCCCGACATTGCACGCGCTCGCATAACCTGAATTTTTTTGCCTAAAAACTCTCATTCGCGGGTCGGCTGCGGCAAAAGATTCTGCTATCTTCCCGGAATTGTCGCTTGAGCCGTCATCGACTAGCAAAATTTCGATTTCCCTGAGGGTTTGTGCCTGCACGCTCGGCAGACATTCGCCGAGGAATGCCTCTACGTTGTAAATCGGGATAATGACCGACACTTTAACCATTTGCAGCCCTCGAATATATCGGAATAAACCCAAACAAAAGCCAGTGTTGCATGTGTGTCTTAAAATCGACGCGCACGCGCATTATAGGTATGCGCAGAAATGTGTATTGAAGCTTTGTGACAACCGTCTCCGCCCCCGATACGCTTGCCCCTCGCGCAAGAATATCCCTTACCGCGCGGCTTCTAACCATGAAGCGCTGTCTCTGCATCTCGAGGCTGCGGCGCTGCCCGACAATGCTGCCGCGCCGCTTGACGTAGTAGTAAACGGCCTCTTCCACACAAACGATGCTTTTTGCCATCAGCAGAGATTCTACGCAGAAGCGGATGTCGTCGCACCAGGCAAGACCCTCTTCAAACGAAAGCGCATTTTCGGCGATGAGCGAGGCTTTGTAAAGCTTATTGACAACCATGTAGTTTGGCGGGCATTCCGCAGCGTGCAATATTTGGTTTAGTGTCTCAAATTTTTTTACGCCAGAAAAATGCGTGCGGTACTTTCGCGATTTCCCCCTTAGGCGGATCATCGTAGCCAACGCTATGTCAGCGTCATATTTTTGTACCGCGCGGACGAGGCTTTCTATGTAGTTTTGCCCTACATAGTCGTCGGGGTCTATAAAGCATATGTATTGGCCCTTTGCCTTTTTTAGGGCATTGTTGCGCGCCCGCGCACAGCCGCTATTGGGCTGGATAATAATTTCAATGCGGCCATCTACGGCGGAATATTTTGAGCAGATTTCTTTGCAAGAATCGGTGGATCCGTCAATTACGCATATTATCTGCAGGTCTTTGTAGGTCTGGCCAACCACTGAATCTAAGCATCTGCATAGATATTTTTCTACATTGTAAATGGGTATTATTACACTTACCACGCTCGTTTAATGATAGGTCGCATTCGTTTTTGCCGTTCTTGCCGTCGCGGCGCACGTCTTGGCTGTTCGCAATTTTTATATGGCGAGTCATCATATTTTGAGGGGGTGAGGTGTCAATATTATTTAGCCTTTGAAGGTTTTGATAAAATGCTATCATTTCTGCGCATTTTTCGAAAGGCGCTTTGTTGTAGGGGAGAGCGTAAGCCCTTTATTGCTCTAAAGGTGAAATAGTAAAAATATAGAAGGCAAATTAGGGATAACTTTTATTTTTAGCCGATTTTCACTTCGGAAGCCTGCCGTTTAAAGTTTTTCGCGGGGGGGAGAGAAGGCAACGGGTTGCCTCTCCCGAAAGAATATTTTTTTTCATTTTTGCCATATCCGTTATGGAAGTAGGATCGTTACGCTACCCGCGGTATTTGAGATGTTGCTTTCATTTGTCCGAATAATTGGTCTTTAGAAAGCTGCGCAGCTGCTCGGGGGTTCCCACACAGGAAAAATCTCTCGGGGCTATATCGTATGTTCCTATACGGAGTCCCTTTTTTGCGATTGTGTTGTACACCGCCGACATGTAGTATTCCGAATATTGTGATTCGTATATTAGCGTGTCTATTGCATTTCTTACAAAGAGAGCCGCTGAAGAAAACATGTATGCGCCGGCTATGGCGCTGGTGGAAATGGCTTCCTTTTCTTTCGTGCGGACAACTAATTTCGTGGCGGGATCAACCAGAGCATAAGAAAATTTTGGACTATTACTTTTAAAGACCAAAAGATTTGCGTCGTTTTTACTCTCTATTGAAAACCTTATAAAGTTGCCAAAACACTGTTTGTCGAAAATATTGTCGACATCTACAAAGACAACGGGCTTATCCATATCGAGGGTTTCATACGCCGACAAAGCGGTGCATAGGGCTCCCCTTGTCAATCCTTCTACCGTAGATATTCGAGTAATAACGCAGTTTTTATAAAGACACGCTATCTCGTTACTGTATTCTTGTAGAAATGATTTTCTTATTACGACAATAATATGCGCACCGGGATGGGTCACTCCGTCGATGACTCGTTCTATCATCATTTTATCACCTATTTTTATGAACGGCTTTGCGCTCGAATATCCTTCTTTTTTGAAGCGACTGCCCTCGCCGGCCGCCAGTACCACGACGTTCATCATTTTGACCTGCTTTTTTGTTTTAAATATTCTTCGTCTATTACATCCCAATTTTCAAATCTAACAACCCTATCGTCTATCGTGATATCGGCGTTTGGTTTGCCAAAAAATATTTCATCGTATTCTATGCCGTTTTTCTCCAGCCAATCGAACGTCATTTTGCCGACGTTTTTTAGCGCCTTGCCGACATTATGGCCGGTAGATCCCATATTTCTGGCTGTATTTATTATGATGGTATGTCCGGCTGCCCTTAGCTGCCTTATTTTTTCGGCAGCTCCGCTCTTTACTTTGACGTCCATATATGTTTGTCCGTCTTTGCGAATGTCGCAAATTGTTCCGTCTAAATCGATGCAAATTCTCATATCGCGGCAATTAGTTCGTTTATTTTTTTTATGAAAGTTAGGTAAAATGCTTTCTGGCGAAGCTTTGATTCTCCGTGCAACGGAATCATGCTAAGAAATAAAATGGCTTCTATAAGCTTTACTTCGAAGGTATCGTATCCTGATTCTTTGCATAGTTTGTCGAAAAAACATTCAAAATCGGGAACTGGATTTAGCGGATTTATAGATAGCCGATATTGACCGTCAAATTCCGACAGTTCAAAAAATCCCCCGACAATAAAGTCGTATAATCCGATTACGCTGTGTCTGAGTTTTGCTATATCGTAGCGCGGATCTCCATATATGCCAGGTTCCCCAAAATTCCCACGCGGATCTATTAGCTTAAAAATGTAAAATTTCGGGTCAAAAAGTATGTTTGAAAAACACATGTCTCCATGTACAATCGTCGTTTTGTTCGCCTTGCACAAACGCTTCTCTATCGTGGAAAAAAGCTTATTCTCAATCAGTGGCAAATTGTTGTAAGTTTTGCCATTGAGGCAAATATAAGGCGTATCGAGCATTGCCGATAAACTCGAGGACTTTATCAGTTGAAGCCTCTGGGCTGTTTTTCCCACATATATTTTGCGTAAGTTCTCGTTCGATTTCCTCGGTGCTTTATAAGAGCTCAACTCTTTTTGTATGTCGAAAATATATTCAAGAATCCGGCTCCATTCCTCTCTGCCCGCGTTTCCGTAAACCCATGATTGAGCCAGAGACGTGTATCCGTACAACTCCATAGATAGCGACGCATGTCGCTCGTATTCTCTATATCCTATTATTCGCGGCGACAAGATTTTCAGTCGGCTTGGTAGCGATTTGTACCATGCATATTCATCCCTAAGTTTTGATATGTTTTCGGAGCATTTCTCTACTACCCCAAATTCAGATTTTAGAACCAGTGAATTGAATTGCCGGGTTTGTTTTGTAATGAACGTTCTCCTCGCTTCTGCGGCGCCACGGATATGCCCAAAATCGATCCATTCATTGTCAAATACCGCACTGACATTATATCGGTGGCAATATTCCTTCAGTGCGGGCACGAGAGAGTCGTTTCCGCTCTTCTCCGAGACGCTAAGACACTTTTTGAGCGAATTGCTCGATGAGAATCTGAAGAACCCTATGATTGCGGCCTTATCATCAATGCGTTGAGGTACAGTCTTATCGTAAAAGTCTTTCACGCAGCCATCATCGTCTATGTCTACGAGCGCCCAAGAAGCCGGGTCATAGAATTTTTTGGATACATAGCAGACGTTGCTTTCGGGGATGGGCTTTTCAAAAAAACGTTTTGTATAAGTGTCTCCGAAAAGAATCCTTACCGGGGAATCTTCTTTTATGGCGCATAAACATGACCACAAAGATTTGCAAATGCCACAGCCTCTACCCACTGTTACAATCTGCACTTTGGGGAAGAACTGTTTTAAATATTTAATAAGACAGTGATCGTCTTCCGATACAGAAACTATTGTTTCTTCAATGGATTTTATCCCGGATAAAGACCAGTGTATTGCCGGTTTCCCGCATATCAGATTGAATGGGCCGGTTCGCGATTCAAAAGGATCGGCTTTTTCGTGGGAATATCCTCCCGCAAGAATAATATTAGCGCAAGCCATATAAAAAAAAGTATGTTGTTTCGGCTGCAATATTCCTGATTTTTCTGCGAACGTTCTTATTCGGAATAAGACAGGAAGGAATTATAAGCGCAAGTCTTACAATTTCTATACAAATGAGGATGAAAGCGCTTGGCCTATGTGGCGTAAATCTTGGATGAAAATTTTTATCTACATATTTCCTGCATAGACTAACCCAGTTTGAGAAGTTGTAGCCTCTTGTCTGGATCGGAGAACAGAATTTGATCAGATTTTGTTTCTTCGTTCTTATGGAGCACTCAAAAAATGAACAAGCTATGAAATTATTTGCGATTACCTTTTGCGTCAACTCAACCAACTGGGGCGAATAGTCTGTGTAGTCTTTCAGATTTACGCTTATGCCGCGTTTAATCAAAAAATTTACCAATATATGTTGCTCGGGGTGAAAACGATTTGGGTTTGAACGCCTTAATCGTTCGTTGGCTGGCTTCTCCGTTTCAAAATAAAAAAATTCTGAATCGTCATATAAAGGTATATCAAAGAGGCTTTTAATATCCTCTGTTTTGCCAAAAAAGAAAAAGTCTCCGATATGCATTAAACGCCTAGGTTTTGGTTTCCATGCGTAGCATACGACCCTACTTGAAAAAACAAACATTTCGCGGGGCGGAAGATTATCCATGCAGAACAATTTAATGAAATTCGTTCCTGTCAGTTCAAAATCGGTGCGCATTTTTAAAACGTACTTGCGCCCAACTGCGCTCAAGCCCGCTTTCGTAGATACCAACATTCTATTTGCATTAGAGGGATATTCTCGCCGGGCATTTTCGTAGGGATCTTTGTTTAATAAAACTTTATCGTAATTAATATTTGATAAATCCGATCCCTCCCACGTCGAAAGAATTATTTCAGCTTCGGGCAAATTTTTTCTGATTGATTGCGTTGCGCCTTGAGTCAAATTTGTTACGGGCCCTTGTAAGACGACTGATATTTCGTTATCACGTATCATTTGAGCTCACTTTTTACGGTATTTAGAATACTATATATGTATATCTTACTTTGTTGTATTCACTTAAAAATGGTTTATGCCTCAAAAAAGTTAAGTTTTCCGAAAGAAGATAATGGGCATTTATCATTTATTTTGAAGGGATATTCCCTTTATTCAAAAACTTCCATGATAAATCTGATTTTTATTATTGACTTCGGTATTCTAAATACCATGAGAGACGAAACAAAATTAGCAGAGAGAATATTAGAGGGGCGCGGTGTATCGATTATAGATGCCGCAAGAATTGTCGCCGGTATTATTGATTCAATGCCAACCGGTTCCTCTCTTACAAAATTACAATTTTGCTCGCGCGTGGTTTATACCGGGTTGCGGCATTTTCGCACGTTCGAAAAATCTCCGATTGAGGCTTTCGAAGAATATTTAAAGACAAAAGAGCATCTTCGGGCGGAATCCATCTCAGACATAAAATATTTGGGGGCAAAGCTCTTCAGAGTTTCTCCTGAATTTGCCGCTCGCAATTTTTCCGAGCTTACGCGCTCCGATTGCCAGGCTTGGCTTGAGGCCGCGTTTAAGACGCCGTCCCAATTCAACAAGGGCAGGGCTATGCTTCACGGTTTTTTTGAATTCGCCTTTAGGAGAGAATGGTGCGATAAAAACCCGGTGCGCCATGTCTTGAGGCGCAAAGTCTTTGAGAGGGAAATTAGGCCGCTTAATATTTCTCAGGTTAGGCGCATACTCGAGGTGTCTAAGGGATTCGAGTGCGGGGCGGCAGTGGGGCTCATGATGCTTGCGGGAATCCGCCCCCGGGAGGTGCGCCGCCTCGATTGGTCGGATATCGACTTGCGCGAGAATATAGTTACGGTAAGGGGGGTATGTTCCAAGACTGGAGGCGTGCGCCACGTGGAAATATGCCCGTCGCTAAGGCGCATATTAAAAAGAAACGGCGGCGCTGGCGGGCGGATTTGCCCGAAGGATTGGCTCAAGCGTTGGCGCAACATTCGGGCATTGTCGGGCTTTGCCGGCAGGTGGGTTCAAGACGTCTTGCGCCACACCTATGCGAGTTTTCATGCAAAGCGCTTTAAAGATCTTCCGCGTCTGCAGTTGAACATGGGGCACAGGGATATTTCGCTGTTGCGTTCGCGGTACGTAAACATGGCCGAGATTAGTTCTGCGGACGCCGTTTCATTTTTTGACTATTTGGGCGGGGAAATCTCCCGCGCGGCGCTTTTCTAAAAGAGATGCCAAGTTTTTTGTTGGCCTCTTTCGGGCAAGTTTCGGCTAAGATAATTATGATGCTACAACACCCCAAAACGCATTTCCGCGCCCGTTTAGTTCAAGATGAATTTGCCGGTGCTCGTGTATATAAGAAGTAAAATAATACAAATTTTATATTTTAACGCCTTGCAATATATTGCTGTGAGGGCTGTTGTTGCTTTATATCGCGCAGTGTTGGGACAAGCGTGGGCAGAGTAATGGGGGACTTTCATCTAAAAATCCATTCCGGCAGTTTTTTTTGAAAAAAAAGAAGAAGCACCATAAAAATTTTTATGCAGCATATTTTATCTTATCAAAAGCTAATATATTGAGACTTTTTGCGAAATTCCGACAACGGCGTTTAATGAGGCCGACCTCATTTGCAATGGTGCCGTATAACTTAAACATGTCGGGGCAGAGCCTCGCTCTTGTGTTAATTGGCAAACACGCAAACTCAAAAAAAACAAACCGCGCTGTTTAAGGCGGCTTGCTCACTCCAAATGGTGGGGATACTCGGACTCGAACCGAGGACTTCCTGTGTGTGATACAGACACTCTAACCAACTGAGTTATATCCCCGCATTTAACTATAAAATCGCCCCCACTGTGCTATTTTTATCGGCTTTTGGCAAGAAAAAAATATCCAGCCCTTCCCCACATACCCACCTATCCGCAGTGTGTCCCCGTTTACAAATTGCACCCTTCTCCAAATTATCCCAATGTTTTCAAAATAAACTTGAATATAATCTGCCGCTTTGTTTAAAGTTTAAGCGTTGTTTGCTCGTGCGCGGAGCGCGTGCGGCGCATTTTTTATTCTTTATTTATCGAAGGGCGTTTATGGCAGGAAAAGTTTATTTGGCGGTTGATTTGGGCGCGGGCAGCGGCAGGATAATGGCGGCGGTCTTTGACGGCTCGAAAATTGTTTTAGAGGAGGTTTCGCGCTGGGCTAGCAACCCCGTAAAAATAGGCAATTCCTCGCACTGGGAGGTAAACGATATCTTTTCAAACATCGTCGCAGGCCTGCGCAAGGCGCGCTCCGTTTACGGCGACGGCATTGTCTCGCTGGGAATAGACACGTGGGGCGTTGATTACGGCCTGCTCGACGCCTCGGACAATCTTCTCAACCTCCCCTACATTTACCGCGATACGCGCACCGACGGCATGATGGAGGCCGTTTTTGAAAAAATTTCCAAAGAGCAAATTTATTCTAAAACGGGCATCCAATTCATGTTCTTTAACACGATATTTCAGATAATGGCGGAGGTGAAAAAAGGCGCGAATATATCCAAGGCGAAGTCTTTTTTGATGATGCCCGACCTTTTGGCCTTCATGCTCACGGGCGTCAAGACAAACGAGCGCACAAATGCCTCCACCACCCAATTCTACAATCCGTTCAACCGCGATTGGGATTATTCGATTCTCGAAAAAATCGGCGCGCCCGCCGAAATTTTCAAAAACGGCTTTGCTGAATGCGGCGACGTAATCGGCCAGTTGCGCCCGGAACTTAGACGGCAGCTCGGCGACATGAATGTTGTTGCCGTGGCCAGCCACGATACGGCCTCGGCGGTGGCCGCCACGCCGACGCTCTCGCCCGTGCCTGCGTACATTAACAGCGGAACGTGGTCGCTGCCGGGCGTCGAGCTTCAAAAACCTATTGCAACCCGCGAGGCCTTCGACCAGAATTTTACAAACGAAGTCGGATACGATTCCACCATACGTTTCCTTAAAAACGTCACGGGAATGTGGCTGGTTCAAAAGTCAAAAGAAGTTTGGAAGAAAAACGGAACGGATATGTCTTACAAAGAGCTCGAGGCGGCCGCCGAGAAGGTCGAGCCCATGCGCACAATTTTCGACCCCGACGCGCCGGATTTTGTCATGCCCGACGACATGCCAAAGGCCATTGCAAATTATTGCCGCACCAGAGGGCTTGCCGTGCCCGAAACCCACGGCCAGATATTCCGCGCCATTCAGGAAAGCATTGCTTGTAGGTACAAGTACGTCTTTGAGACTATTGAGAAATTGGCCGGAGTGCACGTGGAAGAAATTAACATTATGGGCGGCGGATCAAAAGACGCCATGCTTAACCAATTTACCGCCGACATAACGGGCAAAATTGTAAAAGCGGGGCCCACGGAATCGACCGCCCTGGGCAATGCCATAATGCAGATGAAAGCCTCCGGCGACATCTCAACTGTCGCGCAGGGGCGCAAAATTATCGCCGAGAGCTTCCAGATTAAAAAATTTATTCCCCGCAAATAATTTTTAAATTGCGAATCTGCGGCGCGGAAATTTTTTCCCGCGCTGTTTTTGTTTGTGTGAGCCGAAGTTTACGCGCGCAAAGCCGCGGTAAAACGGCACCTGTGTTTCCCCTGTACTTAGCACTGCTTACTGAAATAAACATTGCCATAGCAGATGTATAACGTGGCAACGTCAGCTTACCTATCTTGCTCAACTATTCGCCGCACACATCTCTTGCCAGCCGTGCTTCTTCCGCTGTTTCTTTGAGCTCCACACTTTTCGTTTCCCCATCTCGCTTTTTCTCTTCTTTGCCCACGCGCACGACCCCACACGCACGACCCCACACGCACGACCCCACACGCACGACCCCACACGCACGACCCCACACGCACGACCCCACACGCACGA
>CALXLK010000022.1 GCA_944389175.1 uncultured Opitutales bacterium
TTGGGCATTGTAGAACATTTTTTATTCTCTTTGCCCTCTTTTTTTTCACCATTCCACAACCTTTGACGTAGATCGAACAAACTACTTAAATAAAAAATACTTCAAAAAGACTCCAAAGAAAGACTCCAAATGAAAATAAAATATCTAATACCAATATTCGTGGCCGCTGCGGCGTTCGCCCAGAGCGACATGGTTGTGACCGGCGATATGTCGGTATCGCAAAGCAAGACGATATCAAATCTAATATACCACTCAAGTGCCACGGTTACTGTATCCCCGGGCATGCAGAGAGTCTCGGGCTCGGGTGACATCATAATAGACGGCGCGTACGATGCCGTCTTTGATTCGCATTACTTCTTGCAAATGGGCAACGTGGCAGATACCGTAATGCATATAACGGGTTTTGGCAAGGACAGCTCTTCATTCTCGTTTACCGGTTACCACTTAACCTCATGGCGCGATGCCGAGCCGTGGGGCTGCGGGGCGATGGAGATAAAAGACATCACTTTAAATTACACGGGTTCTTACAATGGTTCGGCGGTGGCGCAAAAAAACGGCGGCTACTTTAGGGCTGGCCAGTTCGTCATAGACTCGGCCGTGGTGAATATGAAAGAGGGCGTCTTTGCCGTGCATAGAGACCCGAGCATGCTTCCCGACGGTCCGGCGGTCCAGCTTAAAAACGGCTCAGAGCTCAACTTTGCGGCGACGACGAGCGACGGGCAGGAATACGCTGCAGTGGTGAATAATAAAATAAATACCTCATTAGATGCCACCCAGATGGCCTTTGAGTTGAGCGGGAAAAGCAAGATGACAGTAGGCGGATCGCTAGACATGAATTCGTGTGGGCTCAATATCCTGGACGGCTCGTCGGTGACTGCGAACAAGATTTCAAACGTAGGCACAACCACGCTCGACGGCGGGTCGACGCTTACAATCAACAACAACGCCTACTTCCTCGGTGCGCTCAATGTCAATGACAATGCCAGTAAGATTGTAGTAGCCGATAACGCGACGCTTGCGACCGGCGGCGCGATAACCCTCGGCGAGAACGCGACAAAGCTTGTTATCGACGGCGGTACATGGGATATCGGTTCCATGTCCTCCTCGGTTAGCGGCATCCAAAGGAAAATCTACGTTACGGCAAAAAGCTTTACAGTAGGAGCCATGTCCGATCCGCTGAATATGACAGCAAAGATATTCATAGGGCTTGACGAAGAAGGTAACACTCATGATGTCGACGTTAACTTCGATGGCGGCGTGCAGTTTAACAACGCGCACCTTGTTATCGACGGCAAGACGACAATCAATGTTACACATGAATCGGGGAACTTTAACCTCGTCAATTCGACGGCAAATGAGAACGGAGTAAAGGACGGTTCTGCCATATACATAGGCAAGGATGTAACCCTCAACTTTAAGTTTGGCCGAATCACAGGCGGTTATCTCGACGGCAACTTTACTGTAAACGGCGGCTCGGTGACGGCATATGGTTGGAATTATACTTTTGCCCTGGGCGTAGCGGCGACTGACTATTCTGGCCAGACTGCCAATGTGACGATAGGCCAAAATGCAAAGTTCAACATCACGGGCAGTACGTCTACGGCTGTAGGCAAGAACTTTACCTTGGTTGGCAACATCACCTCGAATGCGGCGACAGGCGCGATAAAGTCGGACAAAAATGCGGGCTTGTACATAAGGTCTATTAAGAGCGACAACCACACGACAACCTTGACCCTTAATTCTACTGACGCCTTTGCAGTCGGCGGGGCTGCCACGCAGGCGCAGTCCACGTTCATTGTAGACGCACTTACGACATTTAACCTAAATATCAATGCCGACAACAATCTCGGCCGCCTAGTGCTGGAGGACTCAACCGCGCGCATTAATTTGAGCATAGCCCAGGGCAAGACCTTCACGCTCGGTTCGTTTGAAAGTGAAGGTGCCGGAGTGTTCTTTGTGGGGCTTGGCGACGAGCTCTACAAGGGCAGTTTCCGCATTACCGACATGGATACAATCTTGGCCGATTACGTAACCCAACAGACCATAAAGTTTACCGATGCCGAAGGATTTGAGCGCACGCTCGATACGAACCTGTTCATTGAAAAGCTCTCCGACGGCAGCTACACGATATACACGGCTGTGCCGGAACCCGCGGCGATTGCGGCTTTCTTGGGTGTTTTGGCCCTCGGATTGGCGGCCTACCGCAGGCGCAAATAGCTTGGCCTTTGCGCGGGGCGGCTCTAAATGTTGAGTCTTATTCGCCCCGCGCCAAAAGAAAACGCGCAGTTTTGCGTTGGTGCTTTCTTAAGAGGATAAGGGACGGCTGCCCGCTGGGCGCCGTCCTAATTTTTTGAGAAGCCCATGCTCGATTTCGTGTTTTTAACCAGAAATTAGTTGATCGTGTCTTTTTTGGAGAGGGCGTCTTTTATTGTTTTTCTGCGCGGAAAGAAATTTCGCCAATTTGTAAAAATGTAAATAAAAGGCTTGAAAATAAAAAATGATTGGCATAGTAGTATAAAGCAAACGTTTATTGGTCTGAGAGAAATATTTAGACGGAGAGATTTTATGCATAAAATACGCTATATATTACCCCTATTCGTAGCGGCGGCAGCCTTTGCTCAAGACTGGGTCATAACGGGCAACCAGACGACTGATTCAAGGTCGGTTCAGGGCGACATGATTTACAATGCAAACGCAACGGTAAATGTAAACGGCCAGTATGGAAACGTCAGAGTTGTCGGCGGAGGGCTTCAGGTTGCAAGCGGCGTCAGCGGCGATTACAATACCTCATACGTCTTGTGGCTGGGCAATTCTGCAGATACCAACGGCGTAATTTCGGGTGCCGGCAAGAATAGCTCTACGTTTTCGTTCACGGGCTACAGTCTCTCGACATTCCGTGACAATTCCTCTCCGAATCCCTCCAACCCGCTGACGATACAAAACATAACGCTAAACTTTACTGGCTCTTACGGTCGATCGGGTACGGCGGCCCAGAATGGCGGTCTTCTGCGCGCCGGCCAGATAATCGTTGATTCGTCGGTGATAAATATGAACGAGGGCGCGTTGGCCCTTCACGGCAAAGCCTCGATTGAAGGCAATGCTGTGCAGCTTAAAAACTCCGAGTTGAACTTTGCGCAGAAACTCGAATCGGGCGCCAATTACGAGGCAAAAGTCGATGTTAGCGAAGGCGCGCTTCCCCGCGGACAGAGAGTATTTGAACTTAGCGGCGCCAGCAAAATGAGAGTCGGCTACAGCCTCGACATGGCGGGCTTTAGCATAAACGCTTCGGGCAATTCGTCGGTATCGGGCGCCACGATTACAAATATTGGCGGCATCAGGCTCGACAACTCGTCGTTTAACGTGACGAATTCCGCCGAAATTACCGGCGATGTTACGCTTGTAGGCAGCAGTACTTTCCATGTCGAGAAAGGCGGAACCATAAATATTGCGGGCAAACTCACAATGGACGAGACTTCCAAGGAGTATTCTTTTACGGGTGGGGCCTACAAGTTTGGCACTATTGCTACGGGCTCTATAGAGACGAGGAACATTTACGTTTCGGCAGAGGCGTTCGAGGGCACGCTCGGCGACAACATTACAGAAGACAGTTCATTCTTTATCGGAATGGATAAGTCTGGAAAGGTTTACAGTACAAAGGCAAACTTTACCGGAGACGTCATATTCAACACGGGCAAGCTCGTAATCGACGGGAACTCGACGTTTACTTCGGATTCCGAAATAATTCTTGCCAACACTGAGTATAACGACGGATCGAGCAAGGACGGCTCCTCGAATTACATTGGCACAAACGCTACAGTTTCGGGCTCGACTATCCGTATAAACGGCGGCTACATCGACGGTTCGGTGTCGGCGAACGGCGGCTATCAGGGCGACTGGGAATGGAATTATACTCTTGCTCTCGGCGTTGAAGGCAGTTCGATTCAGTCGGCTAATGTCGTTTTGGGAAGCAACGCCCGCATAAATGTCGTCGGCAGCACCGAGAATGCGGGCAAAAACTTTACGATGGCAGGCAGTGTAACGTCGAACGCCGCAAAGGGCGCGATAAAGTCTGACGCAAACGGAGGTTTCTATATCAGGGGCGGCGACGGCGGCATGTCTACTCTGACGCTCAACACGACGGACGCCTTTGCAGTTGGCGGGGCGGCCACGCAGGGCGAATCCACATTTAGAGTAGCCGTGGGCGTAGATTTGATGCTGAACATAAACGCCAACAACAACCTAAAGCAAATGATTTTTGACGACGCCACCGCGCGCCTTACATTGAACATATCCGAAGGCAAGGTCTTTACAATAGGCGCTCTGCTTAACGAGGGCTCGGGCGTATTGGAGGTAACCCTGGGCGACGATTTAAAGTACGGGCAGTTGCGCATTACCGACATGGACGCTGTCTTTGCCAACTACAAAAATCAAGACCAGATTGCTTTTAAAGACCAGTCGGGCCACGACCGCGTCTTGGATACGAACCTGTTCATACGCGAATTGGCCGACGGCGGATACACCATATACACTGTGCCGGAACCTGCGGCTATAGCCGCGGCGCTCGGCGCATTGGCACTGCTTCTTGCAAGCCGCCGCAGGCGCAGCAAGTAGCAAGAGTATATTAATTTTGACAATGTTATAAATCGGGGGAATGTGTGCCCCCGATTTTTTATTGCAAGGCGCATTGGCGCGCGGAGTTTGGCGTACAATTTTATTCTGCCCAATGTGCGGCTTTTTGCTGAGTGAAAATTTAGTAGCGCCTATGCGGGATGGAAGGTCAAATTAGTTTCTTGCCCCAGTATAAAGTATAGAAGGGTAGGGGCGCTTGTATAACGGCAGTTGATAATCCTGCTTGCCGGGCGACAATATTGGTAATTTTTATCTGAGCGCATAAACCTGCATAATGGCGCAGGCGGGGCAAAAAAAATTAACCCCGAGTCAATAAATAAGAGGGGCAAGCGGCCTCGCCCTTTCCCTTTTCTTTTTGCGACTTACGTCTCTCTACGACTCCATCTAAAAAAATTCGCAGAGGCGTCGGTATTCGGCGCGGGTATTGCGAAGGCATCGTATGCGCAAATAAAGCCAATCGGTTCAGGCGGCTTTGGGGCGCGGCATTTCGGGCTATGTTCAAAGGCCTACAAGCCGAAAAATGCTTTTGCGTTTTGGGTTGAAAGCTGCGCGAGCTCTTCGGCGTCGATACCCAAAATCTGTGCGGCGGCCTTAACGGTAAAGGCCACGTTTTCAGGCGTATTTTTCTTGCCCCTGAGCGGGACGGGGGCAAGAAACGGGCAATCGGTTTCAAACATAGTCTTGTCAAGGGGCTGTTCTCTCAGGCATTGGCGCATTTCATCGGCATTGGGGTAGGTGATAATGCCCGTAAACGAAGCCCGGCCCCCCATGTCGTTTAGGCGTTTCAATTGGCTCGGAGAGCCGGCAAAACAATGAAAGAGAGCGCGCTCGGCCGGGAAATCAAGGCTTTTGAGCTCGTCGATTGCCTCGTCAACCGCGCAGCGGGCGTGAATGCAGACGGGCACATTCATGTCGACGGCAAGGCGAAGCTGTCTTCGGTATATTTGCAGTTGCCTCTCGACAATGTCGCGCGCTTTTGCTTTGTCTTTTGGCAGGCGGAAGAAATCCAGCCCGATTTCTCCCACCATTATCGGGGCGTGCGAGGCAAAGTACGAAGTTAAAGCATCCAAGGCCAAGTCGCTATCTTGGTCTATTTCCTCGGGGTGGATACCGATCCCCCAGTTTACAAAGCCCTCGTTTTCGGCGGACACTCTTTCGTAATCGGTCCAGTCGGCGGGGGAATTCGACGCCGCGATAATTCCCTCAAGCCCGGCGGCGCGCGCATTATTGAGCACGTTAGCAAGGCTCGCATCTTTTATAAACGAGTCTAAGTGGGCGTGGGTGTCGAAAAGCTTCATCGTTTTGTATCCGAAAAAAAACCGCAAGTAAGGCTTGCGGTTAAAAAATGGGTGCAGGGATTGGATTTGAACCAACGACCTTCAGGTTATGAGCCTGACGAGCTACCATGCTGCTCCACCCTGCGATATTGTTCTTTCATAAGGTGCACGTTTTAACATATCGCGCAAGCTTTTTTTTGAAAAATTTTTCGCCCCTTTAGTAAAAAAAACTTTGTGCGCAATTGCAAAGCATGCAACCTCTAAATATCCATTTGGATCAAAGGCGCGCTAAGAATATGTAGGGTTTGTCGCTGCCGTTGAAGGGTGTCGCTTTATTTCAGGCAGACATGATTTCTCTCCTTTCCCCCCCGCCTTGTTTGGCCTCATTCCCGCGCGGGGGGGGGGGTAAGTGGGAACCGCGGCATGCTGCGGAAAAATGCGGTGTGAAGCAACAAAGACTTACTCGGGAAGCTGTCTTAAAAACGAGGCCTCTCCAACTACGGGAATGTTTAACTTCTTTGCAATATACACGGCCTCCGGAAATTCGCCGCACGGCGCGCAAAAATCCTGCCGCGAGCCCGCGATCACGTAATCGGGATATTCGGCCATGTCGTCGGCTATTTTGCCCCCGCAGCGCGTTATTAAGGAGCGCACATAAGAGCCGTCCATACCGGCAAACCGCCCCGCAACAAAAAACGTCTTTGTGAAATCGACGGGGCCGTTGTAAAAGAACGAGTCGTCCTTTTGGTAGGAGGGTTTCGCCGAATACGATATGCGACCTACGGGCGAAATTTTGCGCGCGGCTCTAAGGGCGTTGTTTAGCGGGGTATTGGCGGTGGAGATATCTTCGGATATCTCTGTGGTCATGGCCGATTTGCAGGCCTGCGATTCCCGAGCGCCGCCGCCATTTTGAAAGACCTTAAAAGATGAATCCGCGCGGCGCTTAGGCGCCATTTGCACTCCTGCGGTTTTTCCGCTTTTTGCGCGCCGTGCGGCGGATTTCCCCGCGCACTCGAGAAAATCGCGTTCGTAAGCGCAAACGTCGCCGCACCGCTCGAGGCGCAAAAATATCTCGGCGCAGGCGATGGCGTCGGCGAGCGCGTTGTGGTGGTGGAACGATGGCAGGTTATAGTACCTTGCAAGCGCGTCGAGCTTGTGGCTTGGCGTTTTTAAAAAGCGCCTGCTTATGTTGAGCGTGCAAAAATATTTAAACTTTGGATACTCTATCCCAAAACGCTCTATAGTCGCTTTCAGGCAGGATATGTCGAAGGCTGCATTGTGCGCTACGACAACGTCGCCAAAAAGCCTGCCGACCTCTTCCCATACTTCCGGAAATGCAGGGGCATCGCGCACGTCAAAGGCGCTTATGCCGTGTATCTGCGTGTTCCAGTACAAAAACGGCTGGAGCGGATTTATAAGCCTATGAATCCGCTCGACGAGCCGCCCGTTTTCCACCCGCGCCAAACCGATTGAACAAACGGACGTCCTGTCCGAATTTGCCGTTTCAAAATCGAGCGCGGTGAATGTGTCCAACATTGCCATTGGCTTTGGGCAGACCTACTGAACGGAGAATTTGAACACTGTTGTGGTGTCGTATGTCTGGCCGGGGCGCAAAATCGTGGAGGGAAATTTCGGCTGGTTGGGCGAGTCGGGGAAATGCTGGGTCTCAAAGCACATGCCGTAGCGGTTGCGGTAGGCTTTGCCCTTCTTGCCTATCTGTCCCGACAGAAAGTTTCCGCTGTAAAATTGTACGCCGGGTTCCGTCGTGAAAATTTCCATTTGCCGCCCGCTTACGGGCTCGTAAACGCGCACGGCAAAGGTCATGGCCTTCGGGTCGCCATTTTTGTTTAAGACAAAGTTGTGGTCGTAGCCTCCGCCGGCTTCAAGCTGGTCGTCCTTGAATTCAATGCGCGAGCCCACCGGCTTTGGTTTGCGAAAGTCAAATACGGTGCCTTCAACACTCCTAATCTCGCCAGTGGGAATTAGCGTTTTATCAACGGGCGTATAGGCGTCGGCGTTGATTGTGACTTCGTGGTTGAGTATCGAGCCGTTGCCCGCGCCGAATAGATTAAAGTAGGAGTGTTGCGTCAGGTTGCATACGGTAGGCTTGTCGGTGGTGGCCTTATAGTTGACTGTAAGGGTGTTGTCGTTTGACAGCGTGTACGTGACTGCCACATTCAGCGTGCCGGGGAAGCCCGCGTCGCCGTCGGGCGAGGTCGTGGTAAGTTCGAGCACGGCGGCGTCTTTCGTCGTGTAGGCGCGCCCTTTCCACATCTTTGTGTTCAGTGCCGACGAGGCGCTGTGAAGCGTGTGGCCGTTGTTGTTTTTCTCAAGGCTGTATTGGTGCCCGTCGATTGAAAATTTGCCGTTGGCAATCCTGTTGCCGTAGCGGCCGACAACCGCGCCGAAATAGTCGCTTTTGGTCTGGTAGTCGGCGATGTTGTCAAAGCCTATTACGACGTCGTCGAGTTTGCCGTTGCGGTCGGGCACCAGTATTTGGGTTATAATAGCCCCGTAGTCTGTTACTTTTACCTCCATTGATTTATCGTTCTTTAGCGTATATACCTTTACGGGATCGCCCGCCGAGGTCTTGCCCCAGTCGGCAGAAGAAACCGATTGCCCAAAAACGCCGCCGCACGCGGCAACTGCGGCCAATATGCAAATTACTTTTTTCATACTTTACCTTATTTTTGATTTGTTAAAAATGTAGCGAGTTTTGCGAAAGCCTGCCCCCTATGGCTGACGGCATTCTTTTCCCCGGGCGAAAGCTCCGCCGTAGTCTTGCCGAGCTCTGGCACAAAAAACAACGGATCATACCCGAACCCGCCGCTGCCGACGGCGCCGTGGTTTATGCGCCCCCTGATTATGCCGGTGAAGCTCTTTTCGCCGCCGTCGGGAAGGATGAGGGCTATGCAGCAGACAAACTGCGCACCTCGCTTGTCGTCGGGAACGCCGGCGAGCTCCTTCAAAAGCTTTTCGTTGTTGCGCAAGTCGGCGCCGTCTCCATGCCCCCCGGCGTAGCGCGCCGAGTATATGCCGGGCGCCCCCCCGAGCGCGTCGACCTCGATTCCGCTGTCGTCGGCCATTACATACTGCCCGGGAACCGCCCCGGCAAGCGCCCGCGCCTTTATGAAGGCGTTCTCTTCAAAGCTCTTCCCGTTTTCATCGGGCGCCTCAAATCCGGGAACCTCGTCGGCCCCGATTAGACGGCAGTCCAACTTGCGGGCCTTCAACATAGCTTCAAATTCGGCGATTTTATGCCTGTTTGTGCTGGCTACGTAAATTTTCATTCTAATGTTCTGGCTTCGAAGTTAATATTTTTACGCGCAGGGCGGGCACGTCGACAAATTCCGATTCCCCTGACATGGCGGCGGCAATGGCGCCCATTTTTGCGTCGAAGTTGTCGATGTTTGATACGAACACAGCCTCGGGAGTCGCCGCGCGAACGGCCGCGCCCCACTCGGGCTCTCCCTGGTGGCTTAAGATTATGTGCTCGAGGCGCTCGAGCAGGTCGGCGTTTAGCCCGGTTTTCAGCCCCGCGCGCCGCACGAGGCGGTATCCGAGTACGACGTGTCCCTGCAGTATGCCCGTGCGCGTCCTGTCGGGGGCCAGACCCTGCGAGTACTCAATAACCTTGCCTATGTCGTGCAGGACGGCGCCGGCCAGCGCCAAGTCGCGGTCAACCTCCGGATACAGCGGCGCTAGCGCGTTTGCCATTCTGGCGCACCTGAGGGAATGTTCCAAGAGGCCGAAGGTGTAGGCGTGGTGCATCTTTACCGCAGCCGTCGACGTGTAGAAGACCCCGTGCGTTTCGGCGAGCGCAAAATTGACGCATTTGCGCAGAGTCTCGTCGGTTATGGAGTTTATAAGCCCGTCGAGTTCGGCCCGCATCTCCTCCGGGTCGCACGGAGACACAGGCGCGAGCTGTTCGTAGGCACGTTTAACCTCGTCCTCGCCGAGCTTCCTAACCGAGTCGATTTTCGGGCTGAGCCGCCCCTGGAAAAAATCGGCCGTGGCGCAGACGTCGAACACATCGCCCACCTGCGCATCGCGCAGGGAGGCAAACGCCGGCGACGAGTCAAAACACATCGCCGAAAACGCGCCCGAGTTGTCGCCAAATTCGACGGATATAAATTCGCTCGAATTTTTCGCCGTCCGAACCTGTATCGACTTGAGCACCGCGAGCGTCTCAAACGGCACTTTGCCGTCGCTTTCTTTCAAGTTTTTTATCTTTGAAACTTTGTCCATTAGCGCATCTGAATTTCAATTCGCGACCATTCGCCCATTTCCATCGGCACGCACGATGTTTCCCTGTGGCCGAGCCTCGATAAAAAGTAGTCCATTACGGTCTTGTTTTCGGAGGCGAGAATGCCGCTTAAAACAAGCCTTCCGCCGGGATTTACGGCCTCTATTAAATTGTCGGCGTAGATGCAGAGAACGTCGGAGATTATGTTTGCTAAAACTATGTCGGCGCGCTTGCCCGAGAGGGCCCTTTCTATCCCCGCGTGCTCAAAGCGCAGCCCCTGCATGGGTATGTTGTTAAGCTTGGCATTTTCATAGCTTACGCGCACGGCCTCCTCGTCGCGGTCAAAGCCGTAGACATCGCCAAATCCGTACATCTTGGCAGTAAGCGCCAATATGCCCGAGCCGCAGCCCGCGTCTATTAGGCTCTTGCCCGAAACGTCGCGGCCGCAGGCATCGACGTAGTCGAGCATGCTCATGGCGCACAGGCGCGTTGTCGGGTGGTCGCCCGTCCCAAAGGCCAACCCTGCGTCAAAGTAGAATACTTTTTGCCCGTCGGGGGCTTTAAATTGGCCTTTCATCCACAGCGGAACCCAGCTTAGGTCTCTATAGTTCCACGCGGTTAGAAATTTCTTGTATTCGTTCTGCCAGTCGCAATCGCAGACGTCTTCCATCTCGTATTTTTCGGGAACTTCGGGCAGGTCCCGACGCATTTGGGCAAGGCTCTCAAGCGCCTGTTCGCGCGTGTCGAAATAGCCGAAAAGCGTCGGCTGGTGGAGATCGTCGATTTTCTCTATGCCCCAGTTGGAGCAACCCGTCTGGCAGCTCCACGCCTCGAACGGCTCCGAAAGCGAATTCTTTACTTTAAGTGTTATCTTTACCATCTTCTAAAAATTGTTTGCCGCCGCGATTGCGGCTTTGCAGCCGGAGGCTGCGGCGGTAATGGCCTGCCGATATTTTTTGTCGGCGCAGTCGCCCGCGGCGTAAACGCCTTCCACGCTCGTCTTTATTTCGTCGCGCACCTTTATATAGCCTTCCGAATCGAGTTCGACGGCGCCGGCAAAGGCCTTTGTATTCGGCGTGTGCCCAATTGCCACAAAGACGCATTTGCACGGAATTTCGGAGACTCCGCCGGTCTTGAGATTTTTTACAAGAATCGCCCGGCAGCGGCCGCTTTCGTCTGCGAGAACCTCCTCAAGGACGCTGTCCCAGACGGGCTGTATCTTCTCGTTTGTGAGCACGCGCTGCTGCATAATTTGAGTCGCCCTAAGTTGGTCGCGACGGTGCACCAATTTTACGCCCGAACAAAAACGCGTCAGAAAAAGAGCCTCCTCGCAGGCGGAATCTCCGCCCCCTATTACGGCGACGTCCTCACCCCTGTAGAATGCCCCGTCGCACGTGGCGCAGGCCGATACCCCGCGCCCGCCGTAAAGTTCTTTTTCGCCTTTTGCGCCCGTCATGCGCGGAGACGACCCCGTTGCTATTATCACCTTTTTTGCCTCTATTTTTCCGCCACTTTCAAGCCGCAGAATTTTCGGATCTGAGGAAAAATCGACGCTTTCTACGACGGCGCTTTCAATGTGCGCGCCGAATTTCAACGCCTGCTGGCGCATCTTCCACACGAGGTCAAAACCGTTGACGGCCTCGGGAAATCCCGGAAAATTTTCGACGTCGCTTGTTGTTGTAAGTAGCCCGCCGGCTTGTGCGCCCTCTATGACAAGCGGCGACATTCCCGCGCGAGCCGCATATATTGCCGCGCCCATTCCCGCGCAGCCACTTCCGATAATTGCTACATCTTCCATATCTTTGTCCAATTAAAATTTTCGGTTTGCTTTTCGCAAGGCAAAATTGCCAGTAGGGCATAATTACGCCGACGTCTTGCAAGAGCATCATTGCAGCAGGCGTGTTGAGATTCCATTTCTTTTCAAGCATTCCGCGTTTTTCCCCTAAAAAATTTAAAACGCCGTATTGCTCCGGTTAAGCGCGCAAAAAGCCCGCAGAAATGGCGCCGGCCTGCGCGAACACCTGGTTTCGCCGAATTCGCACAGGCCGCGCTATAGCGGGGCAATGCCTACCGCTTCCAAAGCCTAAAAAATATTCCAAAGCCAGCTCTTGGGCCTAAATATTACGTAAGAGTTTGGCTTAATATTTTTGCCGTTATGAATGTAGGAAAGCTTGCCGTAATTAAATACAACTTCGGTGCCGTCGGAATAGACGCAGCGGAAGATATCGGGGGTGATTTCCTGGTGCTGCTGCAAAAATTTTGTCTGCAAAGCGGCAAACGTTTTTGCATCGGATGCGGCTTTTGCCACGGCGTCGGCGGCCTGCTGTATTTTTTTGCCGTCGGAAAGCGAAAGGGAGCTGTCGGCCCCTCCGATTACCACGAGTGGCCGCGCGCCAAACTCTATTGCTTTTGCGGCGACTTTTTCGCGCTTAACGGGGTAGTTGAGCGTCTGCTTGCTTGGATTGCTGAGGATTATTCCGTGGTAGACAATTTGCCACAGAGGCACCAGTTTGTCTGTAACGGCGTCTTTATCGGCAAAGATGTCGGGCCCCGATTCGAGAGTGAAGTCAGTATATTCGGCGATGAAGTCGGGCGCCTCGGAGCACCCGCTGGAGCCCATTACTTGGCCTGCAAGCTTCATTATTCTTTTGCAATACAGGGCGTTTACTTCGGCGTCGGCTAAATGATCCTTGTCGAAACACGCAGGCGGCCTGGTGCACAGGCCGTCTACCAGCACAAAGGAAAATCCGAGATCTCTGAGGCGGTTTAAGTCGCCTACGGCCTTTTGCCGGTAATAGGCTTTCGGGCAGACAAGTTGGCGTTTTGTCTTTGGGTCGATTATCGGGTTCCCGCGTTCGTCGCGGGCAAGCAGCTTTTCGGAGATTTTATCGCCTTTTTCAACTTTCGACGGGTTTATGGAGGCCGCGATTTCAAATCCGGAGGCCTTTGCCGCGGCAACCAAAGCCGATATTTTCTCTTCGGCGGCTTTTGCCGAAGCGCCGTCGCCGCGGGCAAGCAGTTCGCCGTCTATGCAAATGCAGACATTTGTAGTGCCCCTCCCCTTAAGAGTCTCTATTAACTTTTCTATCCCCTCGAGTGTGGCGGCGCTGTTTTTGCCGCCGCATTTAATTGCCAAAAGTGCGCAGGCGGCTGCTTTTTTTGCCTTAACAGACTTGGCAATCGGGCGCATATCGGGCGTCTTTTCAAACTTGAAATTGCGGTAGAGCCTGCCCATGCCGCTGTAATTGGCCTCTTTGCCCTTTAGGGGCCAGTAGTCTATTACTATGTCCTCGTAAAGCGGGGTTACCTTTAGGTCGAAGACATGCAGCAGCTTGTACTTTCCGCCCTTTATCTCCACCGCGGGCTTCGCGGCAAGGCGCATGCCGTTGACAATGCCCAGGTAGGCTTCCGACGTCTTCTTTATTCCGGCAATGGGCAACATCGATTCCTCATCGACGTATAAGACATCGCCTTTTTTGTCAAACGCGCAAAGTTTTCCGCTGCCAAGCACGATATAGCCGCTTTGGCCCTGCGCCGAGGTTGCAAAATCCGCACCTACCCTTACGATATCGGCATTTGAAAGGTCTTTTGCCCCAACGGTGAGTCTTAGAAACTTGCCCATGTCCACGAGAGGCGCATCGTAGCTTTTTAGCTTTTGAGGCCCTTTGAAAATTTCAATGCGGGCATTGGCGGCGACGGCAACCTCTATTCCTAACAACATCAATGCCAAAATGTTAATTGCTTTTATAAAAAAATTCATACTAAAGGCCTTTCTTCGCAAAAGCTAATTATATGGGTCAATAAGTCAACAATATTGTAATAGGGGCTATCTCCGGCGTTCCCGCCCCCTAAGCAGTCCGTAACAAAGTCATATCGGCGGAACTTTTAAAGAAATTGAAAAAAAGAAAAATTTTTCTTGCAATCGGGTGATTTAATCACCAGATTGAAAAATATTGTTTAAACAAAAAACGGCCCCAGAATGGTGCGAAAACGGCGCAGACTTGGGGGTTGGGAGGAACATTTAATAGGAATAGAGTATGAGAAAAGCAAAATACATGATTATAGCCCTAACGGCGCTTTCGGTCTTTGCCGGATGCGCGAAAAAGCAACCGCAGCCGGTGGCGCAGGGGCCGGAGGATGTTTACGTGGCAAAGCCCATTGTCAAGCCCGTTGAAGTTTGGGACGAATTTACGGCCAGAATCGACGCCATAAGATCTGTTGAGGTTCGCGCGCGCGTTTCCGGATATTTGGAAAAGGTGAATTTTTCGGAGGGGCAGATGGTCAAGCAGGGCGAACTGCTTTTTGTAATTGATCCCCGCCCGTACGAAGCGGCGGTGGCGGCGGCCAAGGCGCGCATTGCCGAGATTGAGGCGAGGCTTGTGTTGGCCAAGAACAATCTCGACAGAGCCAAGGGCATGTACAAGGCGACAGTTGTTTCAAAGGAAGTTTTGGAGACCAGAAATGCCGATTTGCTCTCGTCTGAGGCATCGCTTGCCGCGGCCAAGGCCGAGTTGCGCGACGCCGAGTTAAATTTGGAATACACCCATATAGTGGCGCCCATATCGGGGCGCGTGAGCGAGTCTTACATAGACGCCGGCAACCTTGTTACGGCGAATACGACGCTTTTGACGACAATCGTAAAAAGCGATGTTGTCCAGGCGTATTTTGAGGCCAGCGAGCAGGATATCATGCGCTACGAGGCGGCCGGAATCTTTTCCAAGATAGACCAAGTCAAGCTGACCGGGCCCGAGGCCCAGCTGAGGCTAATTTCCGATCCCAAGAAAGTATTCAAGGGGGAAGTGACGTATTTTGACAACCGCATGGGCAAGGGCACGTCGAGCCTGACTATGCGCGCCGACATAAAAAATCCCGACGGGGTTTTGAAGGCCGGGTTGTTCGGAAAACTCAAGATGAAGGTTGAAACGGATCCCGCCGCGATACTTGTGCGCGAGGACGTCATAGGCACGGACCTCGTCAGCAGGTATGTTTTCGTGGTTGATAAGGACAACAAAGTTCAGTACAAGGCCGTGGAGCTTGGGAGGCTCGTCGGCAAGCTGAGAATCATAAAAAAAGGCATTACGAAGGACGACCGGGTTGTTGTCAAGGGATTGCATAGGGCGGTTCCGGGCAGGGTCGTCAACCCGATTGAAGACAAGATGGGCGAATAAATAAATAGGAGGCCATTTCAATGAAGTTTTCACACTTCTTTATAGACCGGCCGATTTTTGCGGCGGTCATATCAATATTGATAACGATGCTTGGCATAGTAGGCTACGTAAAGTTGCCCGTCGCCCAGTATCCCGACGTCGTTCCGCCCAGCATATCGGTATCCACCACATATGCAGGCGCTTCGCCGGAAATAATCATGGAGACGGTCGCCGCGCCTATCGAGCAGGAAATTAACGGCGTCGAAAAGATGATTTACATGACGAGCCAGTGCAACTCCGACGGCAGTTTGCGCACGACTGTCACTTTTGAGCTGGGCACAAACATCGATATCGCCCAAGTTCAGGTTCAGAACCGCGTTTCCATAGCTACTCCGCGTTTGCCCGAGGAGGTCCGCAGTTACGGCGTCACCGTAAACAAGCGCTCTCCCGACATGCTCATGGCCATATCGCTGCTTTCTCCCGACAATTCCCGGGATAAGCTATACCTTACAAATTACGCGATTTCCCAGATGAAAGATAGGCTCGCGCGCGTGTACGGCGTGGGCACGGTCGAAATTTTCGGCGCGCGCGAATACTCGATGCGCATATGGCTCGATCCCGACAAGCTCTCGCTTGTGAATATGACGCCCGCACAGGTCGCCGCCGCCCTGCGCGAACAGAACAAACAGGTGGCAGCCGGAAAGCTAAACCAGGCGCCGGTGGGCAATCCCGACGCCGCGTACGAGCTTACAATCAATACGCAGGGCCGCTTAACCTCGCCCGAGGAATTCGGCAAAATTATCATTAGGTACGATCCCGACGGCAAGGTCGTGCGCGTTTGCGATGTCGCGCGCATTGAGCTTGGCGCGTACACATATTCGGACGAATCCACACTCAACGGAGCCGATTGCGTGACTATGGCTGCCTACCAGCTGCCCGGATCGAACGCGCTTGAGACGGCGAAAAATTTGCGCAAACTGCTCGAAGAGATGAAGGCAGATTTCCCCGCGGGAGTCGATTACAAGATCGCGCTCGACAATACGGAGTATATCGAGGATTCCATTAACGCTGTTTACCATACCATCTACGAGGCTATAATATTGGTCGTTTTGGTTATGATGGTATTCCTGCAGAATTGGAGGGCTGCAATAATTCCTATATTTGCAATTCCGGTATCGCTTGTGGGAACGTTTTTTTTCATGTTGCTTTTCGGTTTTTCCATCAACAACCTTTCGCTGTTTGGCTTGGTTTTGGCAATCGGCATAGTTGTCGACGACGCCATTGTTGTCGTTGAAAACGTAGAGCGCAACATGCGCGACGGCCTCGACGCCCGCGAGGCGACAAAGAAGGCCATGTCCCAGGTTCAGGGGGCCCTTATTGCAATAGCCTTCGTGCTCAGCGCGGTGTTTATACCCACAGCCTTTATCGAGGGCATATCGGGCCAGTTTTACCGGCAGTTTGCCCTTACAATTGCGGCCTCTACGATAATTTCGGCCGTCGTGTCCCTGACGCTTTCCCCGGCATTGTGCGCGATTTTGCTTAAGAAGCGAGAGAAGGAGGACTGGTTTACGCGCTTTTGGAATTTTATTTTCGGATGGTTCTTCAGGGGCTTTAACAAGTGCTTCTTCTGGGTTTCCGAGAAATACGGCGCGTTTGTGTCGAGGATGCTGAGATTTTCGGTTTTGATATTGTTTGTGTATGTAGGGTTGCTCGTGTGGACTGGCTACCAGTTTCAGATTGTGCCCAAGGGGTTCATTCCCAAGCAGGACAACGGCTACATATTCGGCGCACTGCAGCTGCCCGACGGTGTGACGCTCAACCACACCATGTCGGCCTTAAACAAGGCGCGTTCGATTATACAGAAGCTCGACGGCGTCCAGGACGTTACGGCCATTGCCGGCTTGAGCGGCGCTACGTTTACAAAGGTCAGCAACGCGGGCGCAATGTTTGTGAGAATGAAGCCCAAAGAAGAGAGAATAAAGTCGGGGCTGTCTTTGGATACGATATTGGGCAGGGCGTACATGGCCTTGAAAAAGGGCGTGCCCGAATCGAATTCGTTCGTGCTTACTCCGCCTGCGGTTAACGGTATCGGCATGGGCGGCGACTTCAAGTGCTATATTCAGGACAGAACCGGCCGCGGCATTGAGGATGTGGCAAAATACACCAGCGAAATAGCCTACAAGGCGATGGCCTATCCGGAGGTTTCGCTCGCGTTTACGACCTACCGCATTTCGACGCCCCAGCTGTACATCGACATTGACCGCGAGAGGGCTCAAAAATTGAACGTTCCCATAGAATCGATATTTTCGACCATGCAGTACAACCTCGGTTCCGTGTACGTGAACGACTTCAATATTCTAAACCGCGTCTACCGCGTGTCGATGCAGGCCGACGGCGGCAATAGAAGCGACATTCCCGACATTTACAACCTGATGGTTCAAAATAAATTCGGCGACAATGTTCCGCTGGGATCGGTTGCTAATGTGCGCAGGATTATCGGCCCGGATACCGTCAACCGTTACAACCTCTATCCCGCGGCCGAAATTACCGGCAACATGGGGCCCGGGTACAGTACGGGCGAGGCAATGGCCGTCATAGAGAAGGTCGCCAAGGAGACGCTGCCTGAAGGCATGGGCATGGAGTGGACAGACTTGGCTTTCCAGGAAAAGCTCGTCGGCAACACGTCTATTTTGATATTCGCCCTATGCGTGCTTTTCGTATTCCTGATTCTTGCCGCCCTTTACGAGAGTTGGGCGCTGCCGTTGGCCATTATTCTAATCGTGCCCCTGGTTCTACTCTTTGCGCTATTGGGCATTGAGTACAGGGGTCTGGACAACAACCTAATGACGCAGATAGGCATGGTTGTTCTAATCGGTTTGGCCTGCAAGAACGCCATATTGATTGTCGAGTTTGCAAAACAGCGCCAGGAGAAGGGCGAGGAGATTGTCAGCGCCGTCTCGCACGCTTCGCAGAACCGACTGCGCCCGATTCTGATGACCTCGTTTGCATTCATATTGGGTGTCGTACCTCTTGCTTTTTCCCTGACGTCAGGCTCGGAACTGCGCCAGCCTTTGGGAACGGCGGTTATGTTTGGCATGTTGGGCGTAACCTTCATGGGATTGTTGTTTACGCCCGTATTCTTCTATGTAATTAGAAAGAACTTTAAGCCTGCTGTTAAAAAGGATTAGTTATGAAAAATTTTGTTGTTTTAGCCGCGTTATTGGCGGCCTTGTCTGGTTGCACAGTCGGGCCCGACTACGTCGAGGCGTCTAAGGCCGTGAAGCTTCCCGAGACGCTCGGCCAGGAGCACTTTGCCAGAGACAAGGGGCTTTGGAAGTCTGCCGTTCCCGCCGACAGTCTCCCCAAGGGCGACTGGTGGAAAATATTTGACGACAAGACGCTCGACGCCCTTCTTGAGCGCTGTTGCAAAAATAATCCCGATCTGGCGGCGGCATTTTACCGCGTAGAGCAGGCCAGGGAGTCGGCTCTGATGGATAAGGCCGATTTGTATCCGAATATCGAGGCGCACGCCTCGTACGCGAGGACGGGCACGTCTAAGAACGCATGGATGAGCATGGGCACGTATAATAATTGGCTTGCCGGTTTCGGGCTCACGTGGGATTTGGACCTCTTCGGCAGGATAAGGAGCATCCTCGAGGCCGACATAGCCGATGCCCAGGCCATGCTGTGCGCATACAGGTCTTTAATGCTAGATCTTGAGGCGAATGTTGCCAGGGCGTATTTTTCGGTGCGCGCGCTGAAATCGGAGGTGGCGATTCTCGAGCGCACGCTCGACGTAAGGCGGGAGGATACAAAGCTTGTCCGCGCTCGGGTGGCAATGGACTACTCCACAAATATAGACCTCCAGCGCGCAATCCAGCAGGAACACGACGCCGCCGCCCAGTTGGCTTCGTGCAAGCGCTCTCTCCTGCTCGGCGAAAACACTCTCGCTTTGCTAATCGGATCCACTCCGACGGAGATAGGCGTAAAGATAGAGCCCCTCGCCGACCACTTCCCGAAAATGCCCCAGTGCGTGCCGTCGCAGCTGCTTGAGCGCAGGCCCGACATAGCCGAGGCGGAGCGCGGCGTATACGCGGCCAACGCCCGCATAGGCGCCGCCCAGGCTGCTTTCTTCCCGACGGTTTCTCTTACAGCCAATACCGATTTAAACACCGCCAAGTTTGACAAAATTTTGCAGGCGCACAGTTTCGCCTGGGGTGTGAGCCCGCAGATATATCTGCCGATTTTTGAGGCCGGCAGGAATATCGCCCAAAAGCGGGTGGCGCTTGCCGCGCACAAGGAATCGCTCGAGCAGTACCGCTCTGTCGTGCTTACGGCGATAAAGGAGGTTGAGGACGCTCTTGCCAGCATCAGGCTTTTGGCCGACGAATTTGAGGAGCGCGTGCAGGTTGTCGCAGCCTCGTACGACGTTCAGCGGATGACGCGCATACAGTACGACGAGGGGTATACCGATTACTTTTCTGTCAGCGAGGCGCAGAGGCAGCATCTTACCAACGAGCGCGCCTTGATTGTCTTGCGCGGAGACCGCTACAAGGCGTGCGTGGATTTAATACAATCCATCGGCGGCGGCTGGAATATAAAGGATGTTTCGCAGACAGAGCCGGCTGTCGACAAGTCGGGGCGCCAGATAGATCCCGATTACGGGCAGAACGATATTCTTCCGACCCTTTAGGATTGCGCGTATGAGAGATTGTGAAAACGCCATTGAGTCTTACTTGGAGGGGAAGCCGCTTCAGACGCCCTCCAAGATTCTCATTGCCGCTCTGGTTGAATTTGGCAATGCGCCCGTCAGGAATGTCGGCACGCGCGACATTGCCCGCCGTGCGGGGGTAAATATTGCCGCAATAAGCTATTATTTTGACGGCAAGGACGATCTTTACGCCGAACTTATAGACCAAATTATAGCCTACTTTAACCGAATGGCGGGCAGTTTCCACGCCCGTCTCGATGCGCTGGCTAAGAACCCTTCAAAACAGGAGGCAAAGGCGCTTGTATACGATTACGTAGCATGGCGTCTGGCCTCGATTAACGGCCATAGCGCCGCCCAGAACGAGGTTACAAAAAGCATAGTCTCTATTGTAGCGAGGGAGGAACTTAACAACACTCCCATGTTTAAAAAGATTCATGCGGGGGTCATGGAATGGTCGAATCGGGTTTTCAGCCAGCCTTTCAAGATAATATATGGAGACGATGTCGATGAGGAGCGGGCGCGCATTTTGGCGTTGGCTCTTTCCGGGGCTTTGATTCGCTTTTGCGTGGTGACCGATTCCATAAAAGAATCCATGGGGTGGCGCTCCATGGCTGAAAATGGGTGCGCAAAAATACGCGACGCCATTTTCTTTGTGCTAGACAATATGTTTAGAGGCTACGTTTAGCGTCTTGCCGCGCTTAGTTTTTGCATCTAAGGCGCACTTTATCTTCGGCGAATTTGGATCGAAAAATTTTTTGCGAGCCGTTTTGCCATATCCGATTTTTTTAGGTCGTGCAGGAGGGGGTGACGTCGCGCGGCCGGGCGGATTTTGGCATGGCGTTTTTTTTGCGCGGCGGCGCGGGTTGCTGTCAAAAGACTTCCATGGGGAGATCCGGTTTGCCGTCGGTTATGCCTATCATCAGCATAGGCTGCCTTGACGACAATTCGTGGGCCTCTGTCTGGTTGAGGCCGCAAAATACGGCAAAGACCCTCGTTTCGTAGACGCGTTCTGACGGGCGTTCCAGATAGGGATTTTTTATCCACGCCTGCGATGTAAAAAACTTTATTTCGCAGTCCGGGGCGGCGCCGCGTTTTCTTAATTCTTCGGATAGCTCTTTTACGAAAGTTTGTTTGTCTGAAATGAGCTTTTGTGCGGCAGGGCCCATCATTTTCGCGGCTCGTTCATAGGCGTCTTGCTCTCCCGACAAAATTTCGCGGCAAAATGCCGAGGCGACGGACAGGGGTTCGGGTTCTATTTCCGTCTTGTAGTAGCGTATGAAGCACCTGTCGAAGAAAAAGGCCGCCAGCGCAACAGTTAGCAATGTGCCCGCGCAGTAGAGTGTCTTTTTTAATTTATTTTTCATCTGCCCGTTCCAATACAATGTGCCAAATATGGCGCTTCCGCGTATATATAAGGTGGATTTTGCCGTCGCGCGATTCGATTATCGAGGGATATTCCTGCGGATATTTTCTTGTCTTGGAAAAAACTTTTTCCCAGGTTTGTCCGCCATCGCATGAAATAAATAGAGCCATTTCATTTCTGCTCTTTTTCGTCGGGTTGCAGGCGAGGGCTATTTTGCCGTCTCTTAGAGTTATGGCGTCTAATCCGCTGTTGGGGTTTGGTATTGTTGTCCGCTCGGCGCAGCTCCAATGTGTGCCGTCAGGCGAGGAGCTTTGGCAGACATATCCGCAGCGCGAGCGCATAAAGGCCCTGAGTGTGCCGTCTTGCAGTCGAACGACCGCCGGCTGTATCGCCCCGTAAAAAATGCTGCCGGGAACTTTAATTTGCCTGATATTATCGAGTTGCACTATCTCAAAACAACTCGACCAGCCGAACGAGGCGTGAAATTCCCTCGAGCTGGGCATGATTATCATGTCGCGGAATTTAACCGGCTTGTTTTTAGTGGGGCCTATGAGCCCGTCGTCAAGTTTGAATTGCATGCCCCACGTTTTGCCGTTGTCTGCTGAAACTTTTACAAATCCCTCCCATGTGCGGGGCGAATCTCCCAGCTTGTAGAAAAGGTAAATGTGTTTGCCATCCACAAAGAGCACCGGGTTCCACGCCGCCGCACGCTTATTTCCACCAATTTTTCCGTTTGCAACTTCGGTAGGGCGCGTCCATTTTTCCCCCGGGCGTTTTCTGGCAAAGAATATCGCTGTATCGGGGCTTTTTTCCGCGGGGCCTCCAAAAAAAGCGCACACCAATGTCCCATCTTCTGTTTGTGCCAACGTGGCCGCATGCGCGCTTGGAAGGGCAAAATTGTAGATGCTTTCATACTCGGTAACCTTAAAGGTCGCGCCTGCGCTTGTTCGGCTTCCAAAGAGCAGAGCCGAGACTCCAAGAAATAGCGCTATGTTAGAAATCCTTCTCATTCGGGCAAATTTTAGCATATTCTTGCGCAGCCATATTTAATTGCAAGGCGTTTTTTATCGCACAGTTTTCGGGGCAAATATATAAATTCCGCGCACAAAAAAAAGCGGGGGTCTCCCGCTTTTTGATGAGTGGAAAGTTCTATATCGCCTTTTTACAAGGTTTGAAAAGCTTGTAATTTAGCGCTTCAACCTTTTGACCGCGGTAGGTAAATGCCCCGTTTGTGCGGTTGACAACTACCACGGAGCCGTCGCCGTACTTGATTTCAAATACGTTGTCGGCTATTTCCTTGTGCGA
>CALXLK010000023.1 GCA_944389175.1 uncultured Opitutales bacterium
TTGGTTTTTGTTGTTTTTTTTTTTTTGGGGCGGTGTTTAAAAAGAGGGAAAAAAAAAAAAATTTTTTTTTTTTTTTTTCCCCCCCCCCCCCAAAAAAAAAAAAAAAAAAAAAAAAAAAAAAAGGTGCGCACAAAAAAAGGCGGCCTAAGCCGCCAGCAAATAATGTAAGGTCTTTTGACGCCGCGTTTTGTTTAGTAGCGGTAGAAGTCGGCCTTGAACGGTCCGTCGACGGGGACGCCGATGTAGTCGGCCTGCTTCTGCGTGAGCTTAGTGAGCTTTGCGCCGAGTTTTTCAAGGTGGAGCCTCGCGACCTCTTCGTCGAGCTTCTTGGGCAAAATGTAAACCTTGTTTTCGTACTTGTCGCGGTTTGCCCACAGATCCATTTGCGCGAGAGTCTGGTTTGCAAAAGAGTTGCTCATGACAAACGAGGGATGCCCCGTCGCGCAGCCCAAGTTTACAAGCCTGCCCTCGGCGAGCAGGAATATGCTGTGCCCGTCGGGGAATGTGTATTTGTCGACCTGCGGCTTTATGTTTGTGCGCTGTATGCCTGGAAATTCCTGCAGCTTTTCAACCTGGATTTCGCTGTCGAAGTGGCCGATGTTGCAAAGAATGGCCTGGTCTTTCATGTTCTTGATGTGGTCGACGGTAATGATGTCGCAGTTGCCGGTAGTCGTCACATAGATGTCGGCGTAGGGCAGGGCGTCTTCAACCGTTACAACCCTGTAGCCTTCCATGGCCGCCTGAAGCGCGCAAATGGGGTCTATTTCGGATACCATAACGTGCGCGCCCAACCCTTTGAGAGCCTGTACGCAGCCTTTGCCCACGTCGCCATAGCCGCACACGAGGGCTACCTTTCCGGCTATCATTACGTCTGTTGCCCGCTTTATGCCGTCGACGAGCGATTCGCGGCAGCCGTAAATGTTGTCAAACTTGCTCTTGGTGACGGAATCGTTCACGTTAATTGCGGGCACGAGCAGGCGCGAATCCTCCACCATCTGGTAGAGCCTGTGCACGCCGGTGGTGGTCTCTTCCGAGACGCCCTTGAGCTCCTTTACGACATTGTGCCAATGGTCGGGATCCTCCGCGTGTATCTTCTTTAGCAGATTTTTTATCACGACCTCCTCTTTCGACGAGGACGGGCTTTCAACCCATTTGTCGCCGTTTTCAAGCTCGTAGCCTTTGTGTATGAGAAGCGTGGCGTCGCCGCCGTCGTCGACTATGAGCTGCGGCCCCTTGCCGTTTTCCCACGTGAGAGCCCTGTACGTGCAGTCCCAATAGTCCTCAAGCGTCTCGCCCTTCCAGGCAAATACCGGCGTGCCGGTCTGGGCAATCGCCGCCGCGGCGTGGTCTTGGGTCGAGAAAATATTGCAGCTTGCCCAGCGAACGTCGGCGCCGAGCGACTTGAGCGTTTCTATCAAAACCGCCGTCTGAATTGTCATATGCAGCGAACCGCTGACCCTGACGCCTTCCAAGGGCTTCTTCGGCGCGTATTTTTGGCGTATTGCCATTAGCCCGGGCATTTCGTGTTCGGCTATTTCTATCTCTTTTCTTCCCCACGATGCCAGCGAAATATCGGCTATCTTGTAATTCTTTGTCTCTGTCATATCTTTCCCTTTTAAATTATTGAATTAAAAAAATACCGATACGGCGCAGCCGTATCGGCAATCGGCAAAAAACTCTATTTGACGGCCTTTTTGAGAGCTTCCACCTTGTCGAGCTTCTCCCAGGGCAGATCCGCCTTGGTGAAGTGCCCGTAGTGGGTCGTCTTCTTGTAGATGGGCTGCAGGAGCTTTAGTTGCGCGACTATGTCGGCGGGCTTGAAGCTGAATACCTTGCGCACCGCGCGTTCTATGGCCTCTTCCGGGACCTTGCCCGTTCCAAATGTGTCTATTGCAATGCTTAGCGGCTGCGGGTGCCCGATAGCGTAGGCAACTTCAATCTCGCACCTGTCCGCAAGCCCCGCGGCTACGATGTTCTTTGCAACCCACCTGCACATGTACGCCGCCGAACGGTCGACCTTGCTGGGATCCTTGCCCGAGAACGCGCCGCCGCCGTGCCTGCCAGTGCCGCCGTATGTATCGACGATAATCTTTCTGCCGGTAAGCCCAGAGTCTCCCTGCGGCCCTCCAACGACAAAATTGCCAGTCGGATTTACCAGAAATTGGGTGTCCTTTGTTATGAGTTTTTTGGGCAGCACTTTTTTGACAACCTTTTCCACGATGTACTTTTCAATCGTGTCGTGGTCGGTGTTGGCGGCATGCTGCGTGGAGACCACCACGCTTTCAATGTGGTCTATCTTGCCGTCCTTGTACGCCACGGCGACTTGGCTCTTGCAGTCGGGCCTGAGCCACTTCGGCCCTTTGCCAGATTTGCGCTGCTTGGCAAGCTCCGTCAAAATCCTGTGCGCAAACATCACAGGGGCGGGCATGTATTCGGGCGTCTCGTTCGTGGCGTAGCCGAACATTATCCCCTGGTCGCCGGCGCCTTGCTCGGCAGTCTTTTTGCCCTTCGCTTTGCGCGCGTCAACGCCCTGGGCTATGTCGGGGGACTGCTTTGTAAGCAGGTTGCTGATAAATACCTTGTCGGCGTGGAAGACGTCGTCGTCGTTGACGTAGCCAATCTCCCTAATTGCCTTTCTGACTATTTTTTCATAGTCGAGAATGGCTTTCGTCGTTATTTCGCCGGCGATGACGACGCAGTTGCTCTTTACGAGCGTCTCGCAGGCAACGCGGCTGAATTTATCCTGTTCCAGGCAGGCATCGAGAATGCTGTCCGAAATATAGTCGGCTACTTTGTCGGGGTGGCCCTCGCCGACCGACTCTGAAGAGAATACATAATTTTTTAACATATTGAAGTGAAATACTGTCAGTTTAAATTTGCATTTCAAGCTTTTTTGCGCAACTTCTGCCACGGCTCATTCTGCATTTTGCCCGCGCGTGAAAAGCGCGACCTTAGGGAATTTTGACAATGAAAGAAAAAAATTGTTCGATGAAGAATTTTGCGGCCGCATCGGGCGTTTCTTTTTACCCAACCCCACTCTTCCTTCCTCCCGCTACTTCACAAACCCCACATTTTTGCCTTCGCGGGCGCATGTCGGCAAAACAATGGCAAAGCGCGAAAAAATTCGCGGCGAAAACCTATCTAAAATCTTCTATGTTGGTTGATTCAACTACGTAGTGCGGCCTGCGCTTTGTCTCGAGGTATATCTTCGACATGTATTGGCCCAGCACGCCGAGGCAAAACAACTGCAATCCGCTTAGGAAGAATAAAATGCACACCATTGACGTCCACCCGAACGCCGAGTTGTGAAAGAGCAACTGCCGTATCGATACAAAGACTATCGCCAGCGCCGAAAACGCGCAAAATCCGAGCCCGAGAACGGCGGCAAAAGCCAACGGGAGCGTCGAAAACGACGTGAAAGCCTCGAGCGAGTAGACCATCAGCTGCGCAAATGTCCACTTCGTCCTGCCCGCCGGCCGCGCGCGGTTCTCAAATTCAATCCATTTAGTCTTGAAGCCTACCCACTCGAATATGCCCTTTGTGAATCGGTTGTATTCGTCGAGCCTCAAAATCTCGTCGACGACCCTCCTGCGCATGAGCCGGAAGTCGCGCGCGCCGTCGCGGAATTTAAAGGGCGAAAAATAGTTGAGCGCCTTGTAAAAGGCATTCGCGCAAAACGACCGCACGGGCGGCTCGGCGGCGCGGTTGACGCGCGCGGCGGCAACGCAGTCGCAATCGGATATGAGAGAGAACATTTCCGGAAGCAGATCGGGCGGGTCCTGCAAATCGGCGTCCATTATGGCAACAAAATCGCCCTTGGCGGCCTTGAGGCCGGCATACATGGCAGCCTCTTTGCCGAAATTCCTCGAAAACGATATGTACCTTACGCGCCCGTCCTTGGCGGACAATTTTTTTATTTCGCTCATCGTTGTGTCGGTCGAGCCGTCCTCCACAAAAATAATTTCGAAATTTTCCGAGCCTGTCGCCTTGAACGCCGACACGAATTCGGCGTAGAAAATGGGGATCATCTCCTCTTCGTCTTTGCACGGAACAACCGCGCTGAAAAGCCCGTCAAAAAGCGGCTTTGCCGGCTTTGCGTGGGGGATTTCGATACCGTATGCCATTGGTTTTTCCATCGCGCACATCTTAGCATTGGCGCGCGGAAAATTTCAACCAAATATTTTAAACGACAGTGCGAAAAAATTCAACAGTATCGGTCGAAGTCGGCGTGATTCACAGTTAAAGGTGGCGATGAGCGGTGGGGCTCATCGGGGAAAAGTTTGAGCGCTTTTTGGTTTTTGATGGCAGTCTGCAGGGCATCTTCCCTTACTTTTCCGAGCGTCGCTTCTCTTGCCTCTCTCTAATCATATTGCATTTTTTTCTTTTTTTCTCTCACACTCCTTTTTTTTCCGCACACACCACCACAAAAACGCCAGAGCGTTCCGCAAAAAGACGCATGCGCGCCGCGCGCAGGGATAAAAATGCCGGCGCAGACTCTCGGCGACGAGGCCAAGCTGATTTTCGAAAGTGGCATTTAATTTAGCTGTAGAATATGCGCGCGAAAATGCTTGGCCGCCGCATTTTGCCTCGGGTTGCATTTTGCAAATTTTAGTCTGATTAACGGGCTTGGCGGCCGCGGGAAATCGGCGAGCCGCATGCGCGCCCGAAAACGCGCCGGGCTTACAGGCTTTTCGTCTGAGCCGGATTGTAGTCTTTGTCTCCGATATTGCGGGCTCGTCGAGCGCTCAGATGAGTCGGAGGCTGCGGGCAAACTTCGGGGTGGGGCGGGCTGATTGCGCGGCGGAAAATCTCCCTTGCAAACAAAGTCATTCTAAAAAAAACGCCGCGCGCGGCAGTCGGGAAGGCGATAAATTTGCAATTGGGCGGATTCCATTTGGCAAAGAGTTTTTTAGCGGCCTCGGGGTGCGTTTTCGAATAGGCGGGGTGCGCGCGCTATGCGAGCGCTAAATATTTGCTCGACAAACACGCCGCCTCAGACAATTCTCTACCGCGAATTTTATTTACGATGCAAAACAAGCGCGACAAGGTCATTTTTCTGTGCACGGGCAACATATGCCGATCGCCCATGGGCGAGGCGCTGCTAAAGAAAGCCATAGCCGATGACGGCAGCCCGGAGTTGCAAAAGTTGTCGGTGATTTCCGCGGGTACCTCAACCGTCGACGGAATGCCTCCGAGCGCAAATTCGGTGGCGGCTTTGAGGCGCATAGACATCGATATCTCGGGACACCGCTCGAGGCTGCTCACCCAAAAGCTCGTCGACGAGGCGTTCGCAATTTTTGGCCTGGCCCAATCGCATCTGAGCGCGCTGAGGCGCAACTACGGGAATCTGCCGGAGCGCGTATTTACGGTGCTGGAGATAGCCGATCCGTCGGGGAATCTCGACATAGCGGACCCATACGGCGGGGATCTCGACGAATACCTCGATGTCCGCGACGAGATAGCAGCGGCAATACCGTCAATTTTACTCTACCTAAAAAATGAACTCAAAAAAGCTTAGCATAGGTTGCGACCACGGAGGTTTCGACCTCAAAGAATATCTCGTAGGGGCCCTCAAGGCCGAGGGTTTCGAAGTTGAGGACAAGGGCTGCTTCGGCAGGGAGAGCGTCGACTATCCGGATTATGCAAAGGCCGTATGCGACGACGTCAAGTCGGGGGCGTCGGCCTTCGGCGTGCTCGTGTGCACATCTGGCATAGGCATGTCGATAGCCGCAAACAAGATAAGGGGCATTAGGGCCGCGCTCTGCCTCAACGCCGATTCAGGCAAGTTTTCCCGCCTGCATAACGACGCCAACGTATGCTGCCTGGGCGCCAAATATCTACAGCCGAAGGAGGCTCTTGAAATCGTGAAGATTTTCGCATCCACCCAGTTTGAGGGCGGGCGCCACTTGCGCAGGGTTCAAAAATTTATGGACTTTGAAAACCTGTAAAATTTTTTTTGTTGCAAAAAAGCGCCGTTGTGAAAGGCTCGCTTGCAGATATTTCAACAAACACTTTTCTCTCAGTACATATTATGAATAAAGGCATTCAAGCAGGAGCGCTCAAGGACGTCGATAACGTCGTTTTTGAGGCAATCAAGAATGAGACTAACCGCCAGCAGACGCATATCGAGCTCATAGCCTCGGAAAATTTCGTCATTCCGGCAGTTATGGAAGCCATGGGGTCTACCTTGACGAACAAGTACGCCGAAGGATACCCGGGAAAGCGCTATTACGGCGGTTGCGAGTGCGTGGATGTCGTAGAGCAGCTGGCCATAGACAGGTGCAAGAAGCTCTTTGGCGCGGAGCACGTAAATGTGCAGCCCCACTCCGGGACACAGGCAAACGTGGCCGTTTACCTTTCGGTCTTGAACCCCGGAGACACCGTTCTTTCGATGTCTCTTGAGGAGGGCGGCCATCTTTCCCACGGGCACCGCATGAACATATCGGGAAAGCTCTATAACATCGTCAGCTATGGCGTCGACCCCGTTACGGGCAGAATAGACTACGACAAACTCGAACAGCAGGCCATGGAATGCAAGCCCCGCCTCATCGTAGTCGGAGCCTCCGCATACCCGCGCGAAATCAACTTTAAGAGGGCCTCGGAAATTGCAAAAAAATGCGGGGCAATGCTGTTGGCAGACATCGCCCATATAGCAGGGTTGGTCGCCGCGGGAGTGCATCCGTCGCCTTTCCCGCACTGCGACTTTGTCACCACTACGACACACAAGACCCTTCGCGGCCCGCGCGGCGGCGTGATAATGTGCAAAGAGCAGTACGCCAAGGCCGTAAACTCGGCCGTGTTCCCGGGAACGCAGGGCGGCCCGCTCATGCACGTAATTGCGGCAAAGGCGGTGTGCTTCGGGCAGGCTCTGCAGGACTCTTTCAAGGATTACCAGAGGCAAGTGGCGGCCAACGCCAAGGCCCTGGCCGACGCTCTCTCTTCCAGGGGCTTTAGCCTGGTTTCAGGCGGGACGGACAACCATCTTATCCTCATAGATTTGCGCAAGAGCCACCCCGAGCTGACCGGCAAGGACGCCCAGAACGCGCTCGACCGCGCCAATATCACGACGAACAAGAACACCGTTCCCGGCGAGACGCGTTCGCCGTTTAAGGCAAGCGGAATACGTTTGGGCACTCCGGCGGTAACGTCGAGGGGCTTTACGGAGGCCGATATGGACAAGATCGCCGAGGCAATAAAGATTGTCTTGGACGCGCCCGAGGACGATGCGGCCATCGCCAAGGCCAAGGCCATTGCCGACGAGCTTTGCAAGAAATATCCGCTTCCCTACTAAGAAATATTTAAATTAAACAAATAGGAAGGGAGCTCGATATTTATTCGGGACTCCCTTTTTGTTAATAATCGACATATGGACTATTCAAAAGAACTTAAGACACTGGTATCGGATGCGCTCGACAGCGGCAAGATATTGGCCGCGTCGGCTCAGAACATAAACGCGTGGCTCGACGAGGATTTCCTTCCGGAATGGGCGCTAAAATCGCTTTTGGAGCTTTTTGAGAAAGGCGAGTTTGAAGAAATCAACGACCGCTTTTTCAAGCCGCTGTCCTTTGGCACCGGCGGAATGCGCGGGCGCACGATTGGCAAGGTTTGCACGTCTGCCGAGCTTGGGAAGGTGTCGCAGAAGGGCACGCCCGAGCATGCGGCCGCGGGAGCAAACAACATGAACGATTTCACCGTAGCGCGCGCCACTGCGGGGCTGTTTGAGTACTGCAAAAAATACCTGGAAAATGAAGGCTCCACCCAGAAGCCGTCTTTGGTTGTCGCCCACGATGTCCGCCATTTTTCGCCGCATTTTTGCGCACTTGCCGCATCGGTTTGGAATAGGCTCGGAGGGGTGGCATACATCTTTGACGGGGCGCGTTCGACGCCGCAGCTCTCGTTTACGGTAAGGCACCTGAAAACGACGGCCGGCATAGTAATAACGGCCTCGCACAACCCCGCGCACGACAACGGCTACAAGGTCTACTTTAGCGACGGGGCGCAGGTGATTAGCCCCCACGCCGAGGGAATAGTAGCCGCGGTAAACGGGGTGTCGTGGAAGAAAGTCGGAGAGCTTCTTGACATCGATTTAAACGGCGTGAAAACCGTCGGCAAGGAGGCCGAGCAGGCATACATAGCATCCATTGAGAATTGCGTTATAGACAAGTCGGTTATGTCGGCAAACAAGCCCAAGTTGGTCTTTACGGCGGTCCACGGAACCGGAGCCACTCTATGCCCGTCGGTAATGAGGCATTTCGGCCTCGATCCGATACTCGTGGAAGAGCAGATGGTTATGGATCCGCGTTTCCCGACGGTAAAACAGCCCAACCCCGAGTACGCCGAAACTCTTTCAATGGGCATAGAGAAAATGAAGCAGACGGGCGCTGAATGCCTTATGGCGACCGATCCCGACGCCGACAGAATGGGCGTTGCAATAAGGACGCGCTCCGGCCAGATAAGGCTTCTTACCGGCAATATGATAGGCTCTCTGCTTACCGAGTACAGAATTTCCCAGATGAAGGCAAAGGGCCTGATTGTCGATCCGGCAAGATGCGCCATTATCAAGACCTTCGTTACGAGCCCCCTGCAGGATAAAATAGCCCACAGCCACGGGGTAAAATGCGTCAACTGCCTGACGGGCTTTAAGTGGATAGGCGGCAGATTGACTATGTACGAAAACATCCTAAATGCGGCAATGTCCAAGGATTGCTCGGATCTGCCCTATGCGGAGAGGGCGCTTCTTATGCAAAAATACAGCACATTCTTCGTATTTGGCGGGGAGGAGAGCTACGGCTTCCTCGGCGCCGACTACGTGCGCGATAAAGACGCGAACGCCGCGGTGATTATGTTCAGCGAGATGATGGCGTATTTGAAGTCGCAGGGGAAGACGGTCGACGAATATCTCGACGAAATTTACTTAAAGAGCGGCTATTATCTGGAGTCGCTTAAGAGCATATACAGGGAAGGCGCAAGCGGCGCGGCCGAGATTCAATCGTTCTTGACTATGCTTGACGAGTCTCCGATGGAGGAGGTAGGGTCTGTGAAAGTGTCGAAGGCCATAAACTTTGACAAGGACAGAATTGTCGATGCCGACTCTCAGGTGATTCCCAAAGAGAAGTTCTTCTTCTACAACCTCGAAAACGGCTACAGCTTTGCAATTAGGGCAAGCGGCACGGAGCCGAAAATAAAGTTCTACGCATTTGCCGTCGAGAAAGCCGCAGATAAGGCCGGCCTTGAAAAGGCAAAGAATACTGCAAAGGAGCGTTTGGACGCCATGCTCGAGGCTCTTTCGGATAAATTCCTATCGTGCATAGGGGCAAAATAGCCCGGTTGGGAGCCATCATTTCTGCTTTAAAAGCGGGGCAAGTTGCGGCGGCGTTGTTTTTCGCCGCCGCATTTTTTCTTGACAAACATTCTTTTGCATATGTAGATACGTGCGTGCATTTGAACCGGGGAGGGTGTTATATGAGGAAGTTTTTTATTTGCGTGATATCCGCTGTGCTCGCGTGCGCGTCTGCCGTTGCGGGCGATTCGTCTACGGTGTTCAAAATAGGCAAGCCAGATGCTAGCGCCGGAGAGTTCAAGTTTTTTAGAAACTTGGACGACATATTCATAAACGGCGGTCTGCCTGCCAGGACTTTTAGGGATGTCGACGGCGCGCAGGCCTACTTTAAAAATCCGCCCGTCTTTGAAGTTGGGAAGTCGAGGGATTGTGACTGGAGTTTTGTCCACCCCATATACGATTGCCGATGGTCAGGCATAAAGGGAGCGGCGGTTTTTTCCATCGTATTCGACGCGCCCAAGACGAACGAAAAAAAGCTCTATTTAAAGCTCGGCTTTGCAGATTCAGCGCCCAACAAGACGCTTGGCGTGGAGGTTCTGCTAAACGGCAAAAAGGTGGCGGATGAGTACGTGTCGTTTCCAAATGCGCCGGCGGGCACGTTTATATGGGCCAAGGGCGCAAAAGGTACGCCGAGCCGCCCGGTCGTTGTGGAAATCCCGGCCGGAAGTTTAAAGCCGGGCAAAAACACCATTTCGCTAAAGGGGCTTCCAGACAAGAAGGGCAATAGGCGCTTTGCCTCGTGGCTGGTCTACGATTTTATAGAGCTTTCGGAGGATCCGTCGTATCCCAAAATTCCAAACGCGGCCGATAAAATAATAGACGAAGCCGTGGCGGCGGCGGGCTCGGAATGGGTTGTTTTCTGCATATCGGGCTCCTCCAGGGGCGGGCACTGGTATGAAAATATCGGAACGCTTTGCCGCGACAACAGCCAGGTTCCGGTATTTAAAGAACGCCAAGGGCAGGAGTGCTTTTCCAGAATGGGCGGAAAGCTCGTCCTATTCAACGTAAAGACGCGCGAATACAAGTTGCTTTTAGACGACCCCGACGGCGGCGTGCGCGATGCCACAGTATCCTACGACGGCAAAAAAATTCTCTTTTCGTACCGCAAGGGAACCTCGGATAATTACAATCTCTACGAGATAGACGCCGACGGCAAAAATCTGGAGCGCCTTCCGATAAATACGAACAGCAACGACATCGAACCCTGCTATCTTCCCAACGGCGACATAATGTACTCGTCGGACAGAATGCACCGCACGGTTCAGTGCTGGCTGTCTCCGGTGACAAACTTGCACCGCTATTACAGGCGCGAGGGAACTGTGCGCCTCATGTCGGGAAATCCCGATGTCGACAATACTCCGAGCGTCCTTCAAGACGGCCGGGTTCTCTACATGCGTTGGGACTACAACCACCGCAACCAGGTCATGTTCCACCATCTCTGGACCATAAATCCCGACGGCTCCAACAGCGCCATATTTTACGGAAACACATTTCCCCAGGGCGTGTTTCTTTCGGCCAAACAGGTTCCCGAATCCCAGGATATAGTAATGACTATTTCCCCCGGGCACGGCATTTCCAACCACATGGGCTACGTGGGCATCTTGCGCCCGCCTTTCGACCCGAGCTCGCCCTACGCACTGCGCTTTATTTCCGCTTACGGAACGGGGCCTTTTTACGATGTTTGGCCCGTGAAGGGCGGATACGTCTTTACAAGCGACGATAAAAACATATACATATTTGCCCCAAGCGGCCTGTTTGTAAAAATTCCGCTGCCGGCGACGCTCTTTAATACAAAGCACCAGGCTCAAATGTATTCGATAGACTATAATGAGAAGAAGAGGCGTTTACCCTCCTGCCGAATGATATTGCGCTCTGTGGTGCCGGTTGCCAAGCGCGCGCCCGAAATGCAGGCGCTCGAAACGGCAAACTACCGCACAAACAAGGCGCGGGTGTTCTTGCAGGATATTTATATAGGCCGCAATATGATGAACGTAAAGCGCGGCTCTATCGACAAGCTAATGATTACGCGCGTGCAGCCTACGCCCGTCAACTACCACGGGGGGTATGCGCCGACAGGGTTTTCGGGCACTTTTGCGATTGAGGAAATAGTGGGGGTTGTCCCCGTTTACGAGGACGGTTCGGCCTTCTTTGAAGTTCCCGCCGGGATAGGAGTGTCTCTTACGGCCATAGACAAGCAGGGAAATTGCGTAAAGCGAATGATGTCCTCCACAAACTTCGCCCCGGGGACGCAGACAAGCTGCGTAGGCTGCCACGAAAACCGGACGGAGGCTCCCGACAGGAAAATGAAACTGCCCATCGCCTACAAGAAAGGCGTCTCTAAAATACAGCCCATCGAGGGACTAAAAAACACGATAGACTTTTGGCGCGATGTGCAGCCCCTGCTTGATAAATACTGCGTGAAATGCCACAGCCCGGAAAATCCGAACGGCTCCGGCGTAATACTCTCGCGCGGACTCGGCATTAACACAATAAGCGCGAGATTGGCCTTGCAGTGCGCAGGCCTCATATCAAGCGACAACAACGGCATCGGAAGCGCGGCTCCCTATTCGTTTGGATCGGGCAATAGCAAGATTGCCAGATTCGCCGAGGGCAAGCACAACAATTCGAAATTTGAGCCCAGGGACTTGGAGGTGTTGCGCCGCTGGCTCGACATCGGCTCTCCGCATATTTCTACATATGCGGCCAAAGGAGTGGGCGTGCCGTATGTAAACAGGTTCCGCCATCGCGTTTCGTCTGTGGGCCCCGTGCCGTCAATGCCAAGACGCTGTTTTGAGTGCCATTCCCGCGGCGTGGCGAAGCACTTCGTGTTCGACCATTGCCAGATGCTGGCCGTCAAGAAAAACGGCAAGAAGGTTTCCCTGAATTTCCCGATGGATAATTTAAGCAACTATATAGATCCGGAAAATTCGCCCATTCTGAAGGTGCCGCTTGCCAAATCTGCGGGCGGGTCCGCGGGCGGGAAGGGCGCCCATCCGGTGATATTCAAGGATAAAAACGATCCGGACTACAAGAGGCTACTGGCCCAAATTTCAGAGGGCGCCAAGAAGATCGATAAGGAAAGTCCGCCGATAATGTCGAAAAACTTTAGACCATCGTACGGATATGTCTTTCAGATGCAGCGCTGCGGCATACTTCCAAAAAATTGGAATCCGATGACGCCGGTCGATCCATACGAGATAGATTTTAAGTATTTTCGTTGGATAGAGAAAAATGTATCCGTAAACGCCGCAGACAATACGCCGGTTTGGCGCAGATAGCGTAGGCATTCCCAAAAATAAAAAGGCCGCGGGTTGAGCGAGGCCTTTTTGTTTTGCCGCATGCTACTAAGCCGCGTGCGGCAAAACCGCTGAACTTTTTATTTGGGCGACTTGGCTTTGTCTATAAAGGCCTGTACCTGCTTGAATACAGAGTCAAAGTTGGAGACGATGGTTTTGTCTTTGTACGATTTTATAAAATCCTTCGTCTGCTCCATAACTTCTAGGGCCTTGTCGGTTTTGCCCTCGTTTACAAGCTTTTCGAGCACGGGTACGACTATGCCGTTAAGCGTCATGGCGGGGTTTTTCTTAAAGAGGTTAAATAGCCTCTTGTAGGAGGATTTCAGCTTCTTGAGGTCGCCCGAATCTATGTCTATTAAAAGTTCCCTGCGGGCAAACTCCATGGCCAGGTCGGGGCGCGAACTTTTATACTTGTTTATAAAGGCTGTCGTAAGTTTTTTCGCCTCGGCGCGCTTGTCTTTGCCAAGGTAGTCTTCAATGAGTATGTTTCTAAAATACGCATCATTGTCGGGGTAGCGCCCGAAAGCCTTTAACGCATTGCTGCAGACCTTGTCGGCCTCGTCTTGCGATTCAGATTTCTTGGCTATTTCAAGGAGCAGGCTCCACGTTTCAAAGTTGCGCGGATCTGCCCTTATGGCCTCGGCGGCGGCGGCCTTGGCCTTCGCGGTGTCCGACTGCTGAAAATAGATTTTTGCAAATTCGGTGTGGAGTTCGTTTAGGCGGTACTTTTTATTGCGCCTAAAGTCCTGGCTCATGCGCTGGAGCTGGTGGTTTGTCGACGTTTTCCACGTCTGCGGGTCGATTGTGCGCCCTGTGACAAAATTGCCGCCCTCGTAGCGCCCGACGGAAAAATTCCACTTGCCGCCCTTTAGCATGTAGGCTGTCCATGCGTGGAATCCGTCGCTGCCGGCGCCGCTTAGTATAAACGAGGGCAGACCCTTGGCCTTTGCCACTTCGCTTGTAAAATACGATTGGTCGGTGCATATGCCGCCCTTTTCTTTGATTCTTTCGAGCCTGTATTCGCCTCCCGGCCAGTCGAACTTGCTCGAATTTACCCTCCCGTAGTCGTAGGGCACGGACGAGTATATCTTTTCAATTCCGGCCGCGTTTGCCGAAACGCTTCGGCGTGCCCATAGCCTGTCTTCGCGGCTGGCCACCGAGGCCACCAAAAATTTGGCCTCTTCAATGGAAAGCTTTTCGCAGGGGCATAAAAGACGCCCCTTTTCCCTGTCCTCGACCCACATCTTAAATGTTTGGACGGGGTCGGCGAACTTGCGGGGCAGATCCTTTTCCGAAACTTGGTGGTGCGGCCATGTCGCAGGAGGGGGAGTGTCGAAGACAACGGCTATTGCCGCGGCCAGGCGGGGAAATTTTTTGAAGCTTTGGGCGTCGGCTTTGTAGATGTTGTTAAGTATGGTAAAGACTTCGGGAAGGTTGTCCTCGGGGGATAGCGTTTTTGAAAATTCGTCGCAAAAATCCTGGTCGGATAGCATGAATGCAACGAGATTTGCATCGACTGGCACCGCAGCCTCTCCCATGGCCTCGATTAGGCGCGAGGCGTCGAGATTGGCGGCGGCCGCGGCCAGGTCTTTTGCCTGGTATTGTTGCTGGGCCTTCTGCAAAAGCCCGGATGCAATTTCTTTGAAGTTGCCTTGTTCGGCGGCCAGAGCCTTGGCGGATTCTTCGCTAAAGGGCGCAGCATGCTGGGCCTGCGCGGCTATAGACAACAACATTATCAATATGGATACATAGAACTTCACTCCTTCACCGTATTGGGATGTATTCTAATTGTAAAGAATTTTATGAGCTTTTTGGTTCGGCACTTATTGGCATTAAAAGCTTGAAAATACGTCCAAGACATATACAAAGGCGCCTATGAGATTTATTAGAAAATTTACATTGGTTATATGTGCCTGTCTGTTCGTTTTGCATTCTTTTGCCGCGGAAACTGCGCGCGTTAGCTGCGGAATGAACGACGGTTCCGTGCAGGAGGCTCTAATGGAGCTTACTCCCAGAAAAATAAAAGGCTCGTATAGGCTCAAGATAAAGAAAAATCAGCTGCCTCCGAACGTCAAATATGTGGACGTCGTATTTGATTTTGCCAAGGCAAAAAAAGGGCAGAAGGGCTATTTCATACTGGGCGACGGGCGAATGGGCGCCTTCCGCGCCGACAACGGCTTTTTGCGCGAGCGCCGCAATGTAATGCCCATTTTCGGCATGAAGACGCCGAGCGCGACGTTTGTGGCCATTGTCAAGAAGCTCAAGTACGAGTATTCCACTCATGTTGACGTCATCGACGGCGAGTATAGCGTATATCCGCGCTTCCACCTCTCGAAGGAGGAAATGGGATTCGCCCCGTATGAGGACATACTAATAGACGTGTATTTCTTTGACGACCCCAACGCCGGATATAGCGAAATGGGCCGGGCCTACCGCAAGTACCAGCTCGACCGCGGCGAGGTAAAACCGCTTTCCGAGCGCGCAAAAAACAATCCGCAACTTGCCTATACGGCTGATACGATTTTTGTGCGCGTCAAGCACGGCGCGAAGATAAACAGGAATGGAATCGCCGACCAGACTCCCGAGAATGAGCCCAAGGTATCCGTCAACATAAATTTCGACAGGTTTAAGGAAATTATGCGCAAGCTTAAGTCTTCTGGGGTGGAAAAGGCCGAGATATGTTCCGTGGGCTCCAACAGCGGTGGTTTCGACGGCCGTTTCCCCGACATATTTCCAATTGAGCCGGCATTCGGGGGCGAGAAAAAATTTAAGGAGGCCATAGACTACGCGCACTCTATCGGCTACCAGATAGTCGTCCACGTGTGCAATACAGACTTCTATTCGATAGCCAAGCGCTTCAATAAAGACGATGTCGCGCGCAAGACCGACGGCAAACTTAGAACCGGCGGAATTTTGGCGGGGGGCCGGGTTTACAATCCGTGTTTTAAACAAGTCTACGAAAAATACATAGAGGACGACTACAAGCGCCTGAGCGCCTTGGGTCTAAAAGGCACCCACCACATAGACGTGACTTCGTGCATCGTTCCGTATTTGTGCACGCATCCCGGCCACCCGTGCAATAGAAAGCAGACCGCCGAATACATGAACAAAATCGGATTTGCCGCGCGCAAATATTTCGGCGGCTTCGGTTCGGAGGGCCCGTGCGACCACGTGGCCTCAAGCCTCGACTACGCGCTGTACGCCAGCGCTTATCCAAACTGGGTCGGAGGCAAACATCCGCTTGTTGACAAAGTGGCGCCGCTGTGGCAGATAGTCTATCACGGCATAATAGTAAGCAACCCGTTTTATTACACAATCGATTACAACATAGACGCTCCGCGTTGGTTTTCGCCGTACAATTATGTTATGGACCCCGTCCAGCGCCGGCTTAAACTCTACGAGTACGGCGGGCGCCCAACTTTCTACTTCATAGGCTATTCAGACGACCAGATAATAAAAATCAGGGAGGCTTACGAGGAATACCAGCCGATGAAGTACTTGCAATACATGTTTATGGACTACCACGGGGAGATCGCCCCCGACGTATTCCTAACCCGCTATTCCGACGGCAGCGAGGTTGTCACAAACTACACGGGAGAAAACTTCCTCTACAAGGGCCAGAATGTTTCCGCCTTGGATTATAAACTCTTTAAACATGAAAATTAGCATGAAAAAAATATCTGCAATAATATTGATAGCAGCAGTATTTCTCGGGGCCTGTTCCACTCAGTGCCCCCTGAAAGGCGAACGACAAGACTGCCAGACAGCCAAGGTCGCCCAGCAGCGCAAAATAGCCGTTCAGATGTTTACGTTTAAGAATTATACGTTTGAAGAATCCGTGCCGTGGCTTGCAAAGAACGGCGTGCGCGGCCTCGGAATAACGGCCGGGCAGTATCTTTCAAAAAAATTTCCCAAGCTGAGGTTCGGCCCGAAAATGGACGCCCAGCAGCGCAAGTGGTTTAAGGATTTCGTGAAACAGAACAACTGTTGGATTGCCAGCTTCGGCGTTACGAATCCTAAGGACGCCAAAGAAGTGGAGGAACTTTGCGCTTTCGCCAAGGAGATGGGCGTTCCCTTAATTCTTACCGAGAGCCGCCCCGAATTGTTGCCGGCATGGGAGAAAAGTTGCCAGAAGTACGGCGTGAAAATGGCCATACACAACCACGCTTCAAACTCGGGCAACAACTATTACAACCCGAAAATCGTCATGGACATGATTAAGCCCTACAAAAACATAGGGGCCTGCCCCGACAACGGGCATTGGTCGCGCTCGGGCATCGACCCCGTTTACGGGTACAAGGCGCTTTCCGGCAAGATTTTCGCCGTTCACATCAAGGACCAGGCCGAATACGGCAACATTAAGAACCAATGCGTCCCGTTCGGAGAGGGCGTCCTCGACATGGAGGGAATGCTCGCCGAACTCGACAGACAGGGCTTTGACGGGCCGTTTATCATAGAGTACGAGGCAAAGTGGAACGACAATTTAGGCGACGTGCTAAAGTGCGCCCGCTATCTGGAGAGCCACTAACATACTCTGCTCCTCTTTTCTGCCAGAAACGCGGACGCTGCAAAGTCTGCGTTTTTGCGTTTTGCAATGCCTCAACGCTCGTTCGGCAATACTTGCTTTTTTGCGCGGCATTTAACTTTTGAAATGTAAAAACCGCCGCAGAGTGGCAAATGGTGTTGCGGGCTCGGATGGGCGCGGCGCCGCTTGCCTCGCCGTTTTTTTATGGCGCGCGCCTATTTAGTTGTGCCGTGCGGCGCTCACGCGGGATTTTTAAGTTTTTTTAAGGGGCTTTTCTTGACAATCGCCGGCGTTTTAATTTTGATGGGCACCGAGAAATAGAAGGAAACTTTGATGACAAAAGTCTTTGCCATAGCCAATCAAAAAGGCGGTGTCGGTAAAACGACGACCGCCGTCAACCTGTCGGCGGCTCTCGCGCGCCGAAAGCTTCGGACGGTGCTTATAGATATGGACCAGCAGGCAAGCGCCACAAGCGCACTCGGCTACGAAAAAACGGCCGGCGCCAGCCTGTACCAAGTGCTCCACGGCGAGGGGCAGGCGAGGCAAAAACTAATACAGACCGAGCGCAAAAATCTGTGGCTTATACCCTCGGAAACGGATCTGTCGGCCATAGAGGTGGAGCTTTCGGGCAGCCCGAATTACCTGGTGCGCCTGCGCGAGTGCATAGCTCCCCTTAAAGATTCTGGCGATTTCGACGCGATAGTCATAGACGCCCCGCCGTCTTTGGGGCTGCTCTCCATGAATTCTCTGGCGGCGGCGGACTATCTTTTAATAGCGCTCCAGTGCGAGTATCTGGCAATGGAGGGACTTGGACAGATAATGAGCGTAGTGGAACAGCTCAAAGCCGCGGGGGTGAGCCCGAACCTCGAGGTCGGCGGCGTGGTTATGACTATGTACGACAGCCGGACGAACCTTTCAAAACAGGTTCTCAAAGAGGTTCGCCAATACATGGGTTCCCTCGTGTTCAACACTCTCATACCAAGGACGGTGCGCCTGGCCGAAGCCCCGAGCTTCGGAAAGACGATCTTTGAGTACGCGCGCTGGAACGAAGGAGCCTTCGCCTACGATAAACTCGCAAAAGAGGTCCATAAGCGCTTTTTTTCGTAAAAATGTTGCGCAATTACTTAAAGACTATCTTTAAGCCGTCGGTGGCAAAGAGAGCTAAGGCCATGAAACGGGCAAAACGCGCCCGCTCGACAGTCAGGGAAGAGCTTCGCAAGCGCCGCTTGGCGCCCCTCGAACAAAAATTGGGCTATTCGTTTAAGGACAAAACCATACTTCAAGAGGCTCTCAACCACCCGAGCCTCGTCGGCGCCGTGAAAACTAAGGTGCGCTCCAACCAGCGCTTAGAGTTCCTCGGCGACGCGATTTTGCAGTCGGTTATATCGAGCCTCGTGTTCAACGAATTCGAATCTTCCGAAGAGGGCGAACTTACAAAAATAAGAAGCGCTCTTACCCGCGGTTCGTTCCTGACAAAACTTTCAAGAAATCTGGGAATACCGGAATTTCTGGTAGTCCCGAAGGCCTCGGAGGATATTAGGGGCCAGGATTCCGCCGCAGAGGACGCATTCGAGGCGGTCGTCGGCGCTATATATCTGGATAGCGACTTTAAAAAAGTCAGGGAAATACTGCTGGGCTGGTATAGGCTCGCGCTCGAAAACATTCCCGAAATTATAACCGCCCAGAACCCCAAGGGGGCACTCCAAGAGGCGGCCGCCAAAAACGGCGCGACGGTTTCCTACAAATTGTTGGGGCAGTCGGGCCCGGACCACCAAAAAGTCTTCGAGGTGGAGGTTCAGATAGACGGCAAGGCGTACTGCAGGGCGAGCGCTTCGTCAAAGAAGCACGCCGAGGCGGCCGCGGCGGCTTCGGCCCTAAAAATTTACTCGGAAACTTTCGGTAAAAATTCCGGCGGGAATACTTTGAAAGCCGAGTGCGCGCCGGCGCAGGAATCGAAGGGCGCGCGGAAAGATTTCGCCAAGGGCGCGCCGGCACAGAGGCAGCAAACAAAGAACGCTCCCAAGGGAAAGATTCCGCAGGCCAACGAGCGGAAACCTTCTTCCCAGTAAGTTGTCCATTATCCTTACGGCGCCCGCATTCGCGCAAAAAGGCTGGCGCGGGAATTCAAGCATGATATCGGTATCGGCAGGCGAAAATAGCGTTGTTTATTCCGACGTACCCCAATCGGCTTGGGGCGCGGTAGGGGCGTTTTTGTGCTCAAAATCCAAACAAAAAGTATGCGTGTGCGTAATGCCGACTTCATCGGATTGCGATTTTTATTACGCGCGCCTCGACTACTTTTTGAAGATGTCCAAGGAAATGTACCGGCTTAAAGTTTTGCCGGCGGAGTTTTCTGACAATATTTCCGACGCCGAGACATTCGACAGCGTATGCGAGCGCACGGGCGCGCTAAACGCCATGTCGGAGGCGGCCGGCATGCAGGGGAAGACCGTAATACTTACCTCGCCCGACGCGCTGTTTGCCCCGGCCGCAGAACCTGCGGAAATTCAGCGCATCGTCCTGGAGGCGGGCTCGACTTTCAAGATGGAGGACTTGCGCCGTAAACTAATTGATTACGGCTACTACAACGAGGTTCTCTGTGAAAGCCCGGGCCAGTTTGCCGTCCGCGGCGGCGTGATAGACGTCTATCCGGTGGCCTCGCAGTGCCCGGTGCGAATCGACTTTTTCGGCGACGAAATAGAGTCCATGAGAATTTACAATCCCGACACGCAGTTGGCGGACGGCAGGACTAACAGGGTCTATATTGACAAGGCCCCGTCGCAGCTGGCCTCTTCCGACAGCCCGTATTGCGCGCTCGACTACATAAAAACGCCGGCGCTCTGGATCATGTTCGAGCCCAGGACAATCGCGCAAAAGCATCAAAACTTTTTCCTCCATACTGAAAATTCGCCCGCCGAGAGCGTCGCGGGCGGACGGCTTTTTGCGCGCCCCGATGACTCTTTTGCGGCCGTTTCGAGCGTGTCGGCGGATTCCGACATGTTCGCCGCGTCGAAAAAAATCGACACGAAAATTCAAGACACCGCCGCTTATTCGGCGGATGTATTCTCGGCTTCCGGCATAGGCGGGGAGCGCTTTGAAATTGAGTCCGACATGCGCGGCAATTTCGTCAGAAAGATAGCCGAGTGGGCCGGCGATGGCGTGGCCGTATTTGTCGCAAGCGAAGGCAAGGCCGACGAAGATTTGGCAAAATCGCTTTTCGACTCCGCCGGCGCGCCGTTTCAGTACAAGTTTGTGGGGCCGGAATTTGGCGAGGGCTTTCTAGTCGAGAATTTTTCGAAATCGCATTTTAAACCCGATTGGCCAATTCTTCCAAAAGGCGCAAAAGGGGCCGTATTCATAAGCCTGCGCGACCTCTTTTCCCGAAGGGCAAAGACGGATTTGCAGCCGCGGCGCAGAATGCTATCGGTAAGGGCGCAGGTCGACCAGCTGCTCGATTTTTCGGAACTGAGCAACGGCGACTACGTCGTGCATTTGGGCCACGGCGTCTGCCGCTACTGCGGCATTGTAAAGCTCGAGCTCGACGGGAAAATGCAGGAGACAATAAAGCTCGAATTTGAGGATCAGGCCTACCTGTATGTGCCCCTGCATAAATCGTACCTGCTAAGCAGATACATAGGCCTTGAAAAGACCGTTCCAAAACTCGCCCGCCTGGATTCCAAATCGTGGATTAAGGTTCGCACGGCGGCCGAGCATGCGGCTTTCGACTACGCATCGGAACTCTTGCAGATAGAGTCGCGGCGCGAGATATCGCAGGGCTACAGCTTCCCGCCCGACGGCGATTGGCAGAAGAGCTTTGAGGACGCCTTCCCGTATGCTGAGACGCCCGACCAGCTCAAAGCCTGCGAGGACGTCCGCCGCGATATGTGCTCTACGCGCCCGATGGACAGGCTCCTGTGTGCAGACGTCGGGTTCGGTAAAACCGAGATTGCAATGCGGGCGGCATTCCGCGCCGCGATGGCGGGCAAACAAGTGGCCGTGCTGTGCCCGACAACCATATTGTGCCAGCAGCACTTTAGGAACTTCAGGGAGCGAATGGGCGGATACCCGATTGTAGTTGAAATGCTTTCGCGCTTCCGCACAAAGGCTCAGATGCAGGAGGTCAAGCGCCAGCTGGCCGAGGGGAAGATAGACATAGTCATAGGCACCCACGCTCTCCTTGCAAAAGACGTCGCATTTAAGGATCTGGGGTTGCTGGTCGTAGACGAAGAACACCGCTTCGGCGTCAAGCACAAGGAGGAGATAAAAAAGCTAAAGTCGGGCGTCGATGTGCTTTCAATGAGCGCCACGCCCATACCGCGCACGCTCTATTTTGCCATGATGGGCGCGCGAAAAATAAGCCTTATGGAGACGCCGCCCAAAAACAGGTTTCCCGTGGAAACATTCGTGCGCGACTATTCCGACGAGACTGTAAAAACGGCGATAGAGCGTGAAATATCGCGCGGCGGCCAGGTTTTTTACCTGCACAACAGGGTGAAGACAATAGACTCTACGGCTGAAAATATCAGGCGCATGTTTCCGAAGCTGCGCGTCGGGGTCGGGCACGGACAGATGGGCGAAAAGGCGCTCGAAAAGCTCA
>CALXLK010000024.1 GCA_944389175.1 uncultured Opitutales bacterium
TCGGGCACGGACAGATGGGCGAAAAGGCGCTCGAAAAGCTCATGGCCGAATTTGTCGACGGCAAATACGACGTGCTCGTGTGCACGAGCATAATCGAGTCGGGCTTGGACATTCCAAACTGCAACACAATTATAATCGAAAGCGCCGACAAGTTCGGCCTTGCCCAGCTCTACCAGCTCAGGGGCAGGGTGGGAAGGTTTACGCGCAGAGCCTATGCGTGGCTGCTTCTTAGAAAGCACGCCGCGATAATAGAGGCCGCCAGAAAGCGCCTTAGCGCCATACGGCAGTACAACAGGGCCGGGGCGGGCTTTAGAATAGCCGCCAGAGACCTTCAGCTGCGCGGCTGCGGGAACTTGTTGGGCGCCAGGCAAAGCGGCCATATAGCGGGGGTCGGGTTCGACTTGTACTGCGCGCTGCTCAAGCGCAGCGTGGCGCTTTTAAAGGGCCAAAAGAGCGCATCGATGTCGCGCGCGCGCGTCGAGCTCGACTTCGTAAAAATGGGCGAGGCCGCCAATTCGGCCGCCGCCGACGTTGAGAACGCCAAGAATTATTACCAGGAAATTTTGGTGCGCGAGATAGCAGCGACGAGGGGCGAGGTCGTAAGCGCGTATCTGCCGGCCGCCTATATACCCCAGACTGAGCTCAGAATAGAAATATACCGCCGCTTGGCCTCGGCGCAGACTCTCAAGCAGGTGGACAGCCTGCGCTTTGAAATTCAAGACAGGTTCGGGCGCCCCCCGGTGGAGGCCGAATACGTCTTCATGATTGAAAGAATACGCATAATGGCCCAAGATGCGGGCTTTGACAGCGTGCAGACACAGGGCGATTTGCTTCAGCTGGGCTATCGCGCCGGCCCGGAGATGAAAATTTTTAAGATAAACGACAGAGTTCCGCACTTGACGAAATCGAATCCCGTTGCCAAAATCCGCGAAATAGAGAATTTTTTACAGAATGTAGTTCCATCACTTAGAAAGAAATGAAGAATTTAAAAATCGCATTAGTATTGGCGGCTGTGTGCGCCGCGTCGCTGGGCTGGGGGCAGTCTGTCATGGGCGGGGGGTCGTTCTTGGCAAACAAGTCGCTGGGCGAGGACGCCATCGTGGCAGTCGTTGAGGACAGGGCCATAACCAAGGCCGAAGTCTTGAGGGCGGTGGAGCCGTTTATACCGCAAATACGCTCGCAGTCGACGACCGAGTACGAATTCAATCAGCGCATGAATATGTACGTGGCCGAAATAGTTCGCGACTTGATCGACAGGGAGCTAATCGTGAAGGAATTTACCTCAAAGGGAATGAGCATACCCGATTCCTACCTCGACACGTACTTCGACGACTACCTCAAGCGCGAGTTCGGCGGAGACAGGGCCGAGCTTTTGCGCTTTCTAAAGAATTCTGGCAAGACAATTAAGCAGTTTAGGGAGGACCAGAAGAAGGACATAATCGTCAACTACATGAAGGGGACGATGCGCCAGGGCGTCTATGAGATAAGCCCCAAGACCATTTTGGAGTATTATGAAAAGAACAAGCAGAAATGGTACTCTGCGGCGTCGGCGAAACTGCGCATGATAACGCTTAAAACGTCTATGACGGCGACTCTCGAAGACAACCGCAAGGTCGCCGCCGACATAGAGGCAAAGATAGCCAAAGGCGCCGATTTTGCCGAGCTTGCAAAAGTTTACAGCAAGGACGAGTCTTCAATAAGGGGCGGCGATTGGGGCTGGATAAAAAAGGGGGAACTCAACCCGGCCCTCGACAAGGAGGTTTTTGCGCTTAAAGAGGGCCAGACGACAAAGCCCATAGAAATCGGCGAGATGATTTTCATTCTTAAAGTCGAACAGAAGCGCCCAGAGGGAATTCAAGACATAGACGACGTTCGCTCCCAAATAGAGGCTGCCATAGCCGACTACAATTCGAGGGCCATGTACCGAAAGTGGATAGAAGGCCTGAGGGCAAAAGCCTACATAAAGATTTACCAATAAAGCTTTTTCTTCCTTTTTGCCTTTACCTTTTTTCCCTCCTTCCTTGACGCAAATTAGGCGCTTGCCAAGACGCGCTCTGCGCCCAAAGGGCTCTCTCGCCTTTTTTCTTTGGGCTTTCTGTATGGGGGATGGCAAATTTCTCTTTGGGCGTGTCAAGTTTTTCCCGGCGATTTTGGAAAATTTTTTGCAAGTTTTTTTTCGCGCAAAATTGCGGCGCGCTATTTTTATCCGGGTCGGCTTTGTCGATGATGGGCCCGTTGTGCGGCGCTATCGTTCTTTTTATATGCGCGCCCTTTTGGGCAGTCTTAATCTGCGCGTTGATTTGGCGGCTTTAACTTCCCGGCAGGCCGTATATATTCGGCCTTCCGGCACTTGGCGGCTTGGTTTTTGGCAAATATAAAATTTAGGCGCAGAATTTTGTGGACAGGCGCTTCAAAGGCGATATTTATAAGCTTAAACTTTTTTAACACAAGCTATCTCGATACATTATGGCAAAACAGAAAGTACAGACAACTCCAATAGCAAAAGACGACAAGGCTCTGGAGACGGCCTTGGGAATGGTCAACAGACAATTTGGCGAGGGGTCGCTAATAAGGCTTGGCGACGCCACGAAGATGCAGGTTGAAACAATCAGCACGGGCTCGGTGGCAATAGACTTGGCTCTCGGCGTCGGCGGGCTGCCGCGCGGAAGAATAGTCGAAATTTACGGCCCCGAGTCTTCGGGAAAGACGACGTTGTGTCTTTCGCTCATCGCCGAGGCGCAGCGCAAGGGCGGCAATGCGGTTTTCATAGACGTTGAACACGCGCTCGATCCGCGGTACGCAAAAGTCGTTGGCGTGGATTTGGAAAACTTGATGGTCTCCCAGCCCGAATGCGGAGAAGATGCCCTAAACATAGCCGAGACGCTAATACGCTCAGGCGCCATAGACGTCGTTGTAATAGACTCGGTGGCGGCTTTGGTCTCGCGCCAGGAGCTCGAGGGCCAGATGGGGGATACCACCGTGGGCCTGCAGGCAAGAATGATGTCGCAGGCGATGCGCCGCCTGACGGCTGCCATCAGCAAAACTTCGTGCATCTGCGTATTTACAAACCAGATCCGCGAAAAAATCGGCGTAATGTTCGGCAATCCCGAAACGACGCCCGGCGGCCGCGCGCTGAAATTCTTTGCCTCGGTTAGAATAGACATACGCAGAATCGGCCAGATTAAGGATCCCTCGGGCAAGGTAATAGGCAACCGCACAAAGATAAAGGTCGTCAAAAACAAGGTGGCTCCGCCCTTTACGGAATGCGAATTCGACATTATGTACAACGAGGGCATTTCCATGACAGGCTCACTCATAGACCTTGGCATAGAGCAAAAAATATTGGAAAAGAAGGGCGCGTGGATATCCTACAACGGCGAGCTTATCGGGCAGGGCAGGGAAGCTGCAAAGGCGTATCTGGCGCAGAATCCCGACGTGGCCGAAACTATTAAAAACGCCATAATGAGCAATGTTAAGGTTGTCGGAGGTACCGCAATAGGCGAAGAGGCCGACGCTGACCTTTCCAATTCTTAAAACAGAGCGTTTTTATTCTGAAAAACAGCGCGGAGAATTTAAAGGCGGCAGGCGGGCAATCCGTTTGCCGCTTCGTTTTTTTGAGCGCCCCTTACCCACGCCTCCTACTTTTTGAGCGCCTCTTGAGCGCGGGGAGAGGGCGCATATTTTTTGAATGTTTGGCAAATTTTGCAGCAGTGCGCGCAGTTTTGCCGCAGTGTCCGCAGACGGAATATTCCTTGAATACGCGCTTGAATACGCGCGGGTTTGCGAGGTGCTTTTTTGGCGACTTCCGCAATCATTTATTTTCAAAAACGCAGATTCATAGGGTCTAAAAAAGTCTTGAAAAGGGCGTTTATGTATGTGAGTATCGGGGAAGTTTAATTGCATAGCCCCGCCGCGCGCGGCGCGCGAAGGAGGGCTTGCGCATGTTTTTAAGTTATGAAGCACACAATATCGGCACTCGTAGAAAACAAATTCGGAGTTTTGGCCCGCGTGGCCGGAATGTTTAGCGGCAGAGGCTTTAACATAGAGACTTTGAACGTCGGGCCCCTCGTAGGCGGAAAGTATTCGCGCATTACAGCGACGGTTGACGATAGCCGCAACAGCGTCGAGCAGTGCGTAAAACAGCTTGGTAAATTCGTGAACGTAATCGAGGTAAAAGATTTTTCAAAACTCGAGAGCTTTGTCGCCAGGGAGCTTGTCTTGGTTCAGGTGAAGGCCGACAGGCAGACACGCCCGGAAATAGTGCAGATAGCCGACTTGTTCAGAGCCAAGGTAATCGATGTGGACAACGAGTCGCTGATAATCGAATGCACGGGAAATGCAAATAAAATAAAGGGCTTTATGGGCATGGTAGAGCCGTACGGCATAATAGACATGGCCCGTACGGGAAGCGTTGCGCTTGAGCGCGGCAGCTACAAGCCGGAAGGCAAGTAGGTCTTTCAGGCTTTGTCTTTTTGCGCCGCGAGAAAATGGTCGCATAGGGCGGTATTGGAATGCAAAAGCGCATAGCAGGTCCGGCAAAGATTTTGAAGGAAAAGGACGCCAACAGGAAAATATTGGCGGGCAGGTCGTTTGCGGTAATAGGATTTGGGCCGATGGGCAAGGCTATGGCGCTCAACCTGCGGGATTGCGGGTACGGGGTTCGCATAGGGCTAAGAAACAGGAGCGCCTCGGCCGAAGAGGCAAAGAAAATGGGATTTAAGGTTCTGCCGGTGGCGGATGCACTTAAAAGCTCGGAAATATGTGTGTTTGCCGTTCCGGAAACGGCTTTGCCCGATGTAATCGGGTGCGCAGACGCGGGTTCGCTCAAGGGCAAGACGCTCGTTTTCCTTAGCGGCGCCGGGGTTCAGTGGGGATACGTTTCCCCCGTGGACGGGGCTAATATGGTCCTCGTATCTCCGAAGGGGCCGGGGATTGCAGTAAGGTTTGAATTTGAGAAGGGCATGGGCGTTCCTGCCTTTATAGCCGTCCACCAGGGAGGGAAAATCGCAAGGGAAATCGCCCTTGCAATAGCCGATGCAATCGGCTCCACGCGCGCGGGCGTCATAGAGACGACTTTTGAGGAAGACGCCCAAACATCGCTGTTTTCCGAGCAGGCTGTCGTATGCGGAGGGCTGAGGGCGTTGGTGTCTGCCGGCTTCGAAACTCTCGTGGAGGCGGGTTACAAGCCGGAAATGGCCTACTTTGAATGTTGCAACCAGCTAAAGTATATGGCCGACTTGCTCTGCCAGCGCGGAATTTCGGGCATGCGCATGGCCGTATCTCAGATGCACCGTTACGGGGATGTCACTCGCGGCGACAGGGTAGTATCCGACAAATCCAAGCGCGAAATGAAAAAAATTCTTTCAGAGATACGTTCTGGGAAGTTTGCCAAAGAATGGCAGAAGGAGTGCATGCAGGGCAAGAAACGCTATGCAAAGGCGCTTTCTGCGGGCCAGCAGCATCCGATCGAAAAGGCCGGGCAGCGCCTGCGTTCGCTCATGCCGTGGCTTGCCAAGCAAAATGTGAAGGGCGCAGGCGGCGCCTTCGTTCAGTTAACGCGAAAAAAAGACTAAGTTTTAATGAAAAAAATCAGACTGGCAACCAGGGGCAGCCCGTTGGCTCTCATTCAGGCGCAGATGACTGCGGATTATCTGCGCGGCAAAATTCCCGGGGCCGAATTTGAAGTTATCGAGGTAAAAACCCGCGGAGACAAAAACCAGGCTCTTAGCCTCTCCGCCGACGGTGGAACTGGGTTGTTCACGAAGGAAATAGAGAATGCCCTTTTGGAGGGCGCCGCCGACATTGCAGTCCACAGCGCAAAGGATATGCCCACGGAAATCGCGCCCGGGCTGCGCATAGCCGGCTGTTTGCCGAGGGACGCCTACAGGGACGTTCTCGTATTGAGGGACGGCGTGGAGGTTCCCTCTCTAATAGCCTCGTCGAGCCCGCGCAGGCGCGCCCAGCTAAAAAAACTGTTCCCGAACGTCGTCTGGAGCGAACTTCGCGGCAATGTCCATACGCGGTTGTCGAAGATAACATCTGGATTGGCCGATGCGACCGTCTTGTCGGAGGCGGGGCTTTCAAGGCTCGGCCTCGACCATTTTGACGGGGTTGTATTCAAGCCCCTAAAGATAGATATCTGCGTTCCGGCCGCAGGTCAGGGAATAATCGCCTACGAGTGCAGGGAAGATGATTTCGAAATGTTCGGCAAATTTTCTGACGATGGGGCAATGCGCGCTCTGTCGGTGGAGCGGGCTTTCCTCAGGGGGCTTGGAGCGGGATGTCAGACGGCGTGCGCGGCCTATTTCGACGGTTCGAGCCTGCGCATTTTTCACGAGGATTGCGGCTTCAAAAAAATAGACGTCCGTCCGGACGCCCCGACCGAAGAATTGTTGGATATCGCAGCCGCAGCGGCGGCTAATATACGCCGATAGCGCTGTATATGCGGTTAGCGCTGCAGCCTTTGCCCGGGGCGGGATATCCGAGCCACCGCCCGTTTTTGAGCCTGTAAGAACTCCACCGAGCCCGCTCGAGGCTTTGCCTTTTCCCCGTTTTTTTTTGCGATCGATTTTTTTGCCGTATGATTTCAGGCTATCATGCGTGCAAGCGCGAATATACTAAGGCGCCGTATCGGCTCCAACGCAACGCCCTTGTAATAAAAATCCGGAATGTCCTTTGCGCGCTATGTGTTCAGGTATCGGCGATAACGTTTCATCTTAACCTTATTTTTTGTGCTTCTGCCTCTTTAAGCCCACTCTTGGCTCTTTCGCTTCGCATTTTTTCTCTTTTTCTTTTTTTATCTCTCTCCCACCCCCACACCACCACACACACCAACACCACGCATCCACACAAAAAAAACACACATCATTACCACACATACAATCCATCCCACACACACCACAAAAAGAGCATTTTTTCTTCTCAACTTTTTCTCTTGCGCGTAAAAAAGAACACGACTGGCGCATGCAAGCAGTTAGTGTGTGCGAAGAGCTTTCGCGGCGCATGCGCATACGATAAATTTCCCGGGCGCTCTGATGATGCAATGTGCGGAGGTCTTGAAATCGGGGAGGCTCTCCTTGTGCATTTTTTATGTGGGAGTAAAGGCGTTTTTTTTCGGTTTTGCAGTTTTTATTTTTTTTCGGCGGGGTTGTTAGTGGAATATTCCGGCTAAAAAACGTTTTTTATTTTACAAAATTCTCTCTCCTCCCACCCAGTGACGGGGTTATTTTTTGCTCGGGGGATTGCAGGGTGAGAGGTTTGCTGCATTTCGGGCAGAATCGGCGTCGGAATTTAGATATGTGTACTGCTTTTTTAGTGTTTGTGGGCAGTGGCGCGGCGGCGTTGCGATGATTGTAAAAATAGAGTTTTTTTCTTGAAAAGCGCGCGGAATGGATTTTATTGGAATCTATGAAAGCGATTAAGTATACCTTATCAATACTGATCATGCTTGCCGTATCGGCAACAGCATTCGGACAGAAGAGAGACCCCGTTGAAATTTACAATTCCGGCAACGACGTGGTGAAGACGAACAGGTTCAAGGATCCCGTATCGTCGGATTCGAGCATGGAGTGGCGCCGGTCGGACATTATTCTCAAGGGCATAGACAATCCCGATAAGACAGCCACCGGAGAGCGGGAGAAGCGTTGGATAAAAGACGTGGTGGTCGATCTCATCGTTGTGTATGTGAGGCCGGGGGTGCCTACTTCTGGCAACGCCAAGTGGGATCCTAAAAATTGGATAGTGCTAAAGTCCAAGGCTGAGTTGGTGGCCATAGAGAAGGGCAGCAACACGATAGTTTCGTTCTTCATGCCGCCGGAAATTAGGGACAGCTACCGCTTGGAGGATAACCAAAGGTTGTTTTTCATAATAGAGCTTTCCGTTGGAGGGAACAAGGTCGAGCTGACGCAGAAGAACCTCAAGAAGTTCATATCCTCCGCTCTGGCCAAGCGCATAAAGAACATGAAACAGTTTGAAAAGATAAAGTCGGATTTGGCCTCGGCTTCTTCGGCCAACGAGGGTTGGTTGATTTCGCTGCCGCAGACGCCGTTCCACGTCCAGTACAGCGAGTATTTTGGCGACAACTACACAAAGTATGTAAAGTCGTACAATATTCCGACGTATAAAAAGTCGAATTCGCCGTTGAAATAGAGATGTAGATGATTCGCGCCGCGGTTGATGCTTTGTTTTGTCGTCTTTTTTTAAGATGGTGAAAAAAATGCTTTACTAAAGCGCGAATTTAGTTTTTTTTTAGGTAAATCACTTTATTCATTCCCCCGATATAACAGATGAGTTCTAAGTCAAAACTTATTATAAACTGCGCTGCGACACACGTCTCGGCCTCCCAATTTAGCGTGTCCGGGGGGCGCCTGCTGCTTGAAAGCTTTACAACGCAGGAGCTCTCGTACGACTATTCCGCGCAGGAGGAGTGGTTGCCGGCATTGAAGTCGGCGCTGAGTTCGATGAAGATAAAGGGCAATGCTACGGTTATTGCCCCGTCGATGCTTTTGCTGACAAAGACGATCAAAGTGCCGCACGTTTCGGCAGAGAACCAGCGCGAGGTCGTTTCAGTCGAGGTTTCAAAGAATATCCCCTACCCGCTTTCAGAGCTTGTTTGGGACTACCAGGTTGTGGCCGACGACGGCATTGAGACCGAGATTTTCCTCGCATCGGTAAGGGCCGAGGATGCCGACGCTCTTTGCCAGACGCTCTCGTCGATAGGCATAGTTGTCGACGCCATTGACGCATCTTCCATACTCGACTACAACGCGTGGAAGTATTGCGGTCTTGACGAAGACTCGATAGTTTTGAATGTAGGGGCAAAGTTTTCGAACATGCTAATTGTCCGTCAAGACGGCATGTTTGTCCGCAGTATAGCAGCCGGCGGCAACGTCGTTACCCAGAGCATAGCCGATTCGCTCGGACAAAGCTTTGTGGGTGCTGAGGAGCTCAAGAGGCGCTACATGGCCAACGAGTCTGCCGGGCTTGCGGGCATGGAGCATTATGTTTCGGGAGTCGATACATTGAAGAAGCGCCTTTGCGACGAGCTCAGGCGTTCGGTTATAAACTACCGCAGGCAAAGCAGGGTAAATCCGCCGACAAAAATTTATCTGACCGGCGGCGCGAGCCAGCTGAGCGGGTTGGCCGAGGCTCTGATGGAAAATTTGAAGATGAACGTGGAGTTCATCGATCCGACGGCCAGCCTTTCGGTTTCCGGCAAGGTGAACCAGGGCGTGCTTTCCGCTAATGTAAATAGGTTGAGCGAAGTTGTCGGCGAGGCGGCGAGGATGCTGTATCCCGACGCCATGGGGGTAAATCTTCTCCCGCAGCACATAATAGCCGAGACTGCTTTCGCAAAGAAGCGCCCGCTGTTCATATTGGGGGCGGCCATATTGGCTGCGTCGGTCATTCCGCCGTACATGTTCATTTCATCGGCCACGAAGGATCAGAAAAAATTCATATCCGAATACGAAAGCATCACTCCGGAGCTGACAGCCCGTTTGGACGATTTTAAGGCGGAGCAGAAGAAGGCGCAGTTGCTTCTGACCAAAATCGACGGTCTCGAGGGCTTGGCGCATTCGAAATCGAATTGGATCGAGTTGTTCATAGACCTTGAAAAGCGTTTGATGGAGCAGAAAGACGTATGGCTTGAGAAGCTTCACGTGGTTCGCAAGAACGACGGCAAGGTTCAGACATACAACCTCGAGCTCACGGGCCGGCTTTTGATAAGAGAGTACAACCCTGCCGATCCCACGGCCTACGACCACAAGAAGGCGACGCAGAGGGTCGACGAATTGTTGAAGTCGTTTGTCGATTCGGCGTTTATCCAGAGGTACGAGAACGTCAGGACTGACCCGTCGGATCCGCGCATATTGAAGTTCGACTTCACCTTGGTTGTAGATCCCAAAAAGCCTATATAAGAAGGGGCGGTTTATACTATGCAATACTTTAAGAAATTCCCCATATTTTTTAGCTTGATGATAGTTTTGTTGGCTGCGTTTGTCGGCGGAATAGCCTATGATGCGTACAGCTACACAAATTTGGTAAAGCAGCAGAAGAAGCTCAGGAACGCGCGCGCCGATTACGACGATGCGCTGGCTGCCGATCCCACGCAGGCTACCATTGACAAGGCTTCGGCGAACATAAAGACGCTTGAGAACCACCTCAACAGTCTTGAGAAGTCGCTCACGCGCGCCCGCGACGACATTTTCTCTCCGGCGCCCGCCGAGAGCTACCAGCTTGTCGAGCGTCTGCGCGGTCTGGTGCAGACGTGGAAGCGCACGGCGGCCCAGAAAAACATAGCCGTAAAGAGCGGTATGGACTTCGGCTTTAAGCGTTACGTGGCTCCGAATGCCGAGCCGCCCAGACAGGCTGCCGTATCGCCGCTGTGGAAGCAGGCTTGCGTTCTAAATTACATTACGAAGAAGCTCTTTGAGTGCAAGACGGAGCAGTCGCCGATGGCAATTGTAAATGTGCAGAGGGAGGTTCTCGATTCGGAGAACGAGGCCAAGAAGGCCACGACCCAGCGCAGAATGACGCTTAGCGAGCGCAGGGCTGCGGCGAGAATGGCCATGATGAGAGGCTCGGGCGACAATTCCGAGACGTTTACAGTGGACCAAAACATAACCGCGCGCAAGCCCGGCAGTTTGGACACGTTGGCGTATCGTTTCACATTTGCCGGCCACACCGACATTCTCCGCAGGTTTTTGAACTTGCTCAAGAATTTTGACGCCATGCTCGTAGTCAGAAGCATTGACGTAGTGCCCGCCGACCAGAGCGTTGATCAGATTTTAAACAGCAAGCCCGAGGACGAAGAGACTGCCGGTTTGGAAGCCATTTTTGGCGCGACGGAAACAGCTGATGACCAGCAGCCGACGCAGGAAGGCGAAGGCGATCAAGCCAAATCGGAGACGTCCGGCGACGGGGCGGCTGATCTGGCGGCGCAGGAGCAGTTAGAAAAGATAAAGACGCCCGTTGTCACAGGTAATCTCTCGAAATTCTCGGTGGTTATAGAGTACGTAGAAGTAGTAAAAGAGCCTCCGGAAAAGGCCGCGAAAAAGGCGAAGGAGGAGGAATAGTCAATGAAGCATTCTGAGAAAATATTTTTTGTGCTTTCCTTAGCCGTTTTGGGCGCGTCGATTTTCTATTATGCGAAGTCGATGGAGCAGCTGTCGGTAGAGGAGGGGAAGAACCAGGCGCGTCTGCAAGAGAAGGCCAAAGGGGTTGAATGGAAGAACATAACCGTTCCCGAGCTTAAGATTGTGGATTTGGAATGGCCGGAAATCCGCCCGCAGGATAAGGAGGGGAAGTGGTTTTTCCAGGTCTTTACGCCGCCGCAGATATGGGTGGACAAGGACGGAAACTTCATAACGGAGTCGCCGTACCAGAAAGAGGTCGCGCGCCAGCGCTTTGCGTACTCTTTTGGCGGAGTTTCCAACGAGCCATACTATATTTCTTTTAGCGGCTACACTGGCACGGTAAAGAACCCGACTGTTATGCTCAGGGACGAGCGTTCTGGCAAGGTTTTGCACGGCAAGCTCAACGAGGAGATAATAATTCCGGCGACAAACTTTACCAAGGAAAAGAATACCGGCATTACGGTAAAGACGTTCGACGTCAAGAGAGTTAGGAAGCCTTCCGGCATGATAGAGCAGGAGGTTACCATAAAGCTTTATGATAAATCTCTGAAAAAAGAAGTTGAGGTATACTCGTTTAAGCCGACGTATATTGGTGACCAGCGCCGCATGACGCTCAAAGCCAACGACGGCACCGACTGGATAATCAAAAAAGTCGGCGAGACGACAACTAAAGGAGATGCCAAGTACGAAGTTACCGCTTTGGATTTGGACAAGGAATTTGCTCTTATAAAGATGATACCCCAGACAGATAAGGGCGAAACGCGCGTGATGAGAGTATCGGCATCCGGCGTAGAACAAAAATAGCAAGATTATTTATAAACCTATAAATATTAAAACACCAACCCAATATGAATAAGTATATAAGAAAAACACGATATGCTTTTGCGGCGGCGCTGCTTGCCGGATTGGCATTCATGTGCTCCGCTGTAGCCGAAGACAACAGCAAAATGCAGCAGAAGATCGATCTAATGGTTCAGGCCGTACAGGCCAGAGAAACTGGCGATTTGCAAGCTGCAAAGGCTAAACTCGAAGAGCTGATTAAGATTGCTCCGAACGACAAGGGCGTACAGCGCATGCTAGCCGATATCAATAGCGATATTGAGCGCCAGCAGAAGGGGCAGAAGACGGTTCTTGTAGACAGTGATAAAGTGGCGAAGGTGGAGGCCGACAAGAAAGAAGCTGCCAAGCCCCGCGATTTCAAATCGCAATACGAGGCGGCCATAAAGAAGGCAAAGGCCGAGAAAATGGCCAAGGATGCCTCAGCCAAGCAGGACAAGGTAGCCGAGGCTGCTTCCAAGGTGATAGCCGAATCGTATGAGGCTATGGACAACGGCGATTGGGCTAAAGTGACGGAGCTTCACGGTTTGGCCGAGGCAAAGCTCGACCAGAGTGCCAAAGCAGAGGGCAAAGAATTTTCCGCCAAGCTCGCCGAAGTGAGGGCGGAGCTCAACAGGGCAAAGGCTACGGCCGCCAAGGAGCGCGCCGAGATTGCGATGTCAGAGCGCAACGTCGCCCAGGCTAAAGAATTTGCGGCCGAGTACCAGAAGTACGAGGCGGACAAAAAAGCCGGCGAAGAGTTTGTCTTGGAGGTCGAAGAATTTGACCAGAACCCCTACAACCACACAGTGGCTGATGCAAGCCCCTCGTTTGCCGAGCGCCAGAAGCGCGTAGATGCCGAGTTGCGCAAAGGAAGGCTCCAGTACCTTTACGGCGATTATTCCGGAGCAAGAATTACTTTCCGCAACATTGAAACACTCGATGCTACGAACGTTCAGGCCAAGGCTTATCAGAGGCTCATAGCCGAAAAGTTGCGCACCAGCGGCAGGCTTTCGTATTTGGCCACGCGCGATACTATGTTGAGCGAAGTCGACAATGCGTGGGCGCGCCCGCAGGTATTTAGCGGCAAGAACACTAGCGCCGTTGTAAGCAAGCGCGATTCTGAGACGGAGAGAAAGCTCAAGGAAATCGTCATTGCCAACTTCGACATCCCCGAGCCCGGTATCAAGCTTTCGGAAGCTTTGAAGACTCTGTCTATGCTTTCCGAAGAGAACGATAAGAGCACGGGGGCGAAGAAGGGTGTCAACATAGTTCTCTTTGATGAGGCTCAGCAGCCCGAAAACGTAAATATCTCGCTGCGCGGCGAAGCACTCGGCGAAATACTTGATTTGCTTTCCAGGAAGTACGGATACCAGTACGACATCAAGAATGAGAAGATAGAGGTTCGCAAGGGCAACGACCAGACTTCGCAGTCGATGGACACCGTCGATTTCGCAATTACCCAGGCTACGGTAACGAGAATGGTCGGCATTAAGCCTGCAGCAGGCGGCGGCGACGTGTTCGGCGGCGGCGATTCAGGCGGCGGCGAGCTTTCACCCGAGGAACAGGGCAAAAAGATTGAAGAGTTCCTCAAGAAGGCCGGTGTCGAGTTTGGCACTGGAGCTACAGTGGCGTTCGACGGCACTAAGCTGTGGGTGACAAACACGGCCAGGAATCTCGACAAGATTCGCAACATACTCTTGAAATATTCCGAGGTAAAGCAGGTTGAGATTGAGGCAAAGTTCCTCGAAGTCCAACAGGGCGACTTGAAACAGTTGGCCTTCAACTGGCGTGCCGGCAGGACGCTTCAGGCTGCAAACGCCCTCTCTGGTGGTTTCGTTCAGACAGACGAGGTCTTGTTCGCAACTACAGACGGCACGGTGAGAAATCTTAGAACGCTATCCGACAGCTTCAAGAAAGCAGCGGATTCTTCAAAGATCGGTATATCGACTGTCACATATGACATAGACAAGTCAGCTGATCCAGCTGATCCGTCGAAGTGGTTCACCCTCGCAAACGGCGCGACTACCACATATGTAGATCAGACGTATCCGAGTTTGAATTCATCTCTTAATGTGGGTAGTGAGGCTGTCCCGACTTCGAGCGCACTCTTGGGCGTAATCAGCGGCTACACAGTCGAGTTGCTCGTTGACGCTCTCGAACAGAAAACGGGTAGCGATTTGCTCTGTGCGCCTAAGGTGACGGTTCTTTCCGGCTCTGAGGCAAGGATTACTGTATCACAGCAAATGTACTATGCAGAATCGTGGAATGACATGCAGTCGCAGGTGTCTTCATCTTCATCCTCCACGATTGGCGGAGGCGGCGGCGATGCGGCTATTACCATCACCCCCGGTACCCCGCAGGACTTCAAAACGTACGACGTTGGCGTAGTTATGACGGTATCGCCCAATGTTGAAGAAGACGGGTCGATCAACATGACACTCGCCCCGAGAGTTTCCGACTTTGAAGGCTTCATGGCTTACGGCGGCACGGCTGTTGGTATTGCAGGCGGATATACAGTTACGGTTCCCGCGGGCTTTATCATGCCTGTGTTCTCTGTCCGCGAAGTATCCACAAACGTTACGATATTTGACGGCGCAACGGTTGTTTTGGGCGGCTTGACAAGAGAGGAAGTTGTTTCGATTGACGACCAGGTGCCAATCTTGGGCGACATTCCGCTTATCGGCAGACTCTTCCAGTCGAAGGGTGAATCGCGCCAGAAGAGGAACTTGATGATATTTGTCACGGCAAATAGAATCTCCCCCGGAGGCAGTGTGCACCGCGAGCAATTTGCGGATATGCGCCCCGGCAGCGTGTACCAGAACCCGACAATCGTTTCTCCTGGCGGCGCTGTGCAGCGTCTCTCAGAGGAAGTTTCCCAGGTTGAGTAATACTTAGGTTACCTTTAGGCGCAGTGCTTTGCACTGCGCTTTTTTTTGCAGATTGGCAAATGGTTAAAGTATTAAGAGAAATATGGGCTTGATTTGTTTATCCACACTTCGAGATCTATTGTTTTATTATACTTTGTGATATCAATTAATTATTATAAATAATGGTTTATTTGTGGAATTGGCTCTTGTTTGTTCAAGCCTGTCGGCTTGTAAACAGACTAATGTAAATATGAATTGACAATAATTTATAATATTTTTAATGTATTATGCGTTTGTCTATCACGCACCTAATTCTTTAGGGAGATGTCTCTATCGGCTATTGTTTGCATGTTTGCGTGTTGGCACCTAAAAATAAATTGGCAATGTTATAGAACTGTTAGGCCTATGTTATAATTTTAACATAGCCGATATTTGCCTTTAGTTTTCTTGACAAGCGCGCCTTTGAAGTTGAGAATACAAGGCAAAATTGCCCCTGTAGTTCAATGGATAGAACTATGGATTCCGGTTCCATCGATCCGAGTTCGACTCTCGGCGGGGGTGCTTTTATGAAGCAAAAAGGCAGACATGGCAATGCAGCCTATCGTACGACGGCGGGCGGATTCTATTGGCGGCTATCCAATTCCAATCAAGGCGGCGCCCAAGTTTCTTTGGATTGCCCAAGGACGTAGGGGTTAGTTTTAAACGGCGGTTAAAGGCGCGGGATAACATTTTAAAATGGAAGAAAATAAAAAGCAAAATTGGCTCAAGCGCCTCTATAATTGGACGATATCGTGGGCGCAGACCCGTTATAGCACATATGCTTTGGCGGTTTTGGCTTTTGCGGAATCGTCATTTTTTCCGATACCGCCGGATGTGCTTCTGATGCCGATGGTATTTGCCGCCCCAAAAAAATGGTGGAGAACGGCGTTAATATGCACAATTCTTTCGGTCGCGGGCGGCATATTCGGGTGGTTTATAGGCCATTATGCGTGGTCGGTGTTGGCGCCGTATTTTTTTGAGTACGTTCCCGGATTTACACCGGAATTCTTTGATAAGGTGAGCGCCATGTATCGAGATAACGCCCTGCTTGCCATATTCGGGGCGGCTTTTACGCCGATACCCTACAAGATATTCACTATCGCCGCAGGCGTTTGCGACGTGTCTATGTTCGAGTTCGTAATCGGCTCGGTAGTGGGTAGGGGAGGCCGTTTCTTTTTGGTGGCAATCATAATATATTTTGTAGGCGACAAGGCAAAACCGTTTATTGACAAATATTTTAATGCGCTTGCATTGGCGTTTTTTGCGCTTTTAGTGCTGGGCTTTATTGCGATAAAATACATGATGTAAACTATGAAAGGCAAAATTTTAGGTATCGATATCGGAGGCTCCGGCGTCAAGGGAGCCATTGTCGACGTGTCAAGGGGCGAGTTTGTCGGCGAGCGCCTGAGAATTCCCACACCTGCTACCCATACTCCGGCTGCAATTCTGGATTGCATAGGCTCTATAATATCAGCCTTCAACTATTCCGGAAAAATAGGCTGCGGGTTCCCCGGAGTGATACGTTCCCAGATTATTGAAACGGCCGCAAACATAGGCGGCAAAAACTTTATAGGCGTAAATCTCGCCGAAATGATAGGCCTCAACTACGGCTGCGAGGCCTGGCTGCTAAACGACGCAGACGCCGCGGGTATGGCGGAAATGCGCTACGGCGCCGGAAAAGACGTCAACGGCGTCGTGGCGGTGCTCACGGTGGGAACGGGCATAGGTGTGTCGATGTTTGTGGGCGGAAGGCTTGTCCCAAACCTCGAGTTCGGCCATCTGAAAATGCGCGACAAAAAGACGGGCCGAAATATCGACGCCGAAAAACTCTATTCCGACGCGGCCAGAAAAAGAGTTGATATGTCGTGGAAGACTTGGGCTTCGGGCTTTAGCAAATTCTTGAAGTATTTCCATTCCCTCACCAGACCCGATTTGATAATCATAGGCGGCGGTGTCGCCTCAAAAAGCGACAAATTCCTTAAATATCTGGAAGTGGATTGCGACATAAAAATAGCCCAACTGCAAAATCGCGCGGGGATAATAGGCGCGGCCTATTGCGCTTCGACTTCCATAAAGTAACGGATTTTGTTTGCCAAAACGGCAGATTTATTCTTACATACGGCTAAACTTATGCGCGATCTTCTTCGGAGTTTTCTTATTGTCGCCGCCGCAACATGCGGCGCGCTGTGTTCGTACGCCGATCTGGTGTGGACACCCGACAAGGGCTGGGAAGTTCGGGGCGGGGTGTTGGCCAACGTTATCGGCCAGACTGCGTCGGTGACAAACGCGATATCGGCCATGAATAAGGCCAGAACCGCGCAGGAAGAGGGAAGCAAGCGTTCGGCGCTCTCGTATTACTCTACGGTGATTTCGGACTATCCGGAATCGATTTTCGCGCCCGAGGCCTACTACCAGTCGGCCCGCATATATCTCGAACGCGGACAGTTCCCGGCGGCTTTCGACTACGCGGAGACAATCGTCAAAAAATATCCCGACTATCCCAATTTCAATAAAGTCATAGGCTTGGAATATAAAATAGCCTCTGACATGCAGGCCGGAGACATATACTGGGTTCAGGGGTGGTTCCCTTGGTTTACGAGCAATAAAGACATAATTAAATACTACGAGAGTGTCGTAAAGAACGCCCCGTACGGAGACTACGCGCCTATAGCGCTGATGAATATATCGATAGTTGCAAGCGGCGACGGCGATTACGAAACGGCAATAGACGCGCTCGAACGTCTGATAAATACGTATCCGGACAGCATGTTTACCTCGGACGCCTACCTGCAAATGGCAAAGATATACCAAGAGCTTGTATCCGGGCCGGAATACGACCAGGCGCCCACGCGCAACGCCATAAGCTTTTTTCAAGACTACACGATTCTATTCCCCAAAGATGCCGAGGTAGTCAATGCGGAGGCGGGGCTTGAAAAGATGCAGGATACCTACGCGCGCAGCCGCCTTGTAATGGGCAATTTTTACTACTATTACCGCAATAACGGTCCTGCGGCTGCAATATTCTACAACGAGACTATAACCATAGCCCCAAACAGTCCCGCGGCAAAAGAGGCCAGGGAGGTCCTCGAAAAAATAGACAAAGGCATACCTGCGCCTATGACTCCGTACGACTGGATCTTCGGCCGCTATGAAAAGCCCTCGATAGACCAGTTTGAAGACGACACGCGCATTATGAATCTGCAGAACGAGCGTTTTGCAATAATGAGCGCCGAGGAATTCGAGGAAGCCCGCGGCATAGTTACGGCCGACGGGGCCGTCTATGAGCCGCTGTCTCCGGTATACGGCGAAGGCCTTGGAAAATATCTGTTTAACGACGGCTTTTACGAATGGGCCGAGGAGGAGCTTTCCCAATAATGAGAGCGCTTAATCTTATATTTTTATGCCTGGCGCTGTTCGTCGGGGCGTGCTCGAACTACAGGTTGGCGGGGACGCCGATTGACCTGCCGTTTAGGTCTGTCTATGTTAAGCCGGTGCGCAATTTCTCATACGCGCCGCAGGCGTCGAATTTGCTCACAAACGCAATTTCAGACGCCATAAGCCAGACCCCGAAAATAAGCGTGGCAAACAAGTCGGAGGCTGACGCCGTGCTGGAAGTCGAAATTACGGACTACCAAAAACGCCCATACGCATCGCGCCAGGACGACACCGCGCTGGCGGCAGCATACAAGATTACCGCATACGCCGAGTGCACGCTGTCGATGGGCTCGCGCACAATCTTTTCCAAGCGCAAAGTTAAATCCGAAGTTATAATATACGATTCTCAAGGAGATTTTCTCGGCGCAGAATACCAGAATATGCCCGTTCTTATGCGGGATTTGGGCATGAAAGTCAGGGACGCAGTCATAGGAATATGGTAAATAAATTGGAAATCGCCCCGTCGATTCTCGGCGGCGACCATACCGCACTGGCCGAAAGCGTGGCCAAAATAGAGGCCGCGGGGCTCAGCTGGGTGCATGTCGACGTAATGGACGGTCATTTTGTGCCAAACCTGTCGTTTGGACCTGGAGTGGTAAAATCGCTTAGGGGAAAATTCCCAAAGCTCTTTCTCGACACGCACCTGATGCTCGATAACCCGCACGAGTATATAGAGGCTTTCGCCAAGGCGGGCGCCGACTTGATTTCCATACACGTCGAGCCCGACTACCCCGTAGGCCCGACGCTCGGAGAAATTCACCTGCTTGGCAAGCGCAACGGAATAGTGCTAAACCCAAAAACGCCGGTCGATACGGTTGTGGAATTTTTGCCCCAGGTTGACTTGGTTCTTGTAATGAGCGTTCAGCCCGGTTTCGGCGGGCAGAGCTTTAATCCGGTGGCGCTGGACAAGCTTCGGTATTTAAGGCGCGTGCGCGAGGATATGAAACTCTCTTTCAGGATAGAAGTCGACGGCGGAATAACGGCGGCGAATGTCGCTAGCGTTATAGAGTCGGGTGCCGATACGATAGTTGCAGGCACAGAATTCTTTAAGAACGCATCCAATCTGCTAAGCGCCGCAAATGCGGCCGCGGGGTAAGTTTTTTTATAAAAAATATTGACAAAACGGGAATTTTTTAGAGACTGCCCGAATATCGTTTTTACTGACCAGTGGTGTAATGGTAGCACAAAGGTTTCTGGCACCTTTTGTTGGGGTTCGAGTCCCTACTGGTCAACCATTTTAATCTAGATAGGGAACTGGATCGCTCAAATTTGCGACAGTTCTTTTTTTTATTCTTGTACACAACTCTCTCTCCGACGTACCCTCATAAATGGGGTCAACACCAAAGAGAGTGGATTTTAATGAAAGACGCCGCATAGAACCAAGACCCTCAATCTGTAATTTTCAA
>CALXLK010000025.1 GCA_944389175.1 uncultured Opitutales bacterium
CTTTGCGCCAAAGCCCCTCTCGGAACTTCGGCAGGTTCGCACAATCGTACTTAGTAAATCTTTCAATGAACTATATAACCTCTTCCACCCCCCAATACTACGTGAACCGCACCCTTAAGCGCCGTACACCTCTTGTAAGGTGAAAGAGCCTCCCATTAGGACAGAATCATCTTCCGCTGTCAAGAGCTTTTTTTAAGTTTTTTTCAACTTTTTTCCAGAGCCCTCGCGGACCCTGCCCAAAACTCTCCTCTAATGGAAAAGACCCCTCATAGTGGTAATTTGACTTCCAAAGTCAAGGCCAATTTTTATTTTTTTTGCAAAAAACTGCCGACCTCCCCGATATTTTACTTAAACTTCAGCAAGTTGCGACGAAAAATTTTTCACCTCTTTTTTGCTTTTTTGCGCCATTTCGCACAAATGAATGTTCAAAATTTTGCAAAAAAGGCGCCGAAAATTCGTTTTTCGGCGCTTTTTTTAAAGACGATAGGCAGAATTTGAGGTTTTAATTAACCCGGCAGGCAAGTCATTATTTTTCACCCTTGCTTCCCTTGGGGCAGTCGCTCTTGAAAACGCGTGCGCATGCATTTAGAAAGCCGTACCCGTGGCGTTTATCGGGCATGAGATAGCAACCCTCTGTCCATTCGTTCCAGGCATTGAGCGTTATCAGCTTTGGCTGTCCGCTGTGCCGGTTGGAGGCAATCCATTTCTTTGCAATGCGCAACGCCCTTTCAAAATCGCGCGGATTTGAATCTACAACGCTCGGCTGATACTGGTCTTGCGGGTAGCGCGGATTCGTATCCCACCCTGTTGAGACATGGGGAAAATACTGAATTTTTGTTAATTTTTGCTGGTTTGAATCATACCCCGAGGCGCACATGTCAACCCATTCCGAATACGGGAAACGCTCTCTCTTGACAAGCTCCGACCAGTACTCTGTGGCCCAGTTGTAAGTAGTAAAGCCGTCAAAGCCCAAATACCCCACAATATCCGCCACTGTAGCATTGGCTTTCCCGGGCAAGGCGGTGTCCCTAAACGAGGAGATTCTGGCCGGCGAATTTAGCATCAGATAGACTCCGGCAAAGCCCGCCTTCTTCGACTCGGCGCGCAAGAAGTCAAAGGCCTCCTTGACGTTCGCCCAGCCGCCCATTCCGCGCGCGAGGTTCCGAGGCTCGTATATGCCCAAGACAGGACGGTTGCCCACTTTGTAATAATTGGGCTTTTTGAAGTACCCAATGAACCGCGGAACGAGTTTCTTCTTAAATTCGTCCAAGCCCACATCGGCGTTCCATATGACTTTGCCCTTTTTCTCCGCTCCGATGGTGTTATCCCAAAGGCCGTTGACGTCGTGGTTTGCCCACATGAGATAAAACTTCATGCGGCTGTTGTTTGGCGCCTTCAAAAAACCGTTGTTGAGCGCGTTCTCTAAAAACGGCCGCCCGCCGTACCAATACCAATCGTATATGAATACGTTTATCCCGGCGGCCAACGCCGCGTCTATCTGGCGCGACATCTCCACAGGGTCGTCGTCTCTACCGTATCCCCACAGCGGTTCTACGGGCTGGTTGTGCCACGGCCTTTTCGGACGGGCTTGATAGACGTTCTGCCACTCGCCGCAGCCGTCTTTAAAAATTCCGAGTTCGGCCCAGCGCGGCTCGTTCTGGTACGCAGGCCAAATATAGGCGGCCACGTCTATTTCCTGTTTTGCTATGGCAGACAAAGCCGCAGCGAACAAAACGCACGCGGCAATGGCTTTCTTTATCTTTGCCATGTTTACTCCGCCGCGTTTTCCGTATTGTTAAAGACTCTGGCGGTGGCGTTGAGAAATCCGTACCCGAACTTTTTATCGGGCATCAGATACCCGCCCTCGGTCCACTCGTTCCAGGCGTTTATTATTATAAGCCGCGGCGCATTGCCCGAATTCTTCTCAGCCCAGTTGCGCGCCTTACGCAAAAATCTCTCATAGGCTTGGGGCGTTTTATTCAGGGTTATTTTTGTGCGCACGCTTTCGGGATAGCGGGCGTTGTTGTCCCAACCGGTCGTGACGTTTGCAATAAACGGGCACTCGATGAGCTTGGCTATTTCGTCAAAGCGCGAAAGCGCAAGATCGCCGTATTTCTCGTAGTCGATGTCGTCTTTAGCAGTCGTGGCGTTGAACCCCGAGAGAGAATTCCAGTTGTAGCACGTCGCCGAATCCACGCCGAGATACCTATAGTATTGCCCCCACGTCGGCTTCTTACTGCCGGGGATTGCAAGCGGCGGTTGCCACGGGGCGAAGGGCACCTGCAAATGCAAACCCTTAAAGCCCGTCTTTTTTACCTCGTCTCTAAAATATTGTAATGCCTGCCTGGCTTTTTCTGTGCCGCCAAGCCCCGAGGCGAACACCACGTGGTCGTAAAGCATGAAAACGGGCTTGCCGTCGATTTTATAATAATTTGGCTTTTTAAAGTATTCTATGAAACGGGGAACGAGAACTTTTGTAAATTCCTCATAGCTTACCGCCGCCCTATAGTAGGGATTTTTCATCTTCTTTACGGGCTCTTTGTTGTTCCAAAGCTTGTTGACGTTGTGGTTTGCCCACATGAGGTAAAACTTCATGCGCTCATTGTTGGGCGCCTTCAAAAAGCCGTTGTTGAGCGCATTCTCTAAAAACGGCCGCCCCTGGTACCAATACCAGTCGTATATAAAGACGTTTATTCCCGCCGCCAACGCCGCATCTATCTGGCGCGACATTTCCACAGGATCGTCGTCGAGCCCGTACCCCCAATAGGGAACCATAGGCTGGTAATGACCCTCAAAACGCGGCTTGCCCTCGTAGACGTTCTGCCACTCTCCGCAACCGTGGGCAAAAATTCCAAGCTCCTTCCAGCGCGGCTCGTTCTGGTACGCAGGCCAAATGATGGCCGCAACGTCAAACTTTGGAGAGTTCCCAGAAACTTTCTGCGCGCAGGCCGCCACGGAGGCGCTGTCAGCGCCCGCGCACGGATTCTCGGGAGCGCTTGAGCAGGAAAATAACAGCGCGGATATAAATAATATAATTGAACTTTTTTTAATTTTTATCATCTTAAGTTATCTTTCACTATTAAAGACCTCGGCGCAGGCGTTTAGGTATCCGTAGCCGAACTGGGTATCGGGCATAAGATAGCTGCCTTCAGTCCACTCGTTCCAAGAGTTGATGGTGATGAGCCTCGGCCCCTTGCAGTTTTTAAGCGCCCAGTCGCGCGCCTCAAGCAGGGCCGCCTTAAATTTTTTAGGATTTGATCCGCTCACATATGCCGTCGTGGTGTCGGGAAGATAGCGCGAATTAGTGTCCCAGCCGATTGTGACATTCGGGTAGAAATTGCCGCAAGTTTCCTCGCGCATTTTATTCCAGACATTTTTTGCAAGCGCAAACCATCTGTCGTAGTCAAGCTTGTCTTTTTGAATGTTTGCCCAGGTCATGTAATTCCAGTTGTAGGTAGTGGCCGCGGCTATATTGTAATAGTCCATTACGGCGCGGCGCCCATTTAAGCCGGCGCTTTTTACACCGCCGCCAAGCTCCCCGAAAACAATCAAATAAACTCCTTTAAAGCCGGCTTTTTTGCACTGGGCGTCGAGATATTCAAGCGCCTCTTTGGCCGCGGCTTCGCCGCCTGCACCCGCGACAAACGCAGGAAACCTGTAGATTGAAAACACGGGCTTGCCGTCTATTTTGTAGTGGTTTGGCTTCTTGAAATACTCTATAAAGCGCGGAACGAGACTCTGCTTGAATTCCCGGGCCGACACCGCCGCCGGCCATATCACTTTCTCCTTTTCCGGACGCGGCAATTTCGAGTTCCACAAGCCGTCGACATCATGGTTTGCCCACATGAGAAAAAATTTCATGCGCTCATTGTTGGGCGCCTTCAAAAAACCGTTGTTGAGCGCGTTCTCTAAAAACGGCCGCCCGCCGTACCAATACCAGTCGTATATGAATACGTTTATCCCGGCGGCCAACGCCGCGTCTATCTGGCGCGACATTTCCACAGGATCGTCGTCTCTACCATATCCCCAAAGCGGCACGCGCGGCTCGTTGTGTCCGGGAAATTTCGGGCGCGCCTGATAGACATTCTGCCATTCGCCGTTGCCATGGTCGAATATGCCCAGCTCCTTCCAACGCGGAGCGTTTTGGTAGGCCGGCCAAATTATCGCCGCAACGTCGAATTCGGCGCCGGTGTTGGATTTCAAGGCCCTGCCGCCAGCCCCTTGCGCGCCGGATGCCGCGAAAAGAGGAAACAAAACAACAATACCGCTTAATATTATTTTATAGGTTAATTTCATCGCAATCAATTAACATTAGATGGTTTTACAATAAACTCCTGGAGACCGGGATGCAACTTGCGCGCCTGGCCGCGCCATGAAAACCTGCCGTCCAAATTTTCCGGCAAACGTATTTTCACGGAGAGAGAGCCGTCGCCGAGAACCCGATAGTCTGTCTCAATGGGGCCGTTTTTATGGGCGGTGATGCCGCGGGCAAACTTTAGCAAGCCCAGATGCGGCGTTATCGAAACGCTCTTGAAGCCGTTCGATGACGGCTTGACGCCGCAGACAATCGATAAAAACCCGTAAACGGGGCTCGCGCTCCATGCGTGGCAGTCGCTCCTGGTCGGCTCGGGGTTTTCGGCAAATGTGCTAAGCCCCAAATTTAGCATGTCGCGCCAGGGCTGGAGCATGTCAATGAACATATCGCCGCAGCCGACCTTCTCGGCCGCTTTAAACAGGTAGAACTTAAAGTAGAACGTGGCCTCCATGACGTCGTCTATCTTGTGCTCGGCGCGCGATGACTTTGCCTGAGCGACGATTTTTTCGAATACTGCACGCTGTTCGAGCGCGGGAATTGCGTCGCTTAGAATTCCCATTATGTTGGCGTGCTGGCTAAAGCGCGGCAAGCCGGCGGCGTCGGAAAGAAGCCCGCGCTCGGCGTCCCAGCAGTTTGCGTAAACAGCGCGCTTTATGCCCGAGCTCATTTTGCGATAGCGCAAGGCGACATCGCGGCGGCCGAAGTCTTCCATTAGCACCGCGGCGTCGTCAAGGGCGCAGGCAAGCTGCAGCGAAATTATGCTCGAGCCCGATTTCGCGCTTTCCGGCGGCACGCCTATCTTCCATGTGTCAACCCAATCCACGAAGTTCCAATAGGGCAGATCGGGCTTGAGCATGCCCGTGCGCCCGTCTATTTGCAGGGCGTACCAGTTGACGACGGTTTCGATTCCGTTTAGCATCTCCGCCACAAAAGGCTCGTCGTCGACGTGTTTGCGGTAGTCGGAAATCATGCCTATCCAAAACAGGCTAAACGGCGGGATGAACTGCGCCTTCGTGTTCGGATAGCGCGACTGGGTGATCCCGTCGCTTATGCGCGAGTCGTCAAAGACGGTTATTGCCTTTTTCATCAAACGGTGGTCGCCCGAAACGTATAGGGAAATCAGCGCCTGAATTCGGGTGTCGCCCACGTACTGAAGGCGCTCCCAAAACGGGCAGTCAAAATACGTCTCCCAGGCGCACAGGCGCGCCGTGCGCCAACCCGCGCGCCATATTGCCCCGTGGCTTTCGTCCGACGAGGCAAACCGCCCGACCTCCGCGAACGGATACGCCGTGTACAGGGCGTCGAAATCGGAGATTTCAAGCGGATCGTCCTTGGTGGATATCTCAAACTCGACATATCTAAAGCACCGGAAAGAATACGAGAGAAACTCGTGTTTGCGCCCGTCGAGATGGTATATGTCAGATACGGGCATAAACGGAATTTTTCCCTCTATTTCATTTCGATTGAACTTTCCCTTTCCCAGCGTGCCTTTTGCCTTCGGGTCGAAAAGGCTCTCGCAATACTTGATTTTCACCCTCGCGCCTGCGCCTCCGGATACGCGCAAGCGCGTGTATGCGTTGGTAAGCTCGGTGTTGTCGAGCAAAATTTTACACTCCGCATTTCTGCCAACGACAAATTTTTTACCCTCGATAAATTTGACGTCCCCCGCTTTAACCCCGGGCAAATTTTCCACGCGCCGGACGCTTTTTATACGAATGGGACTCTCCTGCATCATCGGCAGAGCCCTCGGAACGAGCACGATTGGAGATTTTCCGAAAAATCGGGAATCGCTTGCCCTAAAAAGCTTGACGGGCTTGCTCCATGAAGAATCGTCGAAATCGACAGCGTTCCATCCGGTTACCTCTTTTGAGGCGTCTATTATCTGGCCGCCGCCGGATTGCAGCCTCGTGGAATTTTCCGTCCCCGGATAAAATTTCACGCCGCCGTTTTCAATACATTTCCAGTTCCCCGGCTGGGTGGCCAGAAACTTAAAACTGGGCGAGTTCGGCTCTACCCACAATCCGAGATTGTTTGAAAAAAAGGCAAGCGGGGCGTTTTCGCCAAAATTTACCATTTCGATTGCCAGAACGTTTTTACCCTTCCTCAGATATTTTGCGATATCGACAGTGTCAAAATACCAGCGTTTAAAAGTGCCAACTTCAGATCCTCTGCAGACGTACTCTCCGTTTACAAAAAGCCTGTATTTGTCGCCTGCGATATTTATGGCCAGCTCGCCCGGAATTTCCTTCAAATCGAACGTGCGCCTAAAATATACAACAGCCCCCGATGGCCCGACGGGATGCGAGCTTTTAGAAATAAAGGGCGTCCTATACTGCCACTTCTGGTCCAAAACATACTTGGAGGGAACCGCCGCACTAGCCGCATTCCCCATAATGCAAAAAAACACAAAAACCAACGTTAAAACATACTTCTCCATACAAAAGCAATAGTAATCCCACACCGCGGAGCGTCAACATTATTTTTTACAATTTGCCATTGTCAAATACGTTGCAAAAAAACGCGCGCAAACGATAGCGGTTGCGCGCGGGAGAGAAAATTTTTTATTTTTTATTTAGAACCAGTCGATAATGCGCTGGAAAAATCCCTTCGAGGCGGGAATATACTCGTAGGCCATTGGCTTTACGGTTTTGCCGTTGTAGGAATAGTCCTTAGATGAATAATTGCTTATTATTTCATCGCCGTTTGCCCAGCGCGTGCGGAAGACGTCTTTTGATATCTCATCGTGGCTGTCCATAAACTCAAGCTGGAGGTGGCAAAGCTTTGAGAATTCGTCGTAGGCGCTTTTTATGGCGTTGCCGCTATCTTCAAATTCCTGCTGAGTCTGGCAGCGCAAATCCTTGTTGCCCATCCAGTTTCTCCCATCGCTTTTGAACGCGGAATGGTAGTAGAAGGCGGGACGGCCGCCGAACTCTATTTGTTTTAGGCGCGTTTTGGCGTCTTTTATCGCGTAGTTTGTAGTTTCGGCTGAAGGATTGCTTAGAATAATGCCGTTATAGACAATCTGCCAAAGGGGCGTTATCCTGTCGACCAGCGGATTTTGCTTGCCCATGACATTGAACGACACATACAAGGCGTAGTCGAGATTCCCCGCGACGTGGTCATAGGGCCCCTCGGAAGCGACTCCGCCGAAAGTCTGGCGCGCAAAGGCCATTATGCGATTGACATAGTCGGAATACTGCTTGCGGTTTAGCGGATGCATCTTATCGTGGCAATCGTAGGGAATTACGCATGAAATAACGTCTATGTAGTGCAGGCCGTAGAAGCCCAAGTCGCGGACTTTGGGAAGGTCTCTTCTGGCGTAGTTGTCCCAGGAAATCTGTGCGCAGAGGTTCATCATCCTGCCCCCGCTCCATGCGGCGTTGCGCTGGAGAGTGCCGTCGATTTTTTTGCACACGATATAGTCGCTATAGGTATCGGCTATGGTGTAGCAATCTGTGCTGTTTGTATGGCAGACAATGAGGTACCCGGCCTCTTTGGCCTTTTTGATGAGTTCGCGCAGCTTGGCCTCGCCGCCGAGCTTGGGCTCAACCGGGAATATCTGGGGATATCTGCCGTCGTGGCCGCTTATATTCCAGCCAACAAGGCATATCTCGGCCTTCTCCACTCCCTTGGCCTTCAACATGTCTATAATTTCGCCGACTCTGTCGAAAGTGACATACACGCCAACTTCGGGCTCGTTTTCCACCGTCTGGTATTCAATCTTCGGCGGAGCCGGCTTCCATGCCTGGCGAACTCTAATTTCGGGGGCTTTACTGGCGTACTCAATGTAGGGGTAGTCCTTCATTCGCTCTTTGATGGGCTTTACTTCCCCGCTGTCGAGCTTGTACTTGCGGTACGCGCGCGCCATGCCCGAATAGTTTGCATCGTCGCCTGAAAGGGTGTGGTAGTCTATTACGATATCCTCGTACGGAGAGAAGCCCATCTGGCCTATCTGAAAGCACGGAAATATCTCGTAATTGCCGTCTTTTGCGACGACCTCAAGGCTGTATTCGTGCCTGAGCCCCTTCACTATTGCAGCAAGCGCCTTGTCTTTGTGCTTGATTCCGTGCAAGTGAATCGGGCAACGCCTCATAGAAAGCTTGCCGTTATCGAGCTTAAACGAGCCTATTGCGCCGTTTGGAGCCACCCAATATCCGTCATCTGACTTCTTTGCCTTCGCATCGGGATGGTGAACCTCGAGGCGAAGGCAGTCTTTGGGTATTTCGCGTATGGGAACTACCAGGCGCTCCACGCCGTTGCCCATATCTTGCAGTTTTACAGTTCTTTTTTCCGGAGAGTTGGACTTGCCATAGACGTGCAACTCCACGCTTGCGGCCGCAAATGCCGACAAAACTCCCATAAACATCATTATAGACAATATTATCTTCTTCATAAATCGCGTTGCTTGGTGTTCTTCTATATGAAAATAGCATATGTAGTAAAGAAAAAAATAAGGCCTTTCCGCCCGCAGACAGCTCGCAAAGCCGAACAGCCGCACCGATAAACCGCGAGAACTTGCGCGGCAGACAACAACGCGCACAGGCAAAAATATAAGCGAATATGAGTCAACATCGCGGCGTGTAAATGCAGACGTAGAATGAAAAAAAAGGTTGGAAAAAACGGGGGGGGGGAGAGAGAGAGAGGAACTCAGGGAAAGATTGTCTAAAAAAGCTAATGATGGGAGTGGTCAAATGGCGTTTAAACTGTCTTGGCGGAGCTTTTTTTGCCGCAGAAGGCCGACGGTTCCGAAATCTGCCTTATCCGCCGATTACCCGCATGAAAAACATCGGCTCGCAGAGGGCGAAAGCGGAATCGCAATAGAGGCCTCGGCGCATAAAAAGCTTGAATGAAACCCATTATTGTATAGACGCTTAAGATGTGGGTTGTGGCTTTCGGCGAAAAAGCCCGCGAGAGTGGCCGCGCTCGCCGAAACGCCCCAACAGGCTTCCCGCACAAAAAAAGGAATACGAAAAAGTATCTCCTCAAAATTAAAATACGACGAGAACATGAACAAACACACGCAAATAGTATTCGGAGTTATCTTTTGGATTTTTTCGGCGTTGATGTCGCCGATATTCGGCGACGACGACGGGGCGTATTGGCAGAATGAAAACATATACCAAAGAAACGCGCTGCCGGCCTCGGCCACGCTGAAACTTTACTCATCCGAATCGGAGGCGCTTTCTCAGGGCGCCGACACCGACATGCGCCGCACCCTCAACGGCGACTGGAAATTCAGGTACGCAGGCACGCCGTCCCTTCTGCCCGAAGATTTCTACAAGCCGACGTTTGACGTGTCGAATTTCAACGATATACGCGTTCCGTCGAATTGGGAGATGCACGGTTACGGCACGCCGCTGTACACAAACGTCCCCTACCCATTTAACGCCACGAATTTTCCCCGCGTTATGGACGAGCCCGCCGACAAATATTTTACCAACGCCGACTTTTACCAGCGCAATCCCAGTGGCGCGTACGTCAGGGGCTTCAAGGTGCCCTCGAGCTGGTTTGGCTCGAACATTTATCTGCGTTTCGACGGTGTGGCAAGCGCGTACACGGTATGGGTCAACGGCCACATGGTAGGCTACGCCGAAGACAGCCGCCTGCCCTCGACATTCGACATCACAAAGTACGTAAAGAGCAGCGGCAACAGGATAGCCGTAAAAGTAGTCAAGTACAGCGACGGCTCTTTCCTTGAAGACCAGGATTTTTGGCGGCTTGCGGGAATCTTCCGCGACGTGTACATCATGCGGGAGCCGGTTGTCCGCATAGCCGACGTCTATAATAAAACGAAGCTTTCCGACGGATACACAAGCGGAGAGCTCCAGAGCCAAATAGTGCTCTCAAACACCGGCCGCAAGGCGGCCAAGGCCAAAGTGTCGGCCAAGCTCATATCCCCCGAAGGCGAAGTGGTATCGACAGCTGAAACCAGCGCCGACATAGGCCAGGGCAAGATGATAAAATGCAACTGGAAATTTCCCAAGATAGCCAATGTCAAGCTTTGGAGCGCCGAGGCGCCCAACCTTTACAAGCTGCTCATAAAGCTCGAGGACGAGAACGAAGACGCAGTTTACGCATGCCTAAACGTGGGCTTCCGAAGCATAGAGCGCAAGGGCATGCAAATTCTGGTAAACGGCAAGCCCGTGCTGTTTAAGGGGGTCAACCGGCACGAGCACGATCCGCAGCTCGGTCAGGCCATCAGCGCCGAAACCACAAAACGCGACCTGATGGAAATGAAAAAGTACAACATCAACGCCATCAGAACTTCGCACTACCCCAACGCCCCGCATTTTTACGATCTCTGCGACAAGCTCGGCTTCTATGTAATAGACGAGGCAAACATAGAGGCGCACGCGCTGGATAAGCTAAATGCGGCAAACCATCCGTCCAATCTGCCGTCGTGGCGCAACGCCATGGTATCGCGAATAACGAATATGGTCGCCCGCGACAAGAACCACCCCTGCATAATATTCTGGTCAATGGGCAACGAGACAAAAGACGGAGAAGCCTTTAGGATAGCCGCCGAAAAAGTCAGGGAGATGGATCCCACGCGCATGATACACAACGAGCGCAACAATTCCCTAAGCTATTCCGACGTGTACTCGACAATGTACAGCACCCCCGAGCGCATCGAGAACAGGCTAAAGATGATTCAAAACAAGATTCCCGAGCTGCAGATGCCCGCCATATTGTGCGAATACGCCCATGCCATGGGCAACAGCGGCGGGTGGCTGGCCCATTACTGGGAGCGCATGAGGGCCAACCCCGCCTTCCAAGGAGGCTTTATATGGGATTGGAAAGACCAGGGGTTGCTCGCGCGGAGGGAGCCCAAGATCACCCTTACCGACGCGGCGATGCCCTCGCGCGACATAGCCGTATTCCCCGACTGTTCCCGCGACAAAATGCTCGAAAACGCCTCGATTGTCGCCACACCTTCAGTATTTGCCACCCCGACATCGTCGTTTACGGTTGTCGTCAGCCTAAACAACATGGGCTACGACTCCAAGAATCCGCAAGAATACGACGGCGGCCCACGCGTCAATACGCTGGCAAAATTCGCCAAGCCCAAGGACGAGGTCATAGCGCAGGTCGACGGAGTGTTTTCTCTAAAATTCGGAGATTTCCGCAAACGGCTTACCTTTAAAGTGTGGGACGGCTATAATTTCCAGGAAGTCGGCGCCGAAGTCGACAAGCCCTACCGCATAGCGGCCGCGGCGGGAGACGGGCAGATAAGCCTTTTCTGCAACGGGAAATTGGTCGCGAGCAAGAAGTGCCCCACGCCCACATTTGCCTCGCAAAAACCGCTTGTGGCCGCGATGAAAGCCCGCAACAATTCCGGGTACGACATTTCGTTCTACGGCGCAATAGAAAAGCTCGATATTTACGACCGCCTGATAGTAAACGAGCCGTTTGTTGTGCCGTCGCGCCTGAAGCCGGTCTGCTCTATAAACTTTGCAGACTTTAAGCAGACAAACAGCCGGGAAAAATTCTTCGCCTACGGCGGCGATTTTGCCGACGAGCCGAACAACAGGTCTTTTTGCTGCAACGGAATAGTAGGTCCCGACTGGAGCGCGTCGCCGCAGAGTGCGGCAGTTGCGTGGGTGCACCAGAACATTCGCACGAAGCTGAAATCCGCCGACGACGACAAAGCGGTGCTAGAAATTTTCAACGAAAACTTTTTCGAGCCGTACCGCGATGTCAAGCTCAGCTGGATGCTTGAGTGCGACGGGCGCGCCTTAAAGACGGGCGAGACAGTCATAGACATTCTCCACCCGCAGCAAACTGCCCTGACATCCATAGACATTTCCATGGAAAATCCGCCCAAAGAGGGGGAAATATTCTTAAGGCTAAAGTATTCCTTCACAAAAGCGACGCTTGACGGGCGCTCGGCCGGGGACGTATTTGCCACAGACCAGTTTAAATTGCGCGGCCAATACCGCTCGCCCGAACTGCCCGTAGCCGAAACGACGCTCACGAGGGAAATCGACGCCCACGGCATATCGGTGTACAACGACAAGTTTAGGGCTGAATTCGACAAGTCGACGGGGTTGCTGAAGATCTACTCTGTGGACGGACGCACGCTTATATCCGATCCCATGCAGCTGAGCTTCTACCGCCCGCTAACAAACAACGACATGGGCTCGAACATGCGCAAGCTCCAATCCGGCTGGAAAGACGCCGGCGCGCGCGCCGTTGTCGAGAAGTGCAAATCGGAGGCCAAGGGCGGCGTAGTTGAAATAACTTCAAAGATAGTAATACCTGCGAAAGAGTCGAAGGCTACTGTGGTCTACACGGTGCACCCCACCGGGGCAATCGACGTCCGCGCCGAGATATATCTGGACAAGGGCTTGCAGTCTCCGCTTAGGGTGGGCTTTAGCTTCCAGACGCCGTCGAAGCTGTCGGTTTTAAAATGGTTCGGCATGGGGCCTGGGGAAAACTATATAGACAGATTGCCCGGCAGCTATGTAGGCGTATTTGAAAGTACGGTCGATAAAATGTTCCACAAGTACGTCGACACGCAGGAGGCTGGCAACATAACCGGCGTGCGCTGGGCGCAACTCTCGGGGAACGGAACACTCAAATTGACAGCGCTCGACAAGGACAGCCTTTTTGAGATGTCGGTCTACCCGTGCCTGAGCGAAGATATCGAACAGGCCGCGCACCCGCACCAGCTGCCCGAGAGAAAGTTTAACGTTGTAAACGTCTGTGCCAAGAACGCCGGAGTGGGCGGCGGGACGTCTTGGTCCCAAACGGCGCAGGCTCTCCCCCAATACAGGATAGAGACCGGCAAGACGTACAAAATGGGCTTCCGCATAAGCGGGGCAAAAAGGTAATGACGAAAAAGCAAAAGGCCCGGTATATAATGGACGAGCTTAACAGGCTCTATCCGCACCCGCGCATTCCGCTGGAGCATTACAGCCCGTTTACGTTTCTCGTGGCCGTAATGCTGTCGGCGCAATGCACCGACAAGCGCGTCAACGAAGTGACGCCGAAACTTTTTGCCGTGGCCGACACGCCCGAAAAAATGGCGAAGCTTCCCAGGGAGGAAATTGAGCGCATAATCAGGCCCTGCGGACTGGCGCCGTCGAAATCGGCCAATATAAAAAAGATGTCGGAGAGCCTCTGCGAAAAGTTTGGCGGGGAGGTTCCGCGCACGTTTGAAGAGCTTGAGAGCCTGGCAGGCGTCGGGCACAAAACGGCTTCGGTGCTGATGTCGCAGGCATTCGGGGTCCCCGCGTTTCCGGTGGACACGCACATACACAGGCTGGCAAAGCGCTGGGGGCTTTCGTCGGGCAAGAGCGTGGAAGAGACGGAAAAAGACTTAAAAAAGCTATTCCCCAAGGAGGCCTGGCACGACCTTCACCTTCAGCTCATCTACTACGGCAGGGAGCATTGCAAGGCACACACATGCAAAACAGAACAGACGCTCTGCCCCATGTGCAAAGCGCTCGCGGGCAAATGAGAGTAATTGTAATCAGCGGGCCGACGTGCTCGGGAAAAACTGAATTTGCCATAAAGACCGCCATTGAAAACGGCGCCGAAATAATTTCCTGCGACAGCGTCCAAGTCTACCGGGGAATGGACATAGGCTCGGCGAAGGCCTCGCCCCAGGATATGGAACGGGTCAGGCACCACTTGATAGACGTGGCCGACGTCTCCGAGAAATTCGATGTCGCAAACTACGTCGAGCTCGCAAAAAAAGCGCTCTCCGATATTGCCAAGCGGGGAAAAAACGCCGTGGTTGTCGGGGGAAGCGGCTTTTATTTGAAATCGTGGTTTTGCGCCGTGGCCGACGAAATAGACGTCAGCCAAGAGATAAAGCTGCGCTGCCAACGGCTCGCCGCCGAGGGCGCCCAAACCCTCGCCCAAGAGCTGCTAAAAATATCGCCCGACGCGCGCGGGTTGATAGATCTCAACAATCCGCGGCGGACGCAAAACGCCCTCCAGCGGTGTATGGCCACGGGCAAAAGCGTTTCGGAACTGCTGGATAGATTTTCAAAACTGCCCTGTCCCTATGGCGATTTCACGCCGGAGTTCTTCCTGCTTGACCGCCCCGATGCCGAAATGTCGCAGCGGATAAAACTGAGGACAAAGTCTATGCTGGAATCGGGGCTTGTGGAGGAGACAAGAGGCCTGATACGGCTGGGCATAAAATCAAACCCCGCCGCGCGCAACGCCATCGGATACAAACAGGCCATATCCTACATAGAATCGGGGCGATGCGACATCGAAGGCCTGGCCGACGAAATAGAAATTCAGACAATGTCGCTGGTACGCAGACAGCGCAAATTTTTCAGAACGCAGAAAGTTTTTCAAAAGTACATCACCCCAGTCAAAAGCGGCGGCGCGACAGAACCTTTAGTTTAAGAGCGCAGGGGTAGAAAAATCAAAAAACACCGCGGCGTGCTAAAAGCCACTTAAACATTGGCTTTGGCAAATATGCAATTTCGTTTAAAGTTCCCATAAATAAAAAAAGAGCGGCGCGTAAAAAGGCTTTCAAGAATCTGGGGAAGCGAAGAAATAGCGGGAAATGCGGACATGGGCAATAGCAGAAAATAGAGGCAACACACATGCCCAAAACATAGCGAAGAAAAACGCCCAAATGCTTTCCGCACAAAAAGCGCACAGCGCGCCCGCAACAGATATAGGCAGCAACAGAATTATCCGCCCACGCGGAAATACTGCGCGCGTTTTTTGTGTTGGGAAAAAACAAAAAAGAGAGAAAAAAAGCTAAAATGAAATGGAAGGCCGCAAGGCTTAAGACTTGGACCTTTCTATCAAGAGCCTGAGGACGTTGCCGGGGACAAAATCTTTAATTCGCTCCGGTTCGTAGGCGCAAACCTGCTTTATGATAGTTGAGCTCGTGTAGAAATACTTGTGGGAGGGCATGAGAAAAATCGTCTCTATGCCGCAATCGAGGAACCTGTTCATCTGGGCCATTTGAAATTCGAACTCGAAGTCGGATACGGCGCGCAGTCCGCGAATTATGGCAACTGCGCCGAACTCCCTGGCCAAATCCACGGTAAGGACATTAAAGGAACAGACGCGCACGTTATCCATATCGCGAACATTCTCTTCGAAGAGGCGCACGCGGGTATCGACGTCAAATACCGGAACCTTGCCGTCATTTTGCGCCACCGCTACGACGACCTCGTCGAATAGGAGGCTCGCGCGTTTAATTATGTCGAGATGACCGTTAGTGACGGGGTCGAAAGTGCCCGGATATATGGCCGTTTTTTTAGTCATTTGTTTTATCCTTGAAAAAATATCAGATTGGGCAAGACTTTTCGGAAATGAATTTACCAAATATTTTGACATTAGCCAGAGTGGTGCTGACGTTTGTCACTGCGGCGCTTCTCTTGGCGGACGCCAGTTATTTGCCGACAGCGGCCTTCATCATATACACAGTTGGCGGAATAACCGACTGGTTCGACGGCTACATAGCCCGCAAGTGCGGGATAGTCACCACATTCGGCAAGTTCATGGACGCCCTTAGCGACAAGATTATGGTCGTAACCATGTTCATGACGCTCTTTGCCTTGAATCTTTATGAGGGGTGGACAATATTTGCCCTCGTATGCGCCATTGTTTCCATGGCGCGGGAATTTTACATAAGCGGGGTGCGCATGCTCGCGGCAAAGAGCGGAGTTGTTATTGCTGCCGAAACTGTGGGGAAATACAAGGCCGCATTTCAGATGTACTCAATAGGCGCCACAATATTTGCATTCGCGGCCAGAAGCGACTTTGCCCAGATAGACACATGGCTTTACAATTTTGCCTTTTACAGCGGAATAATAACGCTCGGAATATCGACGCTACTTTCCATAGTTTCCGGGCTGCAGTATTCTGTGAAATACTCTTCACTTTTAAGAGATTGATTATGTCTATCAGAGATAAATATTATCCGTGGGCAAACAGCCTTTCAAAAGAGGTATCAGTCAACTTGGCAACGCTGTTTGGGCTGGGAAAGCTTGCCGCTCCCGGAACGTGGGGGTCGGCCGCAGGTATACTGCTTTATCCAGTAATCTTTAAGCATTGCTCATTGCTTGAATATGCGATATTGGCCGCCGCATTGCTGTACGGAGCCGTCGGAGTCTGCGATGCCGCCGAACGCCACCTAAACCAGAGGGATCCCGGCATGATAAATCTCGATGAGTTCGCGGCAATGCCGTTATGCTTTATTTCGCTTTTTGGAGATTCGTACGGAATCGTTGGCCTTTTATCGGGTTTTGCCGTCTTTAGGTTTTTCGACATAAAGAAGCCGTTTTTGATAGACAAGGCGCAGTCTCTCGAAGGAGGGCTGGGCTGCGTGGCCGACGATGCAGCCGCCGCTCTGGCCACGGCCGCATGCCTAAATATTTGCTCTTTGATCTGGCATTTGCTGTCCTAAAAAAAGCAAAAAAAAGCTTGCATTGAACGGCGGAAGTGGCAATGTAGGGTACTTAATTTAGTCAAGGAGGGCCGGTAGCTCAACGGTAGAGCAGTTGCCTTTTAAGCAATTGGTTCGGGGTTCAAATCCCCGCCGGCCTACTTCTAAAAAATATGGCTCCTGATGAGGGAGCTGATTTGAACAGTTTAGTATGAGGAAGTCTTAAATGGCCTTAAATGTGCTTAACTGCCATTAAAATCAATAGTTGCGGGCCCGTTTTAATTTTTGCTGGTTTGAGGAAAAAAATCGGGTCAACACCAAAGAGAGTGGATTTTAATGAAAGACGCCGCATAGAACCAAGACCCTCAATCTGTAATTTTCAAAG
>CALXLK010000026.1 GCA_944389175.1 uncultured Opitutales bacterium
ACTTGTAGAATGCGGGGTGAAACTATGAAAGACAAATCTAAAAAATCAACCTATTCCACAACCTTTGGTATTGACCCAGTTTGTTTTTTATGTTTCAAACGTTTGCGCAAACGATGCACAAGAGTTCTCTTATTTAATGGAAGTAAAATCGGGAGACTTTCTTGAGTAGGGGTATTTTGCGCATGCTGTAATCCTCGTTCGGGAAGCAACCTAATATAACGATTGAGAAAAACAAGCCTTTTTTTTAGTTTTTTTTTCATATCCGTATGAAAAATCAAATATTATGCGTTCAAACGCAATGATTTTTACAAATTTTTCACCGCAGGTTTTGAGCCGAAAAATCAACTCTGGAGAGATTTTTTAGTTGCCTACATTAAAAATTGCCGCACTTGTCTGTACCGTGCGTGATTGTCAAAAAATTTTTTGCCACAAAACGAAAAAAAATCATGTAAAAACTGCGCTTTAGGCAAAAAAACGCTAAAGGGAAAGAGAATCCGATTGTGTAAAAAGAAAGTTTTGTGCGTTTTGTCTGTATGGTGAAATATGTTCACAAAGAGCGAAAAATAAAGATTTCGTTTGCGTGTTATTTCTTACGGGAAGAGGGGAAGGGTTAATAGGACAGTGCGCAAGGTCGCTTTGCGCGTGTATAGCGAACGCGTCGTTTAGGACTTTTAAAGCCGATATATACGCAGGATAGACACGCGCATTTCTTTCTCCGAGAAAAAAGTAATGATTTGCAGCGCGTGATTCCGTTTGCGGCGAAGTCGTAAAAAATGTGGGGGTATCCGTACGCGAGTGCTTTTTTTTTTGCTGCGTGTTTTTGGGAAATGGTGTTCGTGTGCTTTTCGGACTTATATGTGAAATATGCGAGTATCCAGGGAAATTATGAAGACGAACCTGCGTGCACTATGGAGGGAAATATATATTTGCGTAAATAACGCCTTGCGGGAAAGGGTATGTAGATTATGCTAAAAATATCTACGCAACTGCATGTTCTTGTTTTAGCTTGGGAAACAGCGCTCGGGGGGCTTTGTAGAAAGTTAAAAGCCCCGCGCTAAAGCATGGCGCAAAACGCTTCGAGACTTTCTGCAATAAAGAATTTTTTGCCTGCCAACGCGCGAATTCTTTTTTTCTCCACACACAAAAAAAACAAAAAACTCAAGATTGCCTTCCCCCTGCCCTCGTCGCATTTCAAGGTAAGGAAACAACAAAAAAAGCCCCGAAAAATCGGGGCTTTTTGCGCCGTGCGGCTAATATAAGGCTACTTGCGTTCGGCAAGGTACTTGTACTTTGCCCAGCGCGCATTGACAAAGTCTTGCGCTTCCTTGTCGAGAAGTGCCGCCCTTTCGGGGTTGCTCCTCTGCAACGAGGCAAAACGGTTTTCGGCCTTCATGTAGTCTATCACGGGAATCTTCGGATCCTTCGAGTCGAGCTGGAACGGATTCAATCCCTGCGCTATCCTGCGCGGATCGTACCTGTATAGCGGCCAGTACCCGGAATCGACCGCCGCTTTCTGCTGCGCCGGCCCGTTGACGAGGTTGTAGCCGTGGTTAATGCAATGGCTGTATGCGATGATTAGCGACGAACCCTCATAGCTGTCAGCTTCGGCTATAGCCTTTATTGCCTGCGCATCGTTTGCCCCGATTGCTATCTGGGCAACGTACACATTGCCGTAGTCAACGGCCAGCATACCGATATCTTTCTTCGGGACAGACTTGCCCTGCGAGGCGAACTTCGCCACGGCGCCAATCGGCGTGGACTTGCTCTGCTGGCCGCCCGTATTCGAATAGACTTCCGTATCGAGAATCATCACGTTTACGTTCTTGCCGCTTGCTATAACGTGGTCAAGACCGCCGTAGCCAATGTCGTAGGCCCAACCATCGCCGCCAACTATCCATACCGAATGGTTGACGAGGTCGTCGGCTACAGACTTGAGAATCTGCGCGTCTATCGACGTGTCGGAGACAAGCTTTTGCTTCAACGCGGCAACGCGCTCGCGCTGCTTGACAACGCCCGCCTCCGTCTTTTGGTCGGCTTCCAGTATCTCTTTTACAAAGTCGTCGCCGAGCTTCGGCGCCATGCGCGCAAGCAGTTCCCTGCCCATGCTCTGCTTCATGTCCAGCGAAATCCTAAAGCCAAAGCCAAATTCGGCATTGTCTTCAAAGAGCGAGTTCGCCCACGCAGGCCCCCTGCCGTCCTGATTTACGCAGTAAGGCGTCGTGGGCAAGTTGCCGCCGTAGATAGACGAGCAACCCGTGGCGTTTGCAATGTAGAGCCTGTCGCCAAAAAGCTGGGTGATAGTGCGTATGTACGGCGTCTCGCCGCAGCCGGCACAGCAACCCGAGAATTCAAACAGCGGCTGGCGGAACTGAACTTCCTTGACCGTCGTGCCCAACGAAAGCCTGTCGGGATTGGGAATTTCAAGGAAGAACTTGAAGTTCCGTCTCTCCTGCTCGCGGACGGGCTCCTGCGCGACCATCATCAGCGCCTTCTTGCCCTCCTCTGTGCGGCTCTTGCCCGGGCATACCGTGGCGCACAAACCGCAACCCGTGCAATCCTCGGGGGCAACCTGCACCGTGTACGAATAGTCGGCATACTTCTGCTTGTCCTTGGGCAGCGGGCGGAACGCCACAGACTTAAACGCCTCGGGCGCCTTCTCAAGCTCGGAATTCGGATAGAACTTTACGCGAATTGCCGCATGCGGGCATATCGTGGCGCACTTGGCGCACTGTATGCACAAGTCGGGATTCCACGAGGGAACCTCTATGGCTATGTTGCGCTTTTCCCACTGCGTAGTCGCAGAAGGCCATGTGCCGTCGACGGGCATCGCCGAAACCGGAAGCTTGTCGCCTTCCTCGCGCATCATCGCCGCCGTTACCCTCTGGACAAAATCGGGAGCCTCCTTGGCCACTGTGGGCGCATAGCCCTCCTGCGCCGTCGCCTGCGCGGGAACTTCGACCTTCTCGAGGTTGGCAATCGACGCGTCAACGGCGGCAAAGTTCTTCTGGACAACCTGCGGGCCCTTCTTGCTGTATGTCTTCTCTATGGCGCCCTTAATCTTGGCTATGGCCTCGTCCGGCGGCAATACGCCGGAAATGGCAAAGTAGCAGGTCTGCATTATGGTGTTTATCCTGCCGCCCATGCCCACAGACTTGGCAACCTTGTAGGCGTCGATAACGTAAAACTGCAGCTGCTTGTCTATGATGGTCTGCTGCACAACCTTGTTTAAATGATTCCAAACCTCTTTCGCGTCGTATATGGAATTCAACAGGAATACGGCTCCCTTGTCGGCACAGGCAAGCACGTTGTATTTCTCCATAAACGAGAACTGGTGGCAGCCGACAAACTGCGCATTGTAAACCAAGTACGGCGCCTTTATCGGATTCGGTCCAAACCTCAAGTGCGAAACGGTTATGCCGCCGCTCTTCTTGGAGTCGTAAACAAAGTAAGCCTGCGCGTAATTGGGCGTCTCGTGCCCGATGATTTTGATGGTGTTCTTGTTCGCGCCAACTGTGCCGTCGGAACCAAGGCCAAAGAATACGGCGCTCTTTACGCCAGCGTCGTCAAGCTTGAACGATTCGTCGTAGGAAATGGAATTGTTGGTGACGTCGTCGACTATGCCCACAGAGAAGTGGTTCTTGGGCTCGGAGGCATTCATGTTGTCGAATACGCCCTTGGCCATGGCCGGAGTGTAATCCTTGGACCCCAATCCAAAACGCCCGCCTATTATGACAGGATCAAACGTGCGCGGGACAATCCCGCTGTTGCGCGCCTCGGCAATAGACGAGGAGACATCCTCGTACAAGGGTTCTCCCATGGCGCCGAGCTCCTTCGTGCGGTCGAGAACGGTAATCTTCTTTACCGTCTGCGGAATGGCCTCGACAAACATCTTCGCGCTGAACGGGCGGAACATCCTCACCTTGAGAACGCCGACTTTGGCGCCGCCTGCATTGAGAACCTTGGCAACCTCCTCGGTTGTCTCCGCTCCGCTGCCCATGACAACGACTATCGACTCGGCATCGGGCGCGCCCACATACTCGTAGGGCTTGTACGTGCGCCCTGTGAGCTTTCCGAGCTTCTGCATCTGCTCGGCGACTATCTCCGCGCATTTTGCATAGTAGGGATTGCGCGCCTCCCACGCCTGAAAGTAAACGTCGGGATTCTGCGCCGTTCCCCTTATAAAGGGCCTCTCCGGGCTGAGCGCGCGCGCGCGAACCTCAAGTATCTTTTCATAGGGCAACATCTCCTTTACGACGTCGTCGGAAATGGTCTCGTACGTGTTTATTTCATGCGACGTCCTAAAGCCGTCGAAGAAATGCATAAACGGCACCCTGGCCTGCAGCGTGGCCGCATGGGCTATCAAGGCCATGTCGTGCGCCTCCTGCGCGCTGTTTGAACAAAGCATGGCAAAGCCGGTCTGGCGGCACGCCATCACGTCGGTCTGGTCGCCAAAAATGGAAAGCGCGTGGTGGGCGAGCGCGCGGGCGCTGACGTGCATTACAAAACTCGTCAATTCGCCGGCTATCTTGTACATGTTGGGTATCATCAACAACAAGCCCTGAGAAGCCGTGAAAGTGGTCATAAGTGTGCCTGTCTGCAACGCTCCGTGAACGGCTCCGGCAACGCCTCCTTCGCTCTGAAGCTGGCTGATGGTCGGTGTAAAGCCCCAAACATTCTTCTTGCCCTTTACCGCCCATTCCTCGCACGACTCCGCCATCGGAGACGAGGGGGTTATCGGGTAAATGGCAATTGTTTCACTCGCGCGGAAGGCTATCGAGGCTACCGCCTCATTGCCGTCCGTAATTGCACTGTTCTTGCTTTTCATGTGTTTTGATATATTTTTAAGGGTCTTTTGAAATTTTAAAGTATATGAATGGCAAAACTATCTACCCGCCTGCGCCAAACGTCAACTAAATTTAAATATTTTAACTTTTTTCGGATTTTCCCTCCAGCGCGTAAACGGGAAATAGGCGCGCCTCAAAAATAAAAATCGCGGCGCGATATTTTCGCGCCACGATAGGCAATGGCTAAATCTCGACGTCTTTGGAGTAGTCGACACCGGGAACCCCAAAGCCAAAGAGCTTTAAAAATTCCTTCTTGTAGCCCTCGAAGTCCGTCAGCTCGTTCAGGTTTTGCGTCTCGATTCGCGGCCATATGTCGAAAACCTCCTTCTGAACGTCGTCGCGCAGCTCGAGATTGTCTATCCTTATGCGCCCCTGCTCGTCGAGATCGGGCTCCTTCGAATTGTAAAGCTCATCGGCAAAAAGACGCTGAATTTGCATTATGCAATCCTCGTGGACGCCCTTTTGCTTCATCACCTTGTAGAGTATCGAAATGTAAAGGGGGACAACCGGTATGGCGCTGCTTGCCTGCGTTACAAGAGCCTTGTTCATCGACACATACGCGCTGCCGCCATGCTTTTTCATTATGGCTGCTATCTGCGGCACGGTCGCCTCGAGGTCCTTCTTTGCGCAGCCGATAGTTCCGTCGCGGTAAATCGGATAGGTAAGCGTCGGCCCAAGGTACGAATAGGCAATGCTCTTGCATCCGTCGGCTATCACTCCGGCCTTGTCGAGGGCTTCTATCCAAAGCTTCCAATCCTCGCCGCCCATTGTCTTGACTGTGTCGGAAATTTCCTGCTCGGTGGCAACGGGAACGTTGACTTCCACCACCTCGCCGGTATCGGTGTTGAGGCTCTTGTCGGTGCGCGGCTGCCCCACTGTCTTAAGCACGCTCTTGTAAACCTGACCCGTCTTTGGGTCGGTTCGCCGCGGAGAGGCCAGCGAGTATATTATGAGGTCAACCTTGCCCATCGGGCTCTTTTTTATCGCCTCTATCGCCTGTTCCTTTACGGCGTCGGAAAATGCGTCGCCGTTGATGTCGGCAACGTACAGCCCCGCCTCGGCGGCAAGTTTGGAAAAGGCTTTCGTGTTGTACCAGCCCGCGCTGCCCGGCCTCTCCCGCTTGACGTCGCCCGGCCGCTCAAAAAATACACCGACTGTGTCGGCCCCGCAGCCAAAGGCCGCGCATATCCTGCTTGCAAGCCCGTAGCCCGTCGACGCCCCGATTATCAGCGCCGAACGGCAACCGCCCCGAATCGCTCCCTTGCCTTTCACATACGCAATCTGCTCCTCGACGTTCTTTTGGCAGCCCGTCGGATGCGCCGTAATGCAAACAAATCCCTTTACCTTAGGTTCGATTACCATTGTTTTCTCCTTCGTTGTTAGTTTATGCGGTTGAGCATGTACGTAATAAGCGCCTCAAAAAATTCGCTGTTTTTGCTCAGCTGTTTGGAATCGGCCACCGCCGCTTCCGTCAGCTCTGCGGCTATCTGGCGCGAACGGTCTATCCCGTAGAGGGATACGTACGTCATCTTCCCGTTCGCGGCGTCGAGGCCGGTCGTCTTCCCCATTGTGGCATCGTCGCTGGTGACGTCGAGAATGTCGTCTATTACTTGGAAGGCAAGCCCCACGTTCTTGCCTATGCGCCTGGCTATTTCAAGCTTCTGCTGGCTGTAGTCGTCGGCCAAGCGTATGCCCATCGTCACCGCCGCAGTTATCAGCGCGGCCGTCTTGTTGTCGTGGATAAATTCAAGCCGCTCGGGCGTCATCTTGCCCTCGCGCTCGCCGAGGACGTCCTCCACCTGGCCGCCTATCATCTTGCGGCTCCCGCCGGCTTCCGCCAAGTCGAGAACAAGTCCCGCGGCAACCTTGGGGTTGTCCTTATACGCCGAAGCCAAAAGCTCGAACGAATATGTCAAAAGCGCGTCGCCTGCAAGAAGAGCCATTGTCTCGTCGAACTGCTTGTGGCACGTGGGCTTGCCGCGGCGCAAATCGGAATTGTCCATGCAGGGAAGGTCGTCGTGAATGAGCGAATACGTGTGCAGACATTCTATGGCAACGCACGCCGGAAGCGGATCCACTTCCGAGGGAAACATCTCGTGCGCGGCAAGCAGAAGCATCGGGCGAATCCTTTTGCCGCCGGCCTCCATGCTGTAATGCATGGCCTTGTGGACTATCGCCGGCCTCGTATCCTCCGCCGGCAAATATTTCTTTATCGCCTCCTCGACCTTTAACCGGCGAATCTCCAACTGCCGTTTCAACTCTTCTTTTGTCATAATGCCCCCAATTATCCACGCCCACTCAAAATTTGTCAAGCAAAGCCCTACTCATAAAAAAGAAGTTCCCCCAAAGGCCTCCGGGGCCAAATTGCGGAAACGCCGCAAGCCCGAAACCCCAACCCGCATGCGCTCCCCTCCCAGAAGCGCCCCGCGCATTTTGCCGAAAAAATTGTCGTTTTGCTCAGCGGCGCGACCCCGAAAATTCAGGACTCGCGCCGTAGCGCCTCTGGCGCTCGGGCGTCGGGGCGACCGTTATTTTCATGTCTATAAAGGCCGGCTCTTTCGCAAGCTTTTTGAATGTTTGCGGCTCGAAGGAACTCTGCGTCAGACCGTCGTGCGAAAATTCCACAAAACTGTTTTCCGAAACTTGAATCTTTAGCACGTGCTCGATATTTGTGCCGGGCGCCGTCTTATATATGCACTGGCTAAGCTGCTTGATAAAGTGCTCAGGCGCCGAATACGGCGATATTAGCCACTCGATGCGCTTTGTAAACGATGATATTGCCGCAGGCATGCTCATAATCTGCTGCGCCGTATAGCGGATTTCCCCGTTGTCGTTGCAGCGGCACTCGCCTATTACGCAAAAACATTTGCCGTCTATGGAAGTGATGTCGACCGAGTCTCTAAGCTCGGCGGGCGCCTGCGATTTAATGTTGCGCAAAAATTCTTCGTAAACATCGGAAAACATGTTTATCGACCACACCTTCGAATTGAGCCTGCCGGAAAGCGTGAAGAAACACCAGGGGCGGTTGTCCTTCTTCGAGAGCTTTTTCACGACGTTGGAAACAACGCCGCAGGCTCTAAATTGCGCGCGTTTTATGCGCCGCAAAGCCCCCGCCGGCGGAATGTCGTCGAGCGCAAAATCAAAGCGGGCAAACTCGTCCATCGGATGCCCCGAAACGTAAAAACTCAAGAGTTCTTTTTCGTTGTAGAGCTTTGTCGCAAGCGACATCTTCGCCGCGCTCGTGTCTATCAGGTTCGACGACGTTTCGGCCGAGGAGCCCATATCCAGAAGATCAAACATGTTCGATTGCCCCGAAATCATGTCCTTCTCAAGCTCGGCGGAATGGCCCATTATCGTCTCGACGCTGTTGAAAAGATGAGCCCTGTCGATCCCGAAAGAATCGAACGCGCCCGTCAAAATCAAGTTTTCCATCACGCGGCGGTTTATGTTCTTTGTGCCGACGCGCTTTACGAAATCGAAAATATCCTTAAACTCTCCGTTTTTGTCGCGCTCGGCCACGATTGCGCGCGCGGGCCCCTCGCCGATGCCCTTTATGGCGGCGAACCCAAACCTGATTGAGCCAGGCGATTTGTGGAAAATAGCCCCCTGAAGTTCGGGCTTCCAATTCTCGTCTATTATAGGCGTAAATTTTTCGCGCGAAATATTGACGTCGGGACCGAGCACTTTTATGTTGATGGCCTCGCAAGCCTCGATGAATTTCGACACTTTGTCCATATTGCCCAGCTCGCTTGAAAGCAAGGCCGCCATGAATTCCACAGGATAGTTGGCCTTCAAATAGGCGGTGCGGTAGCTGAGCATTGCGTAGGCTGCCGAGTGCGACTTGTTGAAGCCGTACTGGGCAAATTTTTCGAGCACGCCGAATATGCGCTCGGCCTCGGGGGCGTCGATATTGTTTGCCTGCTTTGCCTTGCGTATGAAAACCGCCTTCTGCGCCGCCATGACCTCGGGCTTTTTCTTGCCCATAGCCCTGCGCAAAATATCGGCCTCGCCGAGGGTGTATCCGGCTATTATGCGGGCGGCCATCATGACCTGCTCCTGGTAGACGAGCACCCCGTAGGTCTCCTTTACCAAGTCTTTTAGCAGCGGATGCGGAACATGCATCTTCGACGGGTCTTTCTTGGCCTCTATAAACTGGTCTATAAACTGCATGGGCCCGGGCCTGTAGAGCGCTATGAGGGCTATGATCTCCTCAAAGACGCTCAGCCCTATCCTGCGGCACAGATTCTGCATGCCCTCGCTTTCAAGCTGGAATACGCCGACTGTTATCCCGCTGTTTAAAAGCTTGAACGTCGCCGGATCCTCGAGCGGAACCTCCTCAATGTCAAACTCCGGAAAATTGCGCGTGCGCCTGACGTTGTCTTGGGCGTCGGCAATTACGGTGAGGTTCTTAAGCCCCAGGAAATCGGCCTTTAGCAACCCCAATTCCTCCACGGGCGCCTTGGGCAGCTGCGTCGTAAGCGAGCCAAGCTGTATCATCATCGGCACCAGATCGTCGAGGCGCTGGTCGCCTATGATTATTCCGCAGGCATGCTTGCCGGTCTGGCGAATCATTCCCTCCAAAACCTCGCTTATTTCGAGAACTTCCTTGACCTGCGGGTCGCGGTCGCGCGCGTCGCGAAGCTCCGCAGACATGTCGAGGGCTTTCTGAAGCGTTATCTTGAGGTCGTTGGGAATTTTTTTTGCAAGCTCCGTCGCCCTGTCGAAAGGCATGCCGTCGACTCGGGCGATGTCGCGGACGACCTGCTTGGCGCCGAGTTTGTTGAACGTTACTATGTTTGCGACCCTGTCGGCACCGTACTTTTGGCGGACATACTCTATGACCTCCTCGCGGCGGTCCTGGCTGAAGTCGACGTCGAAATCCGGCGGAGACACCCTCTCGAGGGAGAGCATTCGCTCGAAAAGCAGATTAAAGCGTATCGGCTCTATGTCGGTTATCTTTATCAGGTAGGCAATCATGCAGCCGGCGCCCGAACCCCTGCCGGGGCCCACCGGTATGCCGTGGTTGCGCGCCCAGTTGATGAAGTCCCAAACGATTAGAAAGTAGTCGACGAACCCGGCGCCGACTATGATTGAAAGCTCGTACTCGAGCTTGTCGCAAAGCTTCTGGGCAAAATCCGGCGGCTCGTTTGCCTTGGGCACGTATTTTTCGGGGTGGTCGTAGTCAATCCCGTACCGCTTTACCATGCCCTTTTTCGCCAGGTCGAAAAGCATGAGGCCGTTTTTCATCAGGGCGTCGCGCTGCTGGCGGTCGAGGCTGAAATTGGCCTCCTTGCCCTGCTGCTTCAAAACCTCGTTCTTTTTTTGCACGTATTTGTCGAGTATCCTGTCAAAATTGACGGGGTCGGGATTTATCTGTATGTTGTCGGGCTTGCGATAGCGCGGATAGTGGTTCTGGCCAAATTTAATGTCTATTTTTACGCGCTCGGCAATTTCAAGCGTATTGTCGAGGGCCTCGGGAAAATCGCCGAGGGCCGCCTCCATCTCCTGGCGCGACTTTATGTAGAACTCGTTATTGGGATAGCGCATTCTCTTTTCGTCGGCGATTTTACTGTCGGTCTGTATGCACAGCATTGCGTCGTGCGCGGCGGCGTCGTGCTTCATGACGTAGTGGGAGTCGTTGGTGGCAACCATCTTCAGGCCGAACTCGCGCGCGAGCCTCACAAGGCCGGGCAGTATCTTTTTTTGCGCGGGCAAATAGTGGTTTTGAATCTCTATGTAGTAGTTTTCCTTCCCGAAAATATCAACAAATTTAGCCGTTGCGCGCTTTGCGTTCTCGTAGTCAGAATAAAGCAAATATTGCGAGGCCACACCGTTGAGACAGCCGCTGAGGCCTATTACGCCCTTGCAGTGCGCGGCCAATGTCTCGTAGTCTATGCGCGGCTTGCGGTAAAAGCCCTCCTCGTAGGATATGCTCGAAAGCTTCGAGAGGTTGAGAAAACCTTCGTAATTCTCGGCCAGAAGCGTCTTGTGGTGGATTAGATTCTTTGGAAAGTTCTCGGGCGTGAGAATTGACGTGTCGTTCTCGATGTCGTCGATGTCGTCGTTGCGTTTGCGGTCGGCCTTCGGGTGGTCGGATATTTTGTGGTCGTTGACAAAGTACGCCTCTATTCCCAGGATGGGATTTATCCCGTTCTTTCGCGCGGCGTTGTAAAAATCTATCGTGCCGCACATGACGCCGTGGTCGGTAATTGCCATGGCGGGCATTCCAAGCTCTTTGGCGCGCGCCATGAGCCTGTCTATGCGGGCGCAGCCGTCGAGAAAGCTGTGGTCGGTGTGGACGTGCAGATGTACGAAATTATTGGACATGGATTCGCCAAAACTTAAGCGAGGCCACCCCCATATTGTCAACACTTCTTTTTGTCCCCCAAAAAACGAAACACTGCCGGTTTGTCACCGCGCCCCAAAAGCCGCACTCCGGGCCTTTCTTTGCTAAATATTTTGCCGAAAAGACTTGCAAAAATCGCGAAAATATGGCTGGAATAGCGCGTGTATATGAGGCAAACAGAAGACATCATTCAAAAGCTGCTGCGAATAAGGAAAGCCCGCGAGCTTTCGGAACAGCCGCAGATGTCGGAGGAAGAAGTCGAGGCCCTGCGCGAGTTCATTATAGAAAACCGCAGGCAAATCCCGCCGTTTGCCATGTCGCATTTCGACAGGCTCGAAGCCTCGGGCAAGATGGGGATTGCCGAAGTTGTCGACAAAAAGTGCTCCGCGTGCGGGGCGCGCATTTCCGACGACGAAATAGCCTACCTGCAAAAAAACAAGAACATAGGCGTCTGCGACAACTGCTTTGCATTTATCTACATGGACGGCCAGAAATTCGCCGGCGACGACGAGTTTTTCGCCGATCTCTTGCGGCGCGCCCGCACCGCCGAAAAGCCGAACCAAGCCAAGTAGCCTGCAATTTTACAGGTTAAGTTCCCCGTTTTTTTTGCGCCAATATCGTATTTTTTTCGCAAGGGACACCGTCTGCCCGTGGCGAATTCGTTTGTCTGTTGGTGGGGAGGAGGCTGTCTCAAGGGTCGCGCAAAACAAAAAATGCTGTCGTCTTTGCGGCGGGTCTGAGTCTGTCAAACGGCGAATTAAAAAGATTGAAAAGTGCGCCGCAGATGTCAAAGTGGTGGGTCAATTATGATAGACGTCAAAATTTTAAGAGAAAACCCCGAAAAAGTTAAGGCTTTGGTGGCCTTGAAGAAATTCGATTGCGACATAGACGCGATAGTCGCCTTCGACGCCGTTAGGCGCCAGGCCGTATCGGCCTTTGAAGAGGCGCGCGCGGCGCAAAATGCGGCCAGCAAAGCGCTTGCCGAGTTGCCCAAGGGGTCGGACGAATTTAAGGAGAAAGTCGTGGAGCTCAAAGCCGTGTCGGCCAAGGTCAAGGAACTTGAGAGCGCGGCGGGCGAAGCGGAAAAGAAATGGAAGCAGATGCTGCTTACCATTCCGAACATGCCCGACGCGTCGGTGCCTGTCGGCAAGAGCGACAAAGACAACGTTACTGTTTACACTTGGGGCGACATCGATTCCATCAAGAACGCCAAGCCGCACTGGGATCTGCCGTTTTTCGACGAAAAGCTCGACTTTAAGCGCGGCGTAAAGGTAACGGGGGCGGGTTTCCCGTTTTACGTTGGCGACATGGCGCGCCTGGTGAGGGCGCTGTTGTCGTTGTTTCTCGACGAGGCCCGCAACAACGGCTATACGGAGCTCATGTGCCCGATAATGGTAAACGCCGCAAGCGCCACCGCCACGGGTCAGCTGCCCGACAAGGAGGGGCAGATGTACCACGACAACCAAGACGACTACTACATGATTCCCACCGCGGAGGTGCCGATAACCAATTTCTACCGCGACGAAACGTTTGAAGAGAGCCAACTGCCCATATATGCCTGCGGCTACACGCCGTGTTTCCGCCGCGAGGCAGGCAGCTGGGGCAAAGACGTGCGCGGGTTAAACCGACTGCACCAGTTCGACAAGGTCGAGCTCGTGAAGTGGGTTCACCCCGACAAGGGCTTCGAGGAGCTTGAAAACCTCAGGAAGGACGCCGAAAAAATTCTGCAGAAGCTTGGCCTGCCCTACCGCGTGCTTGCCATCTGCACCGGCGACATAGGATTCCCGCACGCAAAGCAGTACGACCTTGAAGTATGGGCCGCCGGCCAGAAGAAATGGCTCGAGGTTTCCAGCTGCTCGTGTTTTACAGATTTCCAGGCGCGCAGGGCAAACATACGCTTTAGGCCGGCCGACGGCGGCAAACCGCGCCACGTCTATACGCTAAACGGGTCCGGGTTGGCCGTTCCGCGCGTTTTGGCGGCGCTGCTTGAAAACAATGTCCGCGCCGACGGGAAGGTTGAGATTCCTGAAGTTCTGCGCAAGTGGTACGGCGGCGAAACTATAGGCTAACAGAGCGCCCAGATGTTTGAGAATCTAACAGAGAATCTCTCCAAGGCCTTCCGAAACCTGCGCGGAGTGGGAAAGCTCACTTCCGCAAACATGGCCGAGGCGCTCGCGGAGGTGCGCAAGGCTCTTTTGTCGGCCGACGTGCATTTCAAGGTTGCGCGCGAATTCACCGAAAAGGTGAAGGAAAAGTGCATAGGCCAAGAGGTGATAAAATCCGTCACGCCCGGGCAGCAGATTATAAAGATAATTCACGACGAGCTCGTCGAACTTTTGGGCGGCGACAAGACCTCGCTTTCGGCGGCTCGGCCGCTGAAGGTGATGATGGTCGGCCTGCACGGTTCGGGCAAGACTACGACGTCGGCAAAACTGGCTGTATTGCTTAAGAAGCAGGGCCTGACCCCGGCGCTCATTGCCTGCGACGTATATCGTCCGGCGGCAATAGACCAGCTTGAAATGCTCGGCGCGCAGGCCGGGGTCAAGGTATACTCGGACAGGCAGGAAAAGAACGTCCCGCGCTTGGCAAAAAGGCTTTTAAAACAGGCGCTCGACGAGGGCGCCACGGCGGTCATATTCGACACCGCGGGGCGCCTGCAGATAGACGAAAATCTCATAGAAGAGATCAAGCTTTTGCGCGCGGAAGTATCGCCCGACGAAGTTCTGCTAATAGCTGACGCGGCCTTGGGCCAGGAGGCCGTCAACGTTGCAAAGGTTTTCAACGAGGCAGTATCTCTTACGGGCGTGGTGCTTACGAAGCTCGACGGCGACGCGCGCGGCGGCGCCGCAGTTTCGATAAAGGCGGTATCGGGCGCGCCCATAAAATTTGCGGGCGTCGGCGAAAAAATTACGGATCTTGAAATTTTCCACCCCGACCGCATGGCGCAGCGCATTCTCGGCATGGGGGATGTCGTCTCTCTCGTGGAAAAGGCGCAGGAGAACCTCGACTTGGCCGAAGCAGAGAAAATGGCAGAGAAAATGCGCAAGGCCGAGTTCGACCTTGAAGATTTTCTCGCCCAGATGCGCCAAATTAAAAAGCTCGGCTCTATGCAGAGCATAATAAAGATGCTTCCGGGGCTCGGCGGCGTAAACATTGGGGAGCGAGAAGAAAAGAAAATGCGCCAGACCGAGGCGATAATTCTTTCCATGACGCCGAAAGAGCGGCGCAATCCCAACCTGCTAAACGCTCGGCGGCGCCTGAGGATAGCAAACGGCTCGGGCACCCAAGTGCGCGATGTAAACTCGCTTTTAAAGCAGTTTGAGGGCATGCGCAAAATGATGAAAATGCTCAAGGGCGACAAGGGCAAGCGCCGCATGATGGGCATGATGAATTCAATGAAAAACAAGGGGCTTTTCTGATTCCGCAATGCTTGGCGCCGATTTGGCGCGTCGGGCAAATTCGCACAGCGTTTAGCCAAAAGTGTGGCGGGCGAACATGCGAAGTTTTTGCTTAAAGGAGGCGAATTTTACCGCCTCTTTTTTTATTCTACAAAGCTCTCTCCGCCGACTGCCTGGCGTGGCGTTTTCTCTCTCTTGCGCATGCTACTTATTGTAAAATTCTGCGCATGTTAAGTCTTTGCCGCTATTAGACGCGCAAACTTTTTTTCACTTTTTTTTGTTCTCACTCGTTTCCTTAAAGTTTAGGAGTCTATGCACTGCAATCGGCCGCGCACTGCAAATGCTGCTTTATTGCGCGCATGTAGAAAAAGGCGCGAATAGACAGGCAAAATAACTAATCAACAAAATTTTTTTAACAGATGAAAAAATTCCACCCCAAAAGAAGGAAGAAAAGTGTCCCCCCCCCACGAATATATTTTCTTTTCTCTTAATTGAGGAACGCATTTTTTCTTAACGGCCTCATTTCTCTGTGCCGCGGGAAAAACACGCATGTTGCGGCAAATGAAAGGCGCCCGATGGCGCGCTGTTGGCAAATGATATACGCCGATAAACTCAGAGGAATACTCAAAAAAAACAAGCCCGGCGAGAACGCCGAGCCTGTATCTTATCCCGTATGAAAACTTTTGAAATTACTTTCTTTTGCGGTAGAGGGCCATAGCCAAGGCCAAAGCGCCGAATATCGCCGCAATCGACGCGGGCTCGGGGACGCTTGCCGAATACAAATATGTGTAGCCGTCCGCGCCCAGAACAGCCTCTATATCGGAGAGTTCGCCGCCGCCAAGAGTGCTTGCGGTTATCTTATCAACGTCGAAGTTGGTAGCTTCCTTCCAGCGGAACAGGCCATTTTCAAAGTCTGTTATGACTACATCGAGTTTGGAAAAATCTATCGTTTCGAACGAGAGCATATTGCCGTTTAGCAACACGTTCATAACCGCGCTCGCGCCGGCCACAGTGACCTTCTGGAAGTTCTGCATCGCGCCCAAATCCAAAGTAATTGAACTGGCAGCAGCGGCAATGTAGATGCCTATATATTTCACCGTGCTGCCCGGCTTGTACATGAGCACGTCAGTCGTGGAACTTTTGAACGTTGAATTGTCAAAAAATACGAGGTTGGAGTTCGCCGTATATATCTTGTGCTGTACACCCGAATCGATAACAAACGTGCCGTCTTTTCTAATAGACAAAGACGTGCTATAAGAATCCGCGGACAGCGCATGGACAGTCATATTGCAATCGATACGGCCAGACCCCACTTCTATAAAAAACGAACCGCCGTTTACCGTTATTTCATTTGCACCGTTTTGCCATGCTGTTCCGTTATACCTTATTTCCGCACGTGCGGTGTCAGTGGCGCTACTTCCTATGTTCAATATCATGGGCTTCGAAGTTACAGCCGCATTTGTCCAGTTAAGAACGCCGCCATTGACTACGTTTATCGTGTATTTGTTGGCGTTGTACGCAGAATTTGCACCCAAATCCATGTTTACGGTAGCCGCATCGACAGTGAATCCGTCAATGATATGAATTGAATCCCCACCATCGGCGACACGGATATCTAAGATGTTTTCCGGACCGTCTCCTTTGAACGTGCAATGGTTAAAGGCAAAATAATTACTGGTGTTTCCGGTATGAACGTCGGCAATAAACGTGGCGGAATAGCCGTTGAGATCTATGGTTCCCTGATAGTGGCGCGCCGCGTCGTAATCATGCGTCAGCATCAAATCGGGCGCCTCTATGGTGTAGTTGCCCGTCATTTGTATAGCGCCGGTGACATCTTCGGTGATTACCGTAGGCCAAGCGTCCTGCGCATAAGAGGAAACTGCGCTTGCTACACCGAATGCCGCTAAAATGAGCAATTTCGGCGCTCTACGCGCACTTTCGGGGGGGGGGGGGGGGGGGGGGGAAAACAACTTTCTTTTTTCATATATATTTTTATTGTTAAGTAGGGTGATTGTTCAGACAAATTTCTAATTTGTCAATCAATTATTTACGAAAATACAAATATCAAGTTCTACGTTTGAGAAAAGGAATATCTTCAATTCTATTTTATTTTTTACGCAAAATTTTTATACTCAAAAAACCTAAAGCTAAGCCGTTTTATGCTTAGATTGCGCGCAGCATTGCTCAAATTTAGATTTGTGTGTGTGTGTGTGTGTGGGGGGGGGGGGGGGGGGGGGAGGGGGGGGGGGGGGGTTTTTTTTTTTTTTTTTGTGTGCTCCTTTTCTTTCTCTTTCTTTTTGTTTTAAAATA
>CALXLK010000027.1 GCA_944389175.1 uncultured Opitutales bacterium
CAAAAAAGTCTCGACCTTTTCGCCAACTTTGTATTACTCTATAAAAACTAAACAACATCAGAGGCATTGTAGGACTTCCGTCCTCTTTGCCTCCCTTTTTTTCTACTTCTTCTACCCTCATCCCACTACCTTTGACGATGAGCGCAGCCTTTGATCCAGAGACTTCCTGCGACTGACGCGGTGCTTTTTCCCCTTTTCCCCCATTCCCAAGCATTCTCTAAGGAAAAGAAGATTTTTGCTCTGAGCCTTTTCTTTCCCCGCATAAAAGACTGCGCGTTTTGATTCTTTTTTCGAGAGCATGTAGGCTGTATTAGCTTGTCGTTTATCCTATCGGATTCTTGGCGTATTTAATAGCCGTCGGCCGAATCTTAACATATAGACGTTTATTATGTTGCTGTTTAATTTGGCGGCATCGTCGCTTTCATAACATAGTGCCGTGTTCTTTTTTTACGGCAGGGCCCGCCGGCAATGGGGCGCCTTTGTATTTGAGCAAAACGGCGTTGCGCGTCGGAATGACGCGTTCTGCTCTTTTATGCGCAAGTTAAAATAAAAAGCCACGGCGTTTTGGCCGTGGCCTTTGTTGGCGAAAATTCGGTTAATTTTTGGCCTTGCCGCTTGGCAGATATATGTAGTCTTGTGCGGGAATTGTTATGCCGCGGCAGGTCGCGGGCTCTTTGTTGTAGTTTACGATGACGGCGTCTGCGTTTGAGTACGTCGTCTGGAAAACTCCGTCTTTAATTTGCTTGTGGTCTTCGATGAACTCAAGCTGAAGGTGGGCGAGTTTTTGGAAATCGTCGTACTCTTTCTTAATTCTGTCGAGATTGCTTAAGACTTTTTTCGTGCTCGCGTATATTACGGGGCGGCCGCCAAACTCCGCCATCAACAGGCGCCCAACTTTGTAGTCTTGCTGGCTCGAGGTCATGTAGTACATCGTCTTAAGGAATGGATTGCTTAGTATGATGCCGTGGTAAACCACCTGCCAAAGCGGAACGCGCCCGCCAATAAGGGGCGATTTGGAGCGGTATGTGTAGTAGGTCGACGTGTACAGCGAAAAGTCCAACGTGCTGGCTACGTGGTCAAAGCCCGCTTCCGAGCCTTGACCGCCAAAGTATTTGTGGGAGAGCCTTTGTATTGCGTTCATAGCGTCGGCTCCCTGCTGGCGGGTCTGCGGGTGGCGCTTGTCGCAACAGTACGGCGGGCGAATTGCCGAGTTTACATCGAGGTGGAAGATGCCCTCTATCCCGATGTCTTTTATGTGCTTGTAGTCCTTTTCGACGAACAGCTCCAACACGCGCTTCATGCAGGGCTGATACGAGCGTCCGCCCGACCAGACGGACTTCGCCCAAAGGCTGCCGTCGGGGCGCTTTGCTATGTATTCCTCGTCCCAGCAATTCGATATTGTGAATGCGCCCGTGTAGGCGATATGGCAGGTCATCTGGTAGCCCAGGCTCTTCCCGAAAGCGACCGCTTCTCGCATTTTCGCCTCGCCGCCGACGGCTTCCTCAACGGGAAAGATTTCAAGCGAGCGGCCGTCGTGGCCCTTTTGAATCCAGCCGGTGTAGCAAATTTGAACGTTGTCTATCCCGCGCGATTTAAAATCTTTCATCATTTTCATCGAGTCGTCAAACGTGCAGAATACCATGAGCTTGGGCTCGTTTTGACGGGTTTGGTGCTCGATTTTATCCTTGTTGTTCTTGGCGGCCATAGACACTTTCATGAAAAGCGACTTCGCGGCAAATTCCAGATATTTGTTGTTCTTTATGCGCTCCTTTAGCGGGCGGACTTCACCCCTGCCGAGTTGGTATTTGCGGTAAGTCTTGGCCATATCAACATATGTGGCGTCTTTGCCAAGTTCGTAGAAGTCTACTACTATGTCTTCGTATGGGGCAAAGTACATATTCTTTATTTCAAAATGCGGATAGATTCTATAATTTCCGTCTTTTGCCACAACGCGGGGAATGAACTCGTATTTTAGACCCTTGACTATTCCCACAAACGTCCCGCGCGGGGTCTTCATTCCAAAGATGGGCATGACGGGCTTAGAGGCGTAGGTGCCATCGCCGCGGTTGAAATCTCCAACACAGCCGTCGGGCGTCACCCAGTAGCCGTCTTCGCCGGCCTTGGCGTTGGCGCCCTCGTAAACGATGTCTATTGCAATGGTATCTTTTGAAATAGAGTTTTTGGGAATCACGAGGCGGTACGACCCGTCGTCTTGCCTGTCGAGTTTTAGCGTTTCTTTTTTTACTTTAGGATTTCCGGAAGAGGTGGTAATTACCTCGGCGGTCTTTACTTCGGCACATTCGCCGATGCTAATCGACAAGGTGGAAAATAATAATAGTGCAACTGCAAGCAAGTTAATTGATTTCATAATATCCTATTTTTTTCGTATTTCTTATCGCATTCTGCTGTAACGCGCGTTGCCTATTTGCCGTTCCGTCCCCCAAGACGTCATTGCCCAATCGACGAGCGCACATGCGCCGATTAGGCTTGCTTTCTCCTTATTTGTCAACGTTTTTTTGCCGGGCACGGGCGGGTTTTATACTTGACACGGCCGCCGCTTACCCGCTTAGAATACAGTCTCTCTCGTCCGCGCATTGATTGTGTTCAATTCAGTGTTGCGGCGGGATAAATATGAGGTGTAGAGCGGTATGAGAAGGTTTAAGATTTTATTTTTTATTGTTGTGGCGTTTACTGCGACTTTTTCGGTATTTGCCCAAGATTTGAAGGTATTGACAATAGGCAACTCGTTTAGCCGAAGCTTGAAAACCCACTTTAAGAAGGCGGCGGAGAGCGTCGACGGCTGCCGCCTTGAGATCGGATACGCCTGCTTTGGCGGCTGCGAGCTCGATAGGCACTGGCGCTACATCCAAAAGGAGGAAAAAGAAGGCAAGAAAATATACGGCGGAGGCAAATCCACCCTCAAAGAAATTCTTCAGAGTAAAAAGTGGGATATTGTCACCATACAGCAGGCCAGCCATAAGAGTTGGATTGCCGATTCCTACTTCCCATACGCCCAAAATATCCTCGATTACATAAGCAAGAATTGCCCCGGAGCCAAGGTTTACATTCAGCAGACTTGGTCTTACCGCTCCGATTCGCCGATGCTCTCGTCGTGGAATATTACCCAAGAGCAGATGTACCGGCGCCTTTCACAGGCTTACGATTTAGCCGCGAAGCGCCTTGGCATACGGCAAATTCCGACAGGGCTGGCCGTTGAGCTCGCCCGCAAAGCTATTCCCGATAGGTTTCTTTTATCGCGCAAGGACATAGATTTGTCGAAATACAGGTATCCCGATATGCCTTCGCAGTCCGGAGACGTTGTGGGAAAATTTTTCTGGAAAAAGGACAAAAAGGCGCAAATGCGCCTATATGCCGATACCATCCACCTCAACAGCTACGGGGAGTACTTGCAGGCTTGTGTGTGGTTTGCCGCACTCTACAATAGAAGCGCCACCGAAATAAAGTACGTGCCCGAGAACATGTCCGAGGCCCAGGCTATCTCTTTTCGGGAGATTGCCGATAGAGCAGTCAAAGAGTATAAGGGCAAATAAATTCCGACTGCATCTTAGTCGCTAAAAGTAATCGGTGGATCGTAGATATCAGTCGCCTGCGATTACCGCGTTGCGCGAAGGACTCATGCGTGTCTACAAAATGTGACGGTTGCTTTAAGGTTTTTTTACCTTAATTTGCTAAGTCGCGTATTTTTATCTGGGTGAATTTTATTTTGTTTTATTTGGATTGTTTCAATATCACACCTGCTAATGTATTCATTTTTTTTCGCAATCTCGATTGATAAAGCCAATGTGCCAACACTCTTGGGAAGTTAAACAGATTTCTGTCTTTTCGCATAATTTTAACTTTTTCTTTCGCGCTCGGAAGTTCTGATTTTGTATAGCGGCACGTAAAATAGCACTGTGTACATAAAGGAAGATACAATAAAAAAGTGTTGACAATCCATTGATTGTTCAAAAGATGACATCAAACGAATGTGGAGTCGTTTTGAAGCTTCAGCATAATTCCAATATTAAGCGCATATGAGAGAATTAATAGTAATGACATCTTTTGTGGCGGCGTCGGCCTTTGGTCTGGACGTTACCGCCCCGGGGCAATTGGTAACTAATACCACTGTTGACGGGGATATAGTCTTTACCACCGACGGAGCCTCCCTTTCCACGTCGGGCGTAGACAGTGTGAGGTTGGACAATATCATCGTAAACAAGGGTGTGTCGGCCACGTTGGGGACGGAATTCCCTACGAGGTGGGGCATTGCGTATAGATTGATTGGCTCCCAGCCTTCTTACATTAAGGGTGGCGAAGGTGCGACGAAAGATGACGCCGTTCTTTTATTTGACGGCTATATATTGGGTACAGGCGCCACAGCGACGAGCAAGACAGACCTTACCGTTGAGAACATAACCCTAAATCTTCAGCGCGCCCACAACGAAGCCTCAGACGATAAGAACAACCTTTTGCGCGCCGCGTACTTGGACGTCGTCGATGCAAACATTAACGTATTGGCGCCGGTGAGGGGCGCGCATTCCGAAATACAGGCTAACGTCCACGAGCGCGTTGACGGCGCGGTTCAAAACAGGTCCAATATGACGCTTACGAGATCGTCTCTTAAGGTTTTCGAGGGGGCCAAGCTGCTTTTGAATCTCGGAGGCGGTTCCGGTAATATGGCCAAGCTGCAGCTTTCAGACAATTCCTCAATAATTGTAGATGGGACACTCGCTGGCGGTGTTAGGGAGGTTCGGACGCTCTCTTATAGGGTGGACGCCTCGAGCTCCATACTGGTGGGCTCCACCGGCAGGCTTGAGCTTTCTTCCGGCGATTCCAACATTGAACTTTCTGGCAGAATGGTTATTGACGGATATGTAATGACCAATTCGAAAGTTCGCCTAAACAAGGGTGGTACGCTCGTGCTTAATTCGTCGAATCTCAGCCAAGACATGGGCATGCATACGACAAACGCAAACGGCGATCTTAACGTGTACGGCTCGTCAACTTTGGAAGTAAACGCCCAGACCTACCTGCGCGGCATATGCGTTACCAGCGATGCCTCAAAGACGCTTACCGTGCGCCTCGGCGACAGGGGAGACGCCTCGTATCTGTTGGCTCTTGACTACATTGTATGTTATCCCAACAGTACGGCCTACTATGAATCGAACAACATGAATAAGAATGGAAATTCCTTCTTTTACGACTTCATAGGCCTTGAAACCGGCGACGTGCTTTTTAGCAAAGAGACTGTTTCCGAAGACGAAATAAAGGCGGCTCTTTCGAATATGCTCTTTGACGGCGAATCCGGTATTATCGGCTACGATTCCGTCACGGTGGACGGCAAGGACTACTGGGTGCTTACAGCCGCCGTCCCGGAGCCGGCTACGTTTGCGGCGTTGTTTGGAATTCTTGCTTTGTCGTTTGCCGCGTACCGCCGCAAGCGCCAATAGCGGCGAATACATTTATCTTTTTAAGTTCTCCGGCAACGGGGAACTTTTTTTTGCGGGGCAGGGGGCGTTTAGATGCAAACTGCAAGCGTTAAAACAAAGACAAATGGCGGCGCCATGGCTTTGCTCGTTCTTTGCGGCGCTATTATTATACGTGTTATTGCGTGTGCTTTATAGCGCCTAACAGCCTAAATAGATTTCATAAAAGAGCTTGTAGGTTGCGCTGCTACTGTAGGCTAAGCGGCGTTGTTATATCTGAATTACCTTTGTTTGGGTGCCTTTGCTTTATCGGTGGATAATTTTCGGATACGGATACCGACATAATAAATAATAAGAAACTTTTCCCGCGACCGCGCCAAAGGCTGTGTCGATTTCAAGCGCATATTTGCATGCGGATATTGCCTATTGTCTGTATAAAAAATGGCGCAAAAAAATAAAAAATGCGCGGGAAGATGCCGCTTGTAAAAGTCCGTTGCAATATTCGCGCGCGGCTATTATTTAGCAAGTCGCTTCGGCTTAAAGACAAACGAATTTAGCATGAATGCGTGTCTTTGCGCACCTTTGGCTTTTCGTGATGGTTATGTTATTGTTTTTTGTTTTCCCGCCATTATCTGTCTAAATTCAAAAGAGTCACCAGACCTGCCGCGCAATTGGCATGCGCATATTTTTGCGCAAAGTACGCCTGCGGCACAGCGGGTGTCGGGCTGCCGCAGGCAAGAGGAGAGGGCACGTCGAGGCTACATCTTGTTATTTTGCCGGGGAAAACAGTTTGTAATCCCTGGCGCCAACTATAGAGCCTTCGTATTCGTAAGGCTTGTCGGAGTAATTTACAATTACTACGCTACCGTCGGAATAGCCCGTTAGAAAAACGCCTTTTTCAAGCTGTTGGTGCCTGTCGATGAATTCGTATTGCAGATGGAGCATTGGCAGGTATTCCCTGTAGGCTTCTGCAACGGCGTCTATGTCGGATTGGCGCTTGTACTTTGTCCAGTAGAATGTGGGGCGCCCACCGCACTCGATGAACTTTAGGCGGTATTTGTGCCCTTTGGGCTTCAGGTATGCGTCTATAGTCATCCAGTCTGGATTGCTAAGTATTATTCCGTGGTAGACAATCTGCCACAGCGGCAGTACATCGTTTTCGGTAAGCGAAATTTTGAAGGCCTTTGTGTCGTTTAACTCGTTCATGTATAGCGCGCTTGTGTAAAGGGCGTAGTCGAGAACATTGGCAACGTGGTCGTAGCCCGCCTCCGAGGTAAATCCTCCAAAATATTTGTGGTATTTTTTTGCGAGGCGAATTTGATGGGCGGCCATTTCTTTCCTGTTGTTGGGATGAAGCGGATCGCAGCAGGGCGTCGGGCGAATGGCGCTGGTGACGTCGACATGCTGGGGGGCGTTGAGGCCCATGTCTTTCAAATGCGCTATGTCCGAGTCTATGAACCTGTCGCATATGGTCTGGAAACACGTGTGGTAGGCCTGCCCGCCGGGCCAGTAGACGTATGTCCGCGGATTTCCTTTCCTGTCTTTTGAGACGTATTCCTGGCTCCAGCGCTTGGCTCTCTTATACATGTTGTGGTTGTTTATGTGGGTTGTCATGTGATACCCCAGCGACTTCCCCAGCGCTATGGCTTGGCGCATTTTCTCCTCGCCGCCCAGCCGCTCCTCGACGGGAAACAAGTCCGGAAAATATCCGTCAAAACCGCCGGTTTGCCAGCCGACAAAGCATATATCGGCCTTGTCAACCCCGGCGGCTTTCAATTTGCGCATGATTTCCATGACGGAATCAAAAGTGTGGACGACGTCAAGCTGGTGTTCAATCTTGTCCCACTGCGGCGAATTTGCATCATTGAGACCCTTCGGACGCTTATTCATGGCCATCTTTATTCGCACAAACGGGGATTCCAGCGTGTATTTTAACGTCGGGTTGCTCTTTACGCGTTCTTTCAATGGCACCAAGCCCATTTCCTCAATCTTGTAGGCCCTGTATTTTTTTGCCATGTCAACGTACGTGGCATCTTTCCCAAGATCGTAAAAATCCACGACCAGGTCTTCGTACGGATCGAAGTCTATCTTGTCGATATCGTAGCGCGCGTACAGAACGTGCTTGCCGTCCTTTACTTCCTCGATGAGCTTTGCCTCCAGATTTAGCCCTTTTGCTATTGCAACATATACCCCGCGCGGAGATTTTACGCCCCAAAACGACATTTGCATTTCGTAGATTTTGCGTCCGTTATCATGCTTAAACAGCCCCATGTTCCCCAACGAGAGATTGGGTATTATAAAATATCCGGGTTCGCCTTTCATCGCCGAAAATTCGTCCGAGCTTATGTATATTTTTTGCGTGGAACGGGGAATCTTGCATACGGGGATGCTCAAGCGCATTGCTCCGTCCGGCTGCGCCTGCAATGGATATTTTTCCGAATACGTCTTGCCGTCAGACATCTGGCGTTCGACGTTTACTGATGTCATAGCAGCGTGTAAAGAAGCTGTCGACAAATAAATAACCAAAAATAACAAAATTTCCCCAATTTTTATTTTCATGGCGCCTTGGCTATCAAATAATTTTATAACTGTAAAGTTTTTTTCTTAAATGTTGGCAACCCTGTGGGCGCGTCAATAAGGCAAGCTGCGTAATTTTTTTGGAAGTGATGTAAAATACACAAGTTATGGTGCAAATATCCCTTCTGCCACGGTTGTTGCGCTGCCATTGACCTTTTTTTTGTTTCTCGCTAAGGCGATGTTCTTTCTGTCGCGGCTCTTGCAGTAGCCATTGACCTATTTATTTTTTATACTGCGGCTTTCTCCCTTTTGCAAACAGAGTGCCAAATTTTTTAACGCGCATAGTAAAATACTATGCCAGGCCGCATTGTATTGACATGGGCTGCCATTCCGCCGTCCGCATTTTTGGCAAAGGTCATGTTGCTCCTTCGCCGCCGCAAGGTCTTGTCGTCGCGGCTAGGAATCTGATTGCGCATATTTACAATCTCATATTGCGCGCTATTTCTTTGAGCTTGAAAAGCGCAGAATCGTATACGAGTACGGCGCAAACTCGTATTCCGAGTCTTGCAGAGCCGCCTCTTTTTCAACGGGTGCGACCTTGTCGGGAGTTTCGGCGCTATTGCTATCGATCGGGTTCCCCGATAATTCATGCACATGCGCCTTTGCGGTATTTCCGGCGAAATTTGAAATGTTTAACTTAGTCTTAACGGGCTTGTCCGTGGCGTTCACCGCATAGACTACGAGGTCGCCGTCGGGGGCGATTCCCGCAGTGACGTCTAGATCCTTATGCGGGTTTGAGACTTTTATGTTGTTGTCTGTATAATTTGCCGAGGCCATAGCCTGAGTGTGGAATACCGGCTGTACCCAGACTTTGTTGGAATTAAAGAATATTTGCCCCTGGTCCCAGCCGTTGAAGTTGCGCCCGTCGGCCTGAAGCGCATTTGCCGGGCAACTGGCCAGCACAAATTCCCCGTTTCTGCGGACGATGTTTATCATAAGCGCATGCCCGAGCCCGCGGCCCAAATTGTGGGATTCTCCGTTTTCCTCGAGTATTGCGCATTTCATATTCGTATTCGGATTCCATTTCTTGAAAGCCGCCTGCATTCCGGTTATAGTCTTTTCGACGAAGCCTGTTATGTTTTCGACTTTGTCGGTCCATGGATGGTAATCCCAATAATCGCAGAGCCCGTCCATTTCGCGGAATGCCATTTCGTCCATTTTCGAACCGTTTCTCCACCATAGGGCGGTTACAATTTTTATGTTTTTATCCTTCTGCTTAATGGTTGTGGCTATGCGTTTGAAGTTGTCTAAGAACTTTCTATAATTTTTTTCGGACGAGTAGGCTATATTCTCTTCGTTGCCGATTTGAATATACTGTATGTTAAAAGGCTCTTTATAGCCGTCGGCGATTCTCTTGCGGCCCCATTGCGTCGTATCGTCGCCGTTAAAGTAGTCGACCATATCGGATATGTCTTGGGTCGTTTCTTGTATGTTAACGGCAAATATCGGCTCTGCGCCCATCTTTCTTGCAAAGGCCACAAATTCAATGTCAGCAAAGCCAAGCGATGCGTATTTGTACCAAAACCCCGTGAAATTGGGTCTTAGAGCTGGATCGCCTACCATGTTTTTAAATTTAAAATTGGGATTGTTGACCATGGTTCCGCCCATTCGTATGAATTTTATTCCACTTTTTTTCATTTTTTCGGCTATGTCAGCGCGAACCGGAAGGCCGTTCCAGCCCTTCTGGTCAAAAAGCGATACATAGTTTAGGTGCAGTTTCCCCGTGCCTTGCGCCTCTATCACAAAGCGCGAGGCGGTATCGGATTCGGCGGGAGTAAGGGTAAAATCGGCAGTCTGGTAGTCGGAGATTTTTGTCGCGTCAAACTTAAGTTGCGTCTGGCCGAGCACCTTGTCGTTCGAAGAGACTATCTTCACCGATATGGACATGTCGGTAAAATCCTCTATTTTTAAGCGCAATTTTCCGGAAAACGGCTCCCCCTGTCTTGCGTTTATGCCCCATCCGCCGCAGTTGTATATGGCTGCGCGCCCCTTGTTTATGTCGAGAACTTGCGCCTGCCTGCCGCTTTCGTCTTTTATCTCGAATTTGACATCGCCGTCCTGCTGCCCCCAAGTCTTCCACTGATTGCTTAAGCCTTCGGAAATGTTTTTGCCCTGCAATGAACTCGTATAGAGCTTATCCGCCGTAAGCACCTCAAAGTTTCTAAATACCGGAGAACCTCCCGTGGCAAATATTCCGCATGTTCCGGTTCTCGTAGGCTTGGCCTCTTGCACATTCCCGACAAACTCGCCGTTGGCGTATATTTCGATGCCTTTTGCCTCCGATATTCTAACGCGTAGCTTTTGAAAATTGTCGGGATTATTTTTTAATGGGAATGTCTTGATGTCTCTAAAGACGCCGTCGCTTGCGTATTTAGAGACGGACACGGCCTGTCCCATATTCCTAAAGTATACGCGGTAGGTGTCTTTTGAATTATGCTCGCTGTTTTCTATGCCATTTACGAATATGCCGGTTTTCCAGCTGATTTCATCAAGCATAGCTTCCACCGAAACTATCGCCTCCTTAAACTTAACCGTTTTGTACGCGAGTACCGCGCCCAGCGAGTGGGGTTCGCATACGACACCTTCGGGCGTTTGGTGCCACATGCCCAATCGCGTTCCGAAGTCCTTTTGCAAAGTGTTTGTGGCTACGGGTTCCTGAAATTTCTCACCGTATATGAGCTGGCCGTAGAGCCCGCCGTAGATTTCGCAGTTTAGGTCTTCAAGACACGTGCCGTGCAGGTACTCAGTGACCTTGTTGAGCGTCTTTGAACAATCAATGTCTATGCCCGATGCAAAAGCTACCGAAGCCAACGCCGAAGCAAATATCGCAACAATGTATCTTGTCATTTTCATCGTAAACATTGTAAAGGCTGCAATCCAATATGGACTACGCATGCTAAACGACAGTTCCCAATAATGCAACAAAAACCCGCATCTTAGCGATGCGGGTTTTTGTGTGGCAGGTGAAATAGATGTTACTTTAACTGCAGAACCACGTAGCCGAAAGGCTCGAGCTTTGCAAATGTTTTGCCGTCTTTTGACTCTATCGCCGCGCCGCTTGATAGCATTGTCTTTGCACCCTGCGTATCGAGGCTCGTTTCAAAGCTTACCTTTGCGTTCTTGGCATTCACAAAAACTGCGATATTTTGCTTGCCGCATGTGCGCATAAACGCAATCACCGATTCCGGAGCGGAGGTTTCCAGCCATTTGGTCTGGCCGTTCCAAAGCGCCTCATTTTCCATTCTCAGGCTCGAAAGCTTCTTAAGCAGAGCCATTCTCCTCTTGCCCTGTTCTGTATTCAAGTTCTCCCAGCCTATTTCCAGCCTGCCGTGTTTGGGCGAGGAAAACATGGAGAGATACGAATCGTCGGCAAATTCGTTTCCGCAAAAGATCATGGGAATGCCGTCCATTGTGTAGTTTATTACCATGACGGCGTCCATGCCCTTGTGGGTAAAGATGGTTTCATAGCGCTTGCCATGCTTGTAACAGCCGTCGCTTGCGGTATCGTGGTTGTCCAAGTCGCGCAACAGCCTGGCGCCAGTCGGGTATTTGCTTGAATCATTTTCCCATGCTTGGCGCGCGTCGGTCGCGGAAGCCTTTCCTGAAAAAACGCGCATGAGAGCCTGGTGCCATTTGAATCCGTATTGGGCGTCGTAGGTCGATATTTGCGCTGTATCGCGGTCGCTTTCGGCAAGCATCATAATTCCCGGCTTTATTTTGCGAACCCGCTTCGCGGCTTCATCCAGAAAATCTGTGGGAACATACGCTTCGGCATCGATTCGGTAGCCGTCGACATCAAATCTTTTCACAAAATATTCCATGTTCTCATACAGATACTCGCGCAGCTTCGGGTTTTTGAAGTTTAGTTCGGGGAAAGACCACGCGCCCTTCTTCACGTTGCCGTCCTTGTCGAGGACTACCATGTTCTTGTCCTTCTTTATAAGCGTAGCGTTCGGGCCGCAGTGGTAGTAGACTAGGTCGAGAATCACGCGCATGCCAAGCTTGTGCGCATCGTCGACAAAGTTCTTGAGATCGGCGTCAGTCCCGTAGTCGGGCTCTATCTTGAAATAGTCCTTCAGCCTGTACGGGTTCTTCGGGTTGTTAAGATTGGAGGCTTTCTGCCTTTTGCTCCAAAAGGCTTTGTCGGTGCCGTCGTCTATCTCGACAATCGGGCACAGATAGACAATGTTTACCCCGGTGCTCTTGATGTGCGGCAGCATTTGCCTGGCCCTGTCGAGAGTGCCCTCGTGCGTGAATAAGGGCAGCAATATTTGGTAAATAATGGCCTTTTTGTTCTCGTCGGTCGTCTCTTTTGCAACGGGCTTGCTTGCAACGGGCTTGCCCGTCTGTTGCGTCGCTTGGTTGGCCTGCGAGTTTGGCGCGCCGGTCTGGGCGCCGGTGCACGAGGCGCCCAAAAAAGCCGCGGATAAAATCGCCGCTAAAAATATAGATGTACGTTTATGCATTTTCCCTCCTGTTTTAAGTTCGTCAGTCATAGTTGGCATTGCTGTCTGCATTCTTTGCTCATTTGCCTGCAAGTCAAGGGTATTAGTGCAGGGGCGTGATATAATATGTTTTGTTAACTGTTAACCTGTTGCGAAGTTGGAAACGCACAGGCGCCGCCGCGTTCTTTGCGCGCGTTTTCTTATCGGGTGTATTTTTTGCCCTTTTGCCGGGCAAGTTACGCTCCGGAATCTACGCCCACAACTTGTCCGGTTATGCTTTCTGACCCGCTTCCTAAAAGAAATCTTACAGTCCGGGCAACGCTTTCCATTTTCGTAGGGCTCTTTAGCGCGCTTCTGTTAAATATCTTTTGCAGGCTTTCCTCGGTAAGGGAAGCGCTCATGTCCGTTTGCATAAATCCCGCAGCCACGCAGTTCGAGCGTATGCCGCGGGAACCCCACTCTCTGGCTGTCGAGGCCGAGAAAGATTCCAGTGCGCCTTTTGTCGCCGCGTACATTGCAAGCCCTTTGAATCCTTTTCTGGCGCAGACCGACGTTATGTGGACTATGCTCCCGCGCCTGCCGTGCAAAATCATATTTCTTATTGTGTATTTTGTGAGCAGGAAGGCCGCGTAAACATTTATTTCAAACATTTCAAGCAGCGGCTTTGTATTCATGTTTGTGACGAGATCCGCATAGGCGATGGCCGCGTTGTTTACAAGCCCGTCGAGCGGGGTGTCCTTTGTTATAAGCTCGCCGAAAATACGCGACTTGATGTCGTCCAAATTCGAAAGGTCAAAACTCAAGTATTTGAATGTTTGCGGATAATCAACTATCAAGTCTTCAACGGCGCGTTCGCCGCTGCGGCCAATGCCCCAAACGCAGTCTCCGCCTTCCAACATCGTTCTTGCCAGAGCCTTCCCCAAGCCCCGGGATACTCCGCTTATAAGATAATTGCCCATCTTTTTACCTTTCCCGTCCTCGTTTTTTGAATGGAATCCACAAATTTTATAACTCTGGGAATCTTGAAACTCTGAAGCTTTTGGGTGAGAGCGGCGCGGATTTGCCGTTCGCTCATTTCGCTGTCGACTACCACTTCAGCCCCCACTATGTTGCCTGCGACGCTGTTTTTTATGGGGAATGCGCGCGCGTCCAAGACATGTTCTATTCCTCTTAGAGCTTCTTCGACTTCTGCGGGATTTATCTTGTAGCCGCCGACATTTATCATTTCGCCCTTGCGCCCTATAAATTTTATTCTCGTTGGATTTTCGCCCACAATTTCCACGAGGTCGCCGGTTGAAACCCACACGGGCGGATTCCCCGCCTTCAAAAGCAACTCCCCGCCATTTATCCTGGTTCGGGCTGCATCTATGGAAAATACGGCGCCGTCTGAGCATAGAGCCTGCCCGCACTCGGTAGAGGCGTATATGTTTTTTACTTTGGCGTTGGGAAATAGAGCCGATAGCTTGTTCATTGTCGACTCGTCGAATGTTTCTCCGCCTGAGGTTATGCTTCTGAGCGTGGGGGCTGTAAATTTTTTGCCGAGGCATAACATCCTATAAAAGGTGGGGGTGGCCGAAATATGCGTTATGGAAAATTTTTCAAAGGCCCGGGCGATCTTTTCGCGCTCGGCCGAAAATACGTCGACTATGATGTTCGAGTTAAATAGAGCCTGGGCAAACGCGCAAACGCCCGCAAAATGCGTCGGATTGAACGCGTAAGCCCAAACGTCGGGAGCGTGCTTGGGCGAAACGCGCAGCCCGCCAAACAGCGTTTCGAAAGAGTGTTCGACGGATTTCGGTCTGCCGGTGGTCCCCGACGTAAAAAGGCGAAGCCGCCATTTCTTCCGCGGTATAAAATTTATCAAGTTTCCGTCGCAGTATGCGCGCATTGCCGCGCAAAAATCCGCACGGGGGGAGCGCGCTGGAACACTGTTGTCGCCGATGAGCCCGGAGACTTCGCTTTGGCTAAGGTCGCCGTCTATTAGCGTAATGGGGACGTCGGCAACCATGGAGTGCACCAGGCAGGAAAAGGCCTGCAGCGTCGAGGCTGGCTTGCATATCGGTGTGCAATGCCCGGCGGAAGCCGCCATGGCAAAAAAATCCCCAACGCTCGTCAGGGCGCCGCTTTGCGCGTCCGCGTAAAAGAGGCTATTTGCGCTTTTGTTCATCTTTGATTTTTGCGAGCGTTTCAGCTACGGTTTCGACCGGACCGTCGTCGAAAACGTCGACGCCAAACTCGGCTTCTATACGCACGGTGAGTTCGGCCAAGTCGAGCGAGTCGAAACCTATGTCGGCCCTCAGCGAGGCGCCTTCTTCGAGTTCCTTAAGCGGCTCTTGCGCCTTGTTTTCGCGGATTGTATTTATTATTCTTAGCAGTTCTTGCTTCATATTTGCCGGGCCATTTATCTTAGAAACCACTAAAAGCGGCGGTGTTTTTTGTCAAGGCCTATGTGGAATGTGCCCCCTGTCGGTTTTTATTTGCGCAATTAGCGCCGATATAAAACTTATGGCGCGAATTAAATACTCCAGTGCATAAAAGCTAAAGGAGTTAGACAAGCGGTTTAAGGAATGTAGAGTAGATGTTTTT
>CALXLK010000028.1 GCA_944389175.1 uncultured Opitutales bacterium
GCACGACCCCACACGCACGACCCCACACGCACGACCCCACACGCACGACCCCACACGCACGACCCCACACGCACGACTGTGCGTATTATAATATATATTTGGTCAGAGTGGAGAAAAAAGCGGCTTTATTTTCTTTTTTTGCGGGTGGCAAAGCGTTCGGGGAAGGCTCGGCTAAAAAGAGTTATGACATTATCAGCAATGCGTCTTGTCCGCTCATGCCCACCTTTACGCCGAGTTGGGCCGCGGGCTTTGATACGGCGGCGACTTTTGCCTTTAGCATGTCGTCGTAGCAGCCGACGCCCCTGACTATGGCCAAGGGATCTCCAAATTTATCCGCGGCCTCCACGCTTATGTAGCCGCAGCCAAGCATGCCTTTTTTTGAGCCTATCATAAGCATAGACACATTCGCCGTCGGGATCGTATATGCGTTGAATATTTTTTCGCCGATTTTTATTGTATCCATAGCTGCGGAAGGCTAAACATCTCAAAAGAATTTGTGAATACATTTTTTATGCAAAAGGGAAAATCTGTCGTAGTATTTGCCGGACTTAGAATAAAGGATGAGTTTTGCCAAGAGTTTGCCCAAAGGGCAAAATCGGTGGTGGATAACACGCGCAAAGAGCAGGGGTGCATCAAGTACGACCTCCTGCGCGATGTCTATTCCCCGGATACATTCTTCTTTTTTGAAGAATATAAGGACGAGGCCGCATTTGCAGCCCACCGTTCGATGCCCTATATGGACGAATTCCGCAAATACCGCGCGGGCGTCGTTGCCGAATATTTGGGCGTGGCAACGCTCGACCGCGTAGGCATGCGCTAATTTATGCCCCGCACATAGGGGCGTGAGAACGTTTTGCCTGCGTGAAAGTGAGGCCTTTTATTGCATGTTTTGACTCTTTTACTTTTTTTTTCGATTTATTCATTGCTTTCCCCCCCGCTCCTTGCCTAATTGGCTAATTTCTCTTTTTTTCTCTCTCCCTCCTCGCACACCACCACACATACTCCCTCCCTTACGTTGGCAGGGTTGGCAAAATGCGGCGGGGCGTTTTTTCTAACTTGGCGCTCGGTGCCAATTGCGGTGTTGCGCAAAGGTCTGTTTATGCCGTTTGTTTACTTTCACCGCATGAGCACTTGCCTTTGACGGACGCATGCGCGCGCACTTTGCAAGCCTTTGCGTCTCTTCAAAAATATAAAAACGCCTCGTTTTTTTTGAAACGTTTTTAGTTTTAGCGCGCCAGCCGCTTATCGCCGCCGAAACAGATGTTTGCAAAGCGGATTCTCAAGAGCAGCTCAAGAGTAATAAAAATGGTTCTTATCCCATCTTCTTCCATTTTTCCTCCGCACTAACGGCCTTTATTTGCCCAATTGGCGCACAGGTTTATTTAAGCCCAGCGGGGGAAAGCGTTTGGCGTCGGCGATGTTTTTTTCTTGCAAGCAACCGCCCGATACATATTAATTCTAAACGACGCGGGGCGAAAGCCGCGCCCGGGGCGGTGTCGAGTTTTGCATTTGCCCCGCAGGCATTTGACAATAACAAAACAACAGGATAATCAATAATGAGCGATAATTCCAGACCATCATACTTGGCTGACGCCAAGCCTACACCGCAATCGGCTCGCGCGCCGTGGTATAAGAATACGGCGCCGGCGTATGCGGGCATATTGCTGTGGTTCGTATTTTGGACCATGCTTTCCTCCGACAACCTCGTCAACGGCCTCGCCGTTCCGATTATCGCGGTTATTGTGGGCGCGTTAGTCTGCCACTTCTTCTTCTATTTGATCCCCGGCCTATTCGGAATGAAAACCGGATTGCCGTTGGCCGTGGTGGGCAGCTCGATATTCGGAGAAAAGGGCGGCATTGTAATGCCGGGTCTGCTAATGGGCATATTGCAATTCGGCTGGGTTGCGGTAAACTGCATAGGCGCCTCGGCAATAGCCCCGAGGCTCGGAATTCCGCAATGGCTTTTTATCGTGGTTTGGGGTGCGGCGGCGACGTTTATCGGCCTCAAGGGCATTAAGTATGTGGCGGGTATTTCAACATATTTGCCCATTGTCCCGCTCGTTGTTCTTCTGGTTCTCTTGGGGGCTACGATAACCCACGTGGGCGATTTCGATCCCAAAATTTTAACTTCGCCGATTTCAAAAGGCGCGTGCGCCCCGGCGGATAACGCTACAATATTTATGACGATAGTCGGCGCCTTTGTTGCCTTCTTTGCCACGGCCGGAGCCGCGGGTGTCGATTTCGGCACGAGCTCGAGAAATGCAAAAGACGTCCAGCTGGGCGGACTCGTAGGCGTGGCGGGCATGATGATATTTACGACGGTCATAGCCTTCCTGGCCATTGCCGGCGCATACGCTAACCCCGACGTCGCAAAGCAGCTCATTGCCACTAAAGGCGTATCGGGCGTGACGGCCGTGGGCATTTTAGACGCCCTTTTCGGCGAAAAGACGGGCAGCATAATTTTTATTGCCCTTGCCCTTGCGGCGTTCCCCTCGGCATGTTTTTCTTCGCTCATAGCGGCTAATTCATTCAAGACGATGTTGCCGAAGATAAATTCTACGCTCTCTGTGACTGTCGGCGGCGCGGCTGCGATAATTCTTGCCATTTCGCTTCAGAGCGAGGCTGACGCCATTGCAAACGTGCTTAATATAATCGGTGTGAGCTTCGGGCCGATTTGCGGCGCCATATTCGTGGAATACTTCCTTTGCAAGGGGCAGTGGTGCGGGCCGAGAAAAGGCTTTAACCCGGCCGGGTGGCTGGCCTGGGCTATCGGTTTTGCGGTTGGCATTTTGCCCAACTTCGGCATCTGCCAAATACCGATGACGCCCGTCGTAACATTTGCAATAGGCGCCGTGGTATATCTGGTGGCTATGCTCGCAGGGCTAAAGACCGATACGATACAGAAATAAATTGTTAAAAAAAAACGCGGAAAACTCCGCGTTTTTTTTGTGGCTTTTTGCGCGCGCAAAAATCTTAAGTCTTTTCACATTCTTTATTTTCTCCCCTCTCTCCTCTCGCCGAAGTGCAATTCAAATGCTTCTCATATCCGCGCGCTTCCGTCTTTTCTCTTCCGCTGCCCTCCTACTTTTTTTAGTGCCCTGAATCTTCAATACTTCGCGGGTGTTTAACCAACAGAGGCTTTGCAAGGCGCGCTTTTTGTATATTAAATCTTTGGCGCGGGTTTAAAATGGGGAAAACTTACTCGAAAGAAAGTCGAACTTAAGGGGCATAAAAAAACGGACTCTTTTTTTTAGAGCCCGTTTTTTTAGGTGCGGAATTTTCTATTTGTCTATCCTTACGCCCACTTTCTGAGCCATTTCATTAAAGGCCTGCAAGAGCTTCTTAGTAACAGGGCCGCATTTGCCGTTACCTATTGTTCTTGAATCCAGCTCTACAAGCGGGATGAGCTTGGCGGCCGTGCCTGTCAGGAAACATTCGTCGGCCGTCCATACATCAAACCTTGTAAGGGGCTTTTCCACGACTTCTATACCCAGCTTTGTGGCGCAGTCTATCGTGGCTTCGCGCGTCATGCCGCCCAAAGACCCGCAGCTTACAGGCGGCGTTATGAGCTTGCCGTCGAAAACTATAAATACGTTGTCTCCGCTGCATTCGGCAACATAGCCCTCGTTATTGAGCAGCAGGCACTCCTGGTAGCCGAGCTTCTGGGCCTCTATTTTCGCCAGAATATTGTTTAGGTAGTTTAGGCTCTTTACCATCGGAGGCAGCGCGGCATGCGAATTCCTGCGCGTCGGAACGGTTATTGCCTTGAGCCCGTTTTCGTAAAGTTCGGGCGCGTAGAGTTGAATCTGGTCTGCTATTATTATCAGCTGCGGATCCGAGCACGTAAACGGCGAAAGACCCAACTTGCCCTTGCCCCTGGATATAATCAGGCGAATGTAGGCGTCGGTGAGATTGTTCGTCCGGCATGCGTCGCAAACGGCGTTCATAATTTCCTGCTTCGTCCAAGGCAGGTCGAGGCAGATGGCCTTCGCCGAGCGGAAGAGCCTGTCCATATGGTTTTGCAGCTTGAATACATTCTTGTTGTACAGGCGGATGCCTTCAAAAATGCCGTCGCCGTACATGAATCCGTGGTCGAATACCGATACCTTGGCTTCGTTTTCGTCGTAATATTTTCCGTTGATGTAAACTTTCATTGTAGTGCTTATAATTGTTTGGCTGTGCGTTAATGCTTCCACTGTCAACGAATATAGTCAAATAATTTTATTCCGAAATTTTTGCGCCGTTTATCCCAACGCTAAAATCGCGTATTTTGACCCTTTCGTCGCCGCTGTTTGGCGCGTGGTACGAAATTTTTGTCTTCCCGCAGAGAGTGGTAAACACCATTGCGTGGCCGCCGTCGTCGCCGTTGAGGGGCTTGGAAAATTGATTCCATTTGCCCGATAGCTTGCCGTTGTCGGAATAGGCCAGCCCTACCACATACATTTCCTTGCCGCCAACTTCGCCGCGCGAGGACCATGTCATATACAGCGTGCCGTCGTCCGCGCGGTTTATTACGGGCGCGTCTGTTATGTAGCAGCCCGAACCCTTTCCGAAAAGCGGCCGCACCCAGGGCGCTGTGCTAGCCCTGAAAAGCTCGACGGGCTCCCCGATGGTTCTCGAGAGATCCGGGGCGATTTCCACGGCCATGACTTTGCCGTCGCCCACCTGCAACCATTCCTGGCAGAAGACTAGATACGTGCGGCCGTCCTCCTCGTACAGCGTTCCGTCGAGCGCCATCATGTTGTCGGGAGTAAGCGGCTTATCCGATACGGGCGCGTACGGCCCCTCGGGCCTGTCGGAAACGAGCGCGGCGCAGGCTCGCAAGAGCAGGGGCTTGCCGGGGTTGTCGAATCTCTTGCCTATGTTTTTGTCGCAGCTAAATGTGGCAATTATGTAATATTTGCCGTTGCGTTTGAACATGTCGGGCGCCCAGTAGTCGCGCTTGCCCCACCAGCCTTTCGGCGCGCGGAACGATTCCCCGAGGTATTTCCAATTTTTGAGATCTTTGCTGGCAAAACAACACAGCGATAGGGGTTCGCCCTTACGCCGCAGTTCGGCGGGCTTACGGTTGGATTGTATGTAGTAAGTATTAGTGTCCCTATCGACGAACACAAAAGGATCGCGTATGCTCAGATCGGACGTCTTGTACTTGTATTCGTCTTGAGCCGACGTGCATGCGCACAATACGCATGCAAAAATTGCCAATGCGGCGGATATTTTCATTCTTTAACCTTCCCATCTCCGCAATCCTCGCACTTGCAGTCTGTCTGATATGGCTTGCCCCCGTGCGGGCGGGGGCCGACTAAAAAGCCAAATAGAAGAAAACTCCCCTATTTGCCGTACGAGTCTTTCAACTCTACCGTTCTGTTGAAGACGGGGTGTTGGCTCGTGCCGAGCTTGGCGTCTGCGGTAAAGTAGGCTATGCGCTCAAACTGCAGCGGCTGCCCGGGCTTGGCGTCTTTGAGCGAGGGCTCTATCAGAATTTCCTTCTTCGTAAGCGAATTCGGGTTCAGAAAATCCTTGAAGTCGGCCCCTTCAGGCAAATCCGACATGTCGGCGCGCGTGAAAAGCGTCTCGTAGAGCATCGCGGTTGCCTTTAAGGCTTTATCGGCGCTCACCCAGTGTATTGTTCCCTTTACTTTGCGCCCGTCCGGGGAATTTCCGCCCCTGCTTGCGGGATCTATGGTGCATATGAGCTTTACGACATTGCCCTGGCTGTCTTTGACGACCTCCTTGCACTTCATAAAATACGCATAGCGCAGCCTCACCTCGTTGTTCGGGGTGAGCCTGAAGAACTTCTTCGGGGGATTCTCCATGAAATCGGCTCTCTCTATGTAGATGCGCTTCGTAAATGGCACCTTTCGCGTTCCGGCGCTTTCGTCCTCGGGGTTGTTCACGGCGTCGAGATCGTCAACTTTGCCCTCATCCCAATTCTCTATCTCAACCTCGAGCGGATCAAACACGGCCATGGCGCGCAAGGCCACTTTGTTTAAGTCCTGCCTCAGGCAATGTTCAAGGAGGGCAAGCTCGGTCAGGCTGTTGAACTTCGTCACGCCTATCGCCTCGCAAAAGTCTTTTATCGCCCGCGGAGTGTATCCGCGCCGCCGCATCCCCGCGAGAGTGGGCATGCGAGGATCGTCCCAGCCGTCGACTATTTTTTCGGCGACAAGCTGCTGCAGCTTCCTCTTGCTCATCATCGTATAAGAGAGGTTCAAGCGCGCGAACTCGTACTGGCGCGGGTGGATCTTGAGCTTCTTTACTATGCTCGTGTTGTCTATGAACCAGTCGTAAAGCGGGCGGTGCACTTCAAACTCGAGGGTGCAGATAGAGTGGGTAATGCCCTCTATAGCGTCGGAGAGACAGTGCGCAAAATCGTACATGGGATATATGCACCACTTTGTGCCCGTGCGGTGGTGCGCCTCTTTTTTTATCCTGTATATGGCGGGGTCGCGCATGTGCAAATTTGGAGAGTTCATGTCTATCTTGGCTCTCAACACATATTGCCCCTCTTCAAATTCCCCCGCCTTCATCCTGCGGAAGAGATCCAGGCTTTCTTCAATCGGGCGGTCCCTGTGCGGGCTCGGCTTGCCCGGCTGTCCCGGAACGCCGCGGTACTGCTTGAACTCTTCGGGCGAAAGCGTGCATACGTAGGCTTTGCCCGCAAGAATTAGCTCTTCGGCAAATCCGTACAGCTGGTCAAAGTAGTCCGAGGCGTAGTACATCCTGTCTCCCCAGTCAAAGCCGAGCCAGTGCACGTCTTCTTTGATGGCCTCCACAAAGCGCGTCTCCTCTTTGTCGGGGTTGGTGTCGTCGAACCTGAGGTTGCATTTGCCCCCGTTTTCAAGAGCCATTCCAAAGTCAAGACAAAACGCCTTGGCATGCCCTATGTGCAGGCAGCCGTTTGGTTCCGGGGGGAAGCGCGTGTGTACATCTTTGGGGTCTAGCCCGTTGGCAATATCTCTTGCGATAATTTGCCTAATGAAATGCATCGGTTTATTTGAGGCTTCTTCGCTCATATTCTCTATAGTGTAGTTTGCCCACAAGTTAGCTTTCATCAAAGGCACATGTCAACCATTTTGTTGGGCCCGAACGTATCAATAAGCCCCGAAAAATCGGCCTTAAGCACGGCTGCGTCTATGCGCGGGGAGGTCGGGACTTAACGTGCCGAATTTGCCTATGTATTCTTCTCGCGCGCCGATTATATCGATAAGGCAAGTTTAAAATCATGGTCGCTGGCGCCCATTGCCGTTTGGGCCCGGGGAAATATGTCAGGCAACCCGCTCAATCTCCCTGCGCGCTGCGGCAACGGCGTTGCCGGCCAATCACAGCGCAGATGAAAAGTAAAAGGCTTTCCGTAAAAACCGCGCTGCCGCGTATGCGGGCGTTCCTCCATTTAGGACGCCCCACATACGGCTGTTTCAGATTAGGTGCACATTAAAAATTTTGGCTCCCAGTTTTGAAATCTCGCGGTCGAGCTTTTGGCTTCCCGGGCACAGGCGGTTTGTCAGTATCCAGAATGAAACGGAATGATCCATAAATTTTGTATGCGCCAACTCGTGGCATATTATGTACCTTTGCTGTTGGGGATTTAAAAGCATAATGCGCCAATTGAGCGAGAGCGTGCCGCTGGACGACTGGGACGCCCACCTGCTGGATTGGTCTCTCAAGCTAATTCGGGCAAAGCGCAGCCCCGTGCGTTCCGATTCTTCCCGCGCAAGTTCGGTCAGCTTTTTCGAGGCAAATTTTAAAAATTCCGCCTGAATATCGCCTTCGCGGTTTTGTTCCGTGGCCGCGATTGCAAGCACGCCGGCCTCGGGATTGTCAACGCTGAAGGCCGACGACCGGGATGTTATTGTCTCGATCTTGTATTCCCGCCCGGCCGCCCAAATTTTTCCGCCGTCGCGTATATATTGCGGCAATGATATTTTTTGCTCAAATTCTTCGGCTTTCCCGGCGAGCCATCGGGCGTTTTCTTCGAGAAATTCCATCGCGCGCTTTTTTGAAATGTATCGGGGCTTTGTGATGACGGCTTCGTCGCGGCCCGTCGCCCTGAGCCTTATGGTGCGTGAGTTGGGAACGTTTTTTATGCGGACAAGTATCCTCCTTGGCGACCCGTCGGCCGCGGTGGCGTCGAAATAAAACTGCTTATCACTTAAGGCCATGAGCACTGATTATTAACCATAAAAATTACAATATCGAGCGCTTTTTTTTATACTTGTGCGTATGCGCGCGCATTCGTCCCGCCACGCGCGTGCCGTTGCTATAATGAAGCGGCCTCTACAGAACTTTCCGCTGGGGTTGGCCCGCGTTAACTAGTTGCAATCTAGGCCGTTGGCAACGGGGCGGGAATTTCGGCGGGGGCGTCATGCTCTTGGCGGCTGTGCGGCACGCTGTGTTTGTGGCCTCTAAAAGAGGCCGAGGCGCGCAAAGCTTCCCCGCAATGCTTAATAGAGCTTACGCGTTTTTGCGCAGTTGGGCAAGATAGTCCCGAAGTGCGGCCTCGGGCTCAATCTTATTGGCGACGGCCTCCTTTACCGTGTCGTAGAGTTTTTTCCCAATCGACAGTGCCTTTTCTGAATTAAAATCGATGTTTGAATCGGTCTTTTCTTCGAGGCCCGCGGGGGCTTTCTTTACAATGTCGTAGGCGTAGCGCAGGCCGGAAAGTTTCGGCGGAATGCCGTCAAAAACGCCGCCGATTGCCCGCTCTTTTTTCTCCGCCTTTTTTGCGTCCTGCCAAATCTTTAGCACTTCGTCGGCATTGGCGGCGGTCTTGTCCCCAAAGACGTGGGGGTGGCGGCGGATTATTTTTTGGTCGATTTCCCTGACGACGTCGTCGAAGGTAAATTCGTTGTTTTCGGCCGCAATTTCACAGTGCAGGGCGATTATCATCAATAAATCCCCGAGTTCCTCGCGCATTTTTGGAACAGAGTCTAGATCTATGGCCTCCAGAAGCTCGGCGCATTCCTCCGCTGCGTTTACCCGGATTGTTTTATGTGTCTGAGCCCTATCCCACGGGCAGCCGCCGGGAGAGCGCAGGGCCTTTATTGTGGCTAAAAAGTTGTCTATTGATTGCATATATGTATAATTTTATAGTCAAAATATTGTTGCCTATTTGCTCGATAATGCAATACTAATAGCGTTTTTATGGATATTAACGGCCAGTTAAGCCCGTCGCAGACAATTGACGCATTGCATAAGCTCAATCACTCGCCCGCGAAGAAGCTCGGACAGAACTTTTTGATTGATGCCAATATAGTGCGAAAATCCATCGAGCTTGCCAATGTTGGCCCCGGCGACAGCGTAGTGGAGGTGGGGCCCGGCTTGGGCACGCTTACAGGCGCGCTATTACAGACTGGCGCCAGCGTTTACGCGGTGGAGCTTGATAAACGCCTGTACGCGCATTTGAAAGAGCTTTTTAAGGACACAAGCCTGAAGTTGCTAAATGCGGACGCCCTCGATTTCCCGTTGGCCCAGCTGCCGGAGGATGTCGGCGACTTTAAAATCGTCTCGAACCTTCCATACGCAATAAGCACTCCCTGGCTCGACGCCGTCCTTTCGGGGCGCCTGCCCAAGACGATGTCTTTGATGCTTCAGAAAGAGGCCGCCGAGCGCTTTGTCGCCGACGGCGGAACGGGGGATTTTTCGCCGATATCGGTGTTTGTGTCCCAGGCCTATGACGTCGCCGCAAAATACAAGGTTTCGGCTTCGTGCTTTTATCCCAGGCCGGCGGTTGATTCCGTATTGCTTGTCCTAAGCCGCAAGGAGGAGCCGTTCGTGTTTGCGCCAAAGACAAAGCAGATAATCCGCTACGCATTTTCAAAGCGCAGAAAGCAGATTTTATCCATAGCAAAATCTTCCGAGGAGTACGCGCCGATTATGGCAAAGTGGCTCGATGCCGACGCAGCCCTTGCGCGCGATTTCAGGCCCGAACGCATAGGCGCCGAACACTGGAGACTTCTCGATTTAATAGTTTCACAATCAACACAATAAACCAGAAAGGTTCAAAATATGATAAAAAAATTAGTTTCATGGTTGGTGTTTCTCGTGCTGGCTCTTTATGGAATCGTGCTGGCATTGGTGTATTTCTTTACCCCGCAGCTTATGTTTCCCGCGCCCAAGCCTTCATACTGCGCCGGAGAGTTAGTTAAGAAGATAAACGCAGGCTCGGACATAATCGCAGTGCGCGTAAACAAAAACTCGTCGGCCGACAACTGGATAATATACTCCCACGGAAACGGCGAAGATTTGGGGCAGATAGACTTGCTCATGCAGGAATATGCCGCGCGTCTTAATGCCAATGTGGTATCGTACGACTACCCTGGGTACGGGGCAAGCATGGGGCATGCATCCGAGGACAGGCTCGGCGAATACGCCGATGCCGTTTATGACTACACAGTCAAGGAATTAGGGGCCGACCCAAAGCGCATATACTTTGTGGGCTATTCGCTCGGCAGCGTTCCGGCGGCTTATTTGGCAGCCAAGCATCTCGACGCGCGCGGCGCCGTTCTCATCGGCGGCATTGCCGAGGGCGCAAAAACATATCTGCCGGTAAACGTCATTCCGTGGAAAATTCTGCCGAATGTTGAAAATGTTCAAAAAATTCAGATTCCGCTGCTCATAATTCACGGGACAGCCGATGGGGTTGTAAATTACTCGAACGCCGTGCAGAACTACAAGGCGGCCAAGGCGGCTTCGACGCTGAGGCTGGCGGCGCTCTCGGGGATGGGGCACTACGGGCTGTTTAGGTGCGCGCCGTATTGGCGGGAGCTTGAAGAATTTATAAAAAACGAAAAACGTGAAAGTGTTGAACTAAAATATGATCAAAACTCTTGTATTGCTCTTTAGCGGCTTTGAAGAAATAGAGGCTCTGGCGCCTGTCGACCTGCTTAGGCGTGCCGGGGCGCAGGTCGTAACCGCGGCCGTCGGTCCTTCGCTTTCGGTGCGGGGGCGCAGCGGCGTCGAAATTAAAGCCGATGTTTTGTTTGACGAGGTCAAAACTTCCGATTTCGATGCGGCCGTTCTTCCCGGCGGCCCGGGCACGGATGCGCTGCTTTCAAACTCCGATGTAATCGAGTTTTTTTCCCGCCACAACAAAAACGGGAAACTCGTCGCCGGGATATGCGCCGCTCCGGTCGTATTGAAGGCCGCGGGGGCTCTGAAGGGCAGGAAGTGCACAGCGCATACTTCGCGCGTGTCGGAGCTTGAAAATTGCACGGAGGCCGAGCCCGTGGTAAGGGACGCCAACCTCATAACCTCCCGCGGAGCGGGAACGGCCTTGGAGTTCGGCCTTGCCTTAGTGGAGTACCTTTTTTGCCAGGAAAAAGCAAAAAATGTTGCCTGCTCAATATGTTTTATGAAATAATGCCGCCGTATGTTGGACGAAGATGTTGTAATTAGAGATTTTCGCAATTCAAACGAACGTTTCCTCATTTTAAATGTTCTTTTGATGATAGGCCTTCCGTCTCTGTTTTTCGGGGGCAATTCGTCGTTTGTCATAGGCTTGTTTTGCGCCCTCGGAATATTGGCGCCGATAAACACGTTTAATTATATATATTCGTGGTCGCCTTCGTTGGCCGCCCCGATATCAAAATATGCTATGGCAATATTGCCGTTTGTCGCGGGCATAGCGATTACGTGCCTGTCGTGGGCGAATCCGATATTTCACTCGTACGAGGGGGCTTCCGGGCTCTTATTCACAATGGACACCGCCCCAAAATCGATACCGGTTATGGCTTCCGACAATTTGCTGTCGCCGCTGTTGGACGACTTTACCGTTCTTGCGGCCGTCATGTGCGCGCTCTCCATATATTTTATTACAAATTCGCGCTTTGTAATACGCAAAGTTTTATGCTTTTCGTCGTACATGGCGGTTGCATTTCTGGTATTAGGGTTGGCAATAGGGTTCGTATGCTCGCTGGGCGTCGTGGGAGAGCGCGAGCCCACATCGGCCTTTGCCACATTTACAGACGCCTCCGATTGGGCCTCGTACGCTACTATTTGGGCCGGCGCGGCCTTTGCAATGGCTGTTTATTCCGAGCAGCGTTTTAGACTGCTGCCCATTGCGTATTCGGCGCGGTTTCACTCGTTGCTTGCGGCCTTTCTGCTTTGGGGTAGCGCGCTTTACTCTGGCAAGCCGCTTCAATGCCTAATTTCAAGCGCTATCGGATTTTTTGCGCTCGCGGTGTTGGCCGTCGATATTGTTCCTTTAAAGTTTAACGCCTCAAGACACGAGGCCTTGCGCTACATATCTTCCCACTCAAGGCGCTTGAAGAAAATGGTGTTGCCGTTTGCAGTGTATGCGATTCTCTCTGTGTGCGCATTCATATTGACGCTCTTTTACGCCCAGAAAATTTTGGCCGACACGCGCTTGGTTTACGCCGCGCCGGACGGGTCGGGCTCCATTACATATGCGGAGAAGATGGCGCTATTCGACGATGCTAAAAAAATGATTGGCGACCATAAGCTTTTCGGTTGCGGTTCCTCCTCATTCGCGGCCGCGTTCTCTTTCTACCAGGGAAGCGATATAGGTTCCGCCGCATGGCCGAATGCCGGCTCAGACCTGCTGCAGAAACTTGCAGAAAATGGAGTGGTGGGTTTTATTTTTTCGTCGATTACGTTCGTCGGATTCTTGCTTGTGTGGATTTTCAGGTTTTCCTATAGCGCATCGGGCCTTGTAATGATGTCGACAATTGCGGGGATATTGATTCTTGCTGTGTTTGAAACTCCGTTTGAATCTCCGGCGGTGCTGGTTAGCTTTTGGGTGCTTGCAATGTCGGCGTTTAGGTGGGACAGCTCGAGAATCGGCTGATTTTTAGCCTTGACTGAAAAGCGCCCTTGGCGCATATATGCTAAGTATAAGCGGAGTTCTTTGGCATGGGGCTTGACTGCTGCGCCCGTGAAATTATCGTGCCGGCCGACGAGTTTTTTGCGTCGGGGAGCGTGCGATTATTGATGTTTGGCTTCTGTAGAGGCAAAAGGCTAACGGACGAAAAAAGGCGGGAGAGTTTAAATTGCTCGGGTGGCGGAATGGTAGACGCAGCGGACTTAAAATCCGCCGAGTAAAATCGTACGGGTTCAAGTCCCGTCCCGAGTATTGGGGTCAACACCAAAGAGAGTGGATTTTAATGAAAGACGCCGCATAGAACCAAGACCCTCAATCTGTAATTTTGGA
>CALXLK010000029.1 GCA_944389175.1 uncultured Opitutales bacterium
GGCAGGCTTTCTCTTTCCCCGTCGCAGGAGGGGTACAAGCCCTCGCAGCAGGATATTATCGAGTTCCAGACGCAACTTCAGAAACTTTTTAGGTAATTTTTCATATCTTGAAAAGGCCCCGCATAAGCGGGGCTTTTTTTTCGCGCCGTGTTGTATTTTCGCGCGGTCTTTTGCATTGCATGGTTTTTTTGCGGCTATATTATTGCGGATAAGGCGTCATTCTTGGAATTTTGCCGAGCGTTTATGGCGAAAGGCTCTGTCACGTCGCAGATGTGAAAGTTTACTATGCTTAAAAAGCAGTTAAATAGAGCATGCGGTTGTGAAGATATTGCGCGCGCGGCGCGCGGGAAGCGCAATATTGCAGAGCTGGCGCGGTCGGCGGTTCGCGCATGAGCCGATAACATATTGCCAAGAAGGAGATAAGGCGACGTATCACCTATAGATTTTTGTCTATTATTTAGATTTTGCGCGGACTGCCTCGTATAGGCATATCGCCGCGGCGACGTTTACATTCATGCTGTCCGACAGCCCGCTTTCAGACATCGGAATTATGATTTTTTCGTCGAGCGCGCCGTCCCATTCTGGGCCCAGGCCGTCTTTTTCGGCGCCCATCACTATCGCGGAAGATCCGGAAAAATCGGCGTCCCAAAGCTTTTTTTTAGCCTGCAAGTGCGCGCCGAAGGTCCGGATATTGTTGGCTTTTAGCCACTGTTGGCATTCAGCCGCCCCGGCTTGGGCTATTTGCATTGAAAAAAGCGCCCCTTGAGAGGCTCTAACTGCAGAAGGGTTAAATGCGTCGCAGACTGCATTTGTTATTATGAGCGCGTCGGCGCCGAGGCTGTCGGCCGTTCGCGCCAGCGCGCCGAGGTTCCCCGATTTTTCGATGGAGTCCACGACGAGAATTAGGGCGCGTCCGTTTTGGGGGAGCTTTATATTTGAAAGAGACGTATCCCACTGCTTTACGACGCCTATGATGCCGTCGCACCCCTGGCGGTTGGAAATTTTCTCAAAAGCCCCTTCGGAGAGCCTGCACAGCGGTATTTGCCGCTGCCTGCGGACATCGCGGATAAAATTCTCGTGCTCGTCCGACTTAAAGAATTCAGGGCAAAAATATATCTCTTGGGCGCCTTTTGTCTCGATGCAGCGCGAGAGTTCCCGCAGGCCCTCCACCGTGAAAAGACCGAGTTTTTTGCGGGCCGCCCTTTCTTGGAGCTTCATCAGCATTTTGACTCTGGGGTTTTGTCTGCTCTGTATAAATTCTTCCGGCATTGTTTTTACTCTTGCATCTATACAAAAACCAAAAAAAATATATTACAACTTTTAAATTATGCAAAACGCCTCGCAAGAACATAAGAATGCCCCCAAGAATTTTGTGCCGCAACCCTTCGAATACCGACAGGTAGTCGAACTTGAAATATCGGATCTCAACAATCTCGGAGTTGGTGTCGGCAGGATAGACGGCTGGGTAGTCATGGTTCCGTACGCGCTTGCAGGAGAAAGGGTGAGGGCGAGCGTCTATAAAAACCACAAGAATTATTCGGAGGCCGACTTGCTGGAGGTCTTGCGCCCGTCTGCCGACCGCGTAGAGCCAAAATGCCGCCTCTTTGGCGTTTGCGGCGGCTGCCAGTACCAACACTTAAGCTACCAGGCTCAGCTGCAGTGGAAAAGGCGTCAAGTTTGCGAACTGGTTAGGCGCATTGGCGGATTTGAATTCGACGTCTCCGCCACGCACCCGTCGCCCGTCCAGTACGGCTACCGCTCCAAGCTGACCCCGCATTACGAACGCCCCAAAGACGGCAAAATGCCCATAGGCTTTATTATGCAGGGGAGGCGCAACAGGCTTGTCGACGTGCCTGAATGCCCAATCGCCACCGAATCAATCAACGCAAAGCTTCCCGAGGCGCGCGCAAATATTCTGGCAAAAGCCGGCAAGCTGCGTAGGGGCGGAACGCTTCTGCTGCGCGATTGCGCGGAGGGAGTATGCACGGATAATAACGCCATAGTTTCGGCTAAGGTTGGTTCTTTGACGTTTCAGTTTTGCGCGGGAGAATTCTTCCAAAACAACCCGTTTATATTGCCGGAGCTCGTAGACTTCGCGGTGCAGCAGGCCTCTGGATGCAGAAATTTGGTTGACGCATATTGCGGAGTGGGCGTTTTCGCGCTCTCTGCTTCGAGGCGTTTTGAGAACGTCGCAGGCGTCGAGATAAGCGCGAAGGCAATCGAGTGCGCAAATATCAATATGCGCATAAACAATATTAAAAACTGCGAATTTTTAATAGGCAAAGCCGAGACTATTTTTTCCGGCGTTTCGCAGCGCTTTGACGGGCGCGATACGTCTGTGATAATAGACCCGCCGCGCGCCGGATGCGACCGCGCCTTTTTGCAGCAGCTCGTCGCTTTCGGTCCGGAAAAGCTCGTGTATGTTTCGTGCGCTCCGGACACTCAGGCCCGCGATTTGGCCTTCCTCATATCGGCCGGATACGATGTAAAGATACTTCAGCCATTCGACCTGTTTCCGCAGACGCGGCATATAGAAAACGTGGCGGTTTTGCAAAAGCGCCCGTAGCATGGGTCGGTGCGGGCAACTTATTTGCAGGCACCGGCGCCTTGGCGCCCATTTTTGTTCCTTTGAAATGAACAGTATGGGAGATCGCGTAAATTTTAAGTTGCCGCCTGTTGTCGAAGTTTTTTTGCGCGCGGATAAATGCATTGAAACCCCTGTTATATATGGGCGATTTCGGGGCTATTTTTCAAAAATTTTGTTGAAATAAATCGCCGATGTGAAATGATTGACGGCGAGTATGAACAGGAGAAAATTTTTTTGCATATGGGGTGCGGCCTTGGCGTTGTCGCCGGTCTTTGCCCAAGATATAAACATAACGGTGGAGGGCGACGCGCAGCGTTCAAATGTGCCCATTTACAAGGTTGCGCTTGAGTCGTCAGACTCGCAAACGGCGGCTTACGCAAAACGCGCGTTCTCGACACACGGCAGCTACGTAATAACGACGCCCGAAAACGCGCAGTTTGTTTTTTCATTTGAGCCCCACACCAAAAATTCAGTCAAGGCTACGATAAAAGGCGCGGGCTCGATGGAAAGGATAATATCCGGTTCAAACCAGATCGACGCGCTTTTGCGCGCTTGCGATTTTTGCGTGGAAAAGACGCTCAGAACGCCGGGGTATTTTGGCGGCAAACTGGCATTTGCCTACTCGAAAAAGGGCGGGTCAACTACCGAGATAGCGGTATCCGATATGGTCTTTAAGAATATTCGCGTGATAACAAGCGATAAGTCCGACTCTCTGTGGCCGCATTTTTCTCCGGACGGGACGCGGATAGCCTATACGGGGTACTATCGCGCGGGGCTAATGGACCTGTTTGTAATCGATTTGATAACGAATACGCGCAAGACTCTCGCCGCCTACAAGGGCAGCAACTGCGGAGGGGCGATGTCGCCCGACGGTTCCCGAATGGCCGTTATTTTGACATCTTCAGGCAATGCGGAAGTCTGGGTTGGGAACGCCAACTGCAAGGGGCTTAGAAGAGTCACGCGCACATCGGCTACTGAAAGTTCGGCAAGTTTCTCTCCCGACGGTTCGAAACTTATTTTTGCAAGCGACATACGCGGCTTCCCGCAGATATACACAATGCCTGTAAACGGCGGGAGGATGAGCGTTGTGAATGCGCGGCTGAGCAAGTATTGTTCGGAGCCGGACTGGAATTGGGTAAATCCCGACCTCATAGTCTTTACCATCGCCCAGGGCAAGGGCTTTCAAGTGGCCACATACAACTTTCGGACGAAAGAGGCCAAGGTCGTCAGCCGCGGTGCAAGCACCTCGGGGGCCAAGTGGCTCAGCGACGGCCGCCACATAGTTTGCCAAAAGGCCTTCGGCAACGACAGGCGACTCTATGTAATCGACACCGAGACGGGAAAGCAGACGCCCCTTCATTCTAGCGGTCTAGGCTCGCTCTCCGATCCAGATTTTGTATATCCGGCACGCTAATGAATATTGTAACGCTCGACCTCGAGGGAGTTTTAATTCCCGAAATATGGATTGCCTTTGCCCAAGCATCGGGAATACCCGAGCTTAAGCGCACGACGCGCGACGAACCCGACTACGACAAGCTCATGCGCTATCGCCTCGACATACTTGCCCGGCACAAAATAAAGATGGCGGACATAGAGAGTGTGATCTCGACGCTCGAGCCCCTGCCAGGGGCTGCCGAGTTTATGGGGTGGCTGACGTCGAAAACGAGGGCCGTCATACTTTCGGATACGTTTGAACAGTTTGCGCGTCCGCTGATGCTTAAACTTGGCTCGCCGACTCTTTTTTGCCACGATCTGGAGATAGACTCCAGCGGGTACGTGTCGGGCTACAGGCTTAGAATTTCCGACCAGAAACGCAAGACTGTAGAGGCGTTCAAGACGCTGAATTTTAAGGTCATTTCAACCGGCGATTCGTACAACGATTTGTCCATGTTGCGCTCCGCCGACCGAGCGGTTATGTTTCGGCCGACCGAGAGCTTTGCCAAGGAAAATGCCGATTTGCCGGTCGCTCAAGACTACGGTCAGCTTAAATGCGCCATCGAGAAATTCATGGCCGAGCTCCAATAAATTAAAAGAAATATATGAAAAAAACTCAGATAGACAGATACGCCGCGCGCGGCGTATCGGCAGGCAAGGAAGAGGTTCACGCCGCGGTTGACAAGCTCGACCAAGGTCTTTTTAAAGGCGCATTTTGCAAGATTACGCAGGATTATCTCACGGGCTCGAAAAGCAAGTGCAATGTTATCCATTCCGACGGCAGCGGCACAAAGTCCATCATAGCGTACATCTATTTTAAGGAAACGGGCGATGCTTCCGTCTTTAGGGGCATATCGCAGGACTCCATCGTGATGAACATCGACGACCTGCTTTGCATAGGCGCTTTCGAGCGCATACTTCTCTCGAATACCGTAAACCGAAACGCCCGCAATTTCCCGGGCTCGGCTCTGGCCCAGTTGATTTTGGGCTCAGAGGAATTTCTGGCCCGACTCCGCAAGCTCGGCGTCAACATCTACTCGGGAGGCGGAGAAACCGCCGACGTCGGCGATCTCACCGGTGCGGTTGTCGTCGACTCGTGCGCGGTGGCCGTCATGCGGCGCAAAGATGTAATTACGGGCGGCGGTATTAAGCCGGGCCTTTCTATAGTCGGTCTCTCGTCGGCAGGCCGCGCCAAATACGAGGATTTTGAAAACAGCGGCATAGGCTCGAACGGCCTGACAAGCGCCCGCCACGACATGCTCTCTCCCTACTACCGCAAGAAGTATCCGGAAACGTTCGATCCCAATACAGACAAAAAACTTGTCTACTGCGGCCCGTACAAGCTCGGGGACAAACTCGAGGGCTCGAACATGACGGTCGGCCAGGCTCTATTGTCTCCGACCCGCACATATGCGCCGATTATAATGAAAATTGTCAAAAAATATCCAAAACTCATAAAAGGGTTGGTGCATTGTTCGGGCGGCGGGCAGACAAAGTGCCTGCGTTTTGGCAGAGGGGTCCATTTCGTAAAGGACAACCTCATGCCCGTCCCGCCGATATTTAAGGCCATACAAAAGGCGAGCAAAACCAGCGACAGGGAGATGTTCGAAGTTTACAACATGGGGCACAGGATGGAGGTCTATTGTTTGCCCGCGGACGCCCCGAAAGTTATAAAGCTTGCCAAAGGCTACGGCATAGACGCGGCGGTAATAGGGCGCACGGAAAAGTCAAAGAGGGCCGACGGCAAAAACCACGTCAGCATTTCATACAACTCTGCTACGATAGAGTACGGCCCGAGGGATTAGTTGCGGGGCGAAAGTTAATACCAGATAGAAAACGAGGAATATTGATATGTTAAAAGCCGGCATAGTCGGTCTGCCCAACGTGGGCAAAAGCACACTTTTTAATGCGCTGACGCGCTCACGAAAGGCGGAGGCGGCAAATTATCCGTTTTGCACGATAGAGCCCAACGTGGGAGTCGTCGAAGTTCCCGATTCGCGCTTGGGTGTTTTGGCGGAGATAGCGCACACGCAAAAGATAGTTCCTGCGGCGATCGAGTTTGTCGACATTGCCGGCCTCGTGGCGGGTGCGAGCAAGGGCGAGGGCTTGGGCAACAAATTCCTGGCAAACATCAGGGAAGTTGACGCCGTCGTGCAGGTGGTCAGGTGTTTCGACGACAGCGACATCGTCCACAGCATGAATTCGGTCGATCCCGTCCGCGACATTGACGTCATTACCACAGAGCTGATTCTAAGCGATATACAAAGCTGCGAGAAGCAGCTTGAAAACAACCGCCGCAAGGCGAAGGGAATGGACAAGGAGGCCATTAAGAACGTCGAGTTGTTGGAGAGGGTTCTGGAGCACCTCAATAAGAACAAGCCCGCGGTCACGCTCGAGCTTTCGGACGAGGATGCGCAAAGGATGAAGTCTTATTTCCTGCTTACATCAAAGCCCGTCATATACGCCTGCAACGTATCCGAGGACGACATTCTAAACGGAGGCAACGATTATGTAAAAGCGGTTGCCGAATTTGCCAAGAAGGAGCACAACGCCTCTACATGCCTGATATGCGCCAAGCTCGAGGAGGAATTGTCGGGCTTGTCGCGCGAGGAGGCCAAAGAGTACCTAAACGAGCTAGGCATTGAGGATAGCGGCGTTTCGGAGTTGATTAGAAGCACGTACGATCTGCTGGGTCTTGCAAGTTATTTTACCGCGGGCGAGCCCGAGGTTAGGGCGTGGACATTTAAGAAGGGCATGACGGCTCCCCAGTGCGCCGGGATAATTCATACCGATTTTGAAAAGGGCTTTATAAAGGCGGAGGTTGTATCCTACGAAGATCTGGTGGCCGCCGGAAGCGTTGCGGCCGCGCGCGAGGCGGGCCATTACCGGCTTGAGGGGAAGGAATACCTGTTTAAGGACGGGGATGTGGCCCTGTTTAAGTTCAATGTATAAGGTGTTTAAAAGTATTGCCAAGGTATGCGCGTCGCCGATTTTGACGGTTTTTTTGCTGTTTTACTCGGTTGGGCTGATATTTATCGCCACGATCGCACAGCTTGATATGGGCGTGGAGCTGGCGGCGGAAAAGTATTTTGAGAGTTTTTTTGTGTTGGCGAATTTAGGCGGGATAAAGATTCCGCTTATGGGCGGCGCGTCGATTGGCGTGCTGTTTGTGGTGAATGTTATCTTCAGCATGTTTGCACGCCTTACGTTTGGCGCGTCGGGCGTGGGCAATTCCATTATGCATTTTGCGCTGGTGTTGCTTGTCCTTTCGGGCGGTCTGCAGTTTTTTATGCGCGAGGAGGGGCGTGTAGTGCTTAGGGAGGGTGCAACTACAAACATAGTTTCAGATACCGATTCGGGTGCGCTTGTAAGCAAGCTGCCCTTTTCGATAAGGCTGCTTAAATTCACCCGTGAAAACTGGCCCGGGAGCAAAATACCGAAGAGCTACTCGAGCAGGGTGGTTTTCATATCTGGAAATTCGTCGACGGAGGCTTTGATTGAGATGAACTCTCCGGCCTCGTACATGGGCTGGTCGTTTTACCAAATGTCTTATTCGGAGGATCCCCGCGGAGGAAATATAAGCGTGCTTTCAGCGGTTAAGAATCCGGCGCGCTTGCTTCCGTGGCTTTCGGTCGCGGCGGCGTTTGTGGGAATGTTAATGGCCTTTACCGCGAGGGCATGGAGGCGCAGATTATGACGAAAAAAAACAGTGCGCTAATTTTTGCGGCGGTTGCGGTCGCGGCTGTTGTGGCTTTCGCGCCGCTGGTACTTAACGCTTTGTTTTCTAACCAGCTGTACAACGGCGTCTGGGGAAAGAGTCTTGGCAGTTTGCCTGTTTTGCGCGGGGGGCGCATGATGCCAATGTCGAGCGCGGCAGCCGACGCTCTGAGGGCGACCGGCGGCAGGGCAACCGCCAAGGTTGGCGGTGCGAAAATATCGGCAACGCAGTGGATATGGGGCATTAACGCCGATTTCCACAAGTATGCAAACCTCCCTCTGCTGCGGACGGACAACCGCCAATTACAGAAATTGTTGGGCGCCGAGGGCAGGTACGTTTCGTACTATGCAGTAGAAAAGAATTACGAGGCCATATACAAGGCGGCGACATCAAAGAATCAAGACGTCTATTCGAGGGCGTGCATAGATATTCTAAATGCCGCGCAGGTTATGGGGGCTGCGGCGCAGGCGCTGTGCGTAGCCTTCCCGGATGAATCTTCGTTTGTCGGCGGGTTGGAGAGTTGGCGCAAAAACGTGCTCGTCGCAGAGAAGGAATTTGCCGAATCCGAGGCGAAAAAACGCAAGATTGACCATTCAAAACTAATATCTGCGAGCGCCATGTTAAATTATCTGAGAGCCCAAGCGGCCTTTGAGGCAGACGTGGGGATAGAGATTATAAACACAGTTCCACTCGGCGGCTCTTTTCAAACGCCCGTGGCGGCGCTGCTTAAAAGGTCGGCTGACGGCAAGTCGGCGGCCGTTGTCGACGCGTATGCAAAAATAGCCGATTGCATTGTCAAGGGAGACGACGCGGCGATAAAAGCCCAGATTGATTCCCTCTATAAAGATGTGTCGGCGGCAAAGGGCGTTGATATGTTTAAGATACGGCTGGAAAACGCGATAAATATAATTGATCCGTTTTTTTGCGGGTTGGTGTTGTATGCGTTGGCGTTGCTGTTTATGGTTTTGTCCAACTTCAAGGAAAATATGGGTTGGGTCGGAGCCGTGTTTCTGGGAGCTGCGGCACTGCTGCACGTTTTGGCAATATGCGCCAGAGTCTACATTCAAATGCGCCCGCCGGTGACAAACTTTTATTCTTCGGTGGTATTTACCGGCGGCCTGGCCGCTGTTTTGGCTTTCGCGGCGTACGCAAAGAAAGGGTCTGTTTTAATTGCGGGCGCCGGGGCGCTATTGGGAGTGCTTTCCCTATTGGTTGCCGTAAATTTGCCCTACAGCGGCGATACTATGGGCATGATGAGGGCGGTGCTTAATTCAAACTTCTGGTTGTCGGCACATGTGATGACTATCATGGTAGGCTACTGCGGGTTGTTTCTAACCGGTTTTGCCGCGTCGTTTAGGCTGGTTGCAAATGCGTTTTCAAAGTCAAATTTCGGGTTCTTAACAACACGGACTGCAAATGTGGTATACCTTTCACTTTGCGCATGTTTGCTCTTTACATTTACAGGCACAATGCTCGGCGGAATCTGGGCCGATATGAGCTGGGGCCGTTTCTGGGGGTGGGATCCTAAGGAGAACGGGGCGCTCATGGTAGTTTTGTGGACTGCAGGAGTCATCCATTGCAGAGCCTTGAGAGTCTGCAACGACAGGATATTTCTGGCTTTGACAGCTCTGGGCAACGTGGTTGTAGCTTGGGCATGGTTCGGCGTGAATTTGCTCGGCGTTGGGTTGCATTCGTACGGGTTTATAAACGGCGGTTGGTTGTGGCTGGGAATTTTTATTTTTTTGCAAATAATGGTTGCGCCGTTTGCGCTTTTGGTGTATAAAGGCGACAATAATATTTAAATAAAGTATTATTGTCTAAAACAAGGCGAGGTGTAGCTTAGTCTGGTAGAGCGCTACGTTCGGGACGTAGAGGCCGGTGGTTCGAATCCACTCACCTCGACCAAAATAAAAGCCTGTAAACATCATAGTTTGCAGGCTTTTTTGTTTGATTATCACTGTGTTGTAAAGCCCTTGAGCCGCTGTAATGCTTTTTTCATTGACTAATAAATAAATCATCATACACTTTCTTGTCCCCGATTCGGCGTTCTGAATTGGAGAAAATGGGATAGGAATATATATGATTAACGGATTAAAAAATATTGTAATTTTGTCTTTGCTGCCTTTTGCGGCATTGGCTTCGGTAAGAAACGAAGTTGTTTATCCGAAAAATTCGGCGGAAGACACGGACGGCATTTTGAGCAAAAAATATTGGCAGTTATGGGAGGCTGAAATGCCGAAAATTGACGCCGATATTGAAAAATATAGAAAAGCCGACGCCGAGGTAAAACTTGAAAACATCGCTCCGAATTCGCTTGTTAAAGTAAATCAGATTTCGTCGGATTTTATTGTCGGTGCGGCGATTCTCAGATACAATCGCGCCGGAAGCAAAGACAAAAACGAAGTTTACCGCAATATGTGGGGAACGCTTTTCAATCAGGCGACAGTCCCATTTTACTGGAAATTTTTCGAGATGAACGAAGGCGAAGAGCGCTTTGCCAATTCGCCGTGGGACGAGGAAGAATTCCTGAACAATACGCCCTTCCGCTATATGTTGCCACATAATTTTACTCCGGCATCGGACGAAGTTGTGAATTTTTTGCGTTCCCGCGGAGTAAGAATTCACGGACATCCTCTCTTTTGGGGTAATAAGCGCTGGAACATACCCGAAGCGGAATGGATTTATGAAAAATACGCCGATGCTACCGCTAAAAAAATGCTAAACGGTAAAATCGGATCGCCGTACAAAACGTCAGCCCCGTTCTATGTGGACGATAATTTCAAAAAAATGTCCGATGCAGACGCGGAAAAATGTTTCCTAAATTATGCCGAAAAGATGAAACAGCTTATGTGGAAGCGAATAGAAAGACTTGCCGCCCACTACGGAGACGCCATCAACGGCTGGGATATTGTCAACGAAAGCGGCGAGGATTTCAACAGGGGCATACTTTCCCCTGACAAAAAAGTATGTATGTCGCACAGTTACGGCATTCTTTTTGGAGACTATACCTACGAAGTTTTCAAGAAAGCGGAAAACACATTGCCTAAAAACACTGTGTTTTCTATAAACGACTACAATTCCAAAAATTACGTCAACCAAATAAAAGATTTGTTAAAGCGCGGCTGTAAAATAGACATGGTCGGCTTTCAACGCCACCTTTGGAATATGAACGAAATGCGCAGAATTGCCGAAGGAAGCGACAACATAGGCGCCCTATGGGAAATACCCCGCCAACGCGAAATCTTGGGAGAGCTCGACGCGCTAAATATACCGATTCATATCAGCGAAGTAACTATTCTGCCGACGGAACGTACAGCGCGCGGCTACAAGGCTCAGGCAACAATCCTGAGAAACTACTATAAGCTATGGTTTTCAATCAGGAATATGGCGGGTATAACATATTGGCGTACAATAGATACTCCGGACAAATATGCGATAAATCCGGACGAGCCGAATTTTGCCGGACTGCTCGATGTCAACGCCGAAAAAAGACCCGCATATTACGCCATCGACGACCTCATCAATAAAGAATGGAAGACGCGTATGGAAGTAAAACCCAACGCAGACGGCGTTGTAAAATTCCGCGGATTCAGGGGAAAATATAAAATCCAATGGACAGATGCCGACGGAAATTGCCGCGAGAAAATCGTCCACGTTGAATAGTTCCAATACAAGATAGCCTAATTTTATTGACCTTGAGCCGCATTTAGCGGCTCTTTTTTTGTTTCACCCAAACTGCACCGCTCGGCGACTTTCGATTGAGGGTACGGCTCGCCCCTTACGGCATTTTACCAACGTAAAATATGCCCATCCCCGCTTTTGCGTTGTGATACCACTGTCAAAGCAGGGAATATTTTTCGGTAGAAAAATCCCTGCGCCACAAAGAAAAAAACTGTCAAAGCAGGGAATATTTTTCGGTAGAA
>CALXLK010000030.1 GCA_944389175.1 uncultured Opitutales bacterium
CGCGAACGTAATTATTGGTTTTAAAATATTTTTTTATAATGCTTTCTTTAGAATTAGAATTCTTAAATTCCCCCCCCCCCCCCCCGATAGTCAAGCTCTTTTTTCGGGCTTTTTAGGGGCATTTACGCGCTTCTACGGGCGCATTTTTCGGGCTATTAGATACCCCCCCTGTTTTCGCGTTTTTTGACGCCTCTTTTGCCCGCTGTTTTTAATCCGCAACTTGCCATAAAAGGTGCTTAAATACGATATCGAAAGTACCGACGGGAAAACAAAAAAGGCTTCCCTAACTGGGAAGCCCCAAGAAAATTTCTTTATTTATATGCTACTTTCTTCTGAGATACGCCGCGAAGGCCAGAGCCAAAGCACCGAATATTGCCGCATAGGTAGCGGGCTCGGGAACATTGCTTATTGCAAAGGAATTTGTTTGCGGATCGTACGCGACTTCCGCGCCGTCGAAAAGGCTTCCGTCCTCGTGGAGAACGGATATGTTTGCCTGCGATTGGTCTGTTAGAATAATGGACTCTCCCAAGTCTAAAACGAGATCGCTTGCCGATGTGCCGTCGGAAATGTAGATGTTAAGCGCGTCGTCAACCGTGATTTTAGCCACGCCTAAAATATCCGCGTCAGAAAATATCGAAAGAGTATCTACATTAAGCTCGAAGTTGCTCGCAAATTCCACAGAGGAACCCTTGCCTATTACAAGCTCGTTAAACTGGTTTTGGTCTCCAATTTTTACATTGCTTATCTCGCCGTTGAATTGCCCGACGAAGGCGTTGTCTTGAGAGCCGAAGCTTATCACCCTTTCGTCAGCCGAAGCATTTTCATCGGAGTGCTCAATAGCGCTAACACTGCGCACATCGAGATTTTCACCATTGCCGGTAAAGAGAATATTTACCTTATCCGCATGCTCCACATACTCTCCGCTCAAGCCATATACATAGTTTACGCTAACTTTGTTGGAAGGATCGGCCGCATTTACCACGACATTTACATCGCCTGCTTGTATGTCGACGCCCCGACGCGCCCGCGAGCCCGGTAATATTCAAAAAAACTAATTAAATAGCCACTTTTGCATCGCGCCGTTTGACCAAGTTTTTTCTTCCTGCTAGTGTTTCTCAATTTTCTCGGTTAAAATATTTAAACTTGAGTTTTTTTGCGTTACGGTTACGTTACACACCAGAGTGCAAGCGTCTATTTTTTAATAGCGTATATTAATTTGCATGAGACTTCCGCATATCCATAAGAACCATTCTCGGGAATGTTTCCGCTTTAAGACAACGACCCTTTAACCTCTAAACTGCTTACGCCATGATTGTAAACGCCATTCAAAAATCAAATTCAATTTATATCTATAAAGACAAGGGCCCCGTAATGGTTCGCGGCGGGTTTCTTATTAGTTTTACCGCCACGACTTATTCCTACATCCCGACAAAGACTTCAAAACAGATTACAGTTTGCGACGAAAAAGGCCACAGGATAAAAAGCTTCAACTCTCCCGTCCCGATAAAATCCGGGTTGGGTTGGTAGATGGCCGAAAGTCACATAGCCCTAGCACACTTAATAACACAGGCGACATCTTGGCATATGCCCTTTTATTCGGTGTGGCGCCGCCCTGTAAAAGGCGTTTTCTTTCGTTCTAACACATTTTGCCGAAGCCATAAGAATCTTCGAAAAACTCGCGCGCCACAATGCGGAATTCCCCACGCGGCAGAGTATAATGTTTTTCGAAGATCTTATGAAAATAAAAGCCCTACCTGTTTGATACCGGTATACCCATATCCAACAGACCGACCAACAGCGATGTTAATTCTTGCATCTTTCTATCGTCGTCGACAGATATCTTTGCGCTGCCGAATGACCCGGAAATGCAAACCCTGTAAGAAACATGCCTTGATACGCGACCTTCTTTACTCACATTCGTTCTAACTTCCACATCGGGCGATACGCTCGATATCGAACTAAGCTGATATTCGAACCTGCGCGCAGGCTGTATCCAAAACTTGGGCGAAATATACTCTAAAAACGAATTGGCAGATACACCGCCGCCGGGAAAAGAAATCTTGTCGTTTTCCGCATCTACTACAATTCCGGGGAAATTTGCCTTGCATACATAAAATAAAAATAACGCCACCAGAAATACGATAAAGGCATACATCAAAAAACCGGCATCGAAAGTTTTTCCATATTGGACAAGTAGGAATACCAACGCCGCAATCACTACGGCTTCTAAAAGCAATAAAACAAATATTCTTTGGGGATTTTTCACGGAATAAACCCCGGATGTGTTTTTGTAATTTTTACTATTTGTGTCCATATTGGTCTTTTCTGTTTATTATTGTTGATTAGTTGTGTAATAAAAAGTCACACGCGATATGTTCGGTTTTGCTTTTTTTGTGGTTAAGAAGGTAAGGTGTGTAGTGGGAGTGGGGAAAAAGTAGTAAAAGAAACGGATTAAGTGCAAAGAATAGCCCGTAAAACTTGGCAAAATTTTAGCAAAGATACTGATAAAGCTAATGCGGGAGCCTAAATTTCAGTGAAACTAGGCCCGCTTTATCTTGCCGTCTTTTTTTTCTTGCTCCGCCCTAATTTTGCGTTCTATGTCCAAGGTGATCCGCCTGTGCGCGGGAGTGCGCTTTAGCGCATTTATTGAGCGGTAGGCGTTCTTTAATTCCCCGAGAACTATCTCTATATCGGCCTCTTCCGACAGACACCCATGCTCAGATTGTTTTTTATTTTCTTTCATCCAAAAAACCTTTCAAATCTGGATTCTCCGATATTACTTCCTTTAGTTTTTTCGTAATTCTATAAACTGCGTTATTCACCACATTTGGAGAGACACCCAGCTCCTCGACGACCTTCTCCACCTCGATATCCTCAAGCTTTATCATTTCAAACGCCGTGCATGTTCGCGCGTCGAATTTGTGTCTTATAGACATGTACGCGTCCAGCACGACCGACGACATAAAGGCGCGCTGCTCCTCTTCGGCAAGCCTTGCGTTTTCGCTTTCCATAGCGACCGATTCGGCCATAGACTTGACGTTCGAGTCCTCATCGTCGATGGAGTCGGTCTTGAAAGCCTTCACGTTTTTCCTCAGATAATCCACCACCCGGCGGTCGCAAATCGTCTTCAAATAGGAACGGAAGCGCGATTTTTTCCGGTCGTATAATTTGGCTGTAAAAATTTTATTTAGTGAAACTATAACGTCGCTTACAATATCGTCGATGACGCTGCCGGGTATGGAATATATGCCGCGCTTAAAGAACGAATTGCCTATCATGATTTTTATCGGGGCGTGGTATAGGTCGAAAAATCTGCGCCACGTCAAGTTCCACAGCGAACTGCTATCCGGGTCGACTAGCCGTTCAATAATAGTCTTTGGTGTATCTGGAAGAAACATAATTTTGCCCTATATAGGGGTATTCGCAACTTTTTTAGAAAAATCATTTTAGAGAATCTAAATAATTTTTATACTCGTGCGCCACATATTCCCGATAGGCATTTTCCCCGCGAAGGGCGTCTTTTAGATTCCTGATTGTTTCAAGCTCGTCTGCGAGTGAGCTGCGGGCAAGCCTCCAGGCGTAGAGAGCCATTTCTATTTCTTTTTCCCTGTATTCCTTAAATTCATCGGAATTCGGGGCAAAAAGCTGGTCTGTTTTACAGAAGTCGGCAATGCGCTTTTCGACGTCGGCTAATACCTGCTCTTTTGTCTTTTCTGCGAGGGCTTTTGACTGGATAAAGTTGTCTTGGCAAACCTTAAGAACCGACATTCTCTGCCTTTTCCACGTTTGCATGTCTTCGATAAAAAATACCCCCGATTGGAACCCGTTTGCCTTTATTTTGGAATACAACTCGTCCGAAACGGCAACCATGTCCTCGGGGGGAGTCGCCCTGTGGAAAATTGCGTATTTTGCCGCTAAAAATACCCCCAACAGCGCAATTACCGCGACAACGGCAATAGAAATTTTTCTTGAATTTCCGCCGCCTTTCTTTCCAATCCCGTAGCTTTTAGAGCTTTCAAAATTCTCCGAGAATACCGCCTGCTTAAAGGCCTCGAGAGTCACGAACCTTTCCGAGGGATTCTCGCTGACACAGCGGAGTATGCACCTATGCCAGTGCAGCCACCTATCTCTGTCCTTTATTTCTTTCTCGGGGAAGCGGTATGCCGGGCGCCCCAATGTGTCGGGCAAATTGCCGGATATTAGCGTATAGAAGGTCGCCGCGATTCCATACGCGTCTGGATTTCCGCCCTTTGCCACATACCAGGACGGCGCCGAATACAAAGGCGTGCCCATATTTGAAACGGAGCGCCTGTCATTTTCGACTAGGCCGAAATCCGAGAGTTTTGCCCGCCCTCCGAAAAACAAAATATTGTCAGGCTTAATATCGCGGTGCAGCAGGCCGTTTTCCCCAAGGGCAATGGCCGCGTCGAAGATTGGCCCCATTATGGCCAAAATCTCCTCCGGCGAGAACCAATCCTTAGAGGGGCTGTCCAATCTGGCGGCTATTAAATTTTGAAGAGACTTTGGCTGCCACCTGAAATCCTCCTTTGCAAAAGCCCCGTCCAATGGATCGGCAAGCGGCGTAGCGTAGTAAAAAAAATCGCTAGTGAAGCCTATATCGAGTATATTTACAATATTTGCACGGTCGGAAATTTTTGAATATTTTTCCAGCGCCTTGCGCTCGCGCCCGGAATTTTCCGACTGTATTATTTTCAGCGCCACATAGCCGTCTCCATGACTTGCCAAATACACCTTGCCATAACCGCCCTCCCCGATTTTTCGGATTATTTTATAATTTTTAATTTCCGGCAATTGAGTCATTTCCATCCCTGTTAGGTAATGTGGTACTAAATAATTTTTTGTACATTTTCAATTAAAATCTGCCCTGCGATAATGAATGAGCACACAAATTTAAGCTGACTTCAACATTGGAATATCTGGTATGCAAGACATACCTTGCAAAATAAAAGAACTCCCCGCCAAGAAACTGCCATACAACGCCAACGCATCAAATTCGCAAAGGCCTCCCTGCATTTTTAATGTTGGATTGGCATTACATAAGCGTTCTCGTTCAAACATGCGCACAGATTGTATGCGGCCGACGTTCTATTCCTCTCGATTCTTTTGTATAAGGAGGCAACGAAGAGAAAGAGAGGAGCGTGTGTGGCAGTTGGCGGGTGGAAAGATAGAGAGAGAGAAAACGCGTGCATAATGATTCTCGACGGGGAGAAAACTTGCAAGAGCTACTTGATTGAATTGGACGAATACGCAAAAAGCGCGGGTGTTGCAGTTACTTATCCTCCCAGTTATTTATCCTCCCATTTACTAAGCCGCGGAATCCAGCGCGGAACGTTTTTTTTGTATCTTAGATATTCATCGCCAAAGCGCTTTTCCAGGCCGATTTCCTCCGAGAATCTAAAATAAAATGTATTAATTATGAAAAAGAGCGCGCCCCAGATGAAAACACCGGGAGATAAAAAGATAGCCGATTCGCCCATTATCATCATAATCACCCCGGACAACATCGGGTTGCGCACATAAGCATATGGACCGATGACGACCAACTTTTTAGTCGGCGCCCACGGCGCGAGCGTCCCCTTCCCGACGTTTGCAAACAACCGCATTGTCCATGCTGCAAGGAATAGCCCGACGAAAAAGACGGCGGCTCCAACGCCCAAAAATACCGCATTTTTTGGGAAAGCGAGGTCGCCGGTAAGATACAATATTACAAGCGGTATTGTAACCGCAGCATTAAAGGGCAACGCCATAATTGCCATAAACCATGAAAGCCTCATGATTACTAACTAGCACATATTTTCACTTTTTCAAGAGAATAGCCTATTGTTTTAGACTTTGACATCGCGATGTGCAGCCGGCAACCTTCGCAAAGACGCCATGTTTTTTTGCGCGCAGGCAACAAGGCGCGCGCATAAGCGTATCTGCATATATATTTTTAAAAGGCAAAAAATATTTGCGAAAAAAAACAAGGGGCTGTTTTACGAAAGTTACGAAAAACGCCCCCGGGTTGGTCAGTATAAAATAGCTTTTTTATTTGCTGGCGCCTTTGCGACCCGCCAAAACTTACACTTTATCTGAACGGTTGCGCGCCCGCACAAAAATGGCAAACGACGCCGCGAGCAAAGATAGCCAAATGCTAACTTGCGCGGGTTCGGGCACCTGTGCCAAATTCCACGCCAGAGCAAACGTCTCAGTTTGAACATCGCCATAGACCATGTCGTCAAAATACACCTCTAACGCATAACGCCCGGAATCCTCCAAAGTTAAAAACAAGTGCTCTACATTGTTGTAATCGGAAACCGATTGCGCTACGAGTTCCGACTCTCCGTCGGAATTTGAGAGCCAAAGGCGCAAGTCTAAATTGGCAAAATACGAGTCTTGGGCGTTGATGGACGATATCATGCCGTCGCCGTCATATTCCACGCTTTCCACCGACGAGCCGACAAACCAGCAGAGGGTAGCGCTCAGAGTAGCCTCCCCACCAGTGGCGTCGAAGTAGTAAAAAGCGGAATTTCCCTTGCCAACTTCCCCGATAAACGAGGTCTTGCCGAAATTGTCGTATTCTGCGAGAGCCTGTTCGGCATTTAAAATGCCCGCTCCGGAATGGAAGTCGAGCGCCTCGGACGTGGATAAGACACCGTCGTAGGAAACACCGTTTACGCTCACGGAATTGACCTTTTTGCTGCCGTTGTCCCACGACTGCGGTTTCGAGGCCGAATTTAGAAGTATGGCTTTTATAAGGCGCGCGTCCCTGCTGTCGGCGCTCATGCCCTGGCTCTTCGAATAAGATATCATCAAGGTGGCCACAGAAGAGACAATAGGGGCCGCAAAGCTCGTACCGCTTTGGTTGCCGAAGGTCTCGTCGGATTTTACCGTGTAAACCGTCCCGGGGGCTGCAATGTCAACCGCGCTCACCACCGACTTTGTAATTTCACCGCTTACGGGATTGTAGAAATCGTTTGGCCCATACGAACTCGAGGGAGCTATCGTTTTAAAGTAGGTTGATTCATCGAGCGCACCCACGCTAATTACATTCATATTTTTGTACGGAGAGCTGACATTGCCGACGCCGTCCAAGCCGTCGTTGGAAGCGGCCGCTATAAAAACAGTCGACGGGCTTTTTCGCGCAAACGAATCCAATATGGCGCCTGCCATATACCCTTTTTGGCTCGAGTCTTTCCATGAGGAAGATATTACATCGGTCCCGTTTGAAAAGAAGGTCTCGTAAGAGGAAATTATGATTTTATCCTGGGATAAAAGTATGGTGTTCTCGCCGACCTGGGCGGCCGTGTAATTTGCCTTGTGCGCCAAACCGGTCGAGACTTCCTGATTGTCAAACGAAGGATTGTAGCCGGCCATTACGGAAAGCGTTTGGTTCTGGTGGATTCCCACTCTTTCGCTCGTCTCCTTTGGCCAATATGTGGAGTAATTTGCGTCCTTTAAAAATATGGTGTAAATATCGCTGTCAGTATCCGGGACGTTGAGCTCGAGATTTGCCACGTTCACGTTCTGGCCGTATATGCCGCGCTCGTAGAAGGCCTTTGCGCCGGTGAAATCGGCCATATCCAGAAACGACGAGTCGGGCATTTGGCAGACGACGCCGCGGGCTGCAATCGGCAATAAAAACAAACAAATGCGGAAAAATTTTTTCATATATTAAATTAAAATTATAACACGCGTATTTTTCGGTCTAAAAGACGTTTTTTTCCGGTATTGGCAAGCCTATTATTTGATGGCATTGGCGAGGTGCACAAGTTAATCCGCACAGGCGCGCTCAAGTACCCAAATAAGCAAGGACTACATCACTGATAATTAACTAATAAGCGCGTTTGTTTAGGGTGTGGTTATGAGTGTAATGGGCTGGGAGAAAAGTAGAGGAAAAAGTGTGTTGTGGTGGTGTATGTGTATAGGGGGAAAAAAGAGAGAGAATACTTATCTTTCCCCCCCAAAAAAAGCAAAGACGCCGACATATTTGCCCATCTATATGACATCTAAATGAATATTTTCCATCTTATACCTATCGCATAATAAAACCTCCCGCCAATATACGCTTTTGCACCTTGCAAGAAGAACACAGGCACCGTAAAAGCACACAAAAGATGGTTTGGCGCGATGTTGTAAAAATAGCAATCGTCCTTTGCTTTTTATTTGCTGCAAAAGCATAAAAACTCGAATAAGCGCAGTTATTTGGCGCAGATATTCAAGACGGCAATTAAACCCGCAAATAATTGCATTCGGGCATACAGCCGCTTGATAAAAGCAATACATGTCCGCTAGTTATAAAGTGAAACCACTTGCCCTGTACATTAAACGGCGGATTTTCATATCAAATCCGCTATCCCAACATTCCCGGGAAAAGGGTTTCGCTAACTTAATAGCATATTGAGCAAATATAGGCCTAATAAATGAATATCTGATAAAACGTTGGAATGAGGCAATGGAGCATGCATTTTCATCAAATATTTGTTTTAAATATGGCGCAAACAAAGGCGGGATGTTCGGCCTTATTATGAATGTATAGCGCGCCATCTCTTACTTCGAAATGGCCCATAAAGAAACTCATGCCCGGACGATATTCCACTTCGATATTGTCGGTACCATACAACTTAGCGTCCTTTAAGTCGTATATCTTTTTGACTATACACCCCGAACGCTCGCAAAGCACGACAAATTTGTGCTCGCCTAATCTTGATTTTTGACTCACTATCGCCAATTTATTCTGTTTGTTCCACCCCGTAGAATACAAGGATATTTGCTCTTTGGAAGATTCTACGAAAGTAAAATATGGACCGAAATTCAAATTTGAAACCTTGTCATTTTCGGGATATAGAAACTTACCAACCTCCGCATTTTTTACGGATACAGGCGAGTCTTTATCGAAATCGCCGCGCATCCTGATTTCTTTAGGCGTTTTTTTTAAGTCGCAAACCATTATAAAATCGGAAGCAACGGGCGGCGGAGACATTCTAGGGCTAAATTTCTTGAACAGCAAATATCTCCCGGAAGGCGACTGCATAACCGGGTCATCTTCAGACAAGCCAAAATGCAAAATTATATCGACGATTTCATAGTCGTTCGAATCCAAAATCATGGTAATTATTCCCGGTTTGCAGCGCCACGAGCATATCATCTTGTTTCCATATGCAGAACAATGCAATGGAATCGTAGATTTGGGCAGAAAAGAAGCTCGCCATATTCTCTTGCCATTTTAATCAATAACGAGCCTAGTTATATTACTTAAGGGCCCTGTACATTTGCCCTGCTTTGCGCTGAAAGAACCGCACGGTTGCAAAGGGTGGGAAGAACCTACCTCCCTATTTGAGTGGCGGTTCCCGTCCGATCGTTTATCATAAAAATGTTTTCTGGCAAACTTGATAAAATATTCCCAATCTTCCTCCGTCAAAGCGTGCTTGCCTTCGCGCATATGATACCCTGTGGCTCCGCAAAATGGCACGTTTTCGTTGGCCATTGTCGGCAGGTCTTTTGCCCCAAATAGCCCATAGACCGGGTTCGCCGCCACAAGCGCGCTTATCTGCCCCTTCGGATCGGCCCATCTATCCTCACTGGCGCTCTCAACATATACCGGCCGCGGCGCAATAAGGGATAGAAGCTGGTGCTGGTCTATGGGCATCTTCCCTTCCGCAAAAGCATATTTTTTGAGATTGTCAGAGAACCAATATCCGAATCTTTCTGTTATGCTCGATATATTTTCCCCGTAGTTTCTGCGCGAAAGTTTCGCGCCCATACACCCTGACCCGTTTGATATTGCCATGGCAAAGCGAGTATCCAATGCCCCCGTAAGAAGGGCGGTCTTCCCCTGCCTTGAATGCCCGACAACGGCAATCCGTGTCTTGTCCAACAGCGGCTGGCTTTCTATGTAGTCCATAACTCGGCTTATAGCCCAGCTCCATACCGATATTGCGGCCCTCTTGTGTGGATATACGGAATCTGAAAATATTGCGCTTATATTTTTTGAGTTTATGGCGGCCTCGCCTGTGTCGGGGAAGGCCTCGCAATAGCAAAATGTCAGATAGGCAAAACCCGCGTCGAGTATCGCGCCTATGGGATGGCTGAAGGCATGAATCCCCCTGGCGACGGCGGAAGGAACGTTCCCGCGAACCTTATAACCGTTTATCGTGCCGTCCTTTATCCAATACTTCCCAACGATTATTGACGGGTCGTCTGCAACCGTATGGTTGCCGTAAAAATTCATATTGACGAACGCCGGAACAGGGCCTTTTGCCTTGGGCGCGTACATCAATACGCCGAATGAAAATTCTTTGCCGGTATCTCCCTTTAGATAAATTCTAATCTGTTTTCGGATTGCCTTGCCTGAAAAGGCCTCTCCGCTTTCCTCAACCTCAAAGCGCATCTGGAGGGGGCTCGGCAAGGCAGGCCCGTACAATTTCTCAACCTCTTCAACCACGGCGGGTCTGACCTTTTCAATCCATTCTACGGCATTGGAAGCCCGAAAACCATTGTGCGGGTTTACGAGCGGATCAGGCAGAACGCACGAGCCTACTCTATCTTCCTCGTAATTTATGCCGTGTTTCTCATCCCAAGAATTGCGGGCATTTTTCCCTCCGATCGACACTTTTGCCGCTTCCTTGGCCGACACGGCGCCGAACACGCAAAAAAGCGCGACAAACAACACAACTGCTATATTTTTGATTTTCATCATATTAACAAGTGCAGTCTAAACTGCAATTCTACGTATCACAAGGCTAAAATGAAAAAAGCACGAGTCCGCACGCACAAAGCAGCGCACCATAATTCAAGAGAATCAGTACAACCTCTGCTATGAAAAATAACTACGCAGCCGGTGCGACCGATTTTGACTCAGCCTGTGTCTCTTAAGCAATAAAAGCCAATCAGCCACTCTCAAAACCTTGCATATTGAACCCTACACGGCAATTCTTTCCCAGCTATCCAATTCTGAAAAGCCAACAATAGTATAAATTGTTATAAAATATTTAGTTATCCCAAGAAAAAAGCACATTCTCTTAGCTTTTAAAATCGCGAATTAAATTCTCCAGAGCATAAAAGCTAAAGGAGTTAGACAAGCGGTTTAAGGAATGTAGAGTAGATGTTTTTCGACCAAGAAAAG
>CALXLK010000031.1 GCA_944389175.1 uncultured Opitutales bacterium
AGGTATTGATTATAATTTGCGCCTATGCCTCTATGCTTTGCAATATACAAAAAAACAAAGATTCCTAAAAATAAAGAGGCGATTTTAATTTTGGGCGGGAGGGGATGGCAGTCCGCGGACGGCAAGTACGGACGGCACAAAAGAGGGAAGAGAGTCTCTCCGCTCTTTTTGTACTCCGTTTTTTTGCGGGGTCTTAAGTGGAAGCGCGCAGGCAGCCCAAGCCGGCTTTAAATGCCCGGGTTATGCGAACGCCGAATCGAAATCCTTCCAGACGGGGCATAGCCCTTTTGCCCGCAAGGCGCTTGCAAACTCGGCCGGGGTGCGGTCGTCGTTTATGCAGAACTGTTCGCCGTCGCGGCTCGGGTGGGCGTAGCCGCCGGGGCGAGTGCTGCTGTAGGCGCTCATTTGCGTCACGCCCAGCCCCATTATGCCGTCACGAAATTTGCGGCTTTCGCGCGTCGATACAACTATGGATAGCCTGTTCAAAAATATTCTCAGGGCGCACATTATCTGGACTATGTCTGCGTCGGTGGGAATGTTTTCAGGCAAAACCTTGAAGCCCCCCGCCGACGGGCGCATCCTCGGCAGGCTTACAGATATCTTTGTCCGCCACGCTTTCCGCGTCAGATATTGGGCGTGGAGAGCCATGGAAATTATATCGCGGCGCCAATCGCATATTCCCAAGAGTGCGCCAAGGCCCACAATTCTCATTCCAGCCTCGATTCCCCGTTCAGGAGTGGCCAGGCGCCACTTAAAGTCGTGTTTCGGGCCCGACGGGTGCAGGTCGGGGTATATCTGCTCGTCGTAGGTTTCCTGAAATACCGTAAGGCCTTCGCAGCCGGAGGCCACATACCTTCGGTAGTCTTCGACCGACGACGGGGCGATTTCAATCGATACGTCGGGCATTTTTTCCCTGGCTATTTTTATGCATTCGTCCATATAGCCGGAAGATACCAGCTTCGGATTTTCCGAGGCCACCAACAGTATGTTTCTAAAGCCAAGATCGTATATCGCTGCTACTTCCTGCCTAACTTCGTCGAAAGAGAGAGTCTTTCTCTCGATTGAATTCCTGATTGCAAAACCGCAATAAACGCAGTTGTTGACGCACTGGTTGCTCACGTACAGGGGCGCAAACATTCTCACATTCATTCCGAAATATTTTTTTGTTATCCCCGCCGACAAGCGTGCCATGTCCTCCAACAGCGGCCGCGCATTGGGCGATATTAGGGCTGCGAAATCTTCAAGCGTGTCGGCATGTCCGCGCGCCAAAACAGCCCGGGCGCGCTCTATCGGAGCCCTTGCAGAGAATTCCGAAAGCCCCTTCGTATCGGTGGCCCTCAGTTCTTCTAGAAATGTGTCCTTCATTTTTATTCCTCCAAAAATGCCGTAAGCGGGCTAGTAGGAGAAGCCGCCAAAGATTCCCATGAGCCTCTCCAACGCCCGCCAGCAACAAACGCGGCGCGGCCGGCTTCGACGGCCAATTTGAACGCATGCGCCATTCGCGCAGGGTCGGCGGCCGTCGCTATTGCGGTGTTTACCATGACGGCGTCGGCGCCCATTTCCATGGCCTGGGCGGCATGTGAAGGCAGGCCGAGACCGGCGTCAATTACAACGGGCAGGCGCGCGTTCTCTATTATTATGGCAATCTGTTCGGCGTTGCGTATGCCCATATTCGAGCCTATCGGGGCGCCCAGCGGCATGAGCGCGGCGGCGCCGGCGTCTTGCAGGCGGGCGGCAAGCGCCCCGTCGGCATTCATGTAGGCCATTACTTTGAACCCCTCCTTTACAAGCGTCTCAGTCGCCTTGAGCGTCTCGATGGGATCCGGCAGCAAGTAATTCGGGTCGGGGTGGATCTCCAATTTTATAAAATCTCCAAGCCCCGCGGCGCGGCCGAGCCGGGCAATCCTTACGGCTTCGTCGGCGTTCATCGCCCCCGATGTATTCGGCAGTATCATGCACTTGTTTGCGTCAACACCATCAAGAATATCCTCGCAGCCGGCTCCGGGATTTGCGTCGATTCTCTTCAATGCAACCGTGACAATGTCGCAACCTCCAGCCTCCACCGCGTCTTTCGTGGCCGCGTTCGATGCGAATTTTCCCGTGCCCAATATCAGGCGCGATTTAAATTTTCTGCCAGCAACAATAAAATAATCTTCCATATCTTTTAACATAATTTAATTGTAAAAATTCTGTTTCTTCGCCGCCGTTTTTTGCCGCGGCAGGCTGCGTAATTCTATATTTTCAGTAAGACCCATATGCTGAAACTGTCAACAAAATCCGCCCCTTTTTTAAAGCGTTTTTGCGCGTTTGTTTTCTTTTATGAGGCATGCGGAATTTCTTTTGCTAAATGGACGTTGAATATGGGCTTTTCTTTGCGCGGTTTCCTCTTGTTTTTTGTACTGGCACCTTACCCAGGCTAATTTGTAGAGGCTTTGCAGGCAGAAATTGTTTGACAAAAAATCGGGAGATAGAATAAATGGAGGCACTCTACGGGCGCGGTTTGCGGCTTTGGCGTCAGCTCACACCGAACGGGTGTTCATCGAACTGGCATTCGAAAATCCACATGATGTTTATATGGAATACATAACGGTAAAAATAAACGGTAAACCTTGCATAGTTTGCGCCGGAGAGACGCTTGAGCAGTGTATTGTGCAAATGGGGCACAATCCGCAAAGATGCGTCGCGGAAGTAAATGGAGCGGCGCACAATTATAAAACATTCAAGGATATAAAAATAAAAGAGGGCGATGTTATCGAGATCATGAGGGTTGTCGCCGGAGGTTGACTATGAATATCCGTTATGAAAGGCAGTTGGCTTTGGACGGCTTTGGAGAGGAAGCCCAGCGCAGGCTGTCGGCGGCGAAGGTTTTAGTCGTCGGGGCGGGCGGAGTGGGGTGCGCGCTTTTGCCGCTGTTGGCGGGGGCGGGCATCGGGAGCATATCGATTGTCGATTTTGACTGCGTCAGCCTTTCAAATCTCGCGCGTCAGACTCTCTATACGCAGGAGCAAATAGGCGGGGCAAAAGCCCCGTTAGCCGCCGAGCGCCTCGGAAAAATAAATCCGGAAATAAAAGTGGTAGCGCATAATAAAAAGATAGAGAAACCGGCAGACTTATCCGGCTTGCTTCCCGGCATAGACATGTGCATAGACGCAACCGACTCCTTCGCCTCCAGGCTCATCGTATCGGACGCCTGCGCGGATGCGTCTGTGGACGAAATACTCTGTAGCGCCGAGGGCTTTGTAAGCCAGATGTTCCTTCTTGGTCGCGGCGTAAAATTTTCCGACATCGTAGGAGACGATGCGGCGAGGAGCCAACCGGCCAAGAAGAATCCCATTTTTGGACCGGCCGCCCACTTAAGCGGCGTCTGGGGAGCCGCCGCCGCATTGCAAATATTGTCGGGAATTCGGGATTTTATCCCGGGGTTTGTTCAGAGTTACGATTTTTCCGACAATAAATTTTTGTCTTTTACCATAACGGCCGATGAATCATACCAGATAGAATAAAACAAAGGAGAATCCGTATATGAAAATAGTAGTAATAACAGGGAGCCCGCACAAAAACGGAAGCAGCGAGGTTCTGGCGGAAGAGTTTATAGCCGGCGCACACAAGGCCGGGCACATGGTCTACAAATTTGACGCCGCCGCAAAAAAAATCCACCCGTGCATAGCGTGCGACAAGTGCCATATGGAAAAAAGCGGATGTGTTTTTGACGACGATATGTCCGAGCTTAACCGCCACCTCATAGAATCCGACGCTGTCGTGTTTGTATCGCCGATATACTATTACGCCATAACTTCGCAGTTGAAGGCCGTAATAGACAGATTTTACGCCAATGACGCGGCAATACAAAACGGCAAGAAAAGCGCACTGATATTGGCTTTTGCCGACGATACAGACTCCGCCGCAAAAGGCGCAGCCGAGTCGTTTAAAAGCATGTGCGGGTATCTTGGGTGGAAAGATGTCGGGGTTATAGCCGCGTGCGGCTGTTCCGATCCTGCCGGCGTCCACGAGAGCCCGTTCCCAGGGCAGGCGCGCCTTCTGGGTAGGAACATTGCCAATTTATAAGAGAGGGTCTTTTGCGGTTGGTTGTTCTCCGCGAAAGGCAAAAAACAAAGCCGCCGGATTATCCGGCGGCTTTCCATTTTTGCGCCGCAGTTCTCTTTCGCAAAGAGCCTATCTGCGCAATATTTGTTCAGTGGGAATTTCCTATCTGTAAGAATTTTTGTATATTTCCAGGCAGTCGGCGTCGGATAGTTTGACTCTGTCGCACTCGAAAAGGAAGGCCATGGCCGTCTTTGCATTCTTTACAAATTTTTCGAATTCGCGTTCCGAGATTGAATAATCCGACATTTTCAGATCAGCCACGCCGCAGGCCTCTTGAAGGTTCTTTAGCGCTGTTAGGAAATCTTCGGGTTTGTCGGCATTTTCGATTCCCATGACGCGCGCCATTTTTATGAAGCGTTCCGGGCATACCTTGAGTTCTATGAGTTTCTTATAGTAGGCCAGGCTGATCATTATTAGGCCGGCGCCGTGCGGGAGGTCTTGGTGGTAGGCGCTAAGTGCATGTTCAAGCGAATGTTCGCTCACGCACGAGCCGACTGTCATTACCATGCCCGATAGCGAATTGCCAAACGAGACGTGCTGGCGCGCCTCCAGGTCCTTTCCGTCTTTGACGGCGCGCGCCAGATACTTTGAAATGTTTTCAATGGCTCCGAGCGCGTAGAGATCGCACATGGGGTTGCCGATGGCCGATATGTAGCCTTCAGTGCTGTGGAAAAGGGCGTCGAAGCCCTGGTAGGCCGTGAAGCGCGGCGGCACCGTCAGTGTAAGGTCGGGGTCGACTATCGCCAGCACGGGAAACAGCGATTCCCCGAAAACGGCCGTTTTCTCGTTTGTCTGGGGGTTCGTAATAACGCCGCCGGCGTCGAGTTCCGAACCGGTTCCCGCCGTCGTAGATATTGCCACAAGCGGCAGGGCGGGGCGGGCAAAGGGCTTTCTTTTGCCGGTGCCAAACTGGATGTAATCCCACAGGTCGCCGTCGTTTGTCGACATGGCCGCAATCGCCTTTGCCGCGTCCATTACGCTGCCGCCGCCCAGGGCGATTACAAAGTCGCAACCGTTATCGCGCGAGACTTTTGCGCCCGCCATAACTGTGTCTTTTAGGGGGTTGGGCTCGACCTTATCGAATACGACCCAATCTATTTTCATCGATTTTAGCTGCTTTTCAAGCGTATCCAGATACCCGTTTGCGCGCGTCGACTTTCCGTTTGAAATAACCACCAGTGCCTTTTTGCCGGGCATCTTTTGCTTCGAAAGTTCTTTGAATACCCCGCTGCCAAATATGAATTTAGCGGGAATGTAGTTGATGAAACCTTTCATTTGTATCCTTTCGTTTTGTTTTGTGCGTGTATTACAATATCGACAATAAATTTTGAAATTTGCTCCGCTATTATGCAAAAATAGTCGCACAACAGCCGTATGTAGCAAACCTTCGGCGTGTTAAAAAACTACCACATGGTCAATGGCAACCTTTTTTTTTAACGTCTTTCTATTACGGGTTGTTTGGCAATGTTCGGCGGCGGTTTTTTTCTTGCAATGCTACTAGATAATTGCAAGTTAAATCGGCAGTCCTGTTTCGGGCAGCGGAATGTGGTGAAATGCCACAGCGGACGCGCCACCGTAAGCGGAAAAATTCCGTACCAAGCCACTGGTTCTTCCGGGAAGGCTCGGTAGATACTCGGATCCGCAAGCCGGGAGACGACCCGGGGCAAAGAGAGCCCTCTTCGCACAGGTTTATACCCAAATTGCGCCGCATGCGCCGTTCTTTGGGGCGATGGCATAGAGATGCTCTTGGATATTGGGATCGCGAAAATTATGAAAAGAACATGCAATATACCAAGGAGTTGCCGCGAGGACAATGTTGTGTTTGCGTCGAGTGCGGCTGCTTTTTTAGCCGTAAAAATTTGCAAGGGTGCGCGGGTGAAATTGCGCGCTTTGCCTTTGGTCATTGAAGTGTTAACTTCCGTGGCCGCGCATGGAAAGAATACAAAAATTTGCCCGCCTGCGGCGGATCTTTGCGAGTCGCCCGCCGTTTGATAGAAAAGGAGTCTTTTGTATGGAATTAAGGCATTTGAAATACTTTGCGAAAACGGCGGAATTGTTGCATTTTTCCAGAGCCGCCGACGAGCTCGGCATAGCGCAGTCGGCGCTAAGCCAGCAAATAAAACAGCTCGAGAGCGAAATCGGATGTCGGCTTTTCGACAGAAGCAACAAGTGGAAGATCGAGCTCACAGACGCCGGAAAAGTGTTCTTGGAAGACGCAAGAAAGATAATCTCGTCGGCCTCCACCGCAAAGCGCAAGGCGTTGCAGGCTTCGAGGGGAGGGGGAGGCTCGCTTTCCATAAGCATAATACCGTCGTTTTTTAGCTCCGACAAATTCTTTGCCGCGCTTGAAACAATGCGAAAACGCTATCCGAATGTGTTTCTGCGCCTCAGTAAACATTCGTCGGCCAACATCCTTTCACGCGTGGAAAGCGGAGAACTTGATTTTGGCATAATTCGGGTAATAAATCCGGCATCGCTTGCAACGCGATATATCGAGCTCGGGCGCGAAAAAATCGTGCTGGCAATTCCGCAGAAGCACCGCTTCGCATCTAAAAAAAGCATCTCTTTAAGAGAGCTTAAAGACGAAAAGTTTATAATGGTGCCCTACGAGGAATCGCCGTTCTTTTGCCAGACAATAGACGTTGCGCTCAAGCGCGAGGGTATTATAGCCCCAAACGTGGCCTCGGAAATATACAACTTCGACGCAATATTAAAGTCTATCCCAAATTCGGACTTGGTGTCTTTCGTTCCCGAGATGCTGCAGACACAGGGATACAAAGGCGTGCTTTTCAAGCCTATAGAAGGCCTTAACGCCTCGACTTTATATGCGGGGGTATGGCTTGGAACAAAACCTAAAAAGACACTGGAGAACTTTTTGGCTCTGCTTAAAAAGTCGTTTCAGATATAATCGTTTTTATATATAAAAAAGGTGTTTATTATATATTGAAGCGCACCACTGTCTAAATTAGAATACGCGGCATGCAAAACGACGAGCAAAGCGGGGGCCGCGGGAACATTTTGGGCGGGGCGCTGAGTTTTATCTCGGAATACGCTTCAACGCTCATGGGCAGCGGCGCCTACACATCGCGGGTTATTCGCAGCGTCGATAGAATGGCCGCGGCTCTCGGAGTGAAAATAGAGCTTTCGGCAAGCATGTCCACAATTATGCTTTCCGTCGAAGATCCGCGAACCGGCGAATTCATGACGAAAATTGTCAAAACCTCAAAAGTGCCGATAGCCTTCGAGCTTAATTCCGACTTGTGCAGGCTTTCCTGGCAAGCCCTCGACAATAAATACAGCCTCGACGAAATCAAAAGCAGATATGCCGAGATATTGGCAAAGCCCAAGATGGGCGCCGTGTTTGTCCTGTTCGCAGTCGGGCTTGCCAACGCTGCCTTTTGCAGGCTCTTTGGCGGGGATTTTACATCCATGGCCATCGTATTTAGTTCGACCCTCGTCGGCCTTTCACTAAAACAGCGCCTTCAAAAAGGCGGATTGAACGAGTATCTGGTGTTCATAGCCTCCTCGTTTACGGCTTCGACCTGCGCGTGCTCATCGCTTTGTTTTGGCGGTACCGGCGAAATAGCAATAGCTACAAGTCCGCTCTTTTTAATACCTGGCGTGCCCCTCATAAACGGCGTTATGGACATTCTCGACGGCTTTACCATATCGGGCGTTTCGCGCCTTATTAAGGCCGTGATTCTGATTGTATGCGTTGCAGCCGGACTTTCGTTGACACTGCTGATAGTAAAAGGGGGGCTCTCGTGATAATAATAGAAGTCATTTTTGACGCACTTTTTGCGGCGGTGGCGGCGGTGGGGTTTAGCGCGATATCCGATCCGCCGACTTACGCGTTTTCGCGCATTGCCGTTCTGGCAGCCCTGGGGCATGCCTTGCGCTTTGTGCTCATCAAACACGGCTTTGATATCGCGACGGCGTCGTTTATTTCCGCATTTGTGGTGGGCTTTGCAAGCCTTGTTTTGGCGAGGCGCATAACCGTTCCGATGACGGTTCTTTACGTGCCGGCGCTGCTGCCGATGGTTCCGGGAATATATGCGTATAAGAGCGTACTTGCCCTGATAATGTTCCTGCAGTCGCTTAACGACGCGCCAAAGAGCTTTGAGTATCTCCACCAATTTTTTTCGAACGCCACGGTATCGGTCATGGTTGTGGTGCTTTTGACTTTCGGGGCGGCGCTGCCTACCTTTATCTTTAGAAACATGTCTCTTGCCCTATCCAGGCCGAGGTCAAAAACGCTATGAATATCTTTTGGAAAACAATAGCCGAGTACAACCAAAATACGTGGTATTTACAAATCGTCATTTGCGCAGTCGGTGCGCTGTTGCTTGGGCTTGTCTACGCCAGGCCGCAGAGGCGCTACTATGCGGCGATGCGTCTGTATATGGCCTTTGTCTGCTTTTGGATAGCAGGCGTATATTACGGCCTATATTGCTGGATGCGCGGCTATAGCGCGGGAATGTCGGTGTTTTGGGGCATTATGGGCGTCTTGTGGATATGCGGATCCTCCGAGATTTGCGCCCCGCTTTCCCGATTTGGAAAATTTTCTGCAATACTTTTGGCGGCCCCGCTTATATATCCCGTACTTTCGCTTTGTTGCGGGAGGAGTTACCCGCAGATAACATCGCCTATAATGCCGTGTTCGGTGGCTGTCTTTTCAATAGGGCTGATTGCCTCGTTCGAGAAAAAAGTCAATCTGGTTTTGGCTATGATGTTGCTGCACTGGGCCATGTTGTCGGTGCCTAAGGTGCGCTTGTACGGCATAGTTGAGGATCTCTTTCTGACGTTTTGTACTTTTCCAATTCTTTATATTTTTCTCAAGAATTACGTCTGCGAGGTTCTATCCGCCCCGACAAAACCGTCTGCGGGGGCTATGAAGGTTTGCCTGTTCGTGCTATGCTGCGCGATCGGTGCGCTGTTTGCGGCCATGGTATTGGAGGAATTTGCGGCATGAATACTTGGCTTGAAAGGGGAGATCTTGGCAAGAAATTGCCGTGCCGCGCCTTTGCTTTGTAATGTGCTTATGAACATTTGATAGCTTTCTCCATATTTCTTTTCTTACAGGTGCGCTCAAATACAGCGCCCAAAATTTTTATGTCTTGAGCGCGTTTTTCGCGGGCATTTTTTTTGCCGGTAAAATTGTTTGCCGGGCGTGGCGTTATTTGATGTGTTCAATGCATGCTGATAGACTACACAATGCGAGTCTTTAGGAAAATAAAGGTATTGCAATTAGATGTTACTCAAAAGCGGTGCGCGTGAAATTAGCGGGATTTTGGTTTCCAGATATTTTTGCATATTTAATTTTTTTATTTTCCTTTCCTTTTTTCGTTCTTCGCCCCTGAATGTAAAAGCCGCGCTAAAAAATGATGCAAAATTATGGCGGGAATATTTGGACCATTTTCTTGTTTTGTTTATGTTTTTAATTATTAGTTGTCTAGTGCGGAGGAGGGGTATGTTGTTGCCTTCAGGCCTTAATAAAAAGTGAAAAAGATTTAATTTTTCTGTTGACATGCGGTGTTAAAACAGGCACTATGGGAAGACAAAATTAACCAGTTGGGGTGGTAGTTCAGTTGGTTAGAACGCCTGCCTGTCACGCAGGAGGTCGCGAGTTCGAGTCTCGTCCATCCCGCCACTTTAAAAAGATTAAAGGCTGATTAGCAGTAAGTTGCTAATCAGCCTTTTTTTTGTGTCTTCCACTGGCAAAATACAAGTAGTTGATAAATGGGTTTTAACAAAATGGCTTTTCCAACAAAACGACCACTAAATGGGGTCAACACCAAAGAGAGTGGATTTTAATGAAAGACGCCGCATAGAACCAAGACCCTCAATCTGTAATTTTGGAAGTTTTTATAACCGTAAGCCATTCGTTGTATCAGTTTCATTTTCCTGTGGAAGCCTTCGGTTATTCCGTTGTTTTTTGTAAATCTCCACATTCGGATTATCGGCGCAAACCAGTCGCTTATCGTCTCTGCTAGCCGCTCAAACTCTTGGGTCAACACCAAAGAGAGTGGATTTTAATGAAAGACGCCGCATAGAACCAAGACCCTCAATCTGTAATTTTGG
>CALXLK010000032.1 GCA_944389175.1 uncultured Opitutales bacterium
AACAACATCAGAGGCATTGTAGGACTTTCGTCCTCTTTGCCTCCCTTTTTTTCTACTTCTTCTACCCTCATCCCACTGAGTTTGACGAAGAGCGGAGTATTGGCAAGAAGCCCGCTCCCTCATTGAGGTCGCGGGCTTCTTCGCCTCTATTTATGCACTATGGCACCGCGCTTTAACGCATGTGCCGTCTACTTATTGTGTTGGCCGTGTCTGATTCATTTCATGTCATTATTGTCTTTGCGTCTCCGCCCGCCTTTATCTGCCACTCCTTTTGTTCCGTGATCTGTTCATATTGCACACTTGAGCATACAAAATATTTTTAACGCTCGCCATCGATAATCCACATTATTGGGCTGTGAAATTTTTAACTTATGCGCTAAATATGAAGGGAATCACAACGAGAGGAAAGCCCCGTAGAGCGAGACTTGGGGTGCTTTAAATTAGCGCATCACAGCTGTCCTCTGAAAATATTTTCGCGGTGGTATGTTATGTATTTGCGCATTCCGTCGGGGATTTCCAGCATAAAGCTTTTATCTATGTTCATAAGCCGAAGGTCCTCTTCGGATAATTCGGCGCTTAAGAGAATTTTTCCGTCGTCGGCAAACGAGATAAACCCCATATCAAACAGCGCATCGTGGGTGGGGCAGAGAAGGAGGGCGTTGTCAATGTCGGTTTTTTCCGAAGGATCCGATTTCGCCCACGGTTTGATATGGCTTGCAATAAGTAACTGTTTTGTCTTTAGACCGCAAATTTGGCATGCTTTTCGCGCCTTCAAGACTTTCGAGCGAAACTTTCCATGGTTGACTCTGGCCTTTAGCATAGCCAGTCTGTCCCACCCTTCAAATTCAGCCGTGTCGGCGGCGTTTTTTACTTCATCTACCGTGCTGATATCATGTTTTGCCGGGGATCTATTGCGGCGAAATAATTGAAGGCTCTCTATGGCAGATTCCATTTCGGGCTTTATACGCCAGTAGAATGGCGTTTGTCCCCCAGAAATTAAATCCTCACCGTCGAATACAATGTTCCATGGGCGCAGTTCCCCGCTTTCTCCCAGCGGCGGGATTCTCGACGGTCTGCCGTACAAATTGTGTAGGTGCCTTCCAAACATTCCTATGTCGACATTTAAACGCTGGTAGGCTACGCCGATTGTCCGGCCTATGGCTTTTGCGTTTAGCTTGTGGTCGGGGCGTTCAAAAAGGCATTCTATGACACGCATTATCCGCACGCTTGCCGCATCTTCTGCAGCGCTCAGATTCGATAACACCTCTTCCCATTCGCCCTCCGTGAGATATGGGAATCGAAAGTAATCTTTTGTCGTCGATGGGGCCATTGTTTCGCAGTTGATATCGCAGAGCAGGCAACGGCAAAGCCAAAAACACTGCCCGTGATCTTCCCTCGGTGCGCTATCAGAACCAAACGCGCGCTATCAGAACAAAGCGTTGAGTGCTTTTAGCTCAGCTTTGCCCGTGCGAGCTTTTGCCGGTAATTACGCGCTTATTTAGAGATTAAAACATCAAAGAATAAGCGTGTGTTATTGCTGAGGTTTGTTTTGCCCGGGCTGGGCCTTCATTTCCGATACGACGAGAAGGCGCGAGGCTATCACTTCGTCTCGGGCAAGCAACTGCAGCTCGAACGTCCCAGGGGCGGGGAAGCGCAGATTCTGCAGGTTGAATACTATTTCCGGGGCGTCGAGAAGGTTTCTAAAGGGAACTTTTGCCGGAAGTTCAAGCACGGTGGCGTTGTTTCCGGCAATCATGCGTATCTTTATTTCCGTCTCGCCTTCGAGATTTGTAAGAGATGCAAATATGCTTAGCTGCGGCACAACATGCGGGAATTTCTGCGCTCCGATAGCATTGAATATGCCCACCAGCGTCTTTTTCCCGGTGGCGGCGTCTGTTATAACGGTGTCGCATACTATCAGTGCAAGCGGCACTGCGTCGCTTAAATTATCCTTCATAGCCGCATAGAATAGCAAAACTTGCACGATAATAAAGAAGATTTTGCTTGAAAGCATCGATTTTATCGCCTTATATTAACGGCGGTATGAAAAGGAAAAAATTGGTATCTGGCTCGGAGCTTTCACAGTCGCTCTCGCGTTCGAGTATTTATCAAGATTTTTTGGCCGAAAGAGAGGAAGTTCTCAAACACAAGTGGATTGAATCTGAAAAGGCCGGGCACGATATCGGCTATGAGCGCGCGCTTGTGGACTGGATTATGAACCACCGGGAAAAATGGCGCGCCGCCAGAAAGCTCGCCGGTACCCGCAAGAGCGGTTAGTCTTTCCCGTGACGCGCACCGACTATAAGTCGGGCGTTTTTTTTGTTTGCCCATAATCATTCGCGGCATCGCTTTATTTTTTACATCTTTCCCCGCCCATATTTAATTTTTTCTGTATCGCTCTTTTCTCCTCTTTCCCAAAAATACAACACACTCCAAAAAAACAGAAAACGTGCACGTCTTACCAAGCGCAAAATACACATACACGCCGCTTGCTACTCGCCAGTATTCCGCAAAACGCGCAAAAAATTGGTCGCGACGGGATGGCGTTTTTATTTTTTTTTGGGGGGGGGATGAAAAACGGATGGAAAAATGAAAAAATGGCAAAAAGCGGTAGCGTGGTTGTTTGCTTGTTATGCTCTATTTTTTAGTTGGGACGCCGCATAGCTTCGCGCCTCTAAAAAAGAAAGTGAAGCAGTCTCTCATAATTGCGCAGGCTGTCTAAGTTCGCCTGAAATTGTGCGTGTTTTGGCCGCTAAAGCTTTATTTCTTTTGCAGGCGTTTCCATATTAATATGAAATGCCGGTTTGGCTTTTTAGACGCGTTGTTTTTTTACTGCTTTCTTTAGGCGATTGCTCGCCTTTTAACACATGTTTTTTTACATGTGGGTGTGCTTGCGTCCAGTGCCCGCGAAGAAAAATCCTTTCTGATTTCTTCCAAATATTAAAATGTTAGAAATTTCTCCGATTATTTTTGGAGAAAGGGAATGTATGATTTCTGCGAAAGTTGAGGACGCCGTAAATGAACAGATAAACGCCGAACAATATTCGGCGCACCTGTATTTGGCAATCGCCGCGTATTTTTCAAGGCTTGGGTTGTCGGGGTTTGCAAATTGGTTTTGTGCGCAGGCCGCCGAGGAGAATTCGCATGCAATGCAGTTCTTCGACTTCTTGGTGGAGCGTGGCGGAACCGTCAAGCTGATGTCGATTCAGCGCCCTGAATTTGAGGAGTGCGGGGTTGACCGCTCCATAGAGTTCGCACTCGAGCACGAGCGCTTTATTACTTCGCGCATAAACGCCCTTTGCGACCTGGCTATTTCCGAGGGCGATAGGGCCTCTCTTTTGTTCTTTCATAAGCTAATCCGCGAGCAAATTCAAGAGGAGGCGCAGGTGGAGGAAATACTGGCAAAACTGCGAATAATAAACGGCACGGGCTCGGGCTTGTTTTTCCTCGATTCACAAATGGGAAAAAGGCAAATGCGTCCGCAATAGCAGTCTGGCCGCCTTCGCTTTTCCCACCGCCTTAGAATTACACAGTGTGGATTTTTCTTGCATGGGCGTATTGGCCGCGTGCGCAGTTACTTATTCTTCGGCTTTTGTTGCGCATAAAAATAAAAGTTTACAAAAAAACGCGCCTTTTTCTGGGCGCGTTTTCTTTGTACATTTTCTTTAAGCGGCTTTTGCCCTTATGGCCTTGCAGAGGATGTACGAGAAAATCCCCGTAAGAACTATTCCCGAGAGTGCCGCAACCCAGAGCGAGAGAGTTCCGTTGGATATAGCCGATACGCTATAGTCGGAGAAAATCGCCCCGGTGAAATTTGGGCTGTTTGGCAAAATGGAGAATTTCTGCATAGTCCATTCGAGCGCGTCTGGATAGGCGCAGGCAAGCGGCGCGACAGCCACCGAGGCAAGTATTATGAGGCCCAGCACGATTGTCTGGCTCTTAGCCCCGGATTTGTTGTCGGCCTTTGAAAGACCCCAAACCAGCGCGCAGGTGATGGCTCCCTCGAGAAGCCCGACAAGGGCGTGGGTGGAAAGCATTGTCGCCCACAGGCCGGCCTTTGCGCCAGCCGAAAGCTCGACGCACAGCGCGGTTGCCGCAGCCATGACGGATACAAACGCCGCGGCAAATGTCGAGGCGTTCTCAGAAAGCTTCTTTGAAATAAGGTATTGCCTGATAAATCCGCCAAATCCCGCGCCTATTATAGACATGTTCAAGATGTTTGCTCCCAGCATATCGAGGCCGCCGTCCGCGAACAAAAGCGTCTGCAACACTAGCACTATTCCCAGGGCGAGCACTCCGGCCGGTATTCCAAGAACCGCCGCCGCGAGCACGCCGCCGATTAGGTGCCCCGAAATTCCGTCTCCTATGGCGACATTGAGCATTTGCAGCGCGAAGATAGCCGACGTCGTCAGCGCGAATTTCTGCGCCGATGGAAAAGTTTTACTTTTGCAGGCAAAGTATATTGCCGCCGAAATTCCGCAGGCCGCCACGGCCGCGGTGACCGGACAAACCGGCCCGGATATTGCCTCAGATGGTAGATGCATATAAAAGCCTTTTGTTTGTGTTAATGCACCACGTGTATACTAAACTTTTCCCCATATCAACATTTTTATTTGGCGCGCTCTTATGCGAAAATATTTACCATTTTCAATCTGTGCGAATACGAGTGTTGCGCATGGAATATATGTTGAGAATTTCTTTGTGCGTAGATGTACACGCTCTGACAATTATCATATACATAAAGAACTGTTTGGTTTGTGAAATCGAAAGTAATTGCCGACCCTATTTTGCAGCCCGCAAGGGCTTCAAGCTCGGCGCGCGTCATTCCCTCCTTGCGCGACGCCTCGAAGATTTCCGCCGAAAGGCGCGCGATGCGTTGCTGCGCTTCAAGTTCCCTTGCAAGTTCTTCGTTGCCGGAAGCGCGGGCGCGCAAAATTTCCGTGTCGCGTTCGCGCGACTTCGCCTGAACGGCCGCCATTTGGTCGGCAAGATATTTTTCGGTTGCGGCGCGCTCGCGCTGTGCGTTCGAAACGGTCTCGGCGTATTTTGCGGCGTCGGCGCGGACTTTCGCCAAGTCCTCCTCCGTCCTTACAAACGACCTACCAAAGCTTCTCGAAACGCGGAAAAACTATCCGTTTGTCGTGATCTCGCCGCAGGACAACGACAGGGTTTCGCGTCCGCCCTATTTCAACGAAATCCTCGCCGACGAGAAACGCCGCTTCAAGATAGACGAAGACAGAATTATCGGGACTGGGCTGAGTTCGGGCGGCACCGGAATTTGGCGTTGGGCGTTGAACAACCCCGATGTCTTTGCGGGCATAGTTCCCGTCTGCGCCGTAATGCAGTTGGAGGAAATCAAACAATTAAAGGATATGCCCGTTTGGATATTCAACAACGAATACGACAAGGTTTGGATTCAGGAAATCGCAATCGCGAATATGAGAGGTAATCCGAATTTCAAGTACACCATATTTGCGGGCGCAAAAGGCCACGACGCTTGGAGCAAGGCATACAGCGTAAAAGGCTTGGAGGAGTGGATGTCGAAACTCGACAGAAAAAACAACTCGGACAACGCTTCGAGCGTCCTTGCGCAATACAAAACCGAAAACAAACTCACGCCTCCTCAGGTTAAGGTCGAAAAGGGTCAAAACTACCTTACGCTCGCCTTCGACCCCACGGCAGAACACTACGGTAAACAGCAAAAAAAAAGACGTCGAACCGAATCGGCGTCTTTTTTGTTTCCACGCAAAATCGGGCTACTTCCCGATTTTTACGCGCCTGACTGTGCGCGGCGGCTTCGCATCGGCATTGTCCGCGCCGAAAAGCGACGCCTTCGCGCCTTCGTTCGACTGCGCCAGCGGTTTTACCGCCGCCGAACGCGACTTGAATAGCCTGTAATCAACGGGCTTTACTGTTTCGCCCTTGTAGACGAAAGGCTTGTCGGTATAGTTGCTGATTATTTCGTCGCCGTTGTCCCAGCGCGAAAGGAACACGTCGGGGGCGATTTCGTCGTGGAAGACGAAGAAACGGAATTGCAGGTATTTAAGCTTCTGCCAGTCGTCGTAAATCCACTTCATCGGAGCGAGGTCGGAATAGTCAATATAGTAGAACGACGGACGCCCGCCGTATTCTATAACCTTCAGGCGCGCGCGCCGCGCAGTGCCCATAACGCAATACGGCTTGTTGACATCGGAGAGGTTTTCGCCCGCCTTGCGCTCGTATGGAGCGTCGATTGTTCCGTAATAGGGGTTGCTCAGAATTATGCCGTTGAGGACAAGTTCATTGAGGGGAACGTCTTTGTCGATAATAGTATTTTTTGCAAGCGAGTCCCAGCGGACATAAAGCCCGTAATCGAGCGTGGGCGCAACGTGGTCGAATTTGCCTTCGGAGCTGAATCCGCCGAAGTTTTCGCGCAGCTTTCTGCCGATTTTATTTTCCACGTCCACCATTGCCTGACGCGTGAGGGGGTGCAGCGGGTTGCAACACGGCGATGGAATTCTAATCGACGTCACATCGACATGGTATGTGCCGTTTATGCCGATGTCTTTAAGGCGCGCTATGTCTTCGTTCAAATACCTGTTGAGCACCGTGAGGAAACAGGAATGATACGCCTTGCCGCCCGGCCAATATGTATATACGCGCCAAGTGCCGTCCTTGTTTTTGTTGACGTTTTTCTCGTCGAAACGCGCGGCGTTGGAGTAGTAGTTGTGGTGGTTCGTGTGGACGGTCATTCTGTAGCCGAGGCTTTTGCCGTATGCTACGGCCTCGCGCATTTTGGCTTCTCCGCCGATTTCCTCGGGGACGGGGAACAAGTCCGGGAACGGGCCGTCGTGCCCTCCCTTGTGCCAGCCGACAAAGCATACTTCGATGTCGTCCATACCCAAGTCCTTGAAATTTTTCATTATGCGCTTGGCGTCGTCGAAAGTGTGGTCGACAATCATTTCGGGCTTGTAGCCCGCTTTTTTCCAAGCGCTCGGCGGGGCTTTGCGGCGGTCGCAGCGGGCGAATTTTATGCGCGCATACATGGTGTTTGCCGTGTTCTGCAGCGTGGGATTGCCCTTTACGCGTTCGGCAAGCGGAACAAGTTTCGAATCCTTAATGAGGAAGTCGCGGTAAATTCCCGCTATTGCGGAGTAGTTTGCCTTGTCGGAATCGAGCTTGTAGAAGTCGATAACTATGTCTTCGTAGGGGTCGAAGTCGATTTTATCGATGTTGAAGCGCGGGTAGATTTCATACTTGCCCTTTTTTGCCTCGGCAATGAGCGTGTATTCGAACTTCAAGCCCTTGACGATTGCAAGGAACGCGCCGCGCGGGTTTTTCATTGCAAACATGCGCAAATGCGGGTGCGTTTCAACCTCTTTGCCGTCGTCGATGCGGAAGGTGCCGTAGCCGCCGTTGGGGGTGAGGAAGAAGCCGTCTTCGCCCTTTGCCGCCTTCGCCCAGTCGTTGACGACGACGATTGACTTGGTGTCGCGCGAAATTTCGTTGACGGGAATGCGCAGTCTCCAAACGTCCTTTTCGACTTCGTTGAGTTGAACCGTTTTTACCTCCTCTGTCTTGTCGAGTTTTGTTGTCCTGATTTCGGCGGTCCGGATTGCGAACGCCGAAGCCGCCGACACCAAAAACATCAAAGCGGTTTTTATCTTCATCATATTTGTGTATCCCTTTGTGTTGCGTTGTTTAAAATGCCCGCGGCCGCCGCGCCTCGAAAGGCTGCGGCGCGGAAACTACATCGCCATATACGGGTCTGCGCCGAGCGTGCCCGCAAGCGATTTCAAATATCCGATTCCCTTTTTGAGCTTCAACTGCGCCTTCAATTCCGCCACGCGCTTTTGCTGGTTTTCGGGCGTGGAGTAAAGCTTGCGCTGGAGTTCGTTTACCTCGATTTGCTGGCGGCCGATAAGGCGTTCGGCATACCATTCGGATTTTCTGATATTTCCGAAAGTGAACATATCGCGCATTTCGGGCGAATCAAGCCTTTTCCCCTCGAAAGAGCCGTCGCGCATAATGTGCAACAGGGCTTTCAAAGGCGGGCACGCGCCCTCGATAGAACCGTCGTTGAAATACATTTCGGCGGCGCGCCTGTGCGCGCCCACCATATTGTCCATGCCCTCGGCGAACACGTCCATTGTATCGCGTCGCATGCTTTGAGGAAAAAAATCGAACGTTTGAGGAATTCGATTGATTTTCTTTCCGATGCAATAGCATTGCAGGATGCTTGTTTCTTGCCTGCAAATTTGTTGCAAATATATTTTAAGAAACAGTCCTCCCCTATCTGACCCGGCACTTTTTCACAGTTTTTTTATATAACGATCCAACATGCGTTATTTCGGGCTCGAGCAAACACACGAGTGCCCCGTCTGTTTTCCACGCCTGCCATACGTCCGCCTCTTATCTTGCCGCCCGCAGCCCTCCAGCGAACCGGCCAGTCTGTGCGCGGGACCCGTCGGCTCTCGACCCTCAAAAACTCCTGAGCGGGGAACATATAAAGCGCGTCCGAATCCTGCTCGCGCGTGTATCGGGCATATTCGCGCGCCTCCTGGACGTTCATGTCGTAGATGAGACCGAGGCGTCGCCTGCTCATAATATCCGTGAGCTTGCTTCCGCCCATTGTGTAGCCGCGCGATCGCAAAAAATCCTTCATCTCCGAAATGAACTTGTCCTGACTCACAAGGGCCTTCGACGAGTCCCTTTTTGAGGAATCGATGGCCGCTCCCAAAAGCTCCCGCATCTTACCAAGAACTTCGGCGTCGTTTCCGCGGGCTGAGAAAAAGCACTTCTCGCGCAAAGCCGGCGCCACGCGTTCCCACTCTGCGCTCGTGCGGCTACTGAGAGTTGCCCTGCGGCTATCAAAGCGCGATACCGCTTGGGGATCGGAAGAAAGACTGACCCCTGCACTTGGCATTCCTTAAAATTTAAAGAGGGCGGTTCACTCACGCGAAAACCGCTTTGAATTGTTGTTAAAGTCCGTTGTAATCGCTGCGCTGCGAAACTCCGCGCGCGGGGCGCACAAGCTGGCAGCCGCCGCTTGCCTGTACGGATTCCGCCGCGGCTTCGGGATCGTCGGGAAGCGACGGGCTTATCTTGCCCTCCGCGATTTTGTCGAGGCGCGCCCGCGTGCTTCAACATGCGGGCATTTTTGGGCTCATAGAACCCGCTCCGAACCTCGCCGAGATAACGAGATAGCGCGCATGCAATCCTGTCCGATCTTCGAGGAATACCGCAAAAACCGCATGATTATTGACTCCTTCCGCTGCGGTTCCCTCCAATCCCCAATAGGCTGCGCAAAGTACGATAACGTCGGCTCTATCGAAAAGCGCCTCTCTATTATTTAAGAGCGATCGCAACCGCGAACATCTCGTGGATATTGCAAATCTCGCCATGATAGAGTTCGCCACACACCCGAATTATCCATTCCGCCCACCCGACGACGGTATCCATGCCGCGCGAAAAAAATGACGCTGCAACTCCATTTAAAAGCCCTTGCAAGTTCATTGTATGGGCTTTTTATTCGCTCATCGTCAAAGATAGTGGGATGAGGGTAGAAGAAGTAGAAAAAAAGGGAGGCAAAGAGGACGGAAGTCCTACAATGCCTCTGATGTTGT